>JBAZOO010000033.1:0-44401 GCA_041648735.1 Lentisphaeria bacterium
AAATATTGCCGTGCGGTGTACGTCGGCTTGCGGCCCCCGCCGGGCTTGCGGGTGTAATCCTGGCGCAGGCTTCCCGCCCGCGGCCCGGTTGGAACCAGCGGTTCGGCCAGGCTCCAGAAGGAATCACCCACTTCCCACGGTTTCGTGCGTCCCATCATCGTTTCTCCACGCACCGCCTTCCCAATTTGGCTTGCAGTGCATGAATACTATAGCTCGCCAACTCATTATTTGTAGATAAGCTCTAAGCCGCCCAGGCGGCGGATCTCGGACTCCGGCAGCGTCCAGCGGTTGAGCCCCAGGGCGACGGCCGCGAGCAACGTCCCGTCCGCCGCACATACCGGGGCGGCGAAGCGCAGCCAGCCATTGCGGCGGTTGTGGTCGAAGGTGAAGCCGTGCCGCCGGTAGAAGGCCAGGCCGCGCCGGTACTCCTCCCGGGTCACCTCCGTCATCGTCCAAGGCTCCGAAAGCTGCTTGACCCGGGCGCGGGGAAGCGCCATGGCGAAGATCCAGCCCCAGGGATAGTTCAGGAGGTCGCTCCGCACCGAGCCCACTTCCTGCATGACCCGTGATTGTTCGTGCATGTGCTTGAGCGCGCAGCGGGTCTTGTCGCCATCCCGGAGGAAGAGCACGGCGGTGTTGGCGGCGGCGTCGCGCAGGGCGTGCAGGAGCCGGTCCGCGTGCCACCGCAGCCGCGCCTCCTGGGTGGCCTGCCGCACCAGCCGGCCGAGCGCCGGGCCGGGTTGGTAGCCGCCGGTTTGCGGCTGCTTGGCGAGGAATTGGCGGCGGGTCAGGATGTTCAGGAGGCGGGCGGCGGAGGCGGGGGGGATGCCCAGGCGTCCGGCCAGTTCCGTGAAGCCAACCCCGTCCGGCGGCGCCTCCGCCACCGCCTCCAGCAGGTCGAGCCCGCGCTCCAGCGCCGGCGCCGGTGATGCCAAAGCGGCGTCCCTGCTATCATTAGTGGTAGCGATAATCATTGGTGGCACTATACCGTGCCGCCACCGCCATGTCAATCCGGCGGGACGGTTGGGGCGGCCAGCGGGGATTCAGGGGGCGGCGGCGGGGCGGCGGCCGAGCCGTTTCAGGGCGCGGCGCATCATCAGCGGATTGGGCTTGCCGATGAAATGGGCCTTGGCCGCCGCCTGTTGTCTGGCCATGGGTGGGCGGCGCCCTTCCCCGCTCAGCGGAAGCGGGGCTGCGGCTGGCGCATCCGGACGGGCTTGGGGGCTTCGAGCTGGAGGGCGTACCAGAGTTCGCCGAGGCCGGCATTGGAGAACTGCTTGGCCCGGCCGTTGGCGAGGTGCTCCCAGTTCTGGCGCAGCACCTCGTTGCCGGTGGCGTCCTTGCCCTTGGCGAGGAGTTCGACGGCCTCCGGGATGCGGTTTTCCTTGACCAGGATCCAGGAGTGGAGGGCGTAGAAGAGCAGCCCCTTCTCGCCCTTGAAGCGGAGCGTCGCCTTTTTCAGCGCCTTCTCCAGGGGTGCCTTTTCGCCGCGGGCGTACATGCGGACGAGCTTCAGGGCCAGGGCGTAGGGGTCGAAGAGCAGGGCCTTCCGCATGTATTCGTCGCACTTCTCATACTCCTTGAGCTGGAAGTGCAACTGGGCGCGGACGGTGTTGGCCTGGCGTTCGACGAGCAGGCTCCAGCGTTTGAGCGGCGCGATCTCGTCGATCACCGCCAGCGCCTCGCGGATCAGCTCGGCCTGCCGCTTCTCGAGCAGCGGCTGCATCGCCTTGGGGGAGCCGCTGAAGCCGCGCTGCATCTGCTCGGCCTGCCGGCGGAGGGCGGCCTGGCCGTCCGTCAGGATTTTTTGCACCTTGCCGAACACCCGGTCGACCTGCCGTTTCACCCGCAGGTTCAGGGGGATTGCCGCGGCGAGGAAGGCAATGAAGCCGAAGAGCCCCGCCCAGAGGTTGGAATGGGGCGGCCACGGCCAGAAGGCCCAGCCCAGCGCGAAGGCCGCCGCGAAGGCCAGGAACCCGAAGATCAAGGTCAGCACAAATCAATCCTTTCCTGAAAAGAAGGCGCCCGGTTCATTCCCGCCGTCGCCGGGGGCGGTGGGGCGGGGGCCGGCGGCCAGGGCCGGCATCGGTGGCGCCCTCGCCGCCGACCAGGCGCAGTTCCAGTTCGCCGCGGACGGGGTCGAGGCGCTCCGGGCGCACCTGCACCCGTTCGCCGCAGGGCGGCCGGCGGCGCGCCGAGTCGCCCGGCACCAGGCCGCGCAGGGAGAAGTGGGAAATATAGACGATCAAGCCATCGGCGTTGTAGCGGGCGGCAATGCCGTCCAGGAGCAGTCCGGGGTTTTCCGCGAGGCGGTCGCGGAGGAAATGGAGCTTGAGCCGGTCGGCGGCGGCGAAGTAGGCGTTGTCGGTGCGTTCTTCGAGCTTGGAGACGTCGTGGCCGAGCTGTTCCATTTCCGCCAGCGGCCGGTGGGGCTGCCTCAGGTCGGCGGCGACGAGCTGCTGATGCACCACCAGGTCGGCGTAGCGCCGGATCGGGCTGGTGAAATGGCTGTAGCGTTCCTTGCCGAGGCCGAAATGCGGCGCGCAGGTGGCGGAATAGACGGCGCGGGGGAGGCTGCGGAGGAACTCCTGCATGACCAGGGTGGTGACCGTCTCGTCGCGCAGGCTGAGGAGGAAGCGGTTCATGGCGGCGCGGGTGGCGAGGCGGCCCGGCTTGAGGTTGAAGGTGTCGTGGAGCCAGTCGAGGAACTGGGCCTGGTCGCGGGGGGCGGGGGCTTCATGGACGCGGTAGAGGCCGGGGATGCGGCGGCGGACGGTTTCGTCGGCGACGGCCCAGTTGGCGAGCAGCATGAACTCCTCGACCAGGGCGTGGGCCTCCAGCGGCTGGCGCAGTTCCAGCCGTTCCACCTTCAGCGGCGCGCCGCGGCAGACGATGCGGAACTCGGGCGCGGCCAGATCCAGGAAATGCTCGGTCTCTTCCCGGCGGCGGCGGAGCCGGCGCGAGATCGCCAGCAGTTCGGCGAAGGTCTCCTGGACCTCCCGTGGCCAGCCGGGCGCCGCGCCGGAGTCAATGAACGCCTGCCCCTCCTCGTAGGTCAGCCGTTTGCGCGAGCGGATGCGGCCGTGGCAACGGCGGGTCTTGAGGACGGTGCCGTCCTCGCGCGAGAGTTCGACGAAGACGGTGTGCGCCAGCCGCTCCACCTCCGGGTTCAGGCTGCACAGGCCGGTGGAGAGGCTGTGGGGGATCATGGGCAGGGTGCGCCCCGGCAGGTAGGAGGTGAAGCCGCGGCGGGCCGCCTCCGCGTCCAGCCAGTGGCCCGGGGTGACGAAGGCGGCGACGGCGGCGATGTGGATGCCGACCACCACGGTGTCGGGGCGCGAGCCGGGCTGGACGGAGAGGGCGTCGTCGAAGTCCTTGGCGTCCACCGGATCCATGGTCAGGACGGTGAGGTGGGTCAGGTCCTCGATCGGCAGGTCAGGGCGGGGGCGGAGTTGGCCGGCCTCGGTGTTTTGCGCGGCGGTGTAGGGGTCGGGCAGGGCGAACTCGTCCATCACCGCGTCGAGGGTGGCCTCGACGGAATCGCCGCGGCCGTAGAGGCCGGCGAAGTCGGCGGTGAGGCGGGCGTGTTCGCGCCATTCCTCGCGGTTGAGGCGGGTGGCGATCCAGTCGCCGTCCTGGGGGCGTTGGATGCGCGGCGGCAGGGTGACGGGGATTTCCCGGGGCAGGTCCCGGCGCAAGGGGCGGAGGATGCCGCCGCGGAATTCGCCGGCCACCAGTTCGGGGCCCGGCGTGACCACTTCCACGATGCGCCCGGCCGGCCCCTTGGGGTGTTCCGGCTCGGTGACCTCGACGCGGACGATGTCGCCGCCCAAGGCGTCGCAGAGATGCTGGGGCGGCACGAACACGTCCGCCCGCCCCTTGCCGGGGGCGACGAAGCCGACGCCGCCGGCGGTGACGCTCAGGACGCCCTCGACCAGCTCGCCGCCGCCGGCCGCCGGCCGGCCGCCCCGCCGCTGCCGCCCCTCCCGTTCGCCGCCTTTGCCGCGCCGGGAGTGCGCCGGGGCTTCCGCCGCCGCCGCTGTTGTTGTCGCCAGCCGCCACCAGCCCTTGCGGTCGTGTTCGACCTTCCCTTGCGTCTCCAGCCGCGCCAGTTCGTCGAGGCAGGCCCGGGCCTGCTTCCCCTTGGCCCCCAGTTCCGCCAGCAGCCGCTTCTCGGACCACCCCTTGCGGATGTCCGTGCGCAATGTTGTGAGGATCGCCGCGGCCCAGTCGTGTCTTTCGTCCATGGTTCCCTCCTGGCCAGCCGGCCGTGGCCCGTGGGAAAGCGGGGTGTGGCGGGCAACGGTTGCAAAGGTACTATAAGCCGCCGGCGCTTCCTGGGTGGCCTTGGCCCGGCGGGTGGGGTGGGGCGCGGCGGTCATGGACGGGATGGCCGGGAATGGGGACGGGAATGGGGACGGGGGGGGAAATCGGCCTCGGAGCGAAGCGGAGTAGGCCGCATTTGCGGGTTCGCGAATCTATTCGTAGTGCGTCCACATTCTGATGACCTTGACCGTCTTGATGTCATCAAGGATCTGGTAGACCAGTCGGTGCTGGATATTGATCCGGCGCGAGCAGGCACCGGCCAAATCGCCGACCAACTTCTCGTAGGGGGGCGGCGTCTGATACGGGTTGTGCGCAAGGAGATCAAGCAGCTTCCGCGCTTGGGGCTTCAGCCCTGAATGTCCAAGCTTCTTCGCGTCCCGTTTTGCCTGCGTCGTGTAGACCAGTGTCCAGTTCACCAGCCTAGCTCCTTCGCACACTTCTCGACCGGAGTCCGCAGCCCCTTGAGAATCGCTTCCCGCATGCCGGGCACGCTGGTCAGATGCAGGGTTTCTTGCACCGCGCGCCAATCGTCCTCGCCGATAAGAACTGCCGAATGCCGTTTTCCGGCAATCTGAACCGGCTCGTGGGATTCGGCGATATCGTCCAGCAGACCGTATAGCTGCTTCCTGGCTTCGGTGGCGGTTATGGTTGTCATGGTGCTTCCGTTGTTGCGTGCGATATAACGTACGCCATGGATCCCGTTTTGGCAATCCCTCCGCTGGCGAACGCCACGATGAGGGGCGCGAGGTCACGGGCGTCCCTCTCCAGCGCTTTGTTGGCTTCGGCCTTCCTCGTTGCCTTTTCTCGTCCTCGTCCTCGTCCTCGTAATCGCTGGCCGTGCCTTTCGGGTGCCGGACCGGTCAAGCCCGATTACGATTACGGCAACCGTTCGGCCAGCGCCTCACTGCCAACGCCAACGAATCGGCAAATCCGGGGCTGGGGGCGGGGATGGGGGCGCGGGCGGCGGCGGCCAGGAAGGCGCGGCCGCGGCGGGCGAGGCGGCGGTGGACGGACTTTTCCAGCCCGCTGAGGCGGCCGGCGGCGGCGGCCGGCGCCTGGGCGGCGCACTTGGCCAGCAGGGCGGCTTGGACACGGAGGTCCTGGATGCCGCCCAGCCGGGTTTGGGCGGCCCGGAGCTGGCGCAGGAGGTGGTCGCCGCCGGGCGGCAGCAGGGGCAGCAGCGCCTCCAGGGCGTAGCGGTATTCCTTGAGGGCGAGCCGTAGCCGGTGCAGGGAGTGCGGATCGGTTGGGGAGAGGCGTTGCCGGCGCTTTTCGGCGTCGCGCCAGGCTTCTTCGAGGGGCTGCCGGACGGCGCGGCGGCAGCGTTCCCGTGCCGGTTCCGCGGCGGCGGCGGTGCGGAGTCCGCACGCGGCTTGCCGGAACGGCTTGGCCCATTGGCCGGCGGGGAAGGCCAAGAGGCGTTGGCGGGCGCGCGGCCGCCGTTTCGCCTCCCGGCCGGCCAGCCAGCGGCGGAAGAGGCGGCGGGTGGTGGCGTCGGGCGCGGCGAGTTTGGCGGCCAGTTGGCACTGGACTTGGCTGTCGCGCAGGCGGCTGAGGGCGTCGAGGAGGCGGCGGAGCGGCTTGCGCACGGCGCGGAGGCTGCCGGGCAGCGGCGGCAGGTCGGCGAGGAGGTCGAGGAGCGCCAGGAGCCGGCGGATGGCGACGCGGAGGTCATGCACGGCGTCCGGGGCGAGTTTTTCCTGGCGGCAGCGCTTGAGCTGGTCGCGGCAGCTTTGCCAGCGCTGGTCGAGGGCATTGGCCAGCAATTCCGTCGCCGCCGGTTGGGCAGGCGGGGTGGCTGGTGGGGGAGTGGCTGGTGGGGGAGTGGGCCGGGGCATGCGTCCTCCGGCGGCGGAGTGGTGGGGGGCTCGGGCGGAGCTTGGCGGGGATCTTGCCCGCGGGTTCCAACATGGTTCCGGCGGCGGGGGTTGTCAAGGGGTTCCCGATGAGAATCGCGTGATTCCGGGCCACGGCGTTGGCGGCGGCCTAGCACCCAGTGAAACTAAAACCTGCACCACGAAGGACACGAAGTCAACGCGAAGATTTTGCTGGTCACCCGGCACGCTTCGAAGGGAGTTAGAAGTAGCGCAGGGCGATGTAGGCGCTGCTGATCAGGAGGCTCAGGAGCATGTAGACGGCCCCTTGGCGGGTGAAGTCGAGGAAGGAGAGCTTGTAGTTGTTGCGGTGGGCGATCTGGGAGATGACCACGTTGGCGGAGGCGCCGATCAGGGTGCCGTTGCCGCCGAGGCAGGCGCCCAGGGCCAAGGACCAGAAGAGGGGGGCCTTGATCTGGGAGTGGATGGCGGCCGGGTCGCCGGCGATGCCCATGCTCTGGGCGAACTCCGGGATGATGGTGTTGATCAGGGGGATCATGGCGATGACCAGCGGGATGTTGTCCACCACCGCCGAGGCCAAGGCGCTCACCCAGAGGATGCTCAGGGCGGTCAGGAGCAACTGTCCCTTGGTCAGCGCGACCATTTCATGCCCCAGGAATTCAAAGACGCCTTTGACCTCCAGGGCGCCAATCAGCATGAACAGGCCGATGAAGAAGAGGATCGTCTCCCACTCGACCTTGCCCATGACTTCGTGGAGGTGGATCCGGCAGATCCCCGCCATCAGGAAGGCGCCGACCAGGGCAATGATGCCTGGCTCGATGTCCAGGACGTGGGCCAGGAAGAAGCCGACCAGGACGAGGCCGAAGATGGGCAGCCCCCGCCGCAGGATCATTGGATTGATGATGGCCTTTTGGGGGTCGGCCTTCATGATGAGCGCCCGGGCGGACTCGCGGGTTTGGGCCTTTTTCCGGAAGGTCAGGAACAGCAGCGCCGCGGACGCCAGCGTGATGAGGATGATGACCGGCGACAAATTGACCAGGAACTCGTTGAAGGTCAGCCCGGCTTGGGAGCCGATCAGGATGTTGGGGGGGTCGCCGATGAGGGTTGCCGTCCCGCCGATGTTGGAGAAGATGGCTTCCAGGATCAGGAATGGGACGGTCGGCATTTCCAGGATTTGGGTGATCAGGATGGTGATGGGGGCGATCAGGATGACCGTGGTGACGTTGTCGAGGAAGGAAGAGAGGACGGCGGTGAGGATGACAAAGGCGAAGAGGATGAACATGCCGTTGCCGCGCGACTTCTTGGCCAGGGTGATGGCCGTCCACTCGAAGACCCCGCTGAGGGCGAGGATGTTGACGATCATCATCATGCCGATCAGCAGGAAGACCACATTCAGGTCCACCTTGGCGAAGGCCTCCTGGCTATCGATCTGATGGAGCAGGATGGCGGCGGCGGCCCCAACCAGGACAATGATCGTCTTGTTGAACTTTTCGGTCACGATCAGGGCGTAGCAGGCGAGGAAAATGAGAACGGAAAGCATCATGGCACCAACCCGCCTTTCCTTACATGTGGATGATGTTGTCGAGCACCGCGATCCGGTCGACGATCCCGACCCATCGCTGTTGCGCATCGACGACATAGAGGTTCGTGTGTTTCTGCACGGCGAGGGCGAACACCGCCTCCAGCAGCGTGCCGTCTTCCGGGAGGATGGCCGGCCGCGGATCCATCACGTCGCCGGCGACGCAGTTCGCCTCTTTCTCAAAGTATTTCTCGAAGGGGTCGAATTCGCGGATGAAGGAGACGCTTTGGAGGCGGCTGAAGAAATCGGGCAGGCCGTAGCGGAAGAGCTGGTCGCAGTTCAGTTCGCCCACAATCCGCTCTTGGCGGTCCAGGACGGCCACGGCGCCGATGTGGTGCATCAGCATCTGGTGGGTGGCGTCCTTGAGGGGCATGTCGCTGTAGACGTGCGGCAAGGGGGGGCGCATGATGTCGCGGAGGAGAATCGGCACGTCAATGGGCAGCTCGGCGTCCCGGATGAGCTGGAAAGCGGCTTCCGGGGTTGGGCATTCCAGGAAGGCTTGCCGGTTCCCCTCGTCCGCGAAGAAACGGCTGAGCTGCGCCATGATTTTCAGGAACACCGTCGGGGCCGCGGCGGGGACGGCCACGAGGCAGAGGAGCCGCACGGGCTGCTCGTCGATGCTGCCGTAGGCCAGCGGCTCCTGTAGGGTGGCCAAGAGCAGCAGCGGCTTCTTGAGGTCCGGGATGCGGGCATGGGGGAAGGCCAGGCCGGCGCCGACGCCCGTCGAGGCCTGTTCCTCGCGGGCCAGGGTGGCCTGGAGGATTTGCGTGCGCAACGGTTCCTCGGCCACCCCGAGCGGCAGCGGCAGGCTGGCCACCAACTGTTCCAGCAGCACGCGCTTGTCGGTGGCCGCGAGGCGCAACGCGATCCGCTTGGGGCTGAGAAAGGATGCAAGGTGCATGGCGTCAACCTCCTGGCAGTGGCGAACGGTGGCGGCAATGCCGCCCAGGGCGCCGCGGCGCGCTTTTTTTGGGGCTGCCAGCCTTGGCGCTGGGGTTGGAGGGCCGGCAGCCGTTCGCCCGGGCGCGGGAACGCGACAATTCAGGACAATATAGGCACTCGGCTTGAATCTGCCAAGTCACATGCCGACTATTTTCCCAGCCGGCGCGGCGTGGGCGATCCCGGAAAAGCAACCGGGAACCGCCCCAGCGGCGAGCCGCTGAGGCGGAGCCGGCGGGAGAGACGGCAAGAAAGGTTGCCCGGGTCTTCGTCAGGCGGTTGTCGCCGGTTCCGGTTCCGGTTCCGCGGCGACGACGTGGGCGGGCAGGCGCTTGTGCCAGGAGACGATGATGGCGCTGGCGATGAAGATCGAGGAATAGGTGCCGGTGATCATGCCGAAGAACATGAGCAGCGCCAGGTCGTTGAGGGCGCCGCCGCCGAGGAAGAAGAGGGCAAGCACGGAGAAGAGGGTGGTCGCCGAGGTCAGCACGGTTCGGGAGAGGGTTTCGTTGATGCTGGCCTTGACCACTTCGCCGTAGGTCAGGCCGCGCTTCAGGGCGAACCCTTCGCGGATGCGGTCGAAGACGACGATGGTGTCGTTGATCGAGTAGCCGATGATGGTGAGGATGCCGGCCAGGACGGTCAGGGAGATTTCGCGGCCGCAGAGCAGGTAGAGGCCGACGCCAATGATCACGTCGTGGACCAGGGCGAGCACGGAGGCGACGCCGTAGGCGAACTCGAAGCGGAAGGAGACGTAGAGGATGATGGAGAGCCAGGAGAGGAGGATGGCCAGGATGGCGCGCTTCTGGAACTGGGCGCCGACCAGGCCGCCGACGCGGTAGGTCTGGAGCTGCTTGAACGCGTATTGCGGGAACTGCTTTTCCAGCGCCGTCCCGATTGCCGCCAGCGGTGTCTGCGTTTCCCCTTCCGCCGCGGCCACCACCGGCAGCACGATCTCCAGTTGGTGCTCCTCGGCCATGCCGGCATACTTGGAGCCGATCCGGACGACCTTCTGGCCGGTGGCTTCAATGGCCTTGCGCACCTCCCCTTCCGCCGGCTTGGCCGCGCCAGCGGGCAGGTGGTAGCTGTAGGTGATGACGGTGCCGCCGGTGAAGTCGGTGCCCAGGGCATTGCGGCCGCGGACGGCCATCGCGCCGAGCGCCAGCAGGATGAGCAGCCCGGAGAAGGCGAAGGTCCACTTGCGGTGGCGGAGGATGTCAATGTTGGGATGGCGGAAGAGCTGGAGCATCCGCAGTTTCTTCAGGCCGAAGCGGGTGAGCATCAGTTCGAAGAGGGCGCGGCTGAAGAAGACGGCGGTGAAGAGGTTGGCGACCAGGCCGATGATCAGGGTGACGGCGAAGCCGCGGACCGAGCCGGTGCCGAAGCGCATCAGGATCAGGCCGGTGAAGAGGGTGGTGATGTTGGAGTCGAAGATGGTGAGGAAGGCGCGGCTGAAGCCGGTGCGCACGGCGTTCTCCAGGCTCTTGCCGTTGGCCAGCTCTTCGCGGATGCGCTCGAAGATGAGGATGTTGGCGTCGACCGCCATGCCGACGGTCAGGGCGATGCCGGCGAGGCCGGGCAGGGTGAAGGTGGCCGGCAGCAGGGTCATGGTGCCCACCAGCAGCACCAGGTTGGCCGCCAGCGCCGTGACGGCGACGATCCCCGAGAGGCGGTAGTAGAACAGCATGAACAGCACCACGACCAGGGCGCCGGCGACGCAGGCCAGGACGCCGGCGCGGATCGACTCCGCGCCCAGGGTCGGGTCGGTGCCGAATTCGCTGTCAATGGAGATGGAGACGGGGAGGCGGCCGCATTGGAGGACCACCGCCAGTTGCTGCGCCTCCTCGGGGGAGAAGGAGCCGCTGATCTCGGCGCCGCCGCCCCAGATCGGCTCGTTGATCCGCGGCGCGCTGTAGATGCGGCCGTCCAGCACGATCGCCATGCGGTTGCCCACATTGTCGGCGGTGACCTGGCCGAAGGCCTTGGCGCCGGCGGCGTTGAAGCGGAGGCTGACCGAATAGTTGCCGAACTCGTTGAAGGTCGGCACGGCCCGGTCCAACTGGTCGCCCTTGACCGGTTCGTCCCGGGTCTTGACCAGCAGGTGTTCGATCCGCTGCTCGCCGTTGTGTTCGACCTCCATCTCCCGGACTTCATAGCCGGGTGGCGGCAGGTAGGTGCGGGGGTTCTGGCGGAACTGCATGAGCTGGGCGTCGTTGTCCGGATGCACCAGGTGGAAGCCGAGCTTGGCGGTCTGCTGGATGGTGCGGCGGATGTCCTCCTTCTCGTTTTCGGTGACGCTCGGCATGCGCAGGGAGATGGAGTTGGGGCCGACCGGCTTGATCTCGGGCTCGGCCACCCCCATGGCGTCCACGCGGTTGCGCAGGATCTCCAGGATGTTGTCGCGGACATCCACGACGGTGCGGCCCTCGGGGACCTTGCCGGGGTCGAAGCCGATGATGAACTCGGTGCCGCCGCGCAGGTCGAGGCCGAGGCGGAACTTGCCCTGCGACTTCTTGCGGACAAAGCTGATCACGAGGTCGTTGGAGGCCTTGGGGTTGCCAGGGACCGCCACGAAGTCGCGCAACTGGATGCGCCGCCCCTCCTCCAGCCCCTTGGCCGCCTGCTTGAGGGCGAGCGAGGGCGCCAGCGGCCGGGGCTTGCCATCCTCCCCCACGGGCGGCTGCGCCAGGAGTTCGCGGGTGCGCGCCAGCAGCCGGTCGAAGTCCGCCAGGGCCTGCCGGGCCTCGGCCGTGTCCTGGCCGCGCCGCTCCGCCAGTTGCGGGGCCGCGAGCGACGCGAAGGTCGCCAGGAAGTCCCGGTCCTTCACCGGGAAGAAGGAATTGATCCAGGCACCCAGGACCAACCCCACGATTGCCAGCCGCCACCACAAGGATTTCATCCGGATTCTCCCGTCAGAATGCCATCTGTCCGCGGCCAGCCGGCCGCGGAACTGGAACCGCGCCTGGAGAGGCGTGCGTCACTCCGCCTTCAATTCTCGCCGGCGCCTTCCTGGATCACGGTCGCCACGGCGCCGCGGGAAATTTCCACCACCACGCCGTCGGCCACCTTCAGTTGGAAGGCCTTCTCCGTCACCCCGGTGATCGTGCCGTAGATGCCGCCGCTGGTCAGCACCCGGTCGCCGGCCTTGAGGCGGCCAAGCAGCGCCTCGTGCTCCTTCTGCTTCTTCTGCTGGGGGCGGATCAGCAGCAGGTACATGACCGCGAAGATCAGGATCAGCGGGGCGAACTGCAGGAGCATTCCCAGCCCCCCACCTTGCGACGAGTTCGCGGCGGCGGCGGCCAGCGGCAGGATCAGGGAAACCGACATGGATGATTTTCCTTTTGGGTTGATGGGGGCGCCCGGGCAACCGCCAGCGGCGGCGGCCGGAGGGGAGGGCGGGGTGGTGCGCGGCGGAACCCGCAACCACAACTGCCCGCCCGCACTGCCGGAACACAAAAACGGAAGGGCAATGTAAATCCCCGAACCAGAGTTGCCAAGGGCCGGCCACCTTTTTGGAACTTGGGAATCGCCCCCGTGGCCGAATTCACCTGTCCCCATGGGGCGCCTGCGGACTCCGCAATGCCCCGGCGGGGCGTTGCATTTCGCGGCGGGCGGAGTACAATGGATGGCCGTTGCCGGAGCGGCAATGGACGGGCAGGGCTTTCCGAGGAGAATGGGATGGGCCGGGCAATGGGACGCTGGGGATGGTGGCTGGGATTGCTGCTGGTGCTGGCGGCGGGCGGGGCGCCGGCCGCCCGGGCGGAGTTCGATTGGGCGCCCCTGGCGGCCCGGGCGGCCGCTCCGGCGGCGGCCCCCGACTGGCGGGCCGCGGGGCCGCTGCTGGAACGGCGCAGTTCGCCGGACGGCCGGTTCCGCCTGCGCGCCTTGCCCCGCCCCTTGTACACCGATTTCCGGGATGCGACGCTGGGGCTGGCCGATCAGGATTTCCTCTGGCCCTTCGGCTTCAGCCGGGAGCGGCCGGATGGCGGCCACACCTTCGTGATCCCCTTCCTCCATACCGCCAGCGCCGGCGCCCCGCGGGAACGCTGGTGGCTGCTGCCGCTTCTCTTCACCGGCACCAACGACCAGGGGCGGCGCTATTTCGCCCTCTTCCCCGTCGGCGGCCGGATCGGCGACATCCTGGCGTTCGACGAAGTGGATTTCGCCCTCTTCCCGCTCTGGCTGCGCACCCGCAAGGGGGCGACGGTCAGCCAGAGCTGGCTCTGGCCGGTCGTCGGCTGGACGGACGGGCCGGGGGTGCGCAAGCGGCGGGTCTTCCCTTTCTGGCTGAGCGCCGAGACGGAACGGGAGCGGCGGACGGCCATCCTCTGGCCCTTCTGGCACCGCCAGGAACGGCGCGCCGACGCCCGCGGCGGGAGCGGTTCCGGCTGGCTGCTCTGGCCGCTGTACGGGCGCTACGTCCACCGCGACGCCGCCGGCACGCCGCGGCACCAAAGCTGGACCTGCCTCTGGCCGTTCTTCAGCGGCGAGTCCGGGCCGGAACGGGAACGGCTCTACGCCCCCTGGCCCTTCTACCGCCGCGACCTCGCCGCCGGCAAGCCCGAGGCCGAGGCGGACAAGCTCCAGCTCTGGCCGTTCTACGGCCGCCAGCGCCAGTGGCATCGCGAATCCTCCTACATCCTCTGGCCGTTCTGGCTGGACGGCCGGTTCGTGGGCGGCGACACGGAAGCCACCACCCGTGGCCGCCTCCTCCTCTACTGGGAGTCCACCGGCCGCCAGCGGGCCAACGGCCACCCGGCTTGGCAGTACCGCCTGCTCTGGCCGCTGTGGAGCCAGGACCGGCAGGGTGACGCGGCGACGACGCGGGTGCTCGCCCTCTGGCCGGCCCGCCGGGCCGACGCCATCGAGCGCAACTACGCGCCGTTCTGGACCCTCTACCGCCAGGAGCGCCACGGCGAAGGGGTCAGCCACGAGCTGCTCTGGGGGCTCCTCCAGTGGCGGCGGCAGACGCCCGACGCGGCGCTGGGCTGGTCCTGCTTCCCCCTGGCCGAGTACCGGCGCGCGCCCGCCGGCGACTTTTCCTGCAACTTGTTCAAGGGGCTGGCCGGCTGGGGGCGCCGCGGCGGGCATGGCACCGGGCGCGCCCTCTGGTTCATCCGCTGGTGAGGCGGCGGCCCCAGCCGGGGCCATCTTGCCGGCGGACCGGCCTGGGAGCCGGCCCCGATCCCGATTCCGAAAGCCAGTTCCACGGGCTCACGCCCGAGGCGATGATCGTGTCATCCCCCGCGGGCATTCATCTCTCTCCGGGAACGGCGCAAATCTGCCTGAGCGCGGAGCGCGATAGGCAGCATTTGCTGGTTCGGTGTTTGGTTGCTATGTCGCCAGTCGGCTCCTCCACTTCTCCTGGTCTTGGGAGCAATGGAAGACCGAATAGACGACACAGCGATTCTAATCCGGCACAAACTCGAAAAAGATGGCGACGGGAAAGCGACGGACAAGTGACCTGCGGTAGGATTCATGAACCGTCGGATAGCCGAGAGGGGTTCGCTGGATCGCAAGAAGCGCGGTCTCGACACAGCGCAGAAACTCCATGCCGAGTCCCAGCGATTGTTCTTCGTACCATAGGTAGGCGTCCGCCACGTCCGCCTTGGCCTCGGGGAGAAGGATGGGTGTCTCAGTCATCTCGGTTGGAGAATGGACTGCTTGACTTGATCCCAGGTTTCGCCGGAATCGGGATTGCGCAGGTAGCGCGCTTTCCGCCGGGCCAGCTCATCCTTCTGCCACTGCGGGACGGGCAGCTTCGCGTTGCTTCGCGCAATGCTGTCCCACAGATCCTCCACGATTTGCACGCGCTCCGAGACGGACAACGTTTCCAGTTCCTGTAGTGCTGTTGTCATGCGGAAATATACCTCCCTTTGGGTTTGTGGACAATCCGTTTTCGTCTGTCACCCAACGCTACGGCTCAGCGGGCGGCGGAACGCCGTCCGCTGAAGCCGATGGTTGGGACTTCTTGATGTCAAAGATAATGGTATCCGAACTAAAATCTTGTTCATTTGGCCACATAATTCCGTGGTGCGCAGGCCGCACCAGACGAAAATAAGCTTGGTCCGCAAGTTCTTTGAATGCCGAACCTTTCAGGTATGGCTTGACATCAAAGACACCCGAAATGCCACTGCTGGTCAGAATGTCAATTCGGTAATCGTCCAACGGAATCGCTTTGGTAATGGTGTCCATGGCGACTATCCTTCTATCTCAAGGGTTCAATTTTGAACACTGGCTCACCCGCAACCGCCAGCTTCCAGTCGGTCAGTAGGTCCTCTTTGTGTATTTCGACCCAAGCCTGAACCAGCTTCATCTTGGCAGTGGGCAGACTTCCAGCCAATATGGCACCATCCTCGATGCCAACCGTCACCTGGTGCTCGCCGTATTCAGCGTGCAGGTGGGGACATTGGTGCTTCTTGTTGTCGTAAAAATACATCTGTATCAAAATGCCATAAAACATCGAGATTGTTGGCATTGTGGTTCTCCTTTTCCGTTTGGCCCAACGCCAAGGCTCAGCGGGCGGCGCAGCCGTCCGATGGAGCCGTTTGTTCGCACTTACAGTTCGTTCTGTAACTCATCCCGGGATATCTCGCAGTCCCGAAGGATCTGGGCAAGAAGGCCGCGGCCGATGGTTTCACCACGGTGCATGGGAACAACGGTGGCGCGCCCGTCTGGGTGACGAAGAAAGTGATGACTGCCCTTGATCCGGATCACCTCAAATCCAGAATTTCGAAGCGCCTTGATGAGTTGCATCCCGGTTGGTGCGGGAAAGGTGCTCATGCCATCACCGCCACGCGTTGGACGCCAACGAACTGGTTGGATACCGGTTCCTCCACTTCCAAGCACAACTCAATGGCTTCCTTGATTCTTTTCATCAGCACATCCAACGACTTGGCCTGAGTGTGGCACCCGCGCAGGGCAGGTACCGACGCAACGAAATAACCGTCCTCATCCAACTCAATTACCACATTGAATTCTTTAATCATTTATATGCCTCCGTTTTCTGAAAACCACTATATGTTTTTCCCCCTCTTTATCATCCCCGCCAAGGTGCGAACGCTTAAGATAGCCGACAGCGGGGAGCGCGGCAATGACGCCCGCTCTCGCTGCCGAGCCGAACGCGCTCCCCGCTGTTCGGCTCATCGGATGGTTGGCCGTGAGTCGTGTCATCCGACTCTGAACAAAGCACTAAGCACTTCGCAGGAGTCACTCCACAACTCACTGGGACCGCTGAGAAGAAGCGCAACAACTGCAACCAAGCCGTAATAGCACAAACCTGAGATCACTAACTTGCCGACCCCTGTCCCAGCTCGTCGTCTGCGGACTGCTGATGTGACCAGTGACAGGGGGGCTATCACATGAATCAGCAGGATCACGCCCAAGCCGGTGAACATCACTGCCATGCCCACCCATCCGCCGTCCACCCCACGGGACATCAACAGGGCAAGCACAAACACAACGGGCCAGGATGCTGGGCCAGCCAGCACGAGCAGCCACTGCATCCAATTGTTTTTCGGAGGTATTGAACTCATGGAGTCCTTCCGGCGAACGTCAGCCTTGAGGTTCGGCGAGCTTGCGAGCCGTAACCTCCGAGGCTTGGTTCGGCCCGTTTCTTTGTCTTACATAGATTGACGTGCCCCTGATTTCCTCAATCACAACCTTGCTTCCTTTCTTGATCATCCGTTCGAGTGGGCGTGCAGCGTATTCATCCGTTCCGACCCTGATTCTTCCCATCGGGTGCAAGGGCTCCACGACGTCGCCGGACTGTCCCAGTAAGACTTTTGGTGGCAGTGTGAGTTGCACCTGATTCGCTTTCAAGAAATCTATGAACCCGTTTCCAAACGCTTCTCGACCTGCTTTGTGCCCAGAAGGACCAACGATGAAGATGCCCAGGCCATCATGAGTTCCATCAAATACTATCGACGCTGTCTCAAACCACATGGCAACATTCCAGTCGTTGTCCTTCACGGGATTATTTCCTTGTCCTGGCCCCCAATCTACCGAGTTGATCCCGTTCGGTCGCAACTTCAGAAAGTAGTACCGTCTGGTTCCGCATCTGTACCCAAAACAGAGGATTGACCCACCTGCGTCGTCTGACATGAACTGCGCGAACCTGTTTCGGATGAAATGCCCCAGAACGTTGACAAAATGTTGCCGGGTTCCGTTCTTGCGGCAACCCGACACGACGGCGGAAAGAAATATGGCGATCCAAGCCACCGATGACAGCAAACCGCTGAGAGGCAATGGTCGTAACACAAAAAGGTTGAGAAGTGCTACGAAGAAACAAGTGTACCCGATTGCGTACAGGATGCCGACAAACACCAACTGCCCCACCGATTCCTTGAAGGTGATCTCCTTTCCGCCGTCAATGGTGTGGAAATATGCCTTCTCCTTCATATTCATCTCGTGGCCGAACTTTACGGGTGAGCGGTTTTTTTTCCCGCCGCGGGCAAAAAATACGCTCCACCCGCTTGTTCGGCAAATCTATTTTCTTTGCATTGCGGCAGACATCGATCCATGCACTGAACACTGTGGTTCTTCACCGGGCGACTTGATTGTGTAGCGACCGCCCTTTGGGCATACCAATTTGGAAGACTCGTTCTTCAGGTACTCCGGAAGCTCTTGCTCTGGGATGGGTTTACAGCCCCTGGGGGCGTACAGCAGTGCCGAGGTCTCCTTCGTCGAATCGATCATCTTCATGTTGTTGATGCAGGCATTCCGATGGGAGACATCACGTGCTTTGGCAAATGCCAAGATGGCAATGGCTACCAGCGATGAAATAATCATCACCACCATGAATCCGGCCATTTGTTTCTTCGCCGCCGTCATCGACTATCATCCTCATTTGTTGCAGAACTTGTTATTGAACGGTTTTTCCGTGTTTGCCGGCCGAATCGGACGGGGAGGCGACTGCCGTCCGGAGCTGCCAGACGCGACAACCGCCTCTTCCGCAATCGGTTGAGCCAGAGATTCCCGCCGCGGTTGGCCATTGACAAATACTATACTCGCCAGCGGCGGGGAATGCAAGCTTTCGTGCGGGGCCGCGCCGTGTTTGCCGGGATTTCGCCGTGCTTAACGGTTTTTCGGTCCATCCCGGCATTGACGCCGGCCCGACGGTTCCCTGCCGAAGGTTTAAGATTCTGCATGGCAAGTGGTTGCCTGAAATCTTCGCGGCGCGCTTGACTTTCGGGCCTTTATGCACTATTAATTATTAGCGGCCATGTCTTTGGCAGGAAAGGTGCAGTCATGTCCACGCAGATGAATGCGGTCTTGGAGGAGTTCCGCCGGTTCCTGGCGGGGCGCCGCCTGGTTCCGGAGCGGCACCTGACCTACTATGTGCTCTGGATCCGACGGTTCCTGGAGTTTGCGGCGCCGCGCCAGGCAGAAGGGTTTGAGGCTTGCCGCCTGACCTTTCTCGAAACCCTGGCGACGGCTTCCGGAACTCCCGATTGGCAGGTTGCGCAAGCGGACACGGCCATCAGAATCTATTATCACCAATTCCGAAAGGGGAGCGTCGGCGGTGATCCGAAGGTTCCGTCCACCACGGTTTCTCCTGGCTCCGGGAAACCCATACCCTCAGGTGCCAGCGAAACTGAGCGGCGCTTGGTGGCGGCGTTGCGCCTGCGCCATTACTCGCCGCATCGCACCGCCATCGAACTGCTGTATGGCGCTGGCTTGCGGCTGACCGAGCTATGCCAGTTGCGGGTGAAGGATCTTGACTTCGCCAACCGTTGTTGCACTTCGGGCCAGCCTGGGGAAGCGCTGCCAGGAAAAAAAACGGGTTCAGCCGCTGGCGCGGCGGTTTAGTCAGAACCGGGGCAGGGTCAGGCCGCCATCAATGACCAGCACCTGGCCGGTGGAATAGGGCAGGTCGCCCCGGGCGAGCAGGGCCACGGCCTTGCCGACGTCGGCGGGGGTGCCCCAGCGCGCCTGGAGGCAGAGCCCCTGTTGCAGCAACTGGTCGTACTTCTCCTTGACCCCCGCGGTCATGTCGGTGGCGATGATCCCCGGCCGGACCTCGTAGACGCCGATGCCGAACTCGGCCAGGCGCGCCGCCCAGAGCTTGGTCGCCATCCCCACCCCCGCCTTGGAGATGCAGTATTCGCCACGGTTGACGGAGGCGACCTCGGCGGAGATCGAGGAGACGTTGACGATGGCGCCGGCGAACGCCGCATCCTGCTGATGCTGGCGGATCATCCAGCGGGCCGCGGCCTGGGTGAGGAAGTAGGGGCCGCGCAGGTTGATGCCGAGCACGCGGTCGAAGCTCTCCTCGCTGGCGTGGAGCAGGTCGGTGCGCACCTGGGGGGCGACGCCGGCGTTGTTGACCAGGAGGTGCAGCGCGCCAAAGGCGGCCTCGATCCCGGCCAGGAGCCGCTCCCGGTCTTCGCGCCGGCTGATGTCGGCCTGGAAGTAGCGGACTTCGCGGCCCGGCTGGGCCTGTTCCGCCAGTTCGCGCAGCGGCTCCGCCACCTCGCCGGCCGGTTTCGTCCCGGCCACGGCCAGGGCGAAGCCTTCGCGCAGCAGGGCGCTGGAGATGCCGAGGCCGATGCCCCGGGCCCCGCCGGTCACTAATGCCACTCGTTTCATGGTGTTCCCTTTCGGTTGATGGCGGTGCGGGCGGCCGCGGGCGGGCAGTCAGCGCTTCCGCAGCGAATAGTGGGCGCTGTCGCGGATGACGCAGCCGGTGGCGACGCCGTCGCGCATGAGCTGGGTGCAGCCGGAGCAGGCGACGCAGCACTTCTCCGGGCGGATCGCGCCGTGGGCGAGCAGGTCGCGCGGCAGGTCGGGGTAGGCGAAGGCCTGGCGGCCGATGCCGATGAGGCTGGCCCAGCCGCGTTCGAGCATGCCGGCGGCGACGTCGGGGAGGAACTGGCGCAGCCAGGAGTAGCCGGTGCCGACGATGGGCAGGTCGGGGAATTCGAGCTGGATGGCCCGGGTGATCTTGACGAAGCGCTCGATGCCGGCCAGCGGGTGTTCGGCCGGCGAGGTGAGGCCGCGCAGCGGCAGGTCGTAGGGGCGGCCGTAATGGGCTTGGAAATAGGGGTTGCCGATGGAGATGTTGACCAGTTCCACCCCCAACTGGCGGAGCTGGCGGATCAGCTCCAGCGGTTCGCTGAGGTCGCCGGCGAGGGAGCCGTCGGTGGCCATGCCGAAGCCGTAGGGGTGGGGGATGGCGTCGTAGGCGTTCATGCGCACGGTGAGGAGGAGGCCGGGGGCGGCGGCGCGGACGGCGGCGAGGGCCTCGCGCAGCAGGCGGGTGCGGTTCTCGAAGCTGCCGCCGTAGCGGCCCGGGCGGGTGTGGGAGGCGAGCAGTTCGGAGAGGAGGTAGCGGTGGCAGCACTTGAGGTCAACGCCATCGAAGCCGGCCTGGGCGGCGAGCTTGGCGCTTTCGGCGAAATGGGCGGGGAGGGCGGCGAGGTAGTCGTCGCTGACCGGTTCCACGCCGGGCGCCAGGTTCATGGCCGGATCCAGCACCGGGCTGTGGTGGGCGAGGAGCGGCGTGGGCTTCCCGGCGGGCTTGCTGTAGCGGCCGGAATGGGTGAGCTGGAGGAGCAGCAGCGGGCGGTGGCCGTGTTCCTTCGCGGCGGTTTCGCGGAGGTCGCGGACGAGGCGGGCGTAGGCGTCCACATTGCCGGCATGCAGCCAGAACTGGCCGGGGTTGGAGCGCGCCTCGGGGAGGATGGCCGTGGCCTCGGCCCAGACCAGGCCGGCGCCGCCGGCCGCGTAGCGCTGGTAGCGGCGGCTGGCCAGCGGCCCCGGCGCGCCGTCGGGTGTGGCGTCGAACCCTTCCATGGGATGGATGACGAGGCGGTTGGGGATGGTGCGGCCGGCGACGGTGAGCGGGGCGGCGAAAAGGCTGCGGCCGGCGCTGAGCGGGATCTCCAGCGCCATTTCGGCGATGTCGGCGCGGAGTTCGGCGAGGGATTGGTAGTGGAACTTGGCGTGCCGGTGGCGGAGGGTCTCGTCCATGGGTCAGGTCTCCCGGTCAGAACCGTTTGTGCTTGGCGAGGTGGAGGAGGAGGAAGCGGCAGTCGTCCAGCGCCTCGTAGGTGTGCTCCCAGATGGCGTCGAACTGGATGGCGTCGCCGGCGGCGAGCAGGTGGGTTTCCCGGGGGAGGGTGACGCGGAGGCGGCCGGCGAGGGCCCAGATCACCTCGTGGTCGTCCCGGTGGACTTCCGGCCGGGAGAGGCGGGCGCCGCGGGCGGCCTCGCCGAGGAGGGCGCGGAGGTTGGCGAAGCGGACTTCCCGGAAGTGGAACTCGCCGGCGGCATGGGCGGTGGCGTGCTGGATTTGGGCGGTGCGGGCCTCGGCGAGCTGGAGCAGGTCGGCGGCGGTCTGGCCGAAGACGCGGGCGAGGCGGAAGAGGGTGTCGAGTTCGGGGGTTGCCTGGTTGCGTTCCAGCTTGGAGATGACGGCGGCGGAGAGGCCGGCGCGGCCGGCGACGGCGGCGATGGTCAGGCCGGCGCGCCGGCGCAGCTCGCGCAGGCTCCGGAAGTCATAGGCGGGTGTGGCGGTGGCGTCGGCGGGCATGGGGTTCTTTCCTGGAGGCGACAGACATGGTGAAAATACCATTTCCGGGAAAAAATGCAACTGGGCGCGCCCGCTGATGGCGGGGCGATCATGAGTCCCAGGGGGCGCATGGGTCTTATGACAAAGGGCAAGGGGCGGGCGGAATCAGGGGTTGGCCGGAATGGCGGCGTGGATGACGCGGACGGGCTGGAGCGGCACCGCGTCCGCCGTGACCTGTCCATCCGGCGCCAGTTTCAGCCGCGGCAGAATCAGCTTGACATTGCCGGGCGAATCGGGGGAACTCACCAGCTCGATCCGCGCCACCTGCCCCGATGGTTCGAGGACAACCGCGAACACCGCCGCGCCTTCCTTGTAGCCGCGGACGCGGGCATAGCCGGCCGCTTCCCTGGCCTCTCCGCCGCGGACACTGCCACCACCCCGGCCAGGCAAAGGCCGGCCACCAACCATTGCGCCCGGTCCAGCATGTCGCATCTCTTGGCAATGGGTCGCCTGGGTCTCATGAGTCCGATGGGGCTGATGAGTCCGATGGGGCTGATGAGTCCGATGGTCCAGTCAATCCCAGCCGAGCTTGGCTTTGAGTTGCGGGCTTCGGCCAGGCGTTCAGGCGTTCAGGATGCGGGTTCCGCCTCCGGCGTCCCCTCGTCCGCGGCGGCCTCGGCCGCCTCGGCGGCGGCATCGCGGTCGGCGACGGCGGCCTGGAGGGCGGCCAGCTTGGCATCCTCCTCGGCCCGGGAACGGTTAGCCTCGACCTCCGCGTCGCTGAGAGTGTCCACGACCGTGGCGGTCGCCACGGCATCCCCCTCGTTCAGGCGCATGATGATCACGCCCTGGGCGGCGCGGCCGGTCTGGCGCACGTCGCCGACGCGGAGGCGGACGACCTGCCCCTGGATGGAGGTCATCAGCAGCTCCTGGCGGCCCTCGGGCTCGACCTGGAGCGCGGCGACGACACGGTCGCCGGGCTTGAGCTTGATGCTGGTGATCCCCTTGGTGCCGCGGTGGGTGAGGCGGTAGCCACCCCGGCGCGGGGCGGCGGCCTCCTCCCCTTCCGCCGGCGGCGGGGCGGCGGCTTCGCCCTCCTCGCCTTCGCCGGTGCCGGCGGCAATGCCGGTGCCCAGCGGGGTGCGCTTGCCCATGCCTTGGGCGGTGATGGCCAGCAGCTCGTCGGCGGGATTGACCACGGTCATGGCGACGATCTCGGCGACGGGCTGGCCGGCGTCGCCGCGCAGTTCCATGCCGCGGACGCCGGTGGTGTCGCGGCCGAGGGGGCGCAGTTCCGCCTCGCGGAAGCGGACGGCCATGCCGTGGGCGGCGGAGAGCAGGAGCTGCTGGTCGCCATCGGTGAGCTTGGCGTCGATCAGGTCGTCGCCCCCCTCGAGGTTGATGGCAATGATCCCCTTGCGGCGCAGGTTCTTGAAGGCGCGCAGCTCGGTCTTCTTGACCGTGCCGTTCTTGGTGGCCATGACGATGTAGCGCCCTTCGACATCCACTTCGGTGACGGGGATCATGGCGCGGACGCGCTCGCCCTCCTGGAGCTGGAGGAGGTTGACCAGCGCCTTGCCCTGCCCCTCGCGGGAGCTTTCGGGGATCTCGTAGGCCTTGAGCCAGTGCATCAGCCCCTTGTTGGTGAAGAAGAGGATCAGGTCGTGCGTGCAGCAGGTCAGCAGCATGTCGACGTAGTCCGCCTCCTTCGTCTTCATCCCCCGGATCCCCTTGCCGCCACGGTTCTGCGCCTCGTAGACGTTGGCCGGCACCCGCTTGATGTAGCCGGTGGCGGAGACGGTGACGACGCAGATTTCGCGGGCAATGAGGTCCTCCATGCCGATCTCGCGCTCGACTGGCACGATCTGGGTGCGCCGCCGGTCCGCATATTTCTGCTTGACCTCCAGCAGCTCGGCGCGCACCACCCCCATGAGCTTGGCGCGGCTGGACAGCAGATCCTTGAAATGGGCGATCTGCCGTTGCAGCTCCGCGTGCTCCTCCTGCAAGTCCGCGACGGCGAGGTTGGTGAGCTGGTGCAGGCGCATCTCCAGGATGGCGGCGGCCTGGAGCTTGCTCAGGCCGAAGCGCGCCATCAGGGCGGTGCCGGCGACTTCGCGGTCGCGCGAGTCGCGGATGATCTTCACCACCTCGTCAATGTGCGCCTGGGCGATGAGCAGCCCCTGGACGATGTGGTCGCGGTCCTCCGCCTTCTTCAGTTCGAAGCGGGTGCGGCGGGTGACGACCTCGAAGCGGTGGTCGAGGTAGGCTTCCAGGATCTGCTTGAGGTTGAGGGTGCGCGGCCGGTTGCGGTCGACCACCAGGAACTGGGCGCCGAAGACCGTCTCCAGCGGCGTCAGGGTATAGAGCTGGTTGAGGACGATGGAGGCCATGGCGCCGCGCTTGACGTCAATGACGATGCGGATGCCGGCGCGGGAGCTGGACTCGTCGGCGATGCCGCTGATGCCGGTGACCCGCTTCTCGTTGACCAGCTCGGCGATCTTGGCGACCAGGTTTTCCTTGTTCAGGGCGTAGGGGATCTCGGTGACGATGATCCGCTCCTTGCCGTCCTCCTCCTCGACCGTCGCCTTGCCGCGGATGCGGATCGAGCCGCGCCCGGTCTCGTAGAGATCAACGATGGAACGCATCCCCATGATCATGGCGCCGGTGGGGAAGTCCGGCCCCGGCAGGTGGTGCATCAGCTCGCGGATGCTGATGCGCGGGTTGTCAATGATGGCGACGGTGGCGTCAATGACCTCGCCAAGGCTGTGCGGCGGGATGTTGGTGGCCATGCCAACGCCAATGCCGGTGGTGCCGTTGACCAGCAGGTTGGGAAAGCGCGCCGGGAGCACGGCCGGCTCCAGGTTCTTCTCGTCAAAGGTCGGGCGCATCTCCACCGTGTCGCGGTCAATGTCGGCGAGCATTTCCTCGGCGAGGCGTTCGAGGCGGCACTCGGTGTAACGGTAGGCGGCGGGGGAGTCGCCGTCAATGGAGCCGAAATTGCCCTGGCCGTCAACCAGGGGGTGGCGCATGGAGAAGTCCTGGGCCATGCGGACGAGGGTGTCGTAGACCGCGAGGTCGCCGTGGGGATGGTAGTTGCCGATGACTTCGCCGACGACCTTGGCGCACTTGGTGTAGGGGCGGCTCTTGCCGAGGCCGAGCTGGAGCATGGCGTAGAGGATGCGGCGGTTGCCGGGCTTGAACCCGTCCCGCACGTCGGGGATGGCGCGGCCGACGTTGACGCTCAACGAGTACTGGAGGTACGCGTTGTGCATGATCTCCTCGATCGCCGCCGGAATGTCGTTCTTGCGGATGTCGTCGGACATGGCACTGCCTGTCACTGGAGGGTGAATACTGAAAAAAGAGGGGGAGTCCGCGAACGGACAGCCACTAACCGGATCTATTCATGAGAAGATGAACGGCGATCGAACTTCGTGACTTCGTGGTGAATCATTCCGGCTAATCTTGCAGCTCGGCCAAATCAAGCAAATCCTTGGCGCGTCCGGCCGCTTTCTTGTTTTTGCGGAGATCGTCAAGGCTGATGAAGTGGACTTTCAGCCCTTCGAAATCGCCGAGTACACGGTGTTGCCAGATTTCATCGACGGAGACGCCGCTGACTTCATTGAGCATCTCGATCCGGGAGGGGGGAAGCCCCATGCGAAGGATGCTGCCCGCTTGGAAAAGATCGTCCGAAATGACCTGCTTGGGAAATCCGAAGTCCAGCAATGCCTGGGTGATGCCCTGCCGATTCCCCGGGGTGTTCCGGTATAAAATGTCAAGATCCTGGGTTGAACGGATGTACCCATGGAAGGCGACGGCATATCCGCCAACCAGGACAAAGTCAACGTGGTTGCCTTGCAACAATCTCAAGAACTCGAGCAAGTCGTCCGGTGTAGGGTTCGCGGCCACCGATCCTTCTCCTGCGCAATTCGTTCAGCGCGGCGATCCGCCGCGACGGGGGGATGGAACACACCCTGTGGGCCGGCGGTTCGGAATCTCCGAGGTGCCCACCCGTGATGACTCGCTTGATCCTCAAATGTCCAGATCCTTGACCGATTCGGCGTATTTCTCGATGTAGTTGCGGCGGGGCTCGACCTGTTCGCCCATGAGCAGGGTGAACATCCGCTCGGCCTCGACGGCATCCTCCATGGTCACGCGCAGCATCTTGCGCTTCTCCGGATCCATGGTCGTCTCCCAGAGCTGGTCGGCGTTCATTTCGCCAAGACCTTTGTAGCGCTGGATGTAGACGCCGTGGCGGCCAATGCCGGTGAGATGGTTGTACATCTCGACCAGCGATTTCACCGGCAGCCGTTCGCCAGCCTGGACGATCTCGATGATTGGCTTCTCGCCCTCGAAGAGCTCGAACAGGGAGAGCCCGCGGGTTGCCAGCCGTTCCTCCAAGGCGCGGAAGGCATTGGCCTCGTAGATCGGGATGATGTCAATGTCCGGATGCCGCTCCGGCTTGGCCGCCGCTTCCGCCGCGGCTGGCTCGATGCCCCCGGCCTCGGCGGCGGCCGCCGCGACGGCCTGCTGGAGGTCGATCGAGTCCGCGGACTCCGCACTGAGGCACTCCTCGTGGGGCACCGCCGCCAGCGGCGCGATGTCGCCGACCGGCTCGGCCGCCGGCGGGGCGAGGCGCTGTTCGGCGGCAGCGACCGCTTCCGCCTCCTCCGCGTCGCTGTAGACATACTGCTGGCTGGTGGTGCCATCCGGCTCGCGGACGCTGACCAGGGCGATCGGGAAGGCGCCGCTGGCGGGATGCTTCATCCGCAGGTAGCTCACGGGGGCGATGCCGTAACGGGAAAGGCCGGTGGCCAGGCGCAGCCCCTCGCGCACGTTGGCGATCGCCTCGTTGATGCGCTCGCGATCCAGCGGCCCGTCGCCCAGCCGGTGGATTTCCACTTCCTGGAGGCCAAGATCGAGCAGGACATTGTCGAGCTGCTCCTCGCTTTCGACGTACTGTTCGAGCTTGCGCCGGCGGATCTTGAAGAGGGGCGGCTTGGCGATGTAGACATAGCCCGCCTCGACGAGCGGCTTCATCTGGCGGAAGAAGAAGGTGAGGAGCAGGGTGCGGATGTGCGAACCATCAACGTCGGCGTCGGTCATGATGACGATGCGGTGGTAGCGGGCCTTGGCTAGGTCGAACTCGTCGTTGCCGATGCCGCAGCCGATGGCGGTGATCAGGGCGCGGATCTCGTTGTTGTTGAGGATCTTGTCCAGGCGCGCCTTCTCGACGTTGAGGAGCTTGCCGCGGATCGGCAGGATCGCCTGGAACTTGCTGTTGCGCCCCTGCTTGGCGGAGCCGCCGGCGGAGTCGCCCTCGACGATGTAGACTTCGGACTTGGCCGGATCCTTCTCGGAGCAGTCGGCGAGCTTGCCGGGGAGGGCCGAACCGTCCAGCGCCGTCTTGCGCCGGGTCAGTTCGCGGGCCTTGCGGGCGGCCTCGCGGGCGCGGGAGGCGAGCATGGCCTTTTCGCAGATCATCTTCGCGTCTTGCGGATGTTCCTCGAAATAGGTGCTGAGACCGTCGTAGACGATGGAATCCACGATGCCGCGCACGTCGCTGTTGCCGAGCTTGGTCTTGGTCTGCCCTTCGAACTGCGGGTCGCGCACCTTGACGCTGACCACGGCGGCGAGCCCCTCGCGCACGTCGTTGCCGGAGACCGCGGGCTCGTTCTTGAAGGCGGGAACGGTCTTGGCATAGCTGTTGATGCAGCGGGTCAGGGCGCCCTGGAAGCCGGAGAGGTGGGTGCCGCCCTCGATGGTGCTGATGTTGTTGGCGTAGCTGAAGATGCTTTCCGTGTAGCTATCGTTGAACTGCATGGCAATCTCGGCTTCGACCCCTTCCCGGGCGATCTGGAAGTAGATCACTTCGCAGATGGCATGCTTGCCCTCGTTGAGGTGCTTGACGAATTCGCGGAGGCCGCCGCTGTAGAGGAAGATCTCTTCCCGCGGGGTTTCGCCACGCTCGTCCGTGAGGGCGATGCGGATGCCGGCGTTGAGGAAGGCGAGTTCGCGCAGGCGGCGGGAAAGGATGTCCCACTTGAACTCGACGGTGCTGAAGATGCTCTCGTCCGGCTTGAAGGTGACGGCCGTGCCCCGCTTCTCCGAGGCGCGGACCTTGGTCAGGGGGGCGACGGTGGCGCCGCGCTGGAAGCGCATGTGGAACTCGCCGCCGTCGCGCTGCACATTCAGCTCCAGCCAGGCCGAAAGGGCGTTGACGCAGGAGACGCCGACGCCGTGCAGGCCGCCGGAGACCTTGTAGGCGTTGTGGTCGAACTTGCCGCCGGCGTGGAGCACGGTCAGGGCGACTTCGCAGGCGGGTTTGCCCTCCTGCGGATGGATCTCCACCGGGATGCCGCGGCCGTCATCGGCCACCGACAGGCTGCCGTCGGGATGGATGACGGCGGCGATGTTCTTGCAGTAGCCGGCCAGCGCCTCGTCAATGGAGTTGTCGACGACTTCATAGACGAGGTGGTGCAGCCCGCGCTCGCCGGTGTCGCCGATGTACATGCTGGGGCGTTTGCGGACCGCCTCCAGCCCTTCCAGCACCTGGATCTGGCTGGCGCCGTAGGCGGCGGCCACCTCGGCGGCATCAGGGGCGGTCTCACCCGGCGCCGGCGTGGCGGCGGGATTCAGGGTGGCGTCATCAGCCATGGTCGGATAGTTCCACTCCGGACTGGCGCGGCCGGATTCACCGCGGTTCCTGAAAACAGGATGAATATCAAGGTTTTTAACATACCCCGGAAGCGGGGAACTGCAACCCCCCCCGCCGCTTGGGGGCATGACAATCGCGCAGGTTGGACTGCCTGCCGCACCAGAAATGCCATGCCCCACAACGGCAGGAAGAAGAGTTGCACTGAGGCAAAGATGGAATACATCCCCTAATTCCGGCTAAAGCGCCCGGCGGCGGCGGTGGCGCGGCCCCAGCCCCGGCGGAACGGCCCCGCCGCCAACCGCCGCTTCCTGGGGGGCTGCCGGAGCGCACGGCCGCCGTTGTCCGCATCCGCAGGGACGCCCGCCTGCGAATGCGCCTGCCGGAAGCCGGACGCACCGCAACCGCAAGTACGGCGAAGCCCTCCCAACCCCCGACGCGGCGCCTGCTGGCCCAGGGCGACCGCCGACCGCCCCGTGACGGCCGGGCTCATCAAGCCCCTCGGATACCGCCTCCCGAAGGGCGGCAAGCTCCTCTACGGGCAGCCCGCCGATCTCCTCGTCGCCGGAGAGCCGGCCGACCTCCGGCAGGTCGTCCAGGCCTATCTGCTCCGCTGGCAGATCGCGGTCAGCTTCCGGGACGAGAAGACCATCCTCGGCGCAGGAAAGGCCCAGGTGTGGAACCCCCGTTCGGTGGAGAGGGCCCCCGCGTTCCTGGTGGCCTGCCATGCCGCCATGCTCCTGGCCAGCATCAGCGCCCTCGGCGGCCGGCGAAACGAGCAGTTCGAACCTCTCGCGCCATGGCGGCAGGACAAGGTGAGAAGACCGTCCGCGCGCGACCTTGTCCGCCTGCTCGGAAAACCGGTTGTCGAAGAGCGAAAACCGCGGAACGCCAAACTGGAAAACGCCGCATGGCAACGGCACTTGTGCCAAACTCCAGACCACGGGCACCAGCGCCCGTGGCGACCAACCCTGGCCGCGTTCCGGCCCAAACTTGAAGCCACCACACAAACCCCGGAAGCGCCGTTTTCCGTTTTACAGGGCACTAGGGTTTCGGCGCATCGCCCGGGCGCTTGCCGTCCTCACCCTGGTGCTCGACTTCTTCAAAGTGCGCCTTGTCCGCCAGCGAGACATGCCCAACCACACGGCCGTCGTCGAGGGGGTTGGCAACCCGACGTGCCAGATCGCGGAACATGGCGCACATGTCAATGAAGCCGCCCGCCATGAACCACACGGTGGAGACCGTGCCGACCAGCAGCGCCGCGCCTATGTGGGTGATGAAGAAGTAGATGCTCCAGCGCTGGGCCGACCACGGCGAAACGGCATTCCACGCCAGTATCCCGCAGAACATGATGCCGAACCCATAGACGAGGGACCAGCAGAACACCGACCAGGCAATGGCCCTGTCGCCCTTGGTGTACTCCGGCGTGATGCCGATCACCCTTCTGTAAAAATGGTGCCGAAGCGAGAGCTTCTCCCGGACGACCGCGGGTTCGCCATCGGGATGATATTTGCCGCGGTGCAGGAGCCGGTCGAGGTTGAACGCCTCCTTGCGGGTCAGCAGCGAACCGATCAGGTACCCGCCAACGCCGAGCATCATCGCCATGAAGTAGATCTCAACCGAGTTGATCGGAAACTTGAGCGGGTTCATCTCCCATGCGATATATGGTTCGAACGGCTTGGCGACCGCGGCGAGGAAATCCCCCAGGGGTTCTACGTAGCCCCTGGAGTCCAGCCACGGGTAGATGGCCGCCGCCCAGTGGCGCTGGCAGAGCAAGCCAACCAGCGAGGTCCCGGATCCGAAGAACAACGCGCACCAGGCGCCGAAGGTCGTGCCGAAACGCGTGTACAGCCCGCCAATCATGATCGGCCCCGCTGCGCCCAGCCACAGCGAGCACATCATCGTGACGAACATGTTGATGAAGTCGATCTGTGCGAAAAACAGGGAGACGATGAAGAAGAACACGGCGACGCCGACCGTGCATGTTTTCAGGTACTTCAGGTGCTCCTCGACCGACAGCTCCTTCCTGCGCAGCGGCACGACAACGTCCTGGATGATCGTGCTGGAGGCGTTGAAGATCCGCGAGTCGTCCGTCGAGATCAGGAGCATCACCATCAGCAACGTGAACAGCCCCATCAAGAACGGGGAGAAAAGTCCACCCAGCAGCGTCGGCATCATCATCTGGTTGTACAGCGAGCGGAACTTCTGGAAGACCAAGTTCGGATCCTGGGTGTTCGCCTTCCGGATCGTCTCCAGGGTCGTATCTAGGAACGGGGTGTCCGGGTTCGCGTCCCGCGAATAGGGCTTGTCGACACCGATGACGTGATGGGCGACGGGCAGCGCCGAGGCGTTGGCGACGACCGTGGCGCGCGTCTCCGGGTTCGCGATCACTTCCTCGGCAACCTTCGCGGTGAGGCGGACGCGCACCCCATGCGCCTGCGGGGCAAAGCGGTCCGCCAGCATGAAGGTAATGAGGAAGATGGAAATCAGCGACATCATCGTATAGGCGAAACCATTGCGCCAGGTGCCGAGGATGCCGGCCATCTTCTGCTCATGCGGGTTCCGCGCCGCGCCGCTGGTGTCATTCCCGATCCATGAGGCGCGGTTCAGCACGTTGCCAACCAGCGTCACAATCAGGGCGAAAAGATTGAAGTCGCGCAGCCCGGACACATCCATCGGGTTCAGGAAGCTCTCGCCCAGCTTGCGGTCCAGCATGACCGGGGCCACGTCGTTGAACCAGGACAGTTTCGTGAGGATGAACACCGTGACAATGACGAAAATGGGGTAGCTGATCATCCCCTGAATGCTGTCGGTAACCAGAAGCGAGATGCGTCCGGCCGGCAAGATCAGGGCCAAGGCGATGAGCAGCAACAGCGCCACAATGATCCCGTAGGCCGGGATCGCCATGCCAAAGACGTGGAATTGATGGGGAATGCCGAGAAAGTAGATGAAGAAGCGCACGGCGACGGCCGGTCCGATCGCGTTGGTGATCATCTCCGCAATCGTGCGGATGGCTGCCGCGACAATGCGGAATGAGCGGCTGTAGCGGAGTTCCAGGAACTGTCCGATCGAGAGACAGCGGGTCTGCCGGAACCGGTAAACACAGTACCCGGTCAGTGCCAGAAAGGCGGAGACCGGCGTGCCGATGGCGCCCCAGAAGCCGATCGCCATGCCGACCTGGTAATTTGCCTCACACGCGGCGACGAGCGAGATCACTGAGAGGCCGGCCGCCATGTCACCGACAGAGATCACGTACCGCCCCGCGACGCGGCCGCAGGCGAGATAGTCGGCAACGTCCTTCACGTAGCGCCTCGAGTAGAACGCTGCCCACAACACGCCGACCACCGGCACAACCACGATCATCCAGCTCAGCCACGTCATCGCACTCCTCCAGTGAACAGTTTTGGCACTTCCGGATTTCTGGGGGGATTCTCGATTGGGCGAAATCGGGCTGACGGGCCGAGGACCCGCATGAATCCAGGCCTTGAAGCTGATCGGAAATTGCTTTTGGCGAAACAATAAGATACCGGTGGATCGTCTTGAATTCAAGCACCCGGGCAATTTGGTCGTCGAATTCCCGGTCGGCCACCAGGATCGTCTGGCGGCCTTCAAAGCCCGCGGCATTCGGCCACTTGGACTTGCATTTCCGGGGGGTTCCGGCCATACTAAGCAAGTGTGGAGTTGCGGTTCAGGGGTGGCAACCAACGTCGGCAATGCCCCAAGGAGGCAATCATGACTCGGATCAGGGCGATTTTGGCCGGTCTCGTGGTGGCGGTCATTGGCGGCCAGCGCGGGCTGGGGGCGGAGGCGGGCTCAGGGAACCTCCGGTACACGGTCACCGTCAGCAAATTCGCCAACGAGGCGAACTGGCGGGGACGTTGGGATCTCGGGCACGGCTTCGAGACGATCATGACTGACCGTCTTTATGCCTGCGGGCGGTTCGTCGTCCTCGGCGCCGCCGAGATGCGCAACGTCGCGCTGGCGGAGCAGGACTTTGCCGCCAGCGGCCGCGTGGCGGGCGGCAAGAAGGCGCCGAAGATGGGGCGGATGACCCCGGCCCAACTCTTGGTCCGCGGCTCGATCACCCACGTGCAGGAAACCGCCGGCGGCAAGGGTGGGCTGAGCTTCAAGGGCATCAGCCTGGGTGGCGGCGCTGGCCAGGCCGAGATCAACATGACGATTTACTTGGTGGATTCGGAGACTGGCCAGGTCAAGGCCTCCAAGGACGTGGTCGGCAAGTCCACCAACAAGGGGCTTGGGGTCGGCTACCACGGGTCGGCACTCGGCGGCCTGACCGGCAACTTGAGCGGCTTTTTGAACGACAATCTCGGCAAGGCCTGTTCGGACGCCGTGGACCAATGCATCCAGTTCATGGTCGGCCAGCTTGACGGCATTCCCTGGGAAGGGACAATCCTCCTGGTTTCCGGGGGCAAGATCGTCGTCAACCGCGGCAGCCGTGAAGGGGTTGCGGTGGGCATGAAGTTCGACGCGGGCAGCGCCGCGGAACTGGTTGATCCCGACACGGGGGAGGTCCTCGCCAGCGAAATGACCAAGGTCGCAACCCTGGTCGTCACCGAGGTCAAGGAGAAAATCGCCTACTGCGAAGCGGGGGCGGGCGGCGGCAAGCTCGAAAAAGGGATGGCCGTGTTCCCCGCGAAATGACCCCGCCCGCCGACGGGGGAGCTATGCCGGGAGGATTTCGTCGAGGATGCGGCAGGCGAGATCCACCTCGTCCGGCTGGATGGTCAGGGGTGGCAGCAGCCGCAGGACCGTTTCGCCGGCGGCGAGGATGAGCAGGCCGCGGTCGCGGGCGGCGGCGAGGAGTCCGGTGACCGGCTGGCCGACGTCGAGGCCGAGCATGAGCCCCATGCCGCGGATTTCGCGGATGCAGGGGTGCTTGGCGCCCAGGGCGGTGAGCTGCTCCAGGAAACGCGTGCCCATGCGCCGGGTGTTTTCCAGCACGCCGTCCTGCTCCAAGGCGTCGAACACGGCGAGGCCGGCGGCGCAGGCGAGCGGGTTGCCGCCGAAAGTGCTGCCGTGGGTGCCGGGGGGGAGGAGATCCTGGTATTTCTGCTGGACGGTGAAGGCGCCGATGGGGATGCCGTTGCCCAGCGCCTTGGCCAGCGACATGGCGTCGGGCACGATGCCATAATGCTGGTAGGCGAAGCAGAGGCCGGTGCGCCCCATGCCGCACTGGATTTCGTCGAGCAGCAGGAGCAGCCCCCGTTCGTCGCACAACTGGCGCAGTCCGGCCAAAAACTCGCGGCTGGCGACGCGGATGCCGCCCTCGCCCTGGATCGGCTCCACCAGCACCGCGGCCGTCCGCGGGGTGAGGGCGGCCTGGACCGCGGCCAAGTCGTTGAGCGGGACGTGGACGAAGCCGGCCAGATCCGGCGCAAAGTCCTGCCGGTACTTGGCGCGCCCGGTGGCGGCCAGGGTGGCCAGCGTCCGCCCGTGGAACGATTCGGCCATGCAGACGATCTCGTGCCGCCCCTGTTCATGCCCCCATTTGCGGGCGAACTTGATCATCCCCTCATTGGCCTCGGCGCCGCTGTTGCAGAAGAAGACGCGCCCGCCGAAGCTGTGCTTGGCGATGCGCGCCGCCAGCCGCGGCTGGTTCTCGTTCAGGTAGAGGTTGGAGACGTGGACCAGCTTGGCCGCCTGCCGCTGGATCGCCTCCGTCACCCGCGGATGACAGTGCCCCAGGTTGCAGACGCTGATGCCGGCGGCGCAGTCCAGGTAGCGCTTGCCCGTGTGATCCCAGACCCAGGACATGGCGCCCCGTTCGAGGAGCGGCCCCGGGGCGTAGGTGCCCAGCACGTATTGCTGATGGTCGGCCATGATTTCGTGGTAGAGGTTAGGTTCCATCTTCTTCGCTTCCAAGTTGCTGAGGATTGCTTGGGGGCGGGCTTGGGGTCAGTGGCGCTTGGGTGCCTCGCCCAGGGTTGGGTATTGCCGGACCAGCGCCTCGTAGTCCGCCGCCAGCTTGTCCAAGGTGAAGGCTTGGGCGGCTTGCCGGAAGCTCGCCGTCAGCCTCTCCCAGACGGCATGGGCGGCGCAGCGTTCCGGGCGCACGCATTTCTCTTCGTCTTGCAGGCAGGGGACGAGGGTGAACCCCCCCTCCATCGCCGCGATGATGTCGCACAGCGAGATTTCGGCGGCCGGCCGCGCCAGGGAATAGCCACCGGCCCGGCCGCGGCGGCTGACCAGCAGCCCTTGAGTGCGCAACGGCAGCAGGATCTGGTCGACATAGGCTTCCGTGATCCCCTGGGTTTCCGCCAGGTGCCGGGAGAACACCGGCCGCTTCTCGCCTTCGGCCGCGATCTGGATCATGATCCGCAGGCCAAACCGCACGCGGGTGGAGAACTTCACCGCCAGCCCCTTTGCCATTCACCGCCCCCTCCTGGATTCCGGATCCGGATGGGCGCCAAGCCAACCATTCGAGTAAACTTTTGGAACGTAACGGCGCCCCGGCGCTTTTCAAGCCACCCGCCGGCATCTCCCCCCGGCCGGACCTGAATCATTCCCCCAGGGGGGCAAGGTGACATGGCGCGACAAGGCCCGCCATGGCCAGCCATGGCGGGCGATTTGGGGAAAGATCGGCTTGACAAATGAGGGGACAGGGAGTAAAGTATCCGTCAACAGCATCTTCGATCAGCTTGAACTGATCCGCTTCCCAACCGGAATCCTGTCCTCCCGCGGCCGGCCTGCCCACCCGAAGGTCGGCCGCCTTGTGCAAAACGGCGCGCTATGTGCCGGCACGCTTGACAGCCTTCCGCCGTCCGCGAAGCGGATGCCCCCAGGAGGGCCGTGGCGGTTCAACGTCGCGAGAATGCCGGAGTCGAGGTGAAGTTTGAGTATCGAAGGTTCCCTAGTCGAGACGCTGGCCCGTGTCCGTTCCCAGGCCGCCGTGGTGGCCAATCCCGCGTGGTTGCGGGAGCTTGGGGTGAAGGCCCTGGAGCGGTGCAACCGTGTCCCCTTCGGCACGCTCACCAAGGGGTTGATCGTCGCCCTCCTGCTGGGGGCGGCCATCACCACCCAGCTCAACTGGCAGGAGGTGGCGAGCGCCCGTGAGGCCTTGGCGGAGAATCCGCTGGGGCGGGCGTTCCTCGTCGCCAGCCAGTTCTTCCTGGTCATCAGCGTCGCCTTCTTTGCCTGGCAGCTCTACCGGATCCGCACCTATCGTCCGGCATCGGCGGCGGCGGACGCGGATCTGCCCACCTGCACCGTCGTGGTGCCGGCCTACAACGAGGGGCGGCAAGTGCTGGTGACCCTGCGCAGCCTGATGGCCAGCGACTATCCGGCCGAGAAGCTGCAGATCATCGCCGTGGATGATGGCAGCCGGGACGACACCTGGCAGTGGATTCTCCAGGCCGGCCGCGAAATGCCTGGCCGGATCACCACCCTTCAGCTCCCCCGCAACTGCGGCAAGCGCCGCGCCCTCTACGAAGGCTTTGTCCGGGCCACCGGCGAGGTGCTGGTGACGGTTGACTCCGACTCGATTGTCGAGCCGGTGACGCTCCGCCGCCTGGTCAGCCCCTTCGTCGGCAATCCCCGTTGCGGCGCCGTGGCCGGCAATGTCCGGGTGCTCAACCTGCACGAGGGGATCATCCCCAGGATGCTGGATGTGAGCTTCGTCTTCAGCTTCGACTTCGTCCGCTCTGGCCAGAGTTCGGTCAACTCCGTCCTCTGCACCCCGGGTGCCTTGGCCGCCTACCGGCGCGACGTGCTGTTCAAGGTGCTGAACGAATGGATGCACCAGCGGTTCTTCGGCAAGCCGTCGGACATCGGCGAGGACCGGGCGATGACCAACCTGGTGCTGCGCGAGGGGCTGCATGTCCTCTTCCAGTCCGACGCGGTGGTCTACACCAACGTCCCCACCCGCTACAAGAACCTCTGCAAGATGCTGCTGCGCTGGGCGCGCAGCAACATCCGCGAGAACATCGCGATGTCCGAGTTCGCCTTCCGCAGCTTCCGCGAAGGCTCGGCGGCCGGCGCACGCGCCTACCTTTGCATGCAGTGGCTCTGGACGGCCAGCGCGCCGCTGTTCCTGACGGCGCTGCTCTGCTGCATTCTCTGGCGGCCGGACATCTTCCTGCTCAACGTCCTCTGCGGCATTGGGCTGTGGTCGTCCATGCCGGCCCTGGTCTACCTGCGCCGGCACCGCTCCAGCGACGCGCTTTGGGCCTACGCCTACGGGATCTTCAACTTCGCGGCCCTCTCCTGGATCGGCCCCTACTCCCTCGTGACCATGCACAAGGGCGGCTGGCTGACCCGCCACTTGCCGGCCGCCACCGGCGCGGCGGCCTTCCCGGCGGCCGCGGCCCCGGCGCGGAGCCGCGCCGCCGCCTGAACTGGCGCAAGTGGCCGCACCCTCCCCGGGTGCGGCCATTTTTTGGCGTGAATGGGAACCGGTAGCAAGCGCTGGCGACAAGCGCCGCCCTCTCACTGGGGAAAGATGACAGGCCGGCAGTTGCCGGCTACAGTATGGGTGTGGCAAGGTGCCCGCCGCCCATGGCTGGCGCCGGGAGGTGGCGCATGGAGCAGGACAAGCTGGTGTTTCCGGCGGCGTGGTGGCACGCGGAGGGGGAGGTGGCGGTCTGCGACCTCTGCCCGCACGGCTGCCGGCTGAAGGCGGGCGCCCTCGGCCGCTGCGGCGTCCGCCTGAACCAGGGGGGGCGGCTGGTCAGCCTCGTCCACGGCCGGCCGGCGGCCGTCCACGTCGATCCCATCGAGAAGAAGCCGCTCTATCACTTCCTGCCGGGGACCTATTCCTTTTCCATTGGCACGGTCGGCTGCAACCTGGGCTGCCTCTTCTGCCAGAATTGGGAACTCTCCACGGCCAAGGCGGCGCTGCCGACGCGGCCGCCGCCGGCGGACTTCACGCCGGCCCGGATTGCCGCCATGGCCCGGATCGAGGGCTGCCAATCGGTTTCCCTCACCTACAACGAGCCGACCGTCTGGGCGGAATACGGGCTGGAGATCGCCAAGGCCGCGCACGCCGCCGGGCTGAAGACGGTCTCCGTGACCAACGGCTACATCCAGCCGGCGGCGGCGGCGGAGTTCTACCGGCACATTGACGCGGCCAACGTGGATTTGAAGGCCTTCGACGACGATTTCTACCGGCGGCTCTGCGGCGGCCGGCTGGAACCGGTGCTGGCGGCCCTCAAGCTGCTGCGCCGGCTCGGCGTGCATCTCGAGGTCACCAACCTGCTGATTCCGGGGGAGAACGACGGCGCGCCGGGGATCCGCGAACTCTGCCGCTGGGTCGTTTCCGAACTGGGGGCGGCGACCCCGCTGCATTTCAGCGCCTTCTATCCCGCCCACAAGCTGCTGGACAAGCCGGTGACGCCGCGCCGCACCTTGGACTTGGCGGCCGGCATCGCGGCGGCGGAGGGGCTGCGCCACGTCCACCTCGGCAACCTGCATTTGGCGACCTGAGTTTCAGGTTCCGAGCAGGGCGGTCAGGGCGGCGAGGCCGCGGAGTTCGCCACAGGGGAGGGCGGGGTCGGGGCGGGGGGCGCCGTTGGGGTTGAGCCAGGCGGCGCGGAGGCCGGCGGCGGTGGCGCCGACAATGTCCTCGTTCCAGGTGTCGCCGATGTGGAGGCAGGCGGCGGGGTCGGCGACGCCGAGGGCGCGGCGGGCGTGGTGGAAGAGGGCGGGGTCGGGCTTTTCGGCGGCCTGTTCGGCGGAGATGGCGATGGCGTCGAAGCGGCGTTCCAGGCCGAGCCCTTGGAGGAGGGGGCGCAGGCGCACGTCCCAGTTGCTGACCAGGCCGATGCGGAGTCCGCGGGCGCGGAGGGTGGCGTGGAGGCTTTCCCAGGCGGGGTCGAGGCGCCAGGTGGCGGGGTCGCTGAAGAGGTCGTGGAGGTCGCGGGTGAGCCGGTCGAGGAGGGATGGCGCGGGGGGCGGGTCGAACATGCGGGCAATGACCTTGCGCCAGAAGTGCCGGGCCGATTCGGCGTCGGTGCCGTGGACCAGGCCGGCGTGGCTGCGGCGGGCGGCGTTCCAGGCCCGGAGGAGGCGGGGCTCGGCCTCGGCGGCGGGCAGCTCCAGGCCGTGGCGGGCGGCGGCGGCGGCATAGAGCGTGCCGGTGGCGGGGTGCGGGTGGAGCAGGGTGAAGCCGGCGTCGAAGGTGATGGCGCGGAGGGGGATGGCGGGGGGTGGCGTTGGCATTTGGGGGGCGGGCATTATGTTGGGCGGACGGTGGAATCCAGCCTGAGGGGTTCACCACGAAGACTCGAAGGGCACGAAGGCCGGGCGACGGCCATCATTTTGCGAACGGCGACCGGCGACCGGCGAACATTCAGCATTCATAATTCCGGGCTTTGGGGCGGTGGCGGCGGCAGGGGGAACCATATCATGGACGTGGATGGGTTGCAACTGGTGAAGGCGGCGGTGCTCGGGGTGGTGGAGGGGGTGACCGAATTCCTGCCGATTTCGAGCACGGGGCATCTGATTGTGGCGGAGGATGCGCTGGGGCTGGCGAAGGCGGCGTTGCCGGCGGCAGAGGCGGCGAAGTGGAACGTCTTCACCATTGCGATCCAGCTCGGGGCGATCCTGGCGGTCTGCTGGGAGTACCGGGGGTGGCTGTGGCGTGAGGCGGGGCGGGTCTGGGCGGAGACGGGGGCGGCGTTGCGGGGGCCGCCCCGGCCGGTGGCGGCGCGGCTGCGGGTGTTTTTGGGGCTGGCACCCGAGGCGCCGGGGTGGCGGTTCGCGGTGAACGTGGCGGTGGGGTTCCTGCCGGCGGCGGTGGCGGGGCTGCTGTTCGACGACGTGATTGAGGCGGTGCTGTTCTCGCCGGTGACGGTGATGGCGACGCTGTTGCTCGGAGGGCTGGCGATCTTCGCGATCGAGGGGTGGGAGCGGCGACGGCTGGCGCGGGGCTGGCGGCCAGTGGCGGCGACGGTGGAGGAAATGCGGCCGCTGGCCGCGCTGAAGGTGGGGCTGGCGCAGGTGCTGGCGCTGGTGCCCGGCACGTCGCGCTCGGGGGCGACGATCATGGGGGGGCTGTGCGCGGGGCTGTCCCGGCGGGCGGCGACGGAGTTCTCCTTTTTCCTGGCGATCCCGGTGATGGTGGCGGCGACGGGCTACAAGCTGCTGGGGGCGTGGGGCAGCTTTTCGCTGGGGGCGGCGGCGGAGCTGGCGGTGGGGTTTGGGGTGGCCTTCCTCTCGGCGCTGGTGGTGGTCAAGTGGCTGCTGCGCTACGTGATGACCCACGATTTCCGGGCCTTCGCCTGGTACCGGCTCGGGCTGGGGGCGGCGCTGGCGCTGTGGCTCTGGCTCAGGCACGCCGGGGGGTGATGGCGGCGGCGGTGGCGCGGCGGCGGGTGGTGCGCGGGGTCTCGCCGGTGATGCGGCGGTATTGGCGGGCGAGGTAGTTGCTGTCGCGGAAGCCGGTGCGGGCGGCGACTTCCTTGATGGGCAGGGGGGTGCGGCGGAGCAGGTCGCGGGCGCGGGCGACCCGGAGGCGGATCAGGTAGTCGAGGGGGGCGAGGCCGGTCGCGTCATGGAAGGCGCGGAAGAGGGCGCTGCGGGACATGCGGGCGATCGCGCAGAGCTGGGCGACACGGACGGGCTCGGCGTAACGGCTTTCCAAGTGGCCGAAGACCCGGCCGAGGCGGATCAGCGGCGCCCGCTTGCCGGCACCGCCCTCCTCGCCGCCGTCGGCATAGCGGCGGGAGAGGGTGCCGACCAGCCGCATGAAGTGGGCAAGGGCGAGGAACTCGAAGCCGGGTTGGCGCGCGGCCAGCTCGGCCTCGAGCCCCTCCAGCCATTCGCCGGCCTGCGCGAGTTCCTCCGGGCGCAGTTGGAGCCGGCTTTCGAAGCGGTGGCGGCGGCGGTAGCGCGGCTCGAGGTTGAAGAGGGCGTGGTAGCCGGGGAGCTTGCGCAGTTCCCCCTGCGGCAGGGGGATTCCCGCCGGCTTGTAGAGCACGTTCACCAAATGCAGGCGCTCGGTGTCGCGGTAGCCATGGGCCTGGCCGGTGTGGATCACGAAGACGTCGCCGGCCTGGATCGGATATTCGGCGGCGGCGGTGAAATGGGTGCCGCGGCCCCCGGTGATGACGACCAGCTCCTCGAACTGGTGGGTGTGCAGCCCCAGCTCGGCCTGGGGCGTCTGCCGCTGGACCAGCAGCGGGAAGGCGCCGGGCGGCGCGGGGAATTCCAGCTTCCGGGCGGCGGGCGATTTTGGGACGATCATGCTGGGGTTTGCCACTTTCATCAAGGTTCAAGGCTGGGGGGCGTGGTATTATAAGCCATCTTTTTCTGCCGCCCGCAATCATCTCCGGAGTCACCGCACCATGAATGAAGCCCTGCTGAAGGAGTTCCAAACACCCGACAACCGTTTCCGCGGCAAACCGTTCTGGGCCTGGAACGGCCGCCTCGAACCGGCGGAGCTGCGCCGCCAGATCCGCCTCCTGCGGGAGATGGGGCTGGGCGGCTTCTTCATGCATTCCCGCGTCGGCCTGGCCACGCCCTATCTGGCGGACGAGTGGTTCGAATGCGTGGACGCCTGCGTGGACGAAGCCAGGGCGCTGGGGATGGAAGCCTGGCTCTACGACGAGGACCGCTGGCCCTCCGGCGCCGCCGGCGGCCTGGTGACCAAGAATCCCCAATACCGCATGCGCTCCCTCGTCGTCCAGCCGATCCTGGCGCCGGCCGACTGCACGTGGGACGACGACACCGTCGCCATCTTCACCGCCAAGATCGAGGACGCCGTGGCCCGCAACGTCCGGCCGGTGCCGCGCGGCGAAGTCCCCGCCCCGGCCGCGGGCGAAAGCATTGTCCGGTTCCGGGTGGAACTGCACGCGTGCAGCGACTGGTACAACGGCTACACCTACCTCGACACCCTCAACCCCGAGGCGGTGCGCGCCTTCATCAAGGTCACCCACGAGGCCTACAAGCAACACCACGGGAAAGAGTTCGGAAAAACCATTCCCGGCATGTTCACCGACGAGCCCAACCACGGCCGCATCCTGGGCGAACAGGGTGGGTGGAAGGGCGTGCCGGCCGAACCGCTGCCGTGGACCGGGAGCCTGCTCAAAACCTTCCGGAAACGCTACGGCTACGACCTCGTGCCGCATCTCATGGAGCTGGCCTACGACGTCGATGGCAACGGCATGACGCCGGCCCGCTACCATTACCACGACTGCATCACCCATCTCTATGTGGACGCCTTCTGCCGCCAGATCGGCGAGTGGTGCGCCAAGAACCAACTGCTCTTCACCGGCCACCAGTTGGAGGAGGACACGCTGGCGGCCCAGGCCAACATGGTCGGGTCGTGCCTCCGCACCTACGAGCACATGCAGGCGCCGGGCATGGATCTGCTGACGGAGCACTGGCGCGCCTTCAACACCGCCAAGCAGGTCAGCTCGGGCGCGCGGCAGTTCGGGGCGAAGTGGCGCCTCACCGAGACCTATGGCTGCACCGGCTGGGACTTCCCCTTCGCCGGGCACAAGGCCCTCGGCGACTGGCAGCTCGCCCTCGGCATCAACCTGCGCTGCCAGCACCTTTCCTGGTACACCATGGAAGGCGAGGCCAAGCGCGACTACCCGGCCGGCATCTTCTACCAGTCGCCCTGGTGGCGGCTCTATCCGAAGGTCGAGGACTACTTCGCCCGCGTCCACGCCGTCATGACCCGCGGCGAGGAGGTGCGCGACCTGCTGGTCATCCATCCCGTCGAGAGCATGTGGCTGCTGGTCAAGACCGGCTGGCGGCAGCGCCCGGAAACGCAGGCGCTGGATGCCGGCTTCGAAAAACTGACCAGCCGCTTGCTGGCACAACATCTGGATTTCGATTTCGGTGACGAGGAACTCCTCTCCCGCCACGCCCGCGTCGGCCAGCCCCGCGGCGGCGGCGCCGCCACGCTGCACGTCGGCCAGGCCACGTACACGACCGTGCTCGTGCCGCCGCTGCTGACCATGCGCCGCGGCACCCTGGCGCTGCTGAAAGAATTCCGGGCCGCCGGCGGCACGGTCGTGTTTGCGGGCGAACCGGCGGCCCATCTCGAAGCTGTGCCGTCCTGCGAGGTTGCGGAGTTCGCCGCGGCCGGCCCGCGCTCCGGCCTGGAAGGAACGGAGCTGGCCGCGGCGCTGGCGCCAAGCTGCCGCCGGCTTTCCATCGCCGGTCCCGACGGTGCCGAAATCGGGCCGGCCCTCTACCTGCTGCGCGAGGATCGCGAAGCGTTCCACCTCTTCGTCTGCAACACCGGCGAGGACTTTGCCGCCGACAATGCCCCGGCCTGGAACCAACAGCCCAGAGCCATCACCCGCACCCTGGCCTTCGACGACGTCCGTATCCGCGGCCTTGCCGGTTGTGCCGGCGCCCCGGTCGAACTCAACCCGGAGACCGGCGGCCAGGCCGCCGCCGATGCCATGCTCCTGCCCGACGGCCGCTGGGAAATCCGCACGGGCCTGCCGGCCCTTGGCAGCCGCCTCTTCGTCATTCCCAAAAAACGGGAAGCCGGCACTCCCGCCGCCGCGGCGCCCCGCCGCCGCGAACTCCGCAAGGAAGTCCTGGAGGGCGACACCTGGGAGGTCACCCTCTCGGAATGCGCTAACCTCGTGCTCGACCGGCCGCGCTTCCGGATCAACGGCGGCGAGTGGCAGGCCGCGGACGAAATCCTGCGCGTTGACCAGAAAGTCCGCGACGCCCTCGGCATCCCCCACCGCGGCGGGGAGATGAAGCAGCCTTGGGCGCGGCCGGCCCCGGCCCAGCCCCGGCGCGTGACGGTCGAGCTGGCCTATGCCTTCCGCTGCGATGCCGTCCCCACCGGCGACCTCGGCCTCGCCATCGAGCAGCCGCGGAGCTTCCGCCGGATCGCGCTCAATGGCCGCCCGGTCAGCCTGGAGGCGGACTGCGGCTGGTGGACCGACCGCTCCCTGCGCCGGCTGCCGCTCGATCCCGCGGCGCTCCGCAAGGGCGGCAACGAGCTTGTCCTGGAATGCGACTACCCCGAGACCCATCCGGGCCTGGAAATCGTCTATCTCCTCGGCAACTTCGGCACGGCGGTGGACGGCACGGACGTCGCCATGACGGCGTTGCCGTTGCGGCTGCGCCTCGGCGACTGGGTGCCGCAGGGGCTGGCGTTCTACTCCGGCTCCGTGGCCTACCGCCGCGCCATCCGCCCGGAACTGAAGCCCGGCGAGCGGCTGATCGTGCAGGTTCCGGAATACCGCGGCGTGGCGGTGCGCGTGCTGGTGGACGGAAAGGAAGCGGGGATCGCGGCCTGGGCGCCGCAGGAGGTTGACCTCACGCCCGTTTTGGCCGGCAACGATCCGGCGGAGTTGCAGCTCGAGGTGGTCGGCCACCGCCGCAACTCCCACGGCCCGTTCCACATCAAGGAGAAGTGGCCGCAATGGACCGGCCCCGGCGAGTACCAGCCCGGCCCGGACCGCTGGTTCGACGGCTACCAGCTCGTCCCCTGCGGCCTGTTCCAGCCGCCCGTGCTGCGCGTCGAGGGCTGAAGCACGCACTGATTTCCGCTGGGGAGAGGTGAGATTCGAGCGCCTGTCCCCTGTCCCCCAAGGTGCCGCGGTCGCACCGGCAGGAATGCCGGTGCCACGCTCCCGCGGCCCCGGCGGGGCCGGAGCCTAAAGCCCCCGGCTTCAGCCGGGGGACCGGAAAGCCGCAGCCTAAAGGCTGGACACCAACGCCGGCGCTTTCCGCTCCCACACTGAAGTGTGAACTCCAGCCGGGGCGGCGCGGGTTGGAGTTCACGCTTCGCGGGCGGCGGTTTGGCCGGTCACCAATGACCCATGTCCCCGTTCGCGCCCAGCGCAGCGGCGCTTCCCGGCTGAAGCCCGGACTACGAACCCCTGCCCCCGTCCTCAGGGGCGCACCCGGCCGGCGGTGCGGCGTCGTCCTCGGTGAGGCTGATGCCGACGACGAACTCCCCTTTCCAGGCGCGGTCGCGGTGGCGGGCGAGCAGCTCGCCGGCGGTGCCGCGCAGGGTTTCCTCATGGAGCTTGGTGGCTTCGCGGACGAGGGCGACGCGGGTCTGGGGGCCGAGGGTCGCCACGATCTCCGTCAGCAGCCGGGTGATGCGGAAGGGGGATTCGAAGAGGAAGACGGTCATGCCGAGGGTGCGGATCCGTTCGAGGAGGGCGCGCCGGCGGCCGGGCTTGACGGGGGGGAAGCCGAGGAAGGCGAACTCGTGGACGGGCAGGCCGGCGGCGACGATGGCGAAGGTGAGGGCGGAGACGCCGGGGATGACGCGGGGCTCGATGCCGCGGGCGAGGGCTTCGCGGACGACCAGGAAACCGGGGTCGGAGAGGGCGGGGGTGCCGGCGTCGGAGACCAGGGCGACCTTGCGGCCGGCGGCGATCTCGTCGAGCAGCGCGGCGGTGCGGCGGTGTTCGTTGAAGGCGTGGTAGGGGAGGAGGCGCGCCGTGATGCCGTGCCGCTGGCAGAGGATGCCGGCGCGGCGGGTGTCTTCGGCGGCAATGACTTCCGCCTCCTGGAGGGTGCGGATGGCGCGGGGGGTGAGGTCTTCGAGGTTGCCGATCGGGGTGGCGACGAGGGCGAGCCAGCCGGCGGCGGCGGGGTTGGCGGGG
>JBAZOO010000034.1:0-42893 GCA_041648735.1 Lentisphaeria bacterium
GGTCCAGCACCTTCTTGGCCAGGGCCGAAACGATCGACTCGCGCTTGAACTCGACGCCATGGTCGCGGTGGGCGATGGCGATGATTTCGGTGATGTGAAGCGGCTGGCCGGCCGCTTCAAGTATGTCTTTAACTATTGCAATATTAGACCTTTTGCCGGCGCGCGGCCCGCGCCGGGCTATCCCCGCCTGGGCGCGCCGGCTGGCCCGTAGCGCGGACAACTGGCCTTTTAAGGCCAATTCAAGCACGTCGAGAAGATCGTCGCGAGTCAACGGCCGATTCATGATGGCACCTCTTAGGTTGGGGGATGCCATACCATATCAGAATAAAAGTGCAATTCATAAAAGTTACACATTTTAGAAAATAGCGTCGGTGCGTCCGGCGGGAAGGGCCGCCGGCCCGACCCGCCGGTCAAGGGACTTTTGCCAATGTCCAGTGCCGCCCTTGGCGGCCCGTGCCGCTCCGCGGCGCCCGTGGTGCGGTTTCAGTTTACATGCTATGCCAACCGGCGGCGGGGGCGGCGGGGCGGCCGCCGCCTCGCCCGCCGTGGCCCCGGGCAACGTCCCCTCCTCCGCCGCCCGGCTCGCCGCGGCGTGGCGCCAGCGCGCCACCCGCCAGCGCCATAGACTCTCCCGCTCCGCCGGCGTCAGCAACTCGTACGGCACCCGCTCGGGCGACAACGCGCCCATCTTTCCGCCCTTCGGCTCCATGCGCACCGTCCCTGTCCCATTCGCGGCCACCCGGCCCCTGTCACCCGATCTCGAAATCCACTTCCGCACCATCGCGGTTGAACTTCACCGCCTGCCCATGGATCCGCAGGCCACGCGTCTCCACCTCGACCTTCGCCAGCAACTGGATCTCGCTGGCCTGCACCTTCGCCTTGGCCGACGTGTAGTGCAGCACCCCCTTTTCGAAGGCGCAGCCGTCCCCGACCAACAGCTTCAACAGCTTGTTCAAGTCCGGCCCGTTCACTTGCAGCTTTGACATTGCCCACCTCGCCTTTCCTTGCTTGCCGTGGAACCACTTCCGCGCCCGTCGCGGCCGCCGGCCCGGCTTCAGTCCTTCAGCGCGAACTCCAGCAGGAGCGCCTCCCGCGGCGTCGCGCCGATGCGCAGCGCCTGGAAGCGCACCCACTCCGTCAGCGGCCGCCGTGCCACGCCGCCCCGGCCATCGGGCAGCCGGAAATGGCATTGCGCCAACTCCAGGTCCACTTCCCCCGCGCCGGCATCCTTCACCGTCACCCCTTTCGCCGTGGCCAGCCGCGGCCACAGCCGCAGGGCCAGGTTCCCCACCGCCTTTTGCGCCAGCCCGGTCCAGCCGTGGGCCGCGAGCCGCAGCGCCAGCGCCGTCCCCCGCCGGACCAGGGTGACGTGGAGGTCGAACTCCAGGTCGTAGGCCGGGCAGTACCAGCCCAAGTCGAAGCCATGCAGCGTCACATGCCAATGGTCATCCTCGTGCCGGATGCTGGCCCGCCGGAACAAGCGCTGGGGTGCCCGCGCCAAGGCCCAGCGCGCCAGCGCCACGCACCCCGCCTCGTCCAAGACCAGGCGGCTAAAGCCGGGTTGTCCAATCCGCGTCATTCCCGGACACCTGCCATTCCTTGGTTCCCGGTGGAACCGGCCGCCGCCAGGCCGACCACCGGCCCGCGACGGAACCCACCATGCCCCAGCCACATCCCCAGCTCCAGATGGGTCAGATGTGACGCTTACCGGGAATTAGCCGACGTTGGATAACGATCAAGGAGTTCCCGGATCAGTTCCGGTTTTTTGACCATGGCAAAATCCCATGAGCCGTATTCACCAGAGGCATTGACTGCCGCGACCCAGCGGCGGGCGGCGGATTCCTTGATCTCGGCCAGGACGTCAAACCCTTTGGTTTCCAAAATGAGATGGCGGGATTCTTTGCCTGCCAAACGCACCACAAAGTCCGGGACGTAATCATGCATTTGGCCATTGAAGAGGTAGGGGATGGCGAATCCCAGTCCTGCGTTTTTCACGAATGCCGAGACCTTGGGATGACTGTCAATGAAATAGGCGGCTGCCTGTTCCCATTTTTTCGTATCGGCAACCACATAATTCACATGGGATTTCTGCACTTCGCGCACATCCCGCGTCGTCCAGAAATCAACCTCACTCGTTGAACCTGGGCCGCGATGCTTTTCGATCCGGGCGATCTCCGGCGTTTCTCCCTTGGCGACCTCCGGCCGTATGGCGTCCTGCAGCCGTTCCATCAACCATCCGTAATACGGTGCCAGGAACAAATCCTTCTTGTCGGCAGGAGCGAACACGCGAACCTTGTGCTGGATGTAATGCCTCACCACTTCCGCCACTTGCGGAAACAAGGCATGCGCCGGGATCTGGCACCCAGGCCGCTCCACCAAGCCGCGCGTGATTTCCCGCGCCAACTCGAACGCCAGTTCCTGCAAGCGCCGCTTGGCCCGGAACTCCTTGAGCGTCACCTGGTCGGCCTGTCCGGGGCCGGCAAGCGTCAGGCGGCCGGCGTTGCTCAGGTGCAACCCTTTGACTTCGACTTCCGGCGGGATTTTTCCGGGTTCCAGCAGCAGCGGCGGAAGATTGTCCCAGTCCACCGCGATTTTGTTCTTGATGGCCTGCGCATATCCTTCCACGCGGGGAAAGCGGAGCTCGTACTGCGCCTTGGCCGGAATGGCGTGGACATGAAATCTTTTGGGCTGGGGCGGCGGCGGTCCCTGCGGATTGGCCTTGAAGGGAATGACCTCAAACGGCACGCCAAAGACCTTGGCGACTTCTTCCGTGAACTTGCCGTCCTCGCCAACTTCGTAGCTTGACCTGCGGAGGCCGCGCCCCACCACCTGTTCGCACAGCAACTGTGACATGAACGGCCGGAGGCCGATGATGTGCGTGACCGTCTGGCAATCCCAGCCTTCCGTCAGCATGCCGACGCTGACGATGCAGCGCACCTCCCGCCCCGGCGGATGCAGGGGACGCTTGAGTTTTTCCGCCAATTCCGGGAACCCGTTCGGATAGATGGCCCGTCCTTGCGAATCGGTCGGCCACGCGACCCGTCCCACGGTGTCCAACACAAAACGCATCCACCGGTTTTCATCGCCTTTGGCCTCGCCGGTATCGGTTTCATGCACCACCTTGGAGTCCACGCGGATGGTGGTGACGACGTCCTCGCGGTTCCGGAACCCGTCCAGTTTGCTGCCGGGAATGCCGGCGGGATTGACGCCCTCGGCCAGCCATTCATAAATGACCTTGGCGAGCTGGGTGTTCTTGCATACCAGGATGAACACGGGCGGGCGTTTTTCCACCCCTTGTTTGGTCCATTCGTCCCGCGTCGTTTCCCACAACCCGCCCAGCATGGCGATCGGGTGATGGGCATACTTCAGAATGGCTTCCGGCTTGGGACTGGCCCGCCGGCCGCCACGTTCCGCCGGCGTCAGTTGCGGCAAAATCCAATGCCAGATGTTGAAGTACCCGGGAATGTTGGACCCGGTGCAGTCACGGATGGCAAGCTGCGGAATCTTCACCAGCCCGGACTCAATGGCGTCAATCAACCCGAAATCGCTGACCACCCACGGAAACGGCCGGTTTGTGTCCTGCCCGACGCGTCCGAGGAAGTACGGAGTCGCCGACAAGTCGACGCAAAAATTGATGTTCCGGAGTTTGTGGATGCGGTCCAGCCCATCCACCCAGACCGTGGCTTCCTTGAAAAACTCTTCCGCCTCCTCTTCATCGCTGAAATCGCCCCCTTCATCGGGATCCGGTTCGCTGCGCTTGATGCGGTAGGCGTGATGGGCCTCGTCGTTCATCACCAGAATGTTTTGCTTGCCCCCAACCTCGCGGCCGAGGATGCGGTTGAGCAGGGCCGTGTCACTCTCCACATACCGGACCGATTCGACCTGGGCTTCTTTCAGGTTGCCGCTGCTGTCCGCGACCTCTTTCAAGACCGTCAACAGCCCGGCATTGACTTGGTGGCGGTAATCCTCCAGGGTCAGGTAGCGCGAGCCGCGGGCAGTCGTCGTCTTCGGGCCGATCTTGACCGTTTCCCGGATGCGGAGTTCGCGTCCCGCCTTCGACACCTTGGCGCTGACGCCGCCGGTTTGCACGGCCTGCGGTTCAAACACGTGCCAGTTGGTCACCAGCACCCGTCCTTGGGTCATCTGCGGCATGAGGTGTGGCGGCACCAGATCCCGTGTGCGATACAGGCTTGCCTCGCCCAGTTCGGGATCAAGCTCCCGCAGGCGGTCACGGATGGTCACGTTTGGGCAGACAATGAGCGCCACGTCGGAGAAACGCGCATCGGCCCGGCTGGCCGTCTTGTTCAGGATGCTCCAGGCTGCCAGCATGCCCATGACCGTGGTCTTGCCGGAACCGGTCGCCATCTTGCAGGCATAGCGCCGGAAGGCGTCGTAGCCCTCGGCCTTGCGTTCATCGCTGACCGTTTCCCTTGGCACGTCAACGCCCTGGCGGAAATCCGGGCGCGATTCCATGAGGAAAATCACGGTTTCCGCCGCTTCAAGCTGGGCGAAGAAAAGCCGCTTCTCGCGGCCTTCGCGCCGCCACCACTGCAACAACTCCAAGGTGAGCCGGCTGACGCCCGGCCAGCCTTGCTCCCGCCAAGCCTTCACCCGCTCGCGGATGCGGTTGACCATCTTCAGTTCGATGGCGACGCTGGCTTCGCGGCCGCCGCCGGCGTCCGGCTTGGCCTGCGGATCGCGGTAGAAGTACATCGCCTTCCGCCGTCCGGCCCGCCGCTCCGGCGCTTCGCCCTCGACGATGTGCCAGTGCTCCACCGGTTCCGCAAACGGCGAGTTCAAAATCGGTTGGGGGACTTCGTAGGTGCTCATAATGGAATTATCGCATCAGCAGCAATGACGACAATGGCAGCGAAACAATACGAGGATCGTCCGTGCCGATATTGTCGGTTTGGGTGACGAGAACGCCAAAAGGCGCGTTGTACACCGATTTCTCGATGAACGCCCTCAGTCCCAGCGTGTCTTTGTAGTCAATCCGCCGCCGATACTTAATTTCAACGGGAATGCGTTGTTCGCCGATGGTCAAGACGAAATCAACCTCTGGCTCCGTGCCGCGTTCCGGGAAGTGCGCCACATTCAGTCCGTAGATCGATTGGAAGAAATAACCCGCCACGCTTTCCGCCAAATGCCCGGCGAGATCGGCCAGGTGTGGCAACTGTTCAAGACTGGCCGGCGCGAGAGGAATGACTTCCTGCAACCAGGCTGCGCGCAAGGCGGGATCGCAGAGGCAAAGCTTGGCGGCGCTACGCTGCCGTTTGAGCCGCAATTCAAGAGGTTCCACCATGCGCATGAGAAGGGTTCCGTCCAAAAACCGCAGATACGCCAAAACCCGTTGTGCGCCAACATTGGCGGACAACGCGGATTGTAATTCCGTGTGCAGTGTTGCCGTGCTGGGCGCCTGCCCCGCATACCGGCAAACCATCCGGAAAATTTCCCGCAGCAACGACTCATCCCGTTTCTGTCCCTTGGGTCCCATGCGCAAATCGTGTTGAATCGCTCTTTGCACCACGGTTTCGTTCAAGGTTTCAGCCACGGACTCCCACGGCAAGTCATGGTGTACTTGCGCCACGGGATAGGCTCCGCGCTCTGAAAAACAAGTAAACGCCTGGCGTCGGAACTCTCCGTGGGTTTCGCCATAGTTCCGTAACTCCTGCCAGAACGACTTTTCTTTCAAGGGCGCAAGACCGTTGTAGGGGAGAAACGGGGAAATCGTGCCAATCTCCCGGATCTGTCCGATTTCCCGCAGCAGCAACGGCCCCATTTCAATGGTGGTAATCCGCCCTGCCAGGCTGTCGCGCCCGGCCTCAATCCGCAAGGCCGAACTGCCCGTTACCAAAACCCGGACCGGATTTTGATCCACCAAATATTTCAACTGGGGCGCCCAGTCCGGCAGATTCTGCACCTCGTCAAGGAAGACAAAGGCCTGCTCCTTGTCCCAGGCGGCTTGGTTCAGGCTTTTGCCCAGGATCTGTTCTGAATACCAGCGGGTCAGTTCCAGCACGGGTTCGTTCAATTTCCGGATCTCCGGCAGATCGTCAAACTGCAGGTGAAGAATCCGTTTCGGATCAATCCCGCTGTCCAGCAACTCGTTGATGATTTGGTTCAAAAGCGTGGTTTTGCCGATTTGGCGGGGACCGCGCAAGATGGTGGTGGGGGAGGGTCCGTCTCGCAGGTGGCGCATGACAGGGTCAAACGCCCAGCGACGCACCGGTGGTACGCCGAATTTACGCTCGCCATGCCACCAAGGATTGGCGGTGCGAATGTTAGCTTCGAGCCCTTCGGCGAGAATGGAAAACAATGAGCTATGTCGTGGCTGGCTCATTTTTCCGCCTCCTTCAAGCTTTTCACCACGAGCAGTTCGTTGCCGCGGTCGTCAATGACTTTCACGGCGATCTGGCCGTGGGTGCCGGCCGCAAACGGCGCGCTGGTCGCGCCCGCCAGGTGGTCCCATACGGATTCGGCGTATTCTGCCTTCAACGCCTTCTTCAGGTTCTCCCAGGCACTGGTGCGCGGGAAGAAGGCCTGGCAGACATGGAAGCAGAGGCCGTTGTAGTCGGTGTCCAGGAACCAGGCGGGCACGTCGTCGCCGCGCTGGTGCTCGGTTTCCATGGTCGCCGGGTCGAACACGTCCAGCCCCAGCAATTCCACCTGGTACTTGCCGCTGTCGTCCTTGCCGTATTCCACCGGCTGCCGCGTGAGCTTGATGTCGGGCAGGCCGCAGACGCTGAAGACCTGGCTGGAGCGCATGTTTTTCAGCAGGTCGCCCATCATCAGGTCCGGCGTGGCCTGGACATAGGTCGCGGGCACACCCATGGCCTGGTCGCATTCGTCCACCAGCTTGCGGGCATTGGGCTGGATGGCGAAGCCGATGACGTAGAGGTGGGTGTAATTCTTGGCGTGCGCCTCGCGCGCCGCCTCGTAGACCAGCTTTTCGCTGACCGCGCCGTTTTCCGGGCCGAAGACAAAGGCGACGGGGACGGTTGTCGGTTGTCGGTTGTCGGTTGTTGGTTGTCGGTTGTCGGTTGTCGGTTGTTGGTTGTCGGTTGTTGGTTGTCGGTTGTTGGTTGTCGGTTGTCGGTTGTCGGTTGTCGGTCTGGTCTTTTTGACTGACAACTGACAACCGACCACCGTCCTCCGTCAGTTGTGAAGCGAGTTCAGAAGACCGTTCAGCAACCGGGCCGCTTCCCCGATTCTGTCCAGCAATAAGTTGCTCGCCGGGTCTGGAAGAAAGCCCAGGCGTTGGGCCAGCATTGTCTGTGTCTCCAGTTCTCCCAACGATCCCTTGGCATGCCCCAACGCTTGGAGAAACTCCCCCTTGGTCATTTTTCCCTGTCCCTCCGCGATGTTGCTCGGAACCGACACCGCCGCCCGGCGCATCTGGCTCGTTAGTCCGTAGATTTCCTCCCGTGGGAACGGCTGCGTCTGGCGATACATCTCCACCGCCAGATCCATTGCCTTCTGCCACGCCACCAGATCCCGAAAGTCTCTTTTCATCGTACTTCCCCCCCATCCCTTGTTTTTGGCAACTCTCAACCGCCAACCGCCAACCGCCTGCGGTTCTCCGTCCTCCGACAACCGACAACTGACAACCGACAACCGCCTGCGGTTCTCCGTCCTCCGACAACCGACAACTGACAACCGACAACCGAACCAGCGCTTCGGCGCTGAGCGACAGGGTCTTGGCCGGGGGACGGATGTTGTGGAGCTGCACCGTGCGGTTGCCGTCCAGGCGCAGGATGGGGCTGTGCCGCAGCACTTCCAGCATGCGTTCGACGAAGTCGCCGTAGGCCTCGGCGGAGCGGGCGCCGGAGTCTTCCTCGCCGTCCCCTTCCCAGTCGACCGGGGTCGGGATGGTTGCTTCAAAGGCGAACGGGCCGGTGACGCGGGTGATGCCCTTGACCTGCTCAGGCCGGTCCACCAGCACTTCTTCCTTTGCCGTCTCGTTGTTGGCGATGCTTTTCAGGGTGATGTGCGGCACAATGCCGCCGACTTCCTCGCCCTTCTGGTTCTGCTTGCGCTTGTAGACAAAGCCGCCGGCCGGGCCGCGGCCGTCGTCGCGCAGTTCATAGAACGGGAAGGTCGCGGTCAGCAGCCGCTGCCGCGCCAACGCCAGCGGCACGCGGCTGGTGTCCATGGTGATCCAGCGCCGCCCCCATTGCTCCGCCACATACGCCGTCGTCCCGCTGCCGCAGGTGGGATCGAGTACGAGGTCGCCGGGGTCCGTGGTCATTAAAAGGCAACGTTCAACCACCTTGGTGCTTGTTTCTACCACATATTCCTTCTTCCTACCAAAACCGCTTATAGCAGTATCATTCCAAACGTTATCTATGAGATAGACAGGATAATCGTTCAAATACCTTTTATACCGAAGGGTATTCCCCACAAGCATTAAACGATTCGCGGTTGCAAGTGCATTCATACCGCCGGATTTCACGCCGGGCTTCCAGTGAGTATTGGATGGGCAACGGAATAGGCGTTCACGCCAAGTAAACTCCACTTCGGAGGGGTCAGAAGGACTCCCTTGTGAGAATAAGGTATCGTGTGCAAGAACTCGCCATCCATCAGGAAGATTCTGCTTCCCTTCCTCCTCTTCATTAGTCATCTGTCGGGGGGGAGCAGAACCATCCAGAGGCTCCACCCAAGTGTATTGACCGGAGCCGTCGTCTTTTCCTCCACACTTTGGGGTCGTAGGATTATGAAATTTTGACTTTGCCCGTTCTTTATCGCGAGCATACCATAAGAGAAAGTCTGTTGACGTTGACAGAAGAGTACTACTTTGGCCACCGGTGGTTCTGAACGCTATCAGCCCGCAGAAATTCTCCGCCCCGAACACTTCGTCCATGACCTCGCGGACATGGTGGACGTTTTCATCCGAGATCTGGACAAAGATGGAGCCGCTGGGGGCGAGGAGGTCGCGGGAGAGCAGGAGGCGGTCGCGCAGGTAGGTCAGGTACGAGTGCAGGCCGAGCTCCCAGGTGTCGCGGTAGGCCTGGACCATTTCCGGTTCGCGGGTCATGTCTTCGTCGTCATTGTGGGCGACGTCGCGCTTGCGGACGAACGGCTGGAAGTTGCTGCCGAACTTGACGCCGTAGGGCGGGTCCATGTAGATCATCTGCACCTGGCCGCCAAGGCTTTCGTAGCGCAGCAGCGAGTTCATGGCCACCAGGGAGTCGCCCAGCATCATCCGGTTCGTCCAGTTGTCCTTGTGCTCATAGGCGCGGAGCACCTGGTCCGTCACGGGATGCTGCGGGTCGGCGAACAGCTCGAACATGGTGAGTTGTTCGTCCTGGCTTTTGCGGTGGCTCTTGAGCGTTTCCAGGATGGCGCGGGTGGAGAGGCGTTCATGGACGAACAGGGGCAGGGTCGGCACGTCGAAGCTCAGGCGCTCGGCTTTCCCGGCCCAGTTGAGGAAGGGCTTGGACAGGGCCCGCAGTTCTGCCGCGGCGGCCTGGGCTTCCGCAATGGTTTTGGCGGCCAGGATGCGCTGGAGCAGGGCTTCGCCTTTTTCGCGCGCCGGGTTTTGTCCGTCCCATTCCAGGGCAGGGGAAAGCGAGGAGTCGTAGCGATAGCTCTGCGGCGCCTTTTTTTTGCGGAATTGCGCCTGGGTGCCGACGTCCGGGCGGAGCAGGCTTTCCGCTTCCGGATGCTGGTACGTCTTCACCTCTGCCGTCCGGGTGGAGGCACCAGTCGTCTGCGCTTTCCGTCTGCCCATAGTCAGCCAAGCTCCCAATCACGCGGGGAAAATCTTATCGAGTTATCATAATAGCCCGTCCCCAAGCTTCCGCAACATGGGGCGGGCAAGCCTGACTGCCACCGGCGCCGACCCCAACCCCCGGAAGCGGCCAAAAAAACTGGCGCCGGGGGCGCACCACGGCTTTTTGGGGCGGCGCCGAAAGTCGGCGGAGCGTCCTCGCTCCGCGCTGGAGTTTGGCGGAAGTTCATGAATGCTGATCGTCCCCGTCCTCGTCCCCGTCCCCGTCCTCGAATCGGAAGGCATCAGCCATGTCCCTTCAACGCGATCATGAAAAGTTGAGGTCCACCAACTTGAACTCCAGTCCGTCGCGTGGGCGACCGAACTGAATGCTGGCGAAACTGGTGGATCGGTTCTCGCCTTCGCCTCAGGTCCGCGAGGAAGGGATCTCAGCCAAAATCGAGGACAAGAACGAGAACGAGGACGCGGAGGATTGGGAAACCGTGTCCGAGAAGGGAGATTTTCAATGAAGGAGACACGGTTCGCCATTTTGAACTACAGCCATCCCACAGGAGATGAAAACTGCCTGGCCTTCGTGGTTTCATAAGCTTGGCGGCGGCGTTTTCCGGGGCGCCCCATTTTGCGTTTTCCTTGGCCCGGAAGTTGGGTTTCGTGCGTCCCCGAGGGACGCTGGGGCAATGGACCGGCGGTGAATGGCTGAAGCCTGAAGGGCTTCCGCAACCTCGGGAGACCACCGGTTGAAGTGCCCCTCCAGGGCACAACTGGCCATCGGACAACAACCTGGGGCGTCGCCCCCAGGCTATGATGACTCCGCGCCTTCAGCGCTCCGATCCACCGGCCCGGAATTGTTCGCCACGGGTGCCGCCCTGCGGCGCGCGTGGTGAATAATTCAACCAACACGGTTTCATGCACCCGGCAGCGGGAAAAGTTGCCGGAACACCCGCCAGACGGTAGAGTGTTGGCACTTGCCTTCGCCGCGCCACCAAGGAGAGCCGCCATGCACCGGCAACGCCATCTGTTCCTGGCATTGCTCCTTTTCCTCTGCGGCGGAAAGGGCAGCCGCGCCGAACTCTATTTGGTCAGCCAACCCCAGGCGGATCTCTTCCACAACCACCGCCGCGCCGCCAGCTTGGGGCGGGGAACGGTCGTCGAGGCCGAACCGCTGCCCGAGGCCCCCGCTTGGCTCACGCTCACGCTCCAGCGGCAAACCTACGAAGCCGAACGGAAACTGTTCCTCTCCGAAAGCGAGCTTCACGCCACCAGCAGCGGCCGGCTCGCCGACGCCGCCAGCGCCATCCAGGCGCTGGCCCGCCGCCTCGATGCCGCCGCCGCCCGCCGCCAGGAACTGACCTGGGCGCTCCTCGCCGTCCGCGTCGACCGCACCCTCGTCTACGCGACGCTCCAACCCGCCCATGTCCAGCCGGCGCCACCCCCGCACCCGCCCGTCACCGTCCCGGTCGTCCGCTATGTGGACAAGATCAATGCCGCCGACGCCCGCCGCGCCGTCAAGGAATGGTCCGCCGAACTCGCCACCCTCACCCGCGAGTTCCAGGCCCTGGAGCGCCAGCGGCAGGAAGCGGCCGCCACCCAGCAACTGGCCGAACAGCAGGCCGCCGAAGGCCGGCGCCTCTTCGCCGCCTACCGCGCCAATCCGGCCGACTACCGGCGGGACCGCCACCTCGTGACCGCCGCCAGCGCCGACCTCTTCCAGAACCGCCGGATCATTGCGGCGCTCCCCGCCGGAACCGTCGCGGACGCCAGTCCCGGCCCCGTCGCCGGCTGGCTGCTGGTCCATCACCAGGGGCAATGGCATGAAAGCCCCGCCAAGGGCTGGCAGTCACGGGCGGAAATCCTGGCGGAATTCGCGGCGCGGCAAGCGCAGGATGCCCAGCGGCTGGTGGCCCTGGAGGCGGAGATCCGCTTCCGGAGCGCCGTCACGGAACAGATGGCCCAAATCGCCACTTGCCTGCGCCTCGAAAGCGGTGCCAGCCACTACCCCCTGCCCGCCTCCCCCTTCCGCGCCGGCCTCCCCGGCGTCGCCCTCCTCCGGCAGCCAACCCTCACCGCCGCCGCCGGCGAATACGTGATCCGCGGCCGCGCCCGTGAACTGCTGGCCGAGCTGGCCGCGGAACGGCAGGAACTGGAGCGCGGGACGCAGGCGCTCGAAAGCCAGGTGGCCACCCTCCGCCGCCGCCTGGCCGAACGCCAATCCCGCCACAACTCACTGCTGCCCAAGCTGCAAGCCGCCCCCTGACGCGACACGCCCGCCGCGGCGCGGGGCACCCGCAAGCCGGCTTGCCAAGGCCACTCCCACCCACGCCGCCGCACCGTTGCAATCACCCCGGCGCAGGCTACGTTGTGAATCCGACCCGCTAGCCACTCCACGGCACGAACCCACCAGCACAGGATGGGACTCCCGCATGGCTGCCACCTTGGAAATCCTCTCTGGCACCGACGCCGGCAAACTCTTCACCCTCGACGGCGGCAGTTGGCTGCTCGGCCGCGGCGACGATTGCGACGTCCGCATCCAGGACGCCAGCATCTCCCGCCACCACCTGACCTTCACCATCGGCGACCCGGAGACCGTCATCGCCGACCTCGACAGCCACAACGGCACCTTCCTCGGCCACGGCCGGGAACGGATCACCTCCCTGGCCATCACCGCCCCCACCCGGCTGCGCGTCGGCACGGTCGAACTGCTCTTCACCCCCGCCCCGCCGGCCGCCGGCGCCGCCGCCAAGCCGCCCCGCCTGGAGCCGCTGCCGGCCAGCCCCTCCCCCGCCCCGGCGGCCAGCGCGGGGCCAACCCCCGCCCCCACCGAAGCGGTCAAGGTGATGTCGGAGGCCTACCAGAAACTGGAGGCCGCCTTCGGCCAGGTGATTGTCGGCCAGCGCGAGGTCTTCGAGCAGCTCCTGATCGCCCTCGCCGCCAACGGCCACTGCCTCATGGTCGGCCTGCCGGGGCTGGCCAAGACGCTGATGGTCAGCACCCTCGCCAAGCTGCTCCAGCTCGCCTTCAAGCGCATCCAGTTCACCCCCGACCTGATGCCCGCTGACATCGTCGGCAGCGAAATCCTCGAAGTCAACGAGAGCAGCGGGCAGAAAAGCTTCCGCTTCGTCAAGGGGCCGATCTTCACCAACATGCTGCTGGCGGACGAGATCAACCGCACCCCACCCAAGACGCAGGCGGCGCTGCTGGAGAGCATGCAGGAGCACCAGGTGACCGTCGCCAACAACGTCTTCCCCCTCCCCCGCCCCTTCTTCGTGCTCGCCACCCAGAACCCGTTGGAGCAGGAAGGCACCTACCCCCTGCCCGAGGCCCAGCTCGACCGCTTCCTCTTCAACATCCTGGTGGACTATCCCAGCGAGGCGGAGGAGGAGCGGATCGTCCACGCCACCACCGGCCGGCGCGACCTCGACCCCGGCCAGGCCCTGACCGCGGCGGAACTGCTGCGGCTGCAAACGGCGGTGCTCGAACTGCCGGTGAGCCCACACGTCGTGAAATACGCGACGCGCCTGGTGCGCGCCACCCGCCCCGCCCTGGTGGGCACGCCGGAGTTCATCCGCGAAAACGTCACCTGCGGCGCCGGCCCGCGCGCCGCCCAGCACCTGGTCCTCGCCGCCAAGGCCAAGGCGGTGGTCCACGGCCGGCTCAACGTCTCCTGCGAAGATGTCCGCTCCCTCGCCCATCCCGTCCTGCGCCACCGCATCTTCACCAACTTCACCGCCGACTCGGAGGGGATCACCCCCGACAAGCTCATCGAGCGCCTCCTCCGCGAAATCCCCGAGCCCGGCCCCGCCGACTACAAGGCCTGACCGCCCCGACCCGTTCACCGTTCCGCGTCCATTGAATCTCCCCGCAACCGCCCCGGAGCCCCGCCATGCTGCTGGAATGCGCCTTCGCCATCGCCCTGATGACCATCGGCCTCCTGCTCGGCCTCGGCCTTGTCCGGATTGCCGCCCTGGCGGCGTTCGCCCTGATCGTCGTGGCCGCGGTGGCGTTCGTCATCTTCAGTGTGCTTGCCGGCGACTGGAGCGGCTGGTTCGGCATTGGCTGGCGCGCCCTCGCCACCGGGCTCGGCGCCGCCGTCGTCAGCATCCCCCTCCTGCCCTACACCCCCTTCTTCAACAAGCGGAAGTGAAGCGGCAGGCAAGGGAATGGGGGGCGCCCGCCCGCAGCCGGTCAGGCCAGGCCGAAAAAACGCTCCGCATTCGCCGTGGTCCGGGCGGCGGCCTCCGCAAAGCTCCAGCCCTTGATATCCGCCACCGCCCGGGCCACCGCCGCCACATAGGCGGGCTGGTTCCGCCGCCCCCGGTGCGGCACGGGCGCCAGCCACGGGGAGTCGGTCTCCAGCAGGATCCGCTCCGCCGGCATCGCCGCCACCGCGGCACGGATGTTCTCCGCCTTCGCAAAGGTGACCATCCCGCTCACCCCAAAACAGGCGCCCAGCGCGACGAACCGCTCCACCTCCGCCGGCGTCCCGGCAAAGGAGTGCAGGACGAACCGGCCGCCGGCCGCCGCGGCCTCCCGCAGGAGCGCTTCCGCGTCGGCCATCGCCTCGCGGCCGTGGATCAGCGCCGGCAGCTTCAGTTCCACGGCGAGTTCCAGGAAGCGGCGGAAGACCTCCCGTTGCCGGTCGCGCGGAAAGCGGTCGCGGTAATAGTCCAGCCCGACCTCGCCGATGGCCACGCATCCGGCCTGCTGCGCCAGCTCCCGGAACGGCTCCAGGCTGCCGTCGAACTCGCCCAGGTCGCCCGGATGCACCCCCACCGCGGCCACCACCCCCGGCTCCCGCCCCGCCAGCTCCACGTAGGCCCGGGAATCCGCCAGCCCCGTGCCGGCAAAGAGGAAGCGGCCGACGCCCGCGGCCCGGGCCGTTGCCAGCAGCGCCGCAACGTCATCAATGCCGGGCTCCAGGTGCAAGTGCGTGTCGAACAAGCGGATGCCGGTGGGTTCCATCGTCGGTCCAAGGGGGAAGAGGCTTGAGAATGGCAGTCGCCGGACTATAGTTCGGCCTTTGCCGGACGCGACCTGTCCGGCGGCCGGCGCACCAGCCGGCCCCCCCCGCGGAGAGATGCCGGAGTGGTCGAACGGGGCGGTCTCGAAAACCGCTATGCACGCAAGTGCATCCAGGGTTCGAATCCCTGTCTCTCCGCCATTTTTTCCGACGGGGTGTTCCTGGTCTTGCTTCCTGGAACGGGGATTGACGTGCGGCGCACGAATTCACCTGTCCCCAAGACCCTTCATGGCAACAAAGGGCTTTCCAGGATGGCGCCTTCGCGCAGGACCAGGGTCTTGCCGCCGGCCCGGGCGCGGGCGACTTCGTCGGCGCGGGTGCCCAAGGGCGGCACGCCGCTTTGGGCACAGACGTCGTCGAGCAGCGCGGTCATCACGCCGGGGTCGGCGAAACAGGCCTGCGGGTCGCGCTCAAAGGCGACCGGGCCGCAATAGAGGATGGCCTGGCCGCCGCCGGGGTGTCGGCGGCGGAAGAGGGCGCTGACGGCATGGACGCGGGTGCTCTCGGCGGCGCCTTCGCCACCACCCGCCCCTTCGGCGGCGGCGGCGATTTTTTCCACTTCCGCCGCCAGTCCCAGCCAGCCTTTCTCCGCATGGAATTGCGGAATCGCGGCGAGCCGGCCGAACTCCGGCGGGGCCTGGACCGCCTCGCCGTGGTGCCCCCAGGCTTCTTCCGAAGCGGGGCCGATGCCGAACAGCGCGTCGAAATCCGGAACCGGCGCCAGTTCCAAGTCCCGGCAGAGCCCGACGGCGAGCAGCCGCCCGCCCTGCCGCGCCACCCACTGGGCGATGCGTTCCAGCACCGGGCCGCGGGCCGTGGCCGCCCCGATCAGGACGAGGGCGCGGAAGCCGTCGAGGGCGCCGTCCAGGATCATCTCCTCGCTGATTGGGCTGACCGGGTAGTGGCGGCGGATGTGCCGCAGGGCGTCGCGCGCCGCCGCCGGGATCGCGCCTTCGAGCAGTCCCTGGTCCACCGGCCAGAAGAATGCCAGCCCCGGCTCGGAGGCGCGGAAGCCGATGAGGCCGGCGTGGTCGCGCACGCAGGCGGCGGCCGGGAGGGGGCGGTTGTCGCGGCCGAAGAGGTTGCCGTAGTAATGGAAGATCTGGCGGTTGCCGAAGGCCGCCGAGCCGAAAGTGCGGTTCCGCACCCCCTGTTCGGTCATCGGTCCGACGGGCTCGAGCCCGAGATAGGCGCCGTAGAAACGGCAGGCGGCATGGGTGTGGGCGCAGAGGCGGAAGTTCTCCTCGAACTTGTTGACCTCGTTGGTGAGGCGGATGCCGCCGCCGTGGCGCGCCGCGGCCTTGGCCTGGGCGGCGAACTTCGCGCCGGCGGTGGCCTCGTCGTCGGCGCCGCCCGTGCAGAGGTAGGCGGGCAGCGCCGGGAAGAGGCGCCGGCACTCGGCCATCCAGAATTCCGCATAGTCGGTCATCGCGGCCTGGTACCAGGAAATCAGGTCGAAAGCGGCGGTGCGCGAGGGGGCGTGGTGGGGGAGGAAGGGCCGGATTTCCGTGAACGCGGCATAGTGGCGGCGCCAGGCGGCGTTCAGCCGCTCCACCGTGCCGTACTGCCGTTCCAGGTGCTGGCGGAAATCGGCCGCGGCGGCGCCGCCGCCACACCAGAAGCCGCGGTGGGTGTGATAGTCGCCCGGCCAGTTGCCCAGCGCCGGGAAGATTGCCTCGCCGTAGTCGCCGCCGATGCCCGGCTGGACCGACTCCAGGACCTCCCACGGCAGATAATGCGCGGCAAAGGCTTCCAGCACGCGGCTGATCTCGGCGCGGAAGGCGGGGTTCCAGATGGACTCGACTTGGGAGTCCTTGCCGTGTTCCAGGCAGCGCAGCCCCACATGGCGCGGATCGGCCAGCCACCAGGCCGGCGCGGCATACTTCGGCCCCATGATGAGGAAGGGGACGTACTTGAGCCCGGCCGCCTGGATCAGCCGCACCTTCCGATCCAGCGCCGCCCACGCGAATTGGCCGCGCGCCGCCGGCTCGAAGTCGCGCCAGAAGGTGTAGAGCTGGACGGAAGTGAAGCCGGCCGCCTTCACCGCCGCCAGCGCCGCCTCTTCGCCGGGGGTGCCGAAGGGGATGCCGCAGATGACAATTTCACCGCAAGTGCCGCCGTGCCGTTTGTCGTCCATGGGGTGGCTCTGGGTTGGGACAGGGTTGGGTGAGAGACATGCCGAACTTTCCAACCATTGCGTCCGGCAGTGGCGTTTCGTACACGGCGGCGGCCGGCCAGCGGCACGGGCGGCAAGGCTTTTGCCGCTCAGGCGCCGGTTGGCGTCCCGAGCTTCGCCAATTCCTTCCTGATTGAGGCTGTTTGGGTTCAACGATTCCACGCGGTAGAGCCCTTCGGGCACCTGCATGTCACCTTCCTTGAGCTGCGGCCATGGCCAGAGCCAGCAGCGCCAAGAGGGGGTGGAATCGGCTTAGCTTCATTTTCCGGCCCCCTGGTCATTCCCCGGCTGGTGGTTCCTGGCAGGGCACCTCCTGCCGCCGCTGGGAAGTGAAGTAGCATCGGCAGTGGCAGGGGCGGGGCCAGCCGCGTGGCCGCGCCGCGCGCCGCCGGCGGTTTGCGGAGTCCGCAAAAGGGGGGTAGAGTTCAGCTTTGAGGATGGGAAAACCGATCCGTCCGGATCAACGGCCCCAGGGGATTTTTTCGCATGTCGGAACGCATGATACTGGTTGACGGCTATTCCCAGCTCTACCGCGCCTACCACGCCATTCCCGCGCTCACCGCGCCCGACGGCCGGCCGACCAATGCCATCTACGGCATGGTCCGGCTGCTGCTCAAGCTCGACCAGGAATGCGAGGGCACCTATGGCGCCGTGCTCTTCGACCTGGGGCGGCCGGCGCACCGGCTGGAACTGCTGCCGGCGTACAAGGCGAACCGCCCAGCCATGCCGGAGCCGCTCCGGGCCCAGCTTGCCGAGCTGGACCAGTGGCTGGCGGCGCTCGGCTGGCCCGTACTCCGCGAGGAGGGGACGGAGGCGGACGACCTGATCGCCGCCCTGGTCCGGGAACGGGCTGGCCACGAGACGGCGATCCTGACCCAGGACAAGGACCTGGCCCAGCTCGTGGCGGGGGGCGAGGTCTATCTCCTCCAGGCCGGCGGCGGCCGGCGCTTCGAACGGCTCGGGCCGGCGGAGGTGGAGGCAAAATTCGGGATCCGCCCCGACCAGTTGCGGGACTACCTGGCGCTGGTGGGCGACAGCTCGGACAACATCCCCGGCGTGCCCGGCATCGGCGCCAAGACGGCGGCGGCGCTGCTCAAGCAGTTCGGTTCCGCCGCGGCGCTGCTGGAACAGGCGGCGGCAGTGGGCAAGCCGGCGCTGCGCCAGACGCTGGCGGCGCACCAGGAGACGATCCGGCGCAACCAGGCGTTGGTGGCGCTGAAGCCCGTGCTGCCGACGGGCTGGCGCGGGCTGGCCGGCATCGTCCGCCAGGAGCCCGGCTGGGGCCGGCTGATGGAACTGGCGAAGGGGGCCGGCTTCAGCTCGCTGCTGCCCGTGTTCGAGGCCGGGCGGCGCGCCGCCGACCAGGGGGAGCTGTCCTTGTAGTTCCAGCCATTTTCCCCACGAATCTCCACAAATCCACACAACCGGTCGGGAATTTGGAATAAGGCGGGTGGCGGCGATGATCACGGTGGACGGCAGCCAGGGCGAAGGCGGCGGCCAAATCCTGCGGAGTGCGCTGGCCTTGGCGCTGGTCACCGGCCAGCCGGTGGCGCTCCGCCAAATCCGGGCGCGGCGCCCCCGGCCGGGGCTGATGCCGCAGCACTTGGCCGCGGTCGCGGCGGCGACGCGGATCGGCAATGCCCGGACGGTGGGGGCGGCGCCGGGTTCGCAAGAGCTGCTCTTCGAGCCGCAAGGGGTGGTTCCGGGCCGCTACCATTTCGCGGTCGGCACGGCCGGGAGCTGCACGCTGGTGTTGCAGACGGTGCTGCCGGCGCTGCTGCTGGCCGCCGGGGAGAGCGAGCTGGAGCTGGAAGGGGGCACGCACAACCCGCTGGCGCCGCCCTTCGAGTTCCTGGCGCGGAGCTTCCTGCCGCTGCTCGGGCGGATGGGCGCCCGGGTCGAGGCGGTGCTGGAGCGGCCCGGCTTCTACCCCGCCGGCGGCGGCCGGCTCCGCGTCCGGATCACGCCGCCGGCTGGGGGGCGGCTGCGGCCGCTGGAGCTGCCGGTGCGGGGGGCGATCCTCCGGCGCGAGGCCGAAGCGCTGGTGGCGCGGCTGCCGGCGGCGATTGGCCGCCGGGAGCTGGCGGTGCTTGGGCGGGGCTTGCAGTTGCGGGCGGAGGAACTGCGGCTGCGGCTGGTTGCGGACTCCGCGGGGCCGGGGAACGTCCTCCAGGCCGCGCTCACCGGGGAGGCGGGGGTGACGGAGCTGTTCACGGCCTTTGGCCAGCGCGGCGTGCCGGCCGAGGCGGTGGCCCGGGGGCTGGCGGCCGAGGTCCGGGAGTACCTGGCGGCGCCGGACGTGCCGGTCGGGAGGCATCTGGCGGACCAGCTCCTGCTGCCGTTGGCGCTGGCCGGGGGCGGCGCCTTCCGCACCCTGCCGCCGACGCCGCACTTCGAGAGCAACCGGCAGGTGATCGAAACATTCCTGCCGGTCCGCATCACGGCGGCGGCGGAAAGTGGCGGCGGCGTCCAGGTGCGGGTAGAGTGTCTGGAGGAAAGGGGCTCCCGATGAAGTGGGTCAACAACGAGTTGGGGCCGTTGCCGGTGCTGAGCTGGTGCGCGGTGCCGGAAGAGGGCGCCCTGCGGCAGGTGGCGAACTTGGCGAACCATCCAATGCTGTTCCGGCAGGTGGCGCTGATGCCGGACTGTCATGTGGGCTACGGCATGCCGATTGGCGGCGTCATCGCCTGCGCAGACGCCATCATCCCCAACGCGGTGGGGGTGGACATCGGCTGCGGCATGGGGGCGGTCCAGACCGATTGCCCGGCGGCGGCGATCACCCCGCGGCAGGTCGCGGCGATCCTGGAGGGGGTCCGCCGCGGCGTCCCCCTCGGCGAAGGGCATGCGCACAACCGCCCCCAGGCCTGGGATGGGCTCGACGCGCGGGCCGGCGACTGGCCCGGCGGCATTGACCGCGGCGGCTGGGAGCTGGCCTACCGCAACCTCGGCACCCTCGGTGGCGGCAACCACTTCATCGAACTGCAGCGGGGCGACGACGGCCTGGCCTGGCTGATGGTCCACAGCGGCTCGCGCAACCTCGGGCTGCGCATCGCCAACCACTACCACCGGCTGGCGCTGCGGCTCAACGAGCAGTGCCGCGCCTTCATCCCCGACAAGGAGCTGGCCTACCTGCCGGTGGACACCGCGGAGGGGCAGGCCTACATCCGCGACATGCAGTTCGCGCTGGAGTATGCGCGGGAGAACCGGCGGCGGATCATGGCCGTGTTCAAGGCGGCGGTGGCGCACGTGCTCCGGGGCGTCCAGTTCACCCGCGAAGTCAACATCCACCACAACTATGCCGCCTTCGAGACGCATTTCGGCCGCCAGGCCTGGATCCACCGCAAGGGCGCGACCTCGGCCCAGGCCGGCGAGACCGGGATCATCCCGGGCAGTATGGGCACGGCCTCCTACATCGTCGAGGGGCTCGGCAACCCCGACTCCTTCCGCTCCTGCTCCCATGGCGCCGGCCGGACCATGGGGCGGCTGGAAGCCTGCCGGCGGCTGAGCAAGGCGGAGTGCGACCAGGCGATGGCCGGGATCGTCTTCGACGGCTGGAAGCCGGCCCACGGCCGCTTCGGCCGCGGCCCGGCCCGGGGCGGCGGCGGGTACGACTTGGAGGAGGCGCCCCAGGCCTACAAGGACATCGAGGAGGTGCTCGCCGCCGAACTCGACCTGGTCAAGCCGCTGGTGCGCCTCCTGCCGCTGGGGGTGCTCAAGGGCTGAGCCGGCGGCGGCGGGGCGGGCCTTCAGGTTTCCACGCACCAGCCATGGGTGTCGGGGCATTCGCCGACCTGGATGCCGGTCATCCGCTGGTAGAGCTTCTCCAGCACCGGGCCGCAGCCTTCGGCGGGGCCGACACGGTAGGCCTTGCCGCCGCGGACGATTTCGTTGACCGGGGTGATGACCACGGCCGTGCCACAGGCGGCGACTTCGGCGAAGCTCCCGATTTCGGCGAAGCGGATGGGGCGCACCTCGACTGGGATGCCGAAATCGCGGGCGATCTGCTGCAGGCTGTCATTGGTCACGCTGGCGAGGATCGAGCTGGACTGCGGCGTCACGTAGGTGCCGTCGCGGGTGATGGCGATGAAATTGGAGGTGCCGAACTCCTCGATGTACTCGTGGCCGCGGGCATCGAGGTAGAGTTCGACTGCGAAACCCAGGGTGTGCGCCTGGAGATGCGGTTCCAGGCTGGCGGCATAGTTGGCGGCGACCTTGACCGCGCCGGTGCCGAGGGGCGCCGCCCGGTCGTAGTCGTCAAGGACGATGGCGCGGACCGGCTTGAGCCCGCCCTTGTAGTAGGCGCCGACGGGGGTGACGAGGACAAGGAAGGTGTATTCCTTCGCCGGGCTGACGCCGATCTGGGCGCCGGAGCCGATGAGCAGGGGGCGCACGTAGAGCGAGCCGCCGGTGCCATAGGGCGGGACGAAGTCGCGGTTGGCGGCGACCACCCGTTGCACGGCCGCCAGGAAGAGGCTTTCCGGCACCTCCGCCATGCAGACGCGGCGGGCGGCGAGGTTCAGCCGCCGGGCGTTCATCCCGGGGCGGAAGAGGCGGACCTTGCCGTCCTGGCAATGGAAGGCCTTGAGCCCCTCGAAGGCGGCCTGGCCGTAATGCAGGGCGGTGGCGGCGATGTGCAGCGTGAGGTGGGGGTCGGCGACCAGTTGGCCGGCGTCCCACTGGCCGTCCCGCCAGGTGTATTGGACATGGCAGTGGGTCGGCAGATAGGCAAAGCCCAGTTTTTCCCAGGCAATGGGATGGCTCATGGGGGGTGAGGTCTCCGGAGGCGGCGGCGGGCAGGCGGGGGGATAAGCAAAAAAGCCAGAACCGCTGGGGGCTCTGGCTTTTCACGGAGCGGGGCCGGCGCGGATCAGGCCTGGACCGGGACGATGTTGACGTTGCGCTTGGCGCTGTTGAACTCCACCGTGCCCTCAACCAGGGCGAACAGGGTGAAGTCGCGCCCCATCCCCACGTTCTTGCCCGGCTTGAACTTGGTCCCGACTTGGCGGACGATGACGCTGCCGGCGGTGACCTTCTCGCCGCCATACGCCTTGACGCCGCGGAACTTCGGCTTGCTGTCGCGGCCGTTGCGGCTGCTGGATTGACCTTTCTTATGTGCCATGGCCAGGCTCCTTCGGAATGGGTGGAAAAGGGGGGTGGGTGCCGAACCCCCGCCAGGCGGGAGCGCGGAAAAAACGCAAACGCCATAATTTAACGGTGGAACCTTGGAACGCAAGCCCGGCGGCTCACTTGTCCAGGCCGTGGGCGGTGCGGAGTTCGCGGGCCTTGGCGGCGGCGGCGGCGGACTCGGGGATGCCGGCGGCGGCGATCCGTTCGTAGATGCGGGCGGCGACGAGCAGGTTGTCGGGGCGCTCGCTGAGCAGGAGCAGGCGGGCGGCGTCGGTGCCGCCGCGGACGAACCAGGTCCAGTCGGGGTGGTGGCCGGCGAGGGCGTCCAAGTCGTATTGGTAGAAGACGGCCAGCAGTTCCTTGAGTGCCGCCTCGGTCTGCCCGGCTTTTTCCAGCGCCTTGGCCAGGCGGTAGCGGGTCATGTCCTGGAGGTGGGCGGGGAGCTGGGGTGCGTCCAGGAGGGCGCGGTAGCCGGCGATGGCTTGGGCGAGCTGCCCGTTGTCGGCGGCGGTGTCAGTGCCGGCGAGGGCGAGGTGCATGTCCCCCTGGCGGCCGCGGGCGGTGAAGCCGAGGTCGCTGTCGGCGGGGGCGCTTTCCGTGGCCCGGCGGAAGTGGGGGATTGCCGCGGCGTAGTCCCCCTTTTCCGCCAAAAGGTCGCCGGTGAGCAGGGCGGCCTGGGCGGTTTGGGCTGGGGCGAGGCTGGCGGCGTAGTCCTTGGCGAGCTGGTCGAGGAGGCGGCCGGTCCGTTCCAGGTCCCGGCGGAGGAAGGCGCTGCGGGCGGCATCGAGGAGGGCCTGGGGGGCCAGGGGTGAGGCGGGGAAGCGGGCGGCGAGTTCGAGGTAACGCTTTTCCGCCGCTTCGGGGCGGTGCTGGGAGAGTTCGTCGTCGCCCAGCCAGACCAGGAGGTCGGCGGCGAGGGGCGCCCGCGGATAGAGGTCGAGGAAGCGGTTGCAGGCGGCGGTGGCCTCGGCGGGGTGGCCGGAGAGGAAAAGGAGGTGGGCCTGCTGGTAGAGAGCCCGCGGGGCTTGGGGCGCGCTGGGGAACTGCTGGCGGAGGCGTTCGAGCAGGGTCAAGGCGAGGGGGATTTGGCCGGCGGCGACGGCGGCGGGGGCGGCTTCGAGGAGGGCCTGGGGGGCGAGTTCGTGGGTCGGGAGGTCGGCGGCGAGGGCTTCGAAGGTGCGGATGGCCGCCGTTGCCTGGCCGGCCTGGCGGAGGGCGATCCCCAATTGGAGCCGGGCCTGGGGGGCGGCCGGGCTTTGCGGATAGGTTTCGCCAAAGTTCGCGAAGAGGGTCGCGGCTTCCGCCGCCCGCCCTTCCCGGGCCCGGGCGAGGGCCTGGTTGAAGAGGCTCTTTTCCGCCCAATTGCCGCCGGGGTCGGTGGCCCGCACGGCGGCGTACCAGGTGGCGGCAGGGGCGTAATTGCCGGCGGCGAAGGCGGCGTCGCCGGCCAGGAACAGCGCCTCCGCCTTTTCCGCGGGGGTGGCGCCCAGTTCGGCGGCGGCGAGGCAGGCCTTGCCGGCGGCGGCGAACTGGTCGGCGGCCCGCAGGCAGGCGGCCTGCTGCAAGGCGGCGGCGTAGCGGGTGGCGCGCGGGACGTGGAGGCTGGCGGCCAGTTCCCCGTAGCGCTCGGCGGCGAGGAGGTAGTTGCGGCTTTCCCGGAGCAGGCTGCCCAGCCGGAGGGTGGCGGCGGCCATTTCGGGGGCGTCGGGGAAGTCGCGCCGGAACTGTTCGAGGGCTTGGATGGCCTGGGGCGGCTGATCCAGGCGCACCCAGAGTTCGGCGATGGCGAGCCGGGTCTGGCGCAGGTCGGCCGGGGTTGGGGCGGCGGCCTGCGCCTGGCCCAGCACGGTTTGGGCGTCGGCGAAGCGTCCGGCGTGGGTCAGGGCGTCGGCCAACTGGCGGGAGGCGAGCCAGAAATCCGGCTCCTGCGTGCCGCCGGGCCGGGCGGCGGTGGCCTGGTGGAGCGTCCAGGCGGCGGGCAGGTCGTTCCGGGCCAGCAGCAGCAGCAGGCGCGGGAGTTCGCTGGCGGCGGGGGCGAGCTTGGCCAGCGCTTCCAGTTCCTTTTCCGCCTTGTCCAGGTTGCCGGTGCCAATGGCGCACTTGACCAGGTTCTGGCTGAGTCGGAGGCGGCGCCGGGAGCGGGGGAATTCATTGAGGTGCCGGCGGTAGGCATGTTCGGCGGCGGGCCAGTCTCCTTGGCGGGCGCAGGCGTCCCCCAGGGCTTCGAGGGCCAATTCCCGCAGGTCGCGGGCCGCGGCCTTGGCCGCCAGCGGTTGCAGGATGCCGCGGGCCGCGGTCCAGTCGCCCTTTCCGAGCAGGGCGATGGCGTGCCAGTAGGCGAGCTTGTCGGCCCAGTCGGCGTCGGCGCGGGCCGGCGGGGGGAGGGTTGCGGTGATGCGGTCATGCTCGGCCAGCGTCTGGAGCGCGGCCTCGGCACGCCCTTGGCGGAGCTGGGCCTGGAGCAGGAGGATGGTGGCGTCGGTGCGCTGGGGTTCCCGGGTGCCGGCGGCGGCCAGGCACTCGCGGAAGAAGCGTTCCGCCACCTCGGGCAGGGCGTCCTGGAGGGCGCGGCGGCCCTTGATCCGGTTGGGATCCTGGTCCAGCTCCCGGTTGGCGGCGGCATGCACTCCGCGGGTGACCAGATCCTCGGCGGCGCGGCTGGCGGCCGGGGCGAAGGCGGTCGCGGCGGCCAGCAGAAGGCACCAGGGCAGCGGTCGGCGGCGTCGGCGGCGGGAAGGGTTGGGGGCGGGATTGGGCACGGGGCAAGGGTTCCGGCGAAAAAACGTGGCTGGTAATATCGTCTCCGTCCGCCGCCGCCGCCAATCTCATTCTTTTTCCTTCACGGCGGTCTGCGCCATGCCGGTGATGAAACGCGCCCCCTCGCAGACGTCCACGTCGCCGCGATAGACCCCCGCCTTTTCCGCCCGGAGGTTGAAGGTGAAGCTCCTGGCCTCCCCAGGCGGGATCTGGATCCCAAAGGTGAAGCTTCTGCTGTTGTCAATCGGCACGTGCATGCTGGACTTGGGGGGGGGATCAATCGTCGAAACCGTGAATCCCGCCAAGTAGTCCTCGGCAATGTCGATGTCCGAAAGTGCCAATACCTTGCGCGGGCGCTCGTTCACAATGCTGATCTTCAGCGCGAAGCCCTGGCCCACCACAACATCCGTCGGGCCGTCCACGGAAATCCTCACCCCTTTCGGATCCCGCGACATGTAGAAAAAAAAGAGCACGACGGCTGCAATCCCGGCAACACTGATGGCGGCAACGATGCCGCAGCCCCAGGCAATGGCCTTTTTGGGTGTCATGGTGATTGGCGAGGCTCCTTTTTCCCCTGCGGACGCGAGCTGGGCAGCCAATCAAAAAAGTGGGGGCATTCCGTCCCACGGCCGTGCTGGCGCCCAACGTGGGCGAAATTATATCGCTTGCCGCAACATTTGTCAACGTCCCGTCGTTTCAGCGGGGAGGTGCCCATGCCCAGCCGCGCCGCTTCAGAACCCGGCCAAATGCCGCTCCAGCCGGGCGGCGCTCTCCTCCAGGCCGCCGGGGCGGTTGCGCGCCAGCCAGCGCTGGCGGTGGAGCGCGGCCAGGCCGGCCAGCCGCTCCTTGAGCGCCGCCCGTTCCCCAGCGGGCACGGCAGCCAGCCGGCGATCCGGCTGGCGCAGGCGCGCCGCGCCCAGGTCGCAGGCGAAGCACAGCATGGCCGCCGCCTGCCGCAGTTCGGCGACGAGCAGCTCCCCGTCCGCGGCCAGGGAGCGGAGGCCGGCCAGCCGCCCATCCAAGGTTGCGATCTCCGCACCCCGCCGCGCCAGCGCCGCCGCCGTCAGCGCGCCCGTCGGCGGGCCGGCGAAGAGCGCGTCGTCCGCCGCGCCTTGGAGCAGGGTGAAGAGGACGGAGCAGTTGGAGGTCCGCGGGCCAAGGCCGCGGTAGACGTTGCCGAGGTCGGCGGCGATCCGGCCCAGCTCCGGGTTCCCGAACAGGTGCAGCCCCGCCGCCGGGGCGATCTCCGCCTCGTCCCGGTTGCCGGCCAGGTTCCAGGCGACGGCGGCGCCGTAGGCGTAGGGCAGCAGCGACACGGCATGGGGCTGCCAATGGCCGTTGTCGCCCCAATCGGTGTTGAGATAGCCGATGGCACCCGTGGCCAGGCCATGCTCGGCGGCGGCGCGGAGGTTGGCGAGGGCGTTCGCCGTCCGCCCCGCCACTGCGTTCCAGGTGGAGGTGCCGGGGCAGACGTAGAAGCCCAGGCCGGAGTCGGCGAACTTCGCGCACTGTTCCGCGAAGGGGTGGTCAGCCTCGTAGCCCCAGACCAGCGGGATGATGTCCCCCGGCAGCTCGGGGATCAGCTCGGGGTGGTGCAGGATGATGTCGCCCCAGAACTGCATCACCCGGCCGCGCCGGCGGACTTCCGCATGGATTTTGAGGAGGAATTCGAGGTAGACGCGCCCCTTGCCGCGGGCCTGGCAGGCGGCGGCGCTGCGGCCCTGGCCGAGGTCGAACGTCTCGTCGCAGCCGACGTTGAACTGGCGGCTGCGGAAGTTCGGCAGCAGCTCGTCGTACAGCTCGCGCAGCAGCTCCAGCGCCCGGGGATCCTCAGGCGCCAGGCCGGTCGGATAGTTGACGCGGCCACCCCAGGGCAGTTCGGCGCCCGCCGGCGCCTCCGCCAGCGGCAGGTACGGCGCGTGCTTCAGCCAGCGCTCCAAGTGGCCGAAGGAGTTCTGGTTCGGCACCAGCTCGACGTGGCGCTCCCGGCACCAGTCGTCCAGCTCCAGGATCTCGGCGGCGGTCAGCGGCGAAGCGTCACGCCAGACCAGCCGGTGGTTGCGGTAGGCGAAGGTGTGCTCGGTGTAGAGCTGGAACTGGTTGAGCTTCAACTCGCTGAGGCGGGCGATGAGCTGCTTGAGCGTCGCCAGGGTCGGCACCTTGTCGCGGCTGATGTCGAGCATGACGCCGCGGTGCGGAAAATCCGGCCAGTCCTCGATGGCCAGGCACGGCAGCGGCGCGCCGGCGCTGAGCTGGCGGCAGATCTGGCGCAGGGTCATCGCCCCGTACCAAGCGCCGGCGGCATCGGCCGCGCTGAGGCGCAGCCGCCCGGGCCGGAGTTCCAGCCGGTAGCTCTGGGGGCGGGCGAACAGCTCGGGGACGATTTCAACTTCGGCGGCGGCCTCTGGCCGATCCTGCGCCGTCAGCGCCACCGGCATCCCCGCGGCCGCCAGCAGCCGGGCCAGCGCCGCCCCCGTCCGCAGCAGCGGCGCCGCCCCGTGCGGACTCCGCAACGCCAGCTCCGCGCCGGCCGGCAGCCGGCATTCCCCCGGCAACCGCCGCAGCCGTTGCGGGGCCGGAACCAAGCTCAAGGGGGCGGCAGCGTCAGTCATGGTCAACTCCGGAACTCGAAACTGGAAACTCGGCAATCGGCAATCGGTGGCGCCGCCCGCGGTCAGCGGCGGCGGCGATCCCAGGCCACCACCTCCGCGTAGCGCAACCCCTGGCCGCCGAAGATGTCCAGGGAACTGCCGGCGGTGGCGTCCACCCGGCCGCGGCCGAGTTCCTCGATGCGGTCCAGGTCGGCCAGGTGGCGGATGCCGCCCGCATAGGTGACCGGCACCGGACAATCGGCGCCGAGAAGCCGGACCAGCTCTTCATCAATCCCCGCCTGCTTGCCCTCGACGTCCACCGCGTGGACCAGGAACTCGCCGCAGGACGCCGCCAGCCGCGCCAGCGCCGCCGCCGTGAGCCGCAGCGACGTCAAGGCCTGCCAGCGCTGGCTGGCGACGGTGTAGCCCGTCGCCGTCCGCCGGCAGCTCAGGTCCACCACCAGCCGCTCCGGCCCGACCAGGGCCGCCAGCTCCCGCAGGCGCGGCTCAGCAAACTCCCCCTCCGGAAAAAGCCAGGAGGTGACGATCACCTTCGCCGCGCCGCGTTCCAGCCACTGGCGGGCGTTGGCGGGGGTGACGCCGCCGCCGAGCTGGAGGCCGCCGGGCCAGGCGGCCAGCGCCGCGGTGGCCGCCGCGGCGTTGCCCGGCCCGAGCAGGATCACATGCCCGCCGGCCAGGCCGTCGCGCCGGTAGAGCGCCGCGAAATGGGCCGGCGGCTGGTCCGCCACGAAATTCGTCCGGGGCGGCCGCGCCGGATCGTCGCTCAAGGTGGAGCCGACGATCTGCTTGACCTGGCCGCCATGGAGGTCGATACAGGGACGGAAGCGCATTGGCGTGCATCCTTTCCGGGTGGACGGCGGTACTATAACGAATCCACCGCCGCTTCACCGCCGCCGCCGTTTGCAAAACCGGCTTGCGGGGCAACATTGGCAGCGAACGTCCCTGCCTTCCCCCTGCCGCGGAGACCGCATGACCGTCCGCCTGCCGCCGCCCTTCAAACTGGATCCAGCCGCACGCCAGCGCCGCGGGGCGGGTTCCGCCCGGCGCTGGCTCCTGCTGCTGGCGCTGCTCCTGGGCGCGGCCGCCGGTGGCTGGTGGTGGTGGCGCGGGCGGGACGCCGAACGCCGTTCCCATGCCTACGACCGGATCATCGCCGAGGCGGCGCGCCGGAACCGGCTGGATCCGGCGCTGGTCAAAGCGGTGGTCAAACAGGAAAGCGACTTCCGGGCCACCGCCGTCGGCCGGATCGGCGAAATCGGGCTGATGCAAATCACGCCGGGCGCCATCCGGGATTGGGAACGGGCCACCGGCCGCTCCGTCCATTTCCGGGGGCAGGCCTTCGACCCGCGCCTCAACATCGAAATCGGCGCCTGGTACTTGGGGCAGGCCATGCGGCAATGGGAGCAACATCCGGACCAGACGATCCTGGCCCTCGCCCAGTACAACGCCGGCGTCAGCCGGGCCCGGGAATGGAGCCAGGGGCCGGCCGCGGAGCCGCTCGGCCGGATTCGTTTCCGCCCCACCCGGCATTATATTGAACAGATTTTGGAATATCAAGCCGACTATGAACAGCCCCCCCTCCCTTGACGACCGCGAAACCGTCCGCCGCCGGCTGCCCGCGCTGCTGACCCTCCTCCAGGACGACGACGACAAGGTGGCGTCGCTGGCCATGGAGCAGGTCCTCAACTCCGGCCTGGCCGAGCAGACGGTCGCGGAATTCCAGGAGGCGCCCGACCCCAAGCTGCGCCAGCGCATCCACCAGCTCAACGGCATCCTCAACCGCCGCCGGCTGCGCCACGAATTCCTGGAGGCGGTCCGCAACCAGCGGATCGGCGGCTGGCAAGGGGTCATCATGATCAACCGCATCTGCGACCCGCAGTGCAGCCCCCAGCGGATCCATGACGCCGTCGAGGCGCTCTCCGTGCAGGTCGGCCAGGAAGGCGCCACCGCCGTCCGCATCGCCGCCCTCATGAAGGAGGCCACCTTCGCCGTGCCCGACGAAGATGTGCTCGACGTGGACCTCTACCTGGCTGAGCAGGTCCTGGAAAGCAAGGATGGCGCCTCGGCCCTGCTCTGCGCCATCGCCCAGCAGGTCGGCGCCGAGGCCGGCTGGAAATCCACCCTCGTGCTCCATGAGGGGCGCTTCTGCCTGATCGGGGAGCACTCCCTCCTGGTCGACCCCTCCGAAAATTGGCGCGTCGCCCGCGTCAACACCGAAACCCAGATCCATCCCTGCACCCCGCGCGACCTCTGGCTCGGCATCCTCACCCAGATCCTCCTCGTCTGCCTGGTGGATGGGAACATGCAGGACCTCTACCAGATCGGCGACCTGCTCTGCCAGCTCAACGGCACCCGCCTCGACGACGCCCTGCCCCACCCCCTCGGCCGCGAAGGCGCCCCCGCCGCCGCCGGCGAATGACCAGCCCACCCCAAGTGCGCCCAGCGGCGCCTCCCCGGGGGGCCAAGGCCGTGCCCCGGGCCGGTTGAAAAGCGCCGGCCCAAGATGATATTTCACCGCGGTTTTTGAACCTGTTCCCGCACCAGGAGCCGTCCCCATGTCCGGTCACAGCAAATGGTCGACCATCAAGCACAAGAAGGCGGCCGTTGACGCCAAGCGCGGCAAGATCTTCTCCCGCTACAGCAAGGAAATCACCCTCGCCGTCCGCGCCGGCGGCAAGGATGCGGAGATGAACCCGCGCCTGCGCACCGCCCTGGCCGCGGCCAAGACGCAGAACATGCCCAACGACAACATCGACCGCGCCATCAAGAAGGGCGCCGGCGAATTGCAGGGGGCGGTGATCGAGGAGCTGAACTTCGAGGGCTACGCCCCCGGCGGCGTCGGCATCGTCGTCACCGCCCTCTCCGACAACCGCAACCGCACCGCCGCGGAAATCCGCAACATCTTCACCAAGAACAACGGCTCCATGGCCGCCACCGGCGCCGTCGCCTGGCAGTTCCACCGCAAGGCGCGCTTCACGGTCGAAGGCGCCGGCCTGACCGAGGATTCGCTGCTGGAAACCCTGCTCAATGCCGGAGTTGATGTCGAGGACGTCACCTGCCAGGATGGCATCGGCGAGGTCACCGCGCCGCCCGAGGCCTTCGCCGACGTCGCCAAGGCGTTGGAGGCCGCCAAGCTCAAGGTCTCCGAATCCAGCATCGCCATGGTGCCGGAAAACATGACCGAGGCGACCGAGGAAGGGCTCGCCCGCCAGGCCGTGCGCCTCATCGACGCCCTGGAAGACAACGACGACGTCCAGGCCGTCTACCACAACCTCTGCATCCCCGACGAAATGGCCGAAAAGCTGGCCTCCTGAAGCGGCCGGCGCTCACAGCCGCCCCCGCTGCCCGCCCACCAGGCGGTTCCAGAGATCCAGCGGCGAACGGATCCGGATGGCGTGCCGCGGGCAGGACTCGACGCAGCACATGCAGAGGATGCAGGCGCCGTTGTCGATCCGCTCCGGCGCCTTCGCCGCCCCGGCCCGGGCGTGGATCGCCTGCCGTGGACAGACGCCAATGCAGATGCCGCATTGCACGCACAGCCCGGCGGCGATCTCCGGCCGGCAGCGCAGCAGCCGCGTGGCCAATTGGAACACCGGCTCCGGCAGCCATTGCAGCCACCGGGCCTTGGACGGCTTGAGCCGGACCGCCGCCAGCCGCTCCGCCCCGTCGCCCCGCACCGTGATCCGCTCGTGGCGAACCTCCCCCAGCCCCCGCGCCGCCGCCAGCCGCAGCATGGGCACCGCCGCCGGCCGCACCCGCAGCGCCCGGGCGCAGACGGCATCCACGGCCACGGCGTCCGTCCCGGCCACCAGCACGCCGAGCGGCCGCGGCGCCCCATTGGCCGGGCCATCCCCCTCCAACGCCACCACCGCATCCACCACCGTCAGCGCCGGCCGCACCGCGGCAAACCACTCAACCAGAAACCCGGCCATGCTCCGGGGCGACGGGTATTTGGCGTGGCACATCGCCTTCGCCTCGCCGCAAACCAGCCCGAACGGATTCTTCAGCGCGCAGGTCAGGACGGTCAGGCCGTGGGTCTTGAGCTTCGGCAGGTTGATCAGCACGTCCACCTCCGCCAGCCACGCCGGCACCGGCAGATGCGTCCCCGCCACCGGCCGCGGGACGACCGCGCCCGCAAACGACTTCAGCTCCGCCCCGCTGGCCGCCGCCGCCGCCGCCATCCCCGTCCGCTCCCACAGCACCGCCTCCGGATGCAGCCCGGCCGGGCTGTCGCCGATCCACACCCGCGCCGCCCCAGCCTCCCGGCACAGCCGCGCCATGGCCGCCACCACCGCCGGATGGGTCGTCACCGCCTGCTCCGGCGGCCGGGCGCTCAACAGGTTCGGCTTGAGCAGGACGGTCATGCCCGGCTTCACCACCCCCTCCAGTCCGCCGACCGCCGCCGCCAGCGCCTGGCGCAAGGCCGCCTCGACCGTGGCGGACTCGTAGCTGTCGCAGGCAATGGCGGCAACGCAGGCGGGCGGCGGGGACAATGGCGCCATCAAACGCAAGCTCCTCTCCGGAACCGCCAAGCCACCACGGTTCGAACCGGGCGGTTCCGCTGCCCCGAACATAACCCGCCCCCTCCGCCCCGCCAGCCCGCCGTCTTCCCCCTTTCCGCCACCACGGCTTCTCCCGCCCGGCCTGCACCTCCCGCTTTCCCCTGTCCCTGTCCGCCCCGCTAAGGCTGGGCGGCAACGGCCAGGGCGGCCAGTTCGGCGGCCAGCTCGGCGCGCAGGGGCGGCGGGTTCCAGCCCTGGCCGCGGGCGCGCCGGCTGTCGAGGGAGACGTCCGCCGGGCGGGCGGCGGGCATGGCGACGTCGGCCTGGCGGCAGGGGATGATCGTGCCGGCGCCAGTGCCGAGCAGCTCCGCCGTCAATTGGCCGAAGCCATGGCGCGAGATGCGTTCCGGGCCGCCAAGGTGGAAGAGCCCCGGCTGGCCGCCCACGGTGGCGAGGATGTGCCAGAGGCCGCGGGCGGCCTCCCGGCCGCTGACCGGGGTGCGGAACTCGTCCGTGAACAGCCGCGGCGGCGGCCCGGCCCGCAGGGCGGCCACGAGGGGCGGGAGGAAGCTCTGGGCGTGGGGGCCGGCCGCGCCGAAGAGGAGCGGCAGCCGGCAGACGATGAGGGCCGGGCAGCGTTCGCGCATCCCCTGTTCGGCCAGGGCCTTCTGTTCGCCGTAGCGGTTGATGGGCGCGGGTTCCGCCTCTTCGGCATAGGGCGCGTGGCGGCCATCGAACACCAGGTCGGTGGAGATGAAGAGGCAGGGGATGCCAGCGTCGGCACAGAGGCCCGCCAGGCTCACGGCGGCCTCCACATTGATCCGCCGGGCGGCGGCCGGCTCCCGCTCGCAGCGGTTCGGCTCCGCCATGGCGGCGGCATGCAGCACGGCGTCGGGGCGGGCCGCCCGCAGCAGCGCCTTCAGCTCCTCATAGCGGGTCAAGTCCGCCTGCCGCGGCTCGACCCCGGCCACCGGGGCCAGCGGCTGCGTGCAGGCCACGCCGGTGAGGCGCCATTCCGCCGGCCGTTCGCGGCAGAGGTTCCAGCCCAGGAACCCGCTGGCACCCGTGACGAGGACATGGAACGGGCGGCGGTCGGACATGCGCGGACTCCTGGTTTCGGCAAACGCTGGGGGTACTATATTCGCCGCCGGCGGCGCGCAACGCAAACCACGGCGTCACGGGAGTCCCGGGTGAAAGAGGAAGGGGCAGAGGAAATGAACGGTGCCGGCCCGCCGCGCCCCCGCGTGGCAATCGTCGGCGCCGGCCCGGCCGGCTTGATGGCGGCGATCGCGGCGGCGGCCGGCGGCGCGGAAACCCTTGTCCTCGAGCGCATGGAACGGCCGGGCCTCAAGCTGCTGGCCAGCGGCGGCGGCCGCTGCAACCTGACCAACCTGGCGCCGCCGGCGGAGTTCATGGCCCGCTTCGGGCGGCAGGGGCGCTTCCTCCAGCCGGCCTTGGCCGAGCTGGACGCCGCTGGGCTGCGCCAATTCTTCGCCGACCGCGGCGTGCCGACCCAGGCGGCGGACGGGTTCCACGTCTTCCCCGTGGCCGAAGACGCCCGGGCGGTGCTCGACGCCCTCCTGCGCGAGGCGGCCCGCCAGGGGGTGACACTCCGCACCCGCTGCGAAGTCCGCAGCCTCGAGCCCCGGCCGGGCGGCGGCTTCCGGCTGCGCCTGGCCGGCGGCACGGCGGTCGCCGCCACCGCCGTCATCCTCGCCGCCGGCGGCTGTTCCTATCCCGGCCTGGGCGCCAATGGCTCCGGGTTCGAGTTGGCGCGGGGCCTCGGCCACACCCTGGTGCCGCCGGTGCCGGCGCTGGTGCCCCTGGTGACCGCGGAGGAATGGCCGCGGACGCTGACCGGGATCACCTTTCCGGACGTGGCGCTGCGGATCGCCCTCAGCCGTTGCCGCCAGATGGAGTGGCGCGGCGCCCTGCTCTTCACCCATCGCGGGATTTCCGGGCCGGCGGTGCTCGACGCCTCGGGCGAAGTGGCGGCCCTGCTCGCCGCCGGCGAAGCCACCGTCCCCCTGCACATTTCATTCCGCCCCGGCCGGACGCCCGCGGCCTGGCGGGAAGAGCTGGCCCGCTGGCGGCGCGGGCAAGGCGCCAAGCTGCTGCGCACCCTGCTTGCCGGCGAGCTGCCGGCGGCGGTGGCGGAAGTGTTCGCGCAAATGGCCGGCGCGGCGGAGGAGCGCGTCGCCCGGCTCACCCGCGACCAGGAAGGGCGGCTGGCCGAGGCCTTGGCGGCCACGCCGGTGACGGTGACCGCCACGGAAGGGTTCGCCCGGGCCATGGCCACCCGCGGCGGGGCCAGCCTCAAGGAGGTTGACCCGCGGACGCTGGAAAGCCGCCGCGTCCCCGGCCTCTTCCTGGCCGGCGAAGTGCTGGACGTGGACGGCCCCTGTGGCGGCTACAACCTGCAATGGGCCTTCAGCTCGGGCCAGCTCGCCGGCCGCCAGGCGGCCCAAAAAAAATGGTGCGCGCATTAGGATTCGAACCTAAGACCTCATCCGTGTGAAGGATGCGTTCTAACCAACTGAACTATGCGCGCACTGGGGAGATGTCGGGAACGGGTGATATTATATTGCGGCGTTTGGCTCCTGCAACCGCCGCCGGCAAGAAAAAAACCGCCATCCCATGCTCGTCCTCGACTGCCCGGCCACCGACCCGTTTGTCAACCTCGCCCGCGAGGAAATCCTCTTCACCCGGATTCCGGACCAGGAGGAGATGCTCTTCCTGCTCTGGCGCAACGCGCCGTGCGTGGTCGTCGGCCGCTTCCAGAACCCGCTGGCGGAGGCGAACCGGGAGTTCGTCCGCGCCCGCGGCCTGCCGGTGGTCCGGCGGCTCAGTGGCGGCGGCGCGGTCTACCATGACCTGGGCAACCTGAACTTCACCTTCATCCTCCGGCACGCGCCGCACCGCCGGATCGCCTACCGCCCCTACCTGGAGCCGCTGGCGCGGGCGCTGGGGCATCTGGGGGTCGCCGCCGGCTTCAACACCCGCAACGACCTGGTGATCGGCGGCCGCAAGATCTCCGGCAACGCCCAGCACCACTCCCAGGGGCGCGTCCTGCATCATGGCACGCTCCTGTTCAACACGGACCTCGACGCGCTGGCCCTGGCGCTGGAGCCCGGCGCCGACCGGATCGAATCCAAGGCGGTGGCCTCCGTCCGCGGCCGCGTCACCAACATCGCCGAACACCTGCCGGCGCCGTTGACGATCGAGGAGTTCCAGGAGGCGATCCTGGAACAGATGCGGCGCGAAGGGCATCCCCTGCGCCGCCGGCCGCTGGCCGCCGAGGAACACGCCGCCGCGGAGGAGCTGGCCCGCGCCAAGTACCGGACTTGGGAATGGACCTACGCCCAGTCGCCGCCATTCACCCTGCGCCGGCAACGCCGCCGCGCGGACGGCACCGGCATCGAACTGGAACTGGCGGTGCGCGACGGGTGCATCGCCAGCCTCGCCCTTTGCCGGACCGGCGCCGACGCCGCCCCCGCCGCCGCCCCGGAAGGCGATGCGGCGTTCGCCCGCCGGCTTTGCGGCTGCCGCTTCGAGCCAACGGCGCTGGCGGCACGCCTGGCGGCGCTGCCGCCGGCGGAGCTGCCCGCCGGCACCGACCCCGGCACCCTCCTCGCCCTGCTCCGGCCTTGACCCGCCCCCGGCGCCGGCTATAGTTCGCGCTTTGCCGATTGAAAACCGACGAGGTACCTGCCATGACCGTGGAACACAAGAAGTTCAAGACGGAAGTCAAGCAACTGCTCGACCTGGTGATCCATTCGCTCTATTCCAACCGCGAAATCTTCCTGCGCGAGCTGGTCTCCAACGCCTCCGACGCCATCGACCGCGCCCGCTTCGAGGCGCTCTCCAACCAGGCCGTGCTCGAAACCGATCCGGAATGGGACATCCTGATCACCGTTGATCCCAAGGCCCGGACCCTGACGGTCGCCGACAACGGCATCGGCATGTCCGCCCAGGAGGTGGAGGCGAACATCGGCACCATCGCCAGCTCCGGCACCCGCGGCTTCCTGGCCGAGCTGCGGAGCAAGGGCGCCGCCCTGACCCCGGAGCTGATCGGCCAGTTCGGCGTCGGCTTCTACGCGGCGTTCATGGTGGCGGACAAGGTGACGCTGGCCACCCGCCGCGCCGGCGACCCCGCCGCCGGCACCCGCTGGGAATCGGCGGGCGACGGCGACTACACCCTGGAGCCGGTGGCCAAGGAGAAGCGGGGCACGACGATCACCCTGCACCTCAAGGAGGACGCCGCCGAGTTCTGCGAGGAGTGGATGATCCGCAAGATCGTGAAGAAATACTCGGACTTCGTCGAGCATCCGGTGCGGCTGCTGGTCGTCGGCGAGGCGAAGGAGGGGGAAGAGGCGGCGAAGCCGGAGACCGTCAACTCGCGCAAGGCGCTCTGGCAGCGGCCGAAAGCCGAAATCCCGGCGGAGGAATATGCCGACTTCTACAAGCACGTCAGCCACGACTTCGGCGAGCCGCTGGAGACGCTGCACTGGGGGGTGGAGGGCACCAGCGAGTTCAAGGCGCTGCTCTACATCCCGAAAAACGCCGGCTTCGGCCTGTTCATGCCGGAGCAGGGCAAGCACGGCGTCCACCTCTACGTCAAGCGCGTCTTCATCACCGACAACTGCGAGGCGATCCGCCCCGAATACCTGCGCTTCCTCCGCGGAGTGGTGGACTCGGCCGACCTGCCGCTGAACGTCTCCCGGGAAATGCTCCAGGAAAACAAGCTCGTCCGCACCATCCGCGCCAACCTGACCAAGAAGGTGCTCGACACCCTCGGCGAAATGAAGGAGAGGAGCCGCGACAGGTACGAGGGCTTCTGGAAGGAGTTCGGCACCGTCTTCAAGCAGGGGCTGCGCGAGGACTTCGCCAACACCGAGAAGATCAAGGACCTGCTGCTGTTCGAGTCCGCCAACGGCGCCCCGGGCAAGCTGCTCTCCCTCGGGGAGTATCTGACGCTGATGCCGGACTCCCAGAAGGAGATCTACTTCGCCACCGGCGAGGGCCGCCAGGCGCTCGAGAACGCGCCGCACCTCGAGGCGTTCCGCAAGGCCGGCTATGACGTGCTCTTCTTCACCGACCCGGTGGACGAGTGGCTCGCGCCCGACCTGCCGGAGTACAAGGGGAAGAAGCTGCGCAACGTCACCCGCGGCGGCGTGGACCTCCCCGAAGGCGCCGCCCAGCCGGAAACGAAGGCGGATTCGGCCCTGATCGCGGCGCTGAAGGGCGCCCTCGGCGACAAGGTCGCGGAGGTCAAGGAGTCGCGCCGCCTCACCGACAGCGCCTGCTGCCTGGTCTACGACGAGCACGCCCTCAGCCCCGCCATGGAACGGGTCTACAAGGCCATGGGCCGCCCCGTGCCCACGGCCAAGGGCACCCTGGAGATCAACCCCGGCCACCCGGTGATCCAGAAGCTGACCGCCGTGGTCAAGGCCGACGCCGCCAGCGCCAAGGTCGGCGAGTACGCCGAACTGCTCTACGACCAGGCCCTGCTCACCGCCGGCCAGCCGGTCGCCGACCTGCTGGCCTTCACCCGCCGCGTCAGCCAGCTCATGGCCGACGGGCTGGCGTGAGCGCCCGGAGAAAACCCGCCATCCCGCGGCCCGGCCGGGCCAGGAGGAACGCAATGCCACTCCGCACCCTGCTGTTGACCGCCCTCCTCCTCTTCGCCGGCACCCTCCCCGGCCGGACGGCGGAGCCCACGCCCGCCGCGCCCGCCACGCCCGCCGCGCCGCCCGCCGCGCCGCCCGCCGCGCCGCCCGCCGCGCCGCCAGCCGCGCCGCCCGCCGCCGGCGGGCTGACCCAGGCGGAACTGCTCCGGGCCTGCGCCGGCGAAGAGTGGTGGCGCGACCACTTCCCGCCGCCCGCCGCCGGCGGCCGCGAAACGCTCCTCCAGGCCGCCGAAGCCGCCCGCCGCGGCCTGCAATCCCGGCAGCTCCCCGACGGCCGCTTCCCGGTCGAGTGCAACTTGGCGAGCCAGCGCAAGTCCGACCGCCAGGATCCCGTCGCCCAAGCCTATGCCCTCTGGGGGCTGGCGCACCTGAACCGCTGCCGCCCCAGCCCGGAAAGCCTGCCGGCCATCCAAAACGGGTTCAGCCATTTCCATGAACGGATGCGCCCGCAGCCGAAGCTCGACCCGCACGCCGTCGCGCCGGAAACCGAGGGTGACGGCAGCATCCGCACCGCCACCGTCGGCTGCCTGGCCCTCGCGATCATGGACTACCTCGACACCGAGGCGCTGCGCCTGCCGGAGCCCACCCGCCAGCTCTACCGCAACTGGCTCGACGCCTGCCTCTACTGGCTGGCCAAGATGGAGGCCGCCAACGGCTCCTGGGCCGAAGCCTACATCCATCTCAGCAACGAGCGCGACGACACCCCCGACCCCTTCACCGACGGCCTCTGCCTCCTCGCCTACACCCGCGCCGTCCACCACTTCCACTACGCCGACCTGGCGCCCCGGCTGCGGGAGGCCCGCCCCCGGCTGGTTGACGCCTACCTCGCCGCCACCTGGTCCGGCAAGGGCGACCCCGCCCGGCTCCGCCGCTTCGCCCCCGCCGCCCTCCCCGCCTTCGCCATCGCCGCCCAGACGGCGGACGACGGCTGGCGGCAGGAGGCCGGCGACGCCGCGCTCGCCGTCGGCTGGTGGTATCTCCACGTGCTCGACGCACCCCACCGCGAACGGCAGCCGGCCGCCCTCGCCCTGCCGCTGCTCGCCGCGGCGGAGGTGGCCACGGGGCGCGGCGATTCCGCGGCGGCCGGGCGCCTCCGCGCCACCGCCGACGCCCTGCTGGCGCGCCAGCTCCAAATGCAGGTCCGCGGCCCGCTTTGGCGCCGCAACCCCCTGGTGCGCCACCTCAAAATCCCCGCCAACACCGACGGTGCCATCCTCTCCCTGCCCGATTTCACCTGGCTCCGGCTTGAGGACACGGCCCAAACCATCTTGCTCTTGGCCGAACGCCTGCGCGAACCGTAGCCGGCCAGCCGCCCCTTTGCCGTGGCCGGATGCCCACCCCTGGCGGCGCCGCCCACGTCCCCCCCCCAATGGAGTGAAAAACCGACCATGACCACTTCCCTGACCTTTTCCCGCCAAATCCCGGTCCGCGCCGAAGTCGCCGTCTTTGTCGCCGGCGGCGGGCCGGCCGGAACCGCCGCCGCGATTGCCGCCGCCCGCGCCGGGGCCAGCGTCTTCCTGGCCGAGAACGAGATCTGCTTCGGCGGCATGGGCACCGCCGGCGGCCTGCCCATGATCTGCTGCTTCAGCGACGAGGTGAACTTCCTCGCCGGCGGGGTTGGCCGCGAGATCCACGACCGCATGGTCGAGCGCGGCGGGGCGCTGGCGCATCCGCTCAAGAAGGCGAGCGACCTCTATATCCAACCCGAGACCCTGAAGCTGGTCTACGACGAGCTGGTCACCGCCGAGAACCGGGTCACGCCCTCGCTGGCGACCCGGATCATTGGCGTCGAGTGCGCCGACGGCGTGGTCAGCCATGTCATCTGCCAAGGCAAGAGCGGCATCTTCGCGGTGCGCTGCGCGGCGGTGGTTGACGCCACCGGCGACGGCGACATCAGCGCCTGGGCCGGCGCCCCCTTCAAGAAGGGCGACCACCGCGGCCGCATGCAGCCCGGCACCCTGGTCAGCATGTGGGCGGGGATCGACTGGCCGAAGGCCGAGGCCGCCGGCCACGGCCTTTGGCACCAATCGGGGGGAATCGCGCAGGCGATTGCCGCCGGCGTGTTCAGCCAGCCGGATCCGGGAATGCCCGGAATCATGCCCACCGGCCGGACGACCGGCAATGGCAACGCCGGCCACATCTTCGGGGTCGATGGCACCGACGAGCGCTCGCTGACCCAGGCGGCGATCTTCGGCCGCCGGCAAATCCAGGAATATGGCCGCTACTTCCGCGAATACCTCACCGGCTACGAGGGCATCGAGCTCTGCGGCAGCGCGGCGCGGCTCGGCATCCGCGAAACCCGGCGCATCACCGGCGACTATGAGCTGACCTTCAAGGACTACCTGGCGCAGGCGGTGTTTGCCGACGAAATCGGCCGCTACTGCTATCCGGTTGACGTCCACGCCTGCACCCTGGCACACGCCACCGGCACCGCCCCGCCGGAGCCGGAAGCCGAGAAGTTCGACTTCCACAACATGCGCCTCAAGCCGGGCGAGAGCTACGGCATCCCCTACCGCATCCTCACCCCGCGGAAGCTGAAGAACGTCCTCACCGCCGGCCGCTGCGTCAGCGGCGAGCGCGCGGTGCTCGGCTCGCTGCGGGTGATGGCCGGCTGCTTCATCACCGGCCAGGCCGCCGGCGTCGCCGCGGCGATGGCCGCGTCCGCGGGCACGGACGTCCACGCCCTGCCGGTGCGCGACTTGCAGCGCCAGCTAAACGCGCTGGGCGCCTACCTGCCCAACCTGCCCGGCGCCATCCTGGTCCCGCGCCCCGCCCGTACCGCCTCCCCCGCCCCGGCATAGCGATCACGGCAAGGGGCCTCAGACCATCAGACGTTGGAGGTTGTGGCTCATGTTCCGCTGGACAAAAGAATATGAGATGCGCTGCAACGCGGTGTGGCGCCCCTGGCGCGGCGGCGGCGGCGGCGGCCCGGGCGCCAGCCGCCGCGTCCCCCTCGAACTCCACCACATTTGCCCCCAGCTCCATCTGGCGCACCGCCTGGTCACCGGCGAACACCCGGGGATGCCGGGCCATCCCAGCGGCGCCATGCGCGTGCTGGTGGACTGCGAACTCATCCTGAACTTGTCCGGCGAAGGGCGGCTGCGGTTTGAAGACCGGACGATTCCCATCCACCGGCATCAACTGCTGTTCATTCCCCCGTTCGTGCCGCATCGCTTTTCCTTCGCTCCCGGCGCGGCCAGCGACCACGTCGCGGTGCATTTCGATTTCACTCCCCGGATGCCGGGCGTCGCCGCCAACCTGCAAAAGCGCCGCCCCTACCACCTGCAATTGCCGCCCGGCCTGGAACTGCCCACGGCGCTGGCCCTGCCGCCGGGGCATCGCATTGAGGCGGCGATGATCGAGCTGGCGGCGCTGGCGGAAAGGCCGGCGCCCCTGCTGGCGCTGGCGGCGGTCCACCACCTCAGCGGCGTGTTCCTCGAAATGGTTGCCCGCGCCGGCACTGCCGCCGCCGCCGCCGCCGCCGGGCCGCACCCCGCCACGGCCGCCGGGGCCAAGATTCAGCGGGCGGTGGAGTTCATCCGGCAAAACGCGGCGCGGCCGCTGCGGCTCGAAGAAATCGTGCGGGTCGCCGGTCTCAGCCACTGCCACTTCATCACCCGGTTCCATGCTGAAACCGGCTGTTCGCCCCTGGAGTACCACCGGCGCGAGCGCATGGAGCGGGCCAAGCCTCTGCTGGCCGATGCCGCCCTGGAGATCAAAGAAATCGCCGCCCGGCTCGGCTTCCCCTGCGCGTTCCATTTCAGCAAGCTCTTCCGGCGCATTGTCGGCCTCAGCCCGACCGCCTGGCGCGCCCGTGTCCTGTCCAAGACTGTTCCGAAATAACGGACAGGCAATCGAAACAACAGCCATGGCGGAAGCCGCCCTCCCATGTCATAATATAGGACTATCAAGATCATAGCCATTGTGGTTGTGGTCGGCGCATCCCGCCGCGGCGGCCCTCGCCGGCGGGGGCGCAACGTGTCCTGACCGAGGGTGAAAAGGAGTTCCTCATGAAAACGAGTCATGCAATCCTCAGCATCGGCGCCACCGGCGCGGCCGCCCTGGCCCTGGCAACCGCCTCCGCGCCCGCAGCGATGCTTGTCCAGTACAAGGCCGCCAATTTCAACAACACGACCCATGACTGGACGGACTCGTCCGGTAATGGAAACACCGCCTCTGACACGGGTTTCAGCATCCCCACACTGGTCACCAACGCGACCCCCAACGGATCTTCGGCTGTGCAATTTTCAGTGGGCTTTGGCGGATGGTTGGCTTTTAACTCCATTGATCTGACGACAGCGAGCGGGTTCACCATTCTGGCTTACGCGACCAACCCCGGCGGCAGCAACGATGTCCTCATTGGGGGCCCTAACGGCAACGACTTGCAGTATCGGTTTAGCAACAACAAACAACAATTGCAGGACAACCAAGTCGCCTCGTTCGCCACTGGCACGGCGACGATTCCGACGGGCGCTTTTGAAAGCATAAGCGTCGCAGGCACCGCCCAGCCCAACATTGCATCGTCCGCCTCGTTTCGCCTGAACGGCGCGAGCGATGGAGGGGGCAGCTTCACGCCAAACAGTAATCTCACCAGCAATTTCACCCAACTTGGTCCTTCCGGCACCTATGGCGGGATGATTGCGGAGATCCGGGTTTACAACGAAGTGCTGACTACCCCGCAGATCCAGGCAGTCGAAACTGAGTTTTACAACGCCTATGTCGTCCCCGAGCCGGCGGCGCTGGCGCTGCTGCTGCTCGGCGGGGTCGGCCTCCTCCGCCGCCGCCGGTAACCTGCCGTCCAGGCATCCCTTGGATCCTGCCGTTCCCGTTCGGCGTGATCGAAAGGCCGTTCCTCGGCTGTCGCGGCTCTGACGGACAAGCAATCCGGCAGAGCCGCGACAGTGACTGCGCTTGGGGACAGGGGAAAAGCGCCACCGTTGGTGTCCAGCCTTTAGGCTGCGGATTTCCGATCCCACGCTGAAGCGTGAACTCCAACCCGGGCCGCCCCCGCTGGCGTCCCGTAGGGACAGGAGGACAATAGGCAGGGGCAGCGCCCCTGTATCAGGAGGTTGGATGGAATTCGCGTGCCGGAGGTACGCGGGGGACGCCGGGCTGTCCCGGCGTACCGATGGCACGCCCAAACGGGTGGGGGCCGGGGTGCAGGGGCGTTGCCCCTGCCTGGACATTGGCAAAAGTCCCTTGACCGGCGGGTCGGGCCGGCGGCCCTTCCCGCCGGACGGATCGACGCTATTTTCTAAAATGTGTAACTTTTATTGAATTGC
>JBAZOO010000035.1:0-37879 GCA_041648735.1 Lentisphaeria bacterium
ACAAGATGCCGGCGGCGGGTGTCACGCCTATAGCCAAGCACGCCAGGGCAATAAATCAAGTCTCTCCCTATGGTTTCAGGCCGCCGTGCCGGTGGCTTCGCTGAAGCGTGAACTCCAACCCGGGCCATCCCCGCTGGAGTTCACACTTTAGTGTGGGACCTGCCGTCCAGGCGATCCCTCGCAGGGCGGAAGGTGGGCCGTCCAGAGGAAACGCCGCCGCCCCCAAGCAGCCCACGCTGAAGCGTGAACTCCAACCCGGGCCGTCCCCGCTGGAGTTCACACTTTAGTGTGGGATTTGCCGTCCAGCCAAAAAAACTCGCAGGGCGGAAGGTGGGCCGTCCAGAGGAAACGTCGCCGCCCCCAAGCAGCCCACGCTGAAGCGTGAACTCCAACCCGGGCCGTCCCCCGCTGGAGTTCACACTTTAGTGTGGGATCTGCCGTCCAGCCAAAAAACTCGCAGGGCGGAAGGTGGGGCGTCCAGAGGAAACGTCGCCTGCCCCCAGGCAGCATTTCCCGCCCTGCGAGGAACTGCCTGGACGGCAGGCCCCCCCCGGTCAGCCGCCAGTCGCGGCGATCCGGAGCATGGCATCAATCGCGCGCTTGGCCTTGGCGGCCACCGCCTCGGGAACCTGGATCACTGTCTCCAGCGTCTCCAGCGACCGGGCGACCTTCGCCAAGGTCGTCTTCTTCATGTTCGGGCAACGCAGGAAGGGGCTGAGCAGGACGAATTCGATCCGCGGCGCCGCCTTGCGCAGGGTGTGCAGAATGCCATCCTCGGTGCCGACGATGAACTTGCGGTGGGGCGTCGTCTTGACCATCTCGGCCATCTGGCCGGTGGAGAGGATGAAGTCGGCCAGCTCCTGCACCTCCGGCCTGGTCTCGGGATGGACCATGAGCTTGGCGTCCGGATGCTCGGCCTTCATCCGCAGCACGGTCTCGGCGCGGATCATGTTGTGGGTCGGGCAGAAGCCCGGCCACAACGTCAGGTTGCGCCCAAGCTGCTTCTCGACAAACTTGCCCAGGAACTGGTCGGGAATGAAGAGGATGTCCGGCACCTCCCCCAGCGAGCGCACGATCTTCGCGGCATTGGCGGAGGTGCAGCAGATGTCGCTTTCCGCCTTGACTTCGGCGGTGGAGTTCACGTAGCAGACGACCGGGGCGCCGGGGTGGGCCGCCTTGAAGGCGCGAAGCTGCTCCGCGGTGATCATGTCGGCCATCGGGCAGCCGGCGCTGGGGTCGGGCATGATGACCTTGCGGCCGGGATTGAGGATGGCGGCGGTTTCGGCCATGAACTGGACGCCGCAGAAGATGATGGCCTCCGCGTCCCGCACCTGGCTGGCCTTGACGCTGAGGCCATAGGAGTCGCCGACATAGTCCGCGATGTCCTGGATGTCGCCGGTCTGGTAGGTGTGGGCGAGGATGACCGCCTTGCGTTCCCGGCGGAGGCGATTGATCTTGGCGACAAGCTCTTCCATGCTTGATCCCTTCCATCAAAAAAAACGGCTGGGGGGGGTGGTTGAGCCACAACCTAACCGGTTTCCGGCCAAAGTGCAACCCTGCACGAGGAGCGTGCAGCTCTGACGAATTCCGGCTGGGCTTGGCACCGGCGGCGGTGGAGTGGTTGGGGATTCCGCCCCCATCCTCTAGTCCCGATCCCAGCAGTAGTCTTTGCTGCCATCCCAGGGATTGCCGAGCTTGCCCGCCTGGTAGAAGGCCGGGCAGCCGCCGGCCGCCGTCACCCCCTCGACATGGCCGTCCAGCCAGGTCACGATGCAGGTGTTGGCATGCCGGCCATAGGCCAGCGGGTTGTTGCCGTCGGCCCAGGAATAGACGTGGTAGTAGCCATTCAGGTTGCCGGTGTTCCAGACCGCGGCGTTCTCCACGGCGAAGGCGGTGCGTTCCGGCTTCTTGATCTCCGCCAGCTTGGCCGGCCGGAGGTAGCGGGGGCCATAGGGCGCCCCCCAGGTGCCGATCCAGGAATTTCCGCCGAGCATCTGCGCGTTGTGGCCGTAACTGACCCGGCCGTATTTCAGGCGGGTTTCGGCGGTTTGCGCCCCCTGGTCGTCGGAGGGGCAGAAAAAGAGGTTGGAGGTCGCTTCCGTCATCAGCCGGTGGTACCAGCCGTTGGTGAGGTCGTTGGTGCCGCCGTTGAGCCCTTTCGACTCCATGAGGGAATCGTTGTTGTCGTCGGCGTACATCATGGCCTGGGCGGCGATCTGCTTGCAATTGCCGATGCAGGCCGCCTTCTTGGCGGCCTCCCGGGCCCGCCCCAGCGCCGGCAGCAGCATGGAGGCGAGAATGGCGATGATGGCGATCACCACCAGCAGCTCGATCAGGGTGAAAGCTGCTTTGCGGCTCATGCTTTTCTCCTTTCCCGGACACCCATGTGGCTTGCCAACGCTTGGCGGGAAAATACCCCATCCACCCATGGAAGCAAGCGGGGAAGGGGGGGCCGGCTTCTGGGGCGCGTGCCCCAGGCTTTCTGGGCCGCCGCCCGCCGCCCGCCGCATCATGCCGGCAGGCGCTGGTGATTTCCGCCGGCGCGGTTTGGGATTACAGTACGGGCCGGTTTTGTCCCATTCCGCAACCATCCCCCGTTGTTGCCTTATACTGGAGCGATGCGCATCATGGCCGGCCAAACGCTGATCGAGAAAATCCTGTCCGCCCACCTGGCCGAGGGGGAGCTTGCCCCGGGGCGGGAGATCAAAATCCGGATTGACCAGACCCTGTGCCAGGATGCGACGGGGACCATGGCCTGCCTGGAGCTGGAGGCGATCGGCGTGGAGCGGGTGCGCACCGAGCTGTCGGTGATCTACGTTGACCACAACACGATGCAGAACGGGCCGGAGAACCAGAACGACCATCTTTATTTGCAAAGCGTCGCCGCGGCCAAGGGCTGCCATTTCTCCCGCCCTGGCAACGGGATCTGCCACCAGGTGCATCTGGAGCGGTTCGGCGTGCCCGGCAAGACGCTGCTCGGCTCCGACTCGCACACGCCGACCGGCGGCGGCCTCGGCATGGTCGCCATTGGCGCCGGCGGCCTGGACGTGGCGCTGGCGATGGCGGGGGTGCCGTTCAAGCTGATGGCGCCCAAGGTCATTGGGGTGCGCCTCACCGGCCGGCTCCAGCCGTGGGTGGCGGCGAAGGACGTGATCCTCCATCTCCTTTCCATCCTCAGCACCAAGGGGAACGTCGGCGGCGCGGTCGAGTATTTCGGCCCCGGCGTCGCCACCCTGGGAGTGCCGGAGCGGGCCACGATCACCAACATGGGGGCGGAGATGGGGGTGACCACCTCGGTCTTCCCCTCGGACGCGACGACGCGGCAGTTCCTGGCGGCCCAAGGGCGGGAGGCGGCCTGGCGCGAGCTGGCGGCGGACGCCGACGCGCGCTACGAGCGGATCCTGGAGGTTGACCTGGGGGCGCTGGAGCCGCTGGCGGCCTGTCCGTCGAGTCCGGACAACATCAAGCCGGTGCGGGCGCTGGCGGGCGCGCCGGTGGGGCAGGTGCTGATCGGCTCCTGCACCAACAGCTCGCTCAAGGATCTGAGCACCGTCGCCGCCGTGCTGGCGCAGCGGCCGGTGCACCCCAATGTCTCGCTCGGCATCGCCCCGGGCAGCCGGCAGGTGCTGGAGATGCTGGCGCGCAATGGCGCCTTGGCCGAGATGATCAAGGCCGGCGCCCGCATCCTCGAATCCGCCTGCGGCCCCTGCATCGGCCAGGGGATGAGCCCCGCCACGGGCACGGTGACGTTGCGCACCTTCAACCGTAACTTCGCCGGCCGCACCGGCACCAAGGGCGACCAGTGCTACCTGGTCAGCCCCGAGACGGCGCTGGCCGCCGCGGTCACCGGCGCCATCACCGACCCGCGCGACCTGGGGCTGGAGCCGCCGGTGTTCAACCAGCCCGACCACTTCCTCGTTGACGACCGGATGATCCTGCCACCGCCGCCCGCCGGCACCCCGGCCGCGATCATCCGCAAGGAGACCATTGGCGCGCCGCCGGTCTGCCGGCCGTTCCCCGCCGACCTGGACGGGTGCGTCCTGATCAAGGTCGGCGACAAGGTCACCACCGACCATATCATGCCCGCCGGTGCCTTCCTCAAGCACCGCAGCAACATTCCGGTCTACGCCAAGGCGGTGTTCCACTGTTTCAACCGCGATGGGCAGCCGACCTTCGCCGAGCGCGCCGCCGCGGTGCGCGACGCCGGCCGGCACGGGGTGATCGTCGCCGGCGAGAGCTACGGCCAGGGCTCCAGCCGTGAACATGCGGCCATCTGCCCGCAGTTCCTCGGCGTCCGCGCCGTGATTGCGCTCTCCATCGAGCGCATCCATGCCGCGAACCTGGTCAACTTCGGCATCCTGCCGCTCTACTTCCAGAGCCGTGAGGACTTGGCGAAAATCGAGCCGGAGGCGACGCTCGCCGCGGCTGACATCCGCGGCCAGCTCCAGTGCGGGGCGACGGTGACGCTGACCGTGCGCAACCCTGGGCAGCCGGCGTTCGCCCTGGCCTGCCGCCACCAGCTTTCGGCGGAGGATTTGCGGGAAGTCCTCGCCGGCGGCCGCCTGGCCGCGGTGTGAGCGGCGGCGGGCAGGCGGGACGGGAATGCAACGGGGGACTGGCGCGAGATGTGCGGCAAACTGACCTACGAACGGCGGCAGATGATCAACCAAGGGGGGATGGCGACGCTCACGCTCGTCGTCCCGCCCGACGGGCAGCCGCTGGTCCTGCGCGAGATCCAGCCCCGGCTGCGCTGGAACCTGTGGATGCACCGGCGCTTCCTCGCCGGCGCCAAGATCCGCAAGCTGGTTTCGCCGCACCCGAACATCGTCGCCTCCGTCGAGTACGGCTACCATGGCCTGCGCCCCTACGAGCTGATCGAGTATTGCCATGACGCGCCCAACCTCAACGAACTGATCCTGCGCAAGGATCCGCGCATCATCGCCAGCTCGCTGGAAATCCTGCGCCAGGCCTGCGCCGCCATCGCCCACATGCATGCCAAGGGGTTCCTCCACCTCGACGTCAAGGCGGAGAACTTCCTGGTGATGGAGCCGGAGGCGGCGTCGCTGCTGGTCAAGCTGACCGACTTCGACCTCAGCCGGAAAATCGGCGACCGCCATGACTCCCACCGCGCCGGGACGGTCAACTACATGTCCCCGGAAATGCTCCAGGCGGGGCGGTGTGGCGTCGAGGCGGACATTTTCGCCTTTGGCGTGATCGCCTACTGGATTCTCGCCGGCCGCAAGCCCTTCTCCGGCTTCACCGTGGAGGCGATGCGCCGGCAGCAGCTTGCCCGGAACGCCTTCATTCCGGAACCCGCCAAGCTGAACCCGCAAATCGCGCCCAAGCTGAGCTGGATCGTCATGCGCTGCCTGGAGAAGGATCCCGCCAAGCGCTACCCGAGCATGCCCTACCTCCAGATGGAACTTGCCAAGCTCTGACCGGGCCCCCGCCAGGAAATCGGTGGACGCCAGGCAGGGGTGCCTCCCCTTTCCCGGGATCCCTTGCTGTCCCTGCGGGATTGAGGCTTTTTCCGGCGATCCGTCTGGAGCCCGCGGTCGCCGCGGCATCCGGAACGGATCCCGTTGCCAGTGCCGCCAACAGAATTGTCCCGCACCTGTGTCCCGCCCGAGTGTTGCGGCCGGGCGGTTGGCTGATTACATTGCGGAGTTCGCACGGGCCGCGGGGTTCCGGAGGGGGAGGCCGGCGGCCGTGCCGGGCGCGGGAGAGGCATGAGCCGGATTGTCGACATCGTGGAATTGCGTGCCAGCCTGGAAAGCGGCGGCGCGGCGGGGGCCGTGGCGGCGTTGAAGGGGTGCATGATCCCCTCGCGCGTGCTGCGGCAGCTCCTGGAGCCGCCGGCGCCGGTGGCGGAGCTGTTCCTGGCCTCCTGGCCGGAGACGCCCTCGCGCTACCTGGAGGAGCTGGCCGCCACGCCGGCCCTGGAGCGGCCGGAGGTCGCGGCCGCGCTGGTCAAGAATCCGCGCACGCCGCGGGGCGTCTTCGAGAAGCTGGCCCGGAGCGAAAACCCGGAGATCCGGCTGCTGCTGGCCAAGGGGCGGCAGCTCACGGCGGATGCGTCGGCCAACCTGGCGGCCGATCCCGACCCGGCGGTGCGGGCCCGGCTCGCCGCCAATCCCGCCACTCCCTTGGCGGCCCAGCTCGCCCTCGCCGCCGATCCGGTCGGCTTCGTGCGCACCGCCCTCCTGCGCCAGCCCCGGCTGGATCCCCACGTGCTCCACGAACTGGCGGAGAACGAGGACCTGCTGGTGCGCGCCGCAACCATGATCCAGGCCAAGCTCGCGCCGGAACAGTTGCTGGAATGGGCCGACCTGGACGATTTCCACCACCAGCTTTTCCTGCTCCAGCGCGACGGCTTGCCGGAGAGCGTCCTGGAATCGCTCTGCTTCAGCCGGCATCCGCGCATCCAGGAGCTGGCGGTGGCGCGCCGGCGCTGTTCGCTGGATGAACTCCTCGGCTGGAGTGAAAAGGGCAACCCCCGCGTCCGGGTCGTCGTCGCCGCCAAGCCGGAGCTGCCGCCCGAGGTCCAGCGGGTGCTGGCCGACGACCCCATGCTGCCCGTGAAGCTGGCGCTCGCCGGCAATCCGGCGCTGGATGCCGCCGTGGCCCGGCATTTGGCGGAAATGGACCAGCCGCGGATTTGGCACGCCCTGGCGGCAAACCCCCACCTGCCGCCGGCGGCGCTCACCGAGCTGTGCCGCGAGCCGGATCCGCGCCTGGGCAAGCTGCTGGCGGCCCGCGCGGACTTGACCGCCGAGCAGGTGGAGCTGCTCCTGGAGCATGGCGGCGAGGCGGTGGCCGGGCATCTGACGGCGCACGGCGTGGAATATGTGGACTTGGCGGCGGCGCGGGCGGAAACGCTGGCGGCGCACCGGCTGCCCTCCGTGCGGGCCTTCGCCGCCCCTTCCCGCAACCTCGCCCCGGCGACCATGCGCAAGATGAGCATTGATCCGGTGGCGCTGGTCCGCCGGCGGCTGGCCGGGAATCCGGCGTTGCCGGAACGGATCCTGCAGTTCCTGACCACCGATGCCGATCCGGCGACGGCGGCCCGGGCCCGGGCGGCGCTCGCCGAGTTGCAATCCGCCGGCGGGGCGGCCGCGGTGGCGGAGCCGGCGGCCGGCAGTGGCGGTGGCGGGGTGCTGCGCCGCCTGATCCGCAAGGTCATGGCCGGCTGAGGGGGGAACTGGAAACTTGGAACTTGAAACTGGGAAACCCTCCGCGAACTCCGCGCCGCCGCGGTGAAAATCTTCGATAATTCATGACTCATCATTGAAAGGGAACTGACCATGGCAGTGGCAGCGAAAGCCGGCACCCCGCGGAAACTGGGGTTCGTCGAGATCATCATGGGTGCGGACGCCGAGACGATCAAGGCGGCGTACGAGGCCCGGCTGAAGATTGATGGGCTGCTGGCGGAGCGCGAGGAGGCGTACCGCCGGATTGTGGCGGTCGAGAGCCAGATCGAGGAGATCGTGGGCGAGCCGGGGACCTTTGTCTATCCGCCGCCGCCGAGCCCGGTGGCCGGCTGGCCGAAGCTGGAGCCGCAGGCGCGCAAGGCCGCCGCGCCGGCGGCCGCCCCGGCCGCCCCGAAGCCGGCGGCGCCGCGCAAGGAGAAAGCCGCCGCCGGGGGTGGTGTTGGTGAAGGCAAGGCCGCTCCAGTTGAAGCGGAGTGAGGGGTTCCGCCCAACCCATGACCATGCTGGAGTCCATACGGCTGACGGACCTGCTCCTCGAACGGGAGTCGGAGTTCGTCCGCATCGCGGAGTGCGAACGGCTGATCCAGGGGATCCTGGGGCAGCCCTATCCCTTCACGCCGCCGCCGCCCTTGCCGTCGCTGGCGAAACGCCGGCCGCCGCGCCGGCCGCGGAAGGGCGAGGAAGCGGGTGGCGCGGCCGCCGTGGCCTTGCGCCCGCTGCGGGAAAGGGAGAATGCCTACCGCGTCACTTGGCGGCAGGGGGAGGAGGCGGAGGTCTCCTTCCAGGCCGACCGCGCCCTGGTGCAGCGGCTGCTGGCCCTGCGGGAGCCGGAATTCACGGTCATGGAGGTGGCGGCCGTGCAGGTGGCCTCGCCCGCCGAAGTGACGGTGCATGAGGTGCTGTTTGTCCGCCCGGCCGAGGGTGAGGGTGACGCCGGCTCCGCGGCGGACTGACTGGCTGGCCAGCCGGCGGCGGTTCAGGGCGGGAACGGCCAGAGGCGGCGGAGGATCCCCGCCGGGTCGGGCACGTCGAGCACGACGCGGGTGAACTTCTCGGCGCGCAGCTCAATGGCGATGGCGTCGCCCCGGTGGCGGGTGTACCAGAATTCGTGGCGGCGGAACCACCAGTAGCTGCCGGCGGTGAGCACCCGCGGGATGCCGGTGCCGGGGCAGCGGAGCGGCGGCGGCTTGGCCCGCGCCTCGAGCCGGGCCACCCCCACGATGTGCGCCCGGCTGAATTCCAGCTTGCGCTTCAGCGCCCAGACGCAGTGCCAGCCAGTGAGGCGGACGAGGACCTTGTCCGGGCGGATGTCGAGGGTGAGCATGGTTCCTTGCTGGTGCGTGCGGAGTCCGCAGGCGCGGACTCCGCAATCCGGGGTCAGTGGACGGGCGTGCCGGTGTTGATCACCGGCTGGGCTTCCGTCTCGCCGCAGAGGACGACGAGCAGGTTGCCGACCATGGCCGCCTTGCGTTCCTCGTCCAGCGTCACGATCTGGTTTGCGGCCAGCTCCTGGAGGGCCATCTGCACCATGCTGACGGCGCCCTCGACGATTTTCTTGCGGGCGGCAATGACCGCCTCCGCCTGCTGCCGGCGGAGCATGGCCCCGGCGATCTCCGGCGCGTAGGCCAGGTGGGTGAGGCGCGTCTCCTCGACCATGACGCCGGCCTTGGCCAGCCGCTCCTGCAATTCCGTGCGCAGGGCCTGGTGTACCGCCTCGCCGCCGCCGCGGAGGGTGACTTCGTGCTGCCCCTCGACCTGGTCGTAGGGGTAGCTGCTGGCCAGGTGGCGCAGGGCGGACTCGCTCTGGACGGTCACGTAGTTCGCGTAGTCGTCCACGTCGAACAGCGCCTGGGCGGTGTCCGCCACCCGCCAGACCACGACCGCGCCGATCTCGATCGGGTTGCCGCGCTGGTCGTTGACCTTGAGCTTGCCGGTCTCGAAGTTGCGGACGCGCAGGGAGATGCGGTACTTGTTCTGCCAGCCGACCACGGTGGCGGGATGGCCGTCCTCGCGGCGGACGATGGCGGCGCCGCGGGGGAGGGCGAGGGGGTTGGTCCAATGGAAGCCCTCCTCGCGCACGGTGCCGATGTATTGGCCGAAGAGCACCAGCACCCGCGCCTCATTGGGCTGGAGCGTGAAGAAGCCGAAGCAGAGGAAGAGGTTGACCGGCACGAGCAGGAAGGGCAAGGGGTTCTTGAACATCAGGAACAGGGCGGGCACGGCGATCCAGAGCAGGATCACGGCCGCGAGCAGGGGCCAGCCATTGGCGACGCGGACGGCTTGTTCTTTCATGGATTCGCTCCTGGGTTGAGGGGCCATTGAGAGGAAGGATAGGATATCATGCCGGAAAGCCAGGGCAAGCCGGCCGCGGCGGGCAAGGGTTTGGTGGCCGGCACCAACACCCCGCCGCCAACTCCGCGCGAAAGCAATTTTCCACAAATCTCCACAAAAAGCTTCGGATCTTTCCTTGGCGCCGATTGCCTTCCACCCCTCCGGGCCGGCCATCACTCGCGCCCCGCTGGGGCGCAATTCAACAATGCTGGAACCCACCCCCCGGCTGAAGCCGGGGGCTCTACACCCAGGCCCCTCACGGGGCCTTCAATGCCCACAACCCGGAGGCCGGACGCCGATGCCTGGCCCCAGCGGGGTCGGAGTTGGCGACCACGCCGGCACCGTCCGTTCGTGCGTGGAGCTGGCCCCAGCGGGGCCGGAGTTGGCGACCACGCCGGCACCGTCTGTCCCTGCGTGGAGCTGGCCCCGGCGGGGCCGGAGTGTAAAGCCCCCGGCTTCAGCCGGGGGATAATGCCACCCTTTATCTATTTGCACCCCAGAGGGGTGCGAGTGAAGACGCCGGGGCGGATGGGTGGAGGGCTTAGTGACGGGCAACACACTGGAGCCCGCCGGTTCGCGATTGCGGCCTGAATCCCTTCCCGAAGCTTGGGCTTCCGCGTCAGAGGAAGTGGGCCGGGCCGGCGGCGGCGCGCGGCTTCCCGGTTTGGGCGGCGGCCACGGGCGCCGCCGGCGCCAGCCAGGCCGGGGCCGGGCAGTCCAGCATGGCGGCCGTGACGCGCAGGAGTTCGGCCTCCGCCGGGGCGATTTGGCCATCGGCGGTGACGGCGGCCTGGGCGGCGGCCAGCAGCCGGGCCTTCAGGGGCGGGTCGAGCCGGCGCAGGGTGGCGAGGGCGGCGGCGACCGCTTCCAGGCCGCAGTCCGCGGCCGGGAGCAGGGCGAATTCGACGCCGAACTCCTCCAGGCTGCCTTGGCCGCGGGCGAGGGCCGCGGCCGGATCCGGGTTGCGTCCGAGGCGGACGAAGGCGGAGAGGAGGACGGCGAGCTGTGGTTCGGCGGCGCGCAGGCTGTAGAGGTTGGTGCGCATGGGCTGGCGCAGGCTGCGCCGGGTCTTCTCGCCGAGCCGTTGCAGGAGTTGCAGCAGCAGGTATTCGGCGAGGGTGATCTGGTGGTCGGCCTCGGCGCGGGTGCGGCAGTCATCGAGGAAGGCTTGGAACTGGCTGTCCGTGAGCTGGCGCAGGCCGGTGGCGGCGAGGTCGAGGAGCAGCGGCCGGGCGGCGGCGGGGATTTCCGCCAGGGTTGGGGCCAGGCGCGGCATCCAGGCCGCGACGCCGGGCGTCGTGGCGGCGGCCGCGGCCTGCTCCGGCGCGAGCAGGTGCAGCACCAGTGCCTGGGCGCCTTCGGGGTCGCGGGCGGCCTGGCGCACCGCCTCCGGGAGCCGGTCCAGCACCGATTTTGCCAGTGCCAAGTGCTGCCGTTCCGCTTCCGGGAGGGCGGCGAGCATGGCGGCGGTGATCAGCGGCAGGCCGTCGGCCTGGCGGGGTGGTGTGGCGAACTGGGCGAGCGTGCCGGTGGCGGGCGGGGCCGGGGCTTCCTCCGCCAACTTGGGGAAAACGCCGTCGAAGGCCGGGTCGAGCCAGCGGATGCGTTCGGCCAGCGGCGGGTGGGTGGCCAGCAGGCGGTCGAGGAAGCCGGCGGGGGTGCCGGTGGCGAAGAAGAGGTGGGAGAACTCCTCCGCCAGCGGATGGTCCCAGCGCGAGCCGGCGCGGAGGCCGCCGATCTTCTTGAGCGCGCCGGCGAGGCCGGCGGGGTTGCGGGTGAACTGCACCGCGGCGGCGTCGGCCAGCCGTTCCCGCTGGCGCAGCGTCGCCAGCTTGATCAGGCGCGCCCCGAAGACGCCCAGGGCGCCGGTGGCGTAGAGGGCCATGCCGGTCCCCAGGATCAGCAGGGTGCCGCCGGCCTTGCGGTTGCCGCTGGCCAGGAGTGGGCGGCCGCCGTTGCCGCCGCCGCCGAGGCCGGCGTCCAGCAGTTGGCTGCCGAGGTTGGCGATGGCTTGGAGGCCGTGGAGGAGGGCGACGAGGCGGAGGTTGAGCCGGATGTCGCCATTGAGGATGTGGCTGAACTCGTGGGCGACGACCCCCTGCATCTCGTCGCGCGTGAGATGGGTGAGGAAGCCGGCGGTGACGCAGACCACGGCGTCCGCCGGCCCCTGCCCGGCGGCGAAGGCGTTGATCCCGCTGGAGCGCCGTTGCCGGTAGAGCCGGGGCACGGGCAGGCCGGCGGCGAGGGCCATCTCCTCGGCCACGTTGAGCAGCCGCCGCGCCGCCGGATCGTCCGTGCTTGGCGGAATGGGCTCCGCCCCGAGGCTGGTGGCCAGCGACTCGCCGTCCCGCGCCAGTTCCAGGAACTTCCAGAGGGCGGCGCCGAGGATGAAGGCGATGGTGCCCGCGGCGACGACGGCGAAGCCTTCGCCGCTCCAGTACCAGGCGTGGAGCTTGAGCTTGTGCAGGGCGAAGAACAGGCAAACCCCGAGGACGCCATGGACGGCGGTGGCGACGGCGCCGAGCACCGCCGGCAGCAGCGCCAGCAGCAGCAGCGTCCGTTTCCGCGATTCCGCCTGGCGCCCCCAGAAGTCCATGGCCGTTCACCCCCGGATCAGCGCCAGCAGCTCCGCCGTCTTCTCCCGGAGCAGCGCCGGGTCGGCGTTGGTTTCGACGTTGAGCCGCAGGATTGGCTCGGTCTGCGAACTCCGCAGGTTGAAGCGCCACTCCAGGAATTCGACGGAAAGCCCGTCCACCGCCTCGACCAATTTCGCGCCGGGGACGTAGCGGGCGCGCACCTTGGCGATCACCGCCGCGGCGTCCGCCACCCGGCTGTTGATCTCGCCGCTGCACGGGAAGCGCCGCATCCGCCCGCCCACCAGTTGCCCGAGCGACTGGCCGGTGACGCTGATCGTCTCCGCCAGCAGCAGCCACGGCACCATGCCGGTGTCGCAGTAGGCGAAGTCGCGGAAATAATGGTGGGCCGACATCTCGCCGCCGTAGACCGCGTCCTCGGCCCGCATCCGTTCCTTGATGAAGGCGTGGCCGGTCTTGCTCTGCACGGGGCGGCCGCCGGCGACGATCACCTGCTCCAGCGTGTTCCAGACCAGGCGCGGGTCGTGGATGATCGCCGCGCCCGGCGCCTTTTCCAGCATCCGTTCCGCCAGCAGCCCGACGATGTAGTAGCCCTCCACGAAGCTGCCCTGCTCGTCGAAGAAGAAGCAGCGGTCGAAGTCGCCGTCCCAGGCGATGCCGAAATCGGCGTGGTGCTCCAGGATCGCGTTGGCGGTCACCGGATGCGTCTCGGTGAGCATCGGATTGGGCACGCCGTTGGGGAAGTTCCCGTCGGGCGTGTGGTGGATGCGGATGAAATCGAAGGGCAGATGTTCCGCGAGCGCGTCCAGGATCGGGCCGGCGCAGCCGTTGCCGGCGTTGGCGACGATCCGCAGCGGCTTGAGCTTGGATCGGGCGACGAAGGAGAGCAGCTTTTGCACATAGGCGGCGGTCACGTTCTCCGGCTGGTTTGTGCCTGGCCGGGGGGCGGGCGTGCCCAGGTCGCCCTCGCGCACCCGCCGCTCCAGCACGTCCAGCCCCGAATCGCCGCTGACGGGGACGGCGCCGCCGCGGACGAGCTTCATTCCGTTGTATTCCATCGGGTTGTGGCTGGCGGTGACCATGATGCCGCCGCCCATGCCCGGCCGGGCCGCGGCGAAATAGACCATTTCGGTGCCGCACAGGCCGAGGTCGCGGGTGTCGGCGCCGCCCTCGTTGAGGCCGCGGACCAGGGCGGCGGCCAGGCCGGGGCTGCTCAGGCGCACGTCCCGCCCCACCGCCACCGGGCCGGCCGGGCGCAGTTCCGCCGCATAGGCGCGGCCGAGCTTGTAGGCGATTTCCGCGTTCAGTTCGCCGGGGACCTTCCCCCGGATGTCATACGCCTTGAAACAGGGCAGCTTCGGCATGGTCTGGACTCCGTGTGGCGGCAGGTGGGCAAGGAGAACCATTCATCAGATCAATGGCTTGGCGTCGGGGAATATAGCGGCCGGCGGGCTGCGGGTGCGGCCAGTTGGCAGGCCGTCGCCATTCGCGCCATCTCCGGCGACGACCTCACCGCCCATCTCGCCCTCACGGAAGCCCAAAATCTCCTCGCCAAAAACAACCCACAGGGTGCCCGCCGGCGCCTGGAAAACTCCTCGGCGACATCAAGGGCGGCGGCACAATTCCCGGATGCGCGGTTGGGAGGAGCAGTGTCGCCGCCCTGCGGGGGGCTGATTCCTTTGTCGCCTGTCGCCTGGGCGGGTTCTCCGGTTCCTGCCTTCCGTCTTGTCTCTCATCCCGCGCGGACCAGGGCGAGGAAATCCATGCCGTAGGGGTCGTCGCCGGTGAGGACGCGGGTGGCGGCGGCCAGCCATTCCGGGGTCCAGGCGGGCAGGGGGGCGAGCTGGTGCGGGTCGTAGATGGCGGCGTCCAGGCCGTTGGCCGCGGCGAGCTTGAGGAAGACGTAGTTCAGCAGCCGGCGTTCGGGCATGCCGAAGGAGACATTGCTGATGCCGCCGACGATGTGGACGGCGGGGCCGTAGCGTTTGCGGAGCTCGCGGCAGGCGTTGATGAAGCCATTGCCGTGGGCGGGATCCACGGCGACGGGGAAGACCAGGGGGTCGAGGAACATGCGTTCCGGCGCAATCCCTTTGGCGCTGGCGAGTTCCACCATGGGTTTCAGGGCGGCGACCCGTTCGGCGGCGGTCTGTGGCATGGTGGCGGCGCCGGCCGCGGAGAGGAGGACATCGGCGCCGGCGGCCGCGGCCAGGTCGAGCACTTCCGGGCGTTCCAGGCTGGCGCTGTTGAAGAGGAGGGGATGTCCGGAGAGGGTGCCGAGGCCGGCGGCGCCGGCACGGAGCACGTCAACGTCGGAGGAGTCCAAGGAGAGCGGCAGGCGGATCCAGGCCGCGACCTGGCCGACGAGCCAGGCCAGGGCTTCGGCGTTGCAGGCCTTGTCGGTGGAGAATTCGTCGGTGTTCAGATCCAGGTAATGGGCCCCCGCCTGTTCCTGGCGGCGGGCGAGATCCTGGAGATAGGCGAGGGCGGCGGCGGCGTCCGCGGCCTGATTCTGGGCGACGCGGATGGCGGCGGCGACGTGCTTGACCTTGTCACCGGCGAGTTCGGGCGGGACGGCGAACCCCTGTTCCGCGCCGGCCGAGCCGCCCCAGACGATGCGGGCGCCGCCGCCGGCGGTGGCCTGGCACCGGGTGCCGCCGCGCTTGAGGACGCGGCTGCAATGAAGATTTTCGCCGATGATCAGCATGGGGCAGCAGACCGTATTTGAAAAAATCACCACGAACTCGCGAAGGGCCCAAAGTCCGAGCGAAGCCGTTCGCTCGTCGGGATTCCGGCGTTTTCCCGGATACCATATCTGCTCATTTTTCGCGTGCTGCCGGGCGGCCGGAGGATGGCGGAATTGGCCAGCCGCTTCCTTGGCGCCGGCGGCTTGCATTTGGGGCGGGGCGGGCAATAATCAGGGGGAACTCCCCATTCGCCTGACTGCCGACCGGTGAACCGCCATGCCCAACCTTGACCTCCGCGATCCCATCCGCCTCCTTGAAGAATTGGTGCGCATCGACAGCCGGACGCCGGGCGAGCTGGACCGGCCAGTGCCGGCCGGGGCCGCCACGGAGGCGGCCTTGGCGGCGGCGCTGGGGGAGGCCCTGGCCGCCGCGGGGTTCGCCACCGAGCTTCAGGAGGCCGCCCCCGGCCGGCCCAACCTCCTCGCCTGGCTGGGGGAGGTGAAGCCGGAGCGGCCAACCTTGCTGTTCGAGGCGCATCTGGACACGGTGGGGACCGAGGGGATGACCGGCCCCGCGCTAGCACCGGAAATCCGCGACGGCCGCCTCTACGGCCGCGGCGCCTGCGACACCAAGGGCAGCCTGGCCGCCATGCTCTGCGCCCTTGTCCGGCTGCGGACGGAGCGGCTGCCGCTGAACCTGGCCTTCCTGGGCGCCTGCGCGGAGGAGACCGGCTGCGAGGGGGTGCAGCGGGCCGAGCTGGGGCGGCTGGGGCGCGAGTTGCACATCGTGGTGGGGGAGCCGACGCAGAACCGGCCGGTGGCGGGGCACAAGACGCACATCTGGTTCGAGTTGGAGACGCGCGGCCGGGCCGCCCATGGCTCCGTCCCGGAGCAGGGTGAGAACGCCATTTACCGGATGGCGGCGGTGCTGCGGGAACTCCAGGGCTACGCGGCCGGGCCGTTGCGCGGCCTGGCGCCCTGCCCGGCCGGGTTCACGCCGCCGACGCTGTCGGTGGGGGTGATCCGCGGCGGGGTCAAGGAGAACATCGTCCCCGACCGCTGTGCCATCCAGGTGGATGGGCGGCTGCTGCCGGCCCAGGCGCCGGATTCGTTCCTGCCGGCGCTGGTGGCGGAGCTGGGGCGGCGGGCGGGGTACGAACTGCGCGTCAACTGGTCGCGGCTGGCGCGGGGGATGCAGACGCCGGCGGGGAGCCGGCTGCTGCCGGCGCTGCTGGCGGCGGCGGGGGCGGTCACGGGGCGGCCGGTGGCGGCGGGGATCGTCAACTATTGCACGGACGGCGGGCATTTGGCCCACTTGGGGCATGACACGGTCGTCTTCGGTCCCGGCGACATTGGGCAGGCGCATTCCGCCGTGGAATGGCTTGAGCTTGGGCAGCTCCGCGAGGCCGTTGAGATCCTGGTGGCGGCCGCCCGGGGGCTGGCGGGGCGGGGTGGCGCGGGAGAGTAGGGGCTATCTCCCCCTCACGGAACACACGGAAGCCCCCCTTTTCGCCTGTCCCGATGCGGCACACGGGAAGACAGGTTCGCACGGAGGCCACGGAGGGCACGGGGAAAACACGGGAAGAGAGGTTCGCACGGAGGCCACGGAGGGCACGGGGAAAACACGGGAAGAGAGGTTCGCACGGAGGCCACGGAGGGCACGGGAAAAACACGGGAAGACAGGTTCGCACGGAGGCCACGGAGGCCACGGGGAAAACACGGGAAGAAAGGTTTCGCACGGCGGCCACGGAGGGCACGGGGAAAAACCTCGATCCATCGCCTCCGCGTTCCCCGTGTCCGCCGTGCGAAAACCCCAGCCGCTTTCCCCTAATGGCGGGTGGAGTTTTCCTGACCGCCGCGGACAAGGCTGGCGGCGTGTCCGGTGTTGGCGGGAATTGGCGGGGGCGAAAAAAAAAGTTGTGGCGGCCGGGCGCGCGCCATTTACTTTTCAGGGGACGGCCGTTAGGTTACGGCGTCCGACAGCCTGGTGGTTCCGTGTCCTGCCGTCCCTGTCCGTCCGCGGGTTTCAGGCGATCCGGTTTGAGGTCCGCCCACGGATGCCAGCGGCAGGCCCGATCCGGCAGGTTGCGCGGTTTCACCCTGAACCCCACGGAGGCTTGCTGTGAAAACCTGTCCTGTGCAAAACGTGCGGAATTTCGTCCTCGCTGGTCATGCGGCTGCCGGCAAGACCACGCTGGCCGACCTGGTGCTCTTCAAGGCCGGCGCCGTCAGCCGACTTGGCAGCGTGGACCAGAAGACGAGCGTCTCCGACTTCCGGGCGGAGGAGCAGGAGCGGCGCGGCAGCCTGTATGCGGCGGCGCTGAACTGCCAGTGGAAGGAGCACCAGTTTCATTTCCTGGACACCCCGGGGGGGCTGGACTTCTGCGGGGAGGCGATCGCCGCGCAGGCGGTGGCGGACGCGGCGGTGATCGTGGTGGATGCCGTTGGCGGCGTCGGGCCGGGGACGTTGCGGGCCTTGAAGGAATCGAAGGCGCTGAACCAGCCCCGGGCGATCTTCATCAACGGGTTGGACAAGGATCAGGCGGACTTCCACCAGGCGCTGGCGCAGGTGCAGGAGGCCTTTGGCGGGCCGCACGTCTGCGTGCCGTTTGTCCTGCCCATTGGCGCGAATGCGGGGCTCAAGGGGGTGGCGCCGGTCCTGAAGAAGGATGTCCAGTTGCCGGGCGAGCTGGCCACGGAGGCGGCGCGGGACCGGCAGGAAATCCTCGACGACGTGGCGGAGGAGGATGAAACGCTGATGGAGCATTACCTGACCGATGGCGACCTTTCGCCCGCGGAGCTGGAAAGGGGGCTGCACTTGGCCGTGCTCCACAACCACATCGTCCCGGTCTTCTGCGGCAGCGCCGCCAAGGACATCGGGGTGAATGAGCTGCTGGATGGCATCATTGCCCTCTTCCCCGACCCGACCATGGAGGAACCGGTGCGGCTGGTGGACGGGGTCTGTTCGCGCCGGGCGGAGGCCGACCACGGCATGGCGCAGGTCTTCAAGACCGTCTCCGACCCGTTCATTGGCCAGCTCAGCCTGTTCCGCGTCTACAGTGGCGTGTTCAAGGCGGACCAGGAGCTGTTCAACGTCAGCACTGGCGCCAAGGAGCGGCCGGCGGGCTTCCTGTTGCTGAACGGCAAGGAGTCGGTGGCGGCCACCGAGGCTGGGCCGGGGGCGATCATGGCCGTGGCCAAGCTCAAGAGCACCCATTTGAACAACACCCTTTCGACGAAGCCGACCGCCGAGCAGTTCGCGCCCATTGCCTTTCCGCAGCCGACCCTCTCCCTGGCCGTCCATGCCGCCAACCGTGGCGAGGAGGAGAAGATTGGGGCGGCGATCCACCGGATCATGGAGGAGGATCCCACGATCCGCCTGGAGCGCAATGACGAGACCCATGAGACGGTGATCCATGGCATGGGCGACCAGCACTTGCAGGGCGTGCTCCAGCGGCTGCGCAACAGCTACAAGCTCGACGCCCGCTTCGAGACGCCCAAGGTTCCCTACCGCGAGACGGTCCTGGGCAGCGGCAGCTTTGCCTACCGCCACAAGAAGCAGTCCGGCGGCCACGGCCAGTTCGCCGAAGTGCATCTGCGGCTGGAGGCGAACCCCGTTGGCGGCTTCGAGTTCGCCAGCGAGGTGGTGGGCGGCTCGATCCCCAGGAACTACATCCCCGCCGTCGAAAAGGGGGTGGTCGAGGCGATGGAGCGCGGGCCGCTCGCCGGCTGCCGGGTGATCAACCTCAAGGCGGTCGTCTACGATGGCAAGCACCACGACGTCGACAGCTCGGAAATGGCCTTCAAGATCGCCGCCCGCGGCGCCTTCCGCGGGGCCATGGCCGCCGCCCGGCCGATGCTCCTCGAGCCGGTCATGAAGCTCAAGGTCATCGTCCCCGAGGAATACATGGGCGACGTCACCGGCGACATCAATTCCCGCCGCGGGCACATCCTCGGCATGGACAGCGAGGAGGGGTTCCAGGTGCTCACCGCCGAGATGCCGCTGGTCGAGACCTTCACCTACGGCTCCTCGCTCCGGTCGCTGACGCATGGCAAGGGCTCCTTCGAGCTGGCGTTCGACCGCTACGAGCCGGTGCCCGGCAACCTCAGCAAGCAGATCCAGGAGGCGGCCGCCAAGAACCGCATTGACGAGGTGGAATGACGCGGAGCATCTGCGTTCCCCCCTCCCTCCCCCCATGCCCCGGAGCGGGTTCCTCCCCCTCCGGGGCGGGGCGGCAAACCAACAAGGAATGGACAGCATGATCCGGGTCATTGCCACGATCACCCTGAAGCCGGGCTGCCGCGAGCGGTTCCTGGCGCACTTGCGGCGGAACTTGCCGAACGTCAAGGCGGAGCCAGGCTGCCTGGACTACACGCCGATGCTGGACATCGCCTCCGGGCTGCCGCCGCAGATCCCGCCGCGGCCGGACGTGGTCACGATCGTCGAGGCCTGGGAAAGCCTGGAGGCGCTCAAGCTGCACCTCAGCGGCCTGCCGCACATGGTCGCGTACAAGGCCGCGACCCAGGAACTGGTGGCGGGGGTGAGCTTGCAGGTGCTGGCCCCGGCCTGAGCGGGCCGGCACAACGCCCCTACCGGCGGCGTTCCCGTCTCCGCGGCTTTGCCTTGGGCACGGGGCGGTTGAACCGGATTTCCGATTCCCGATTTCCGGTTTTCGAATTGGAATGCGGAAGTCCGGAATTCGGGTTGCTGGCCTCCTCGGCGGGCGCGTCCGCCGCGAGCAGCGCCGGTGGTGCCTCGCTGGCCAGGTCGTTGCCGTAGTAGGTCGTGGTCTCGCCGCGGATGGCGCGCAGCCGCGCCGCCAGGGCCGGCGGGTTGCGGAGTTCGCATTCCCAGACCACCACGAGGTTCCAGCCCAGGGCGCGCAGCGCCGCCTGGTTGCGCTGGTCGCGCGCGACGTTGCGGGCAAACTTGGCTTGCCAGAACTCACGGTTGCTGGCGGGGGTGCTGGCCACCGGGCAGCCGGGGTGGCGATGCCAGAAGCAGCCTTGGACGAAGACGCAGGTGCGGTGGCGCTTCAGCACGATGTCGGGCGTGCCCGGCAGTTTCCGGCAATGGAGGCGGAAGCGGAAGCCGAGGCGGTGCAGCAGGGAGCGCACCGCCTTTTCCGGCTTGGTGTCCTTCGACCGGATCCGGCTCATGATCCGGCTGCGCACTTCCTTGCTGACCGTGTCGGTCATTCCGCCCTTTTGCCATGACTGGCCGTGGGTTCCGCCGAAGCCGTGGGTTTCGCCCACGGCTATTCATATGGTGGTGGCGATCACATAGCCAAGGCCGACGGGGACGGCATTGCCGATCTGGCGGCATTTTGCCATCATTGGGCGGGCGGCCGTTTCAGGCCGCGGCGGACGAGGTCGCGGAATTCGGGGGGGCCGTACTTGAGCAGGCGGGAGCCGCGGGCGATCTTGCCGAGGCTGACGCCGAGTTCGCGGGCGATCTGGCGCTGGGGCACGTCCTGTTCGAGCAGTTGCAGGAGGCGCCAGCGCTTGCACATGTCCTCCAGCTCGGGGGGGGCGAGCAGGCCGTCGAGCAGCACGTCCAGCTCGGCCGGGGAACGGGCGAGGAGGATGATTTCCTTGAGGGTCTGGTGCTCTTGTTCGAGCATGGCGGCGTTCCCGGCGGGCGGTGGGGGGATCAGGCGAGGATGGAGAGGGCGGCGAAGATGGCGCCTTCGGCGAGGTGGCTGAGGAGGGCGGCGGCGCCCCAGAGGTAGCTGCCGGCTGGGGAGAGGAAGATGAGCACGAAGAGGATGAGGGTGGCGGCGGCGCCGAAGCCGCGGCGCATGGTTTCGAGGCGGGGTGCGGCGGCGGTGGCGACCTCGAATCCGTCCAGGGGCGGCACGGGGATGAGGTTGAAGAGGAAGAGGAAGGTGTTGGCATAGGCGCCAATCCGGACGAACCGGTGGGCGTGCTCGAAGATCGGCGCCGGTTCGCCGCCCTGGCGGCTGGCGAGGAAGGCCAGGAAGCCGCTGGCGAGGGCGAAGAGGCTGGCGAGGGCGAGGTTGGCGAGCGGCCCGGCGGCGGCGACCAGGGCGAAGTTGCCGCGGGTGCGCAGGGCCTGGCGGTTGACCGGCACGGCGCCCCAGGCAATGCCGAAGAGCAGGAGCATGGCGATGGAGACTGGCCCCATGGTCTTGAGCGGGTTGAGGGTGAGGAAGCCGGTGAACTGGGCGAGGTGGTCGCCGCGCCAGGCGGCGGTCCAGGCATGGGCGGCTTCATGCACGCAGATGGAGAACATCACGATGGCGACCCAAATGAGGTAGAAGGCGGGGTCGGTGGCGAGCATGGCGGCGAAAAGGTGGTTGGTCATGGGGCGGAATCCGGCGGGGTGGGAGTGGTGGCGGGGGTGGCGGGGAAGGGGAAGAGCTGGGCGGGCTCGGCGAGCCGGCCGTGGCGGTCGAAGCGGACGCCTTCGGCGGCAAGCAGGGCGCGTTTCCGTTCCAGCTCCGGGCCGGCGCGGTGGCCGTTGAAGCCGCCAAGGGTGAGGTCGGCGGCGATGATCCGGTGGCAGGGCACCGTGGGCGCGAAGGGGTTCCGGCGCAACGCCTGGCCGACCGCCCGCGGGGAGGCGCAGCCGACGGCGCGGGCGAGGGCCGCATAGGTGGCGACCTGGCCGCGGGGGATGCGGGACAAAGCGGCGTAGACCCGGCGCTGGAAGGGGGTGATGCCGGCGGCAGCGGCTGGCGGTGGCTGGCGGGATGGGGATGGTTTCATGGCGCGTTTCCAGGGAGCGGAAGCGGAACCGCGATACTATACCGTCCTTGGCGGGGGCGGGGGACACCCAGGCCGGGGGGGGGCGTTCTGGGCGGCCTCAGCCCTCGGCGGCGGGGCGGCGGCGGGCGTCCTTGAGCGTGCCCCGCTGGCGCTTGGTTTCGCGGCGGCGGGCCCTGGCGCCCGCTCCGGCCTTGGTGGGGATGCGGCGCTTGGGCGGGGTGGCGGCTTTCCGCAGCAGCTCGACGAGGCGGGCGATGACCTCATCGCGGTTGCGTGCCTGCGACCGGTGCAGGTCGGAGGTCAGGGCCAGCACGCCGCCGGCCGTCAGCCGCGCCCCGGCGAGCCGGCGCAGGCGCGCCTTGACCGCTGGCGGCAGGGCGGTGGTGGCGGCGACGTCGAACTCCAGGCGGATGGCGGACTCGGTGCGGTTCACGTGCTGGCCGCCGGGCCCCGCCGCCCGCAGGCTGCTGAAGCGCAGTTCCCGTTCGTCGAGCGCCAGGTTGTCCGTGATGGGGATCATGGGTCATCTCCAGCGGAAGAGGCCGGAACTCCATTCATCAATGGCGCGGGTGGCGCATTCCGTGAAGCCGAGGGCGGTGAAGGTGGCGCGGACTTCGGGGTATTGCCCGTGGAGGATGCCGGCCAGGGCGAGATAGGCCGGGCCGTGGCGGGAGTCGAGGAAGGAGGCCAGCCGCGGGGCGAAGCGGATCAGCACGGGGGCGAGGATGTTGGCGACGACTACCCGGGCTGGCTGGGGCGGCAGATAGTCGGCGAGGTCGGCGACTTCGACTGCGACGCCGCTGGCGCCGTTGCGTTCCAGGTTCTCCCGGGCGATGCGCACGGCGTCGGGGTCGTTGTCCACCGCCCGCACCGGGCGGAAGCCGAGCTTCCAGGCGGCCAGGGCGAGGATGCCGGAGCCGCAGCCGACATCGAGGAGGGCGGCCTCGGGCAGCTCCTGGCTGAGCCGGTCGAGGAATTCGAGGCAGGCGCGGGTGGTGCCGTGGTAGCCGGTGCCGAAGCTCATGCCGGGATCCAGTTCCAGGACGAGTTCGCCGGGGGCGGGGGTGTACGCTTCCCAGCTTGGCTTGACCACCAGCCGGGGGGTGATCCGCTGGACGTGGAAGAAGCGTTTCCAGCTTTCGGCCCAGTCTTCGCGGCGGAGGGTGTCGCGCTCCAGGCTGGCGGGGTCGAAGTCGGGGAGCCAGCGGGGCAGTTCCGCGCGGAGGCGCGCCGCGAGCTGGTCCGCCGCGGCGGCGGACTCCGCAAAGAGCTGGGCGAGCAGTTCGGCCGACTCCGGCGTCCGGACGGTGGCCAGGTCCAGTTCCGCGGCGGCGGCGAATTCCGCCAAGGTTTCCTCGGCGGCGGCGGGGGCGCGGAAGCGCAGGAGATGGAGGTGGTCTTGGGGCATGGTGTGAGTTAGCCTGATCTGTTCATGCGAATCAGGTCATGGGTCATGGGAGGCTGGAATCGGCGGCGAGGGGGAACATAGCGTGGTTTGGGCGGTATGGTATCGGCATGGACAGCTTTCTCGAACTTGTCCGGCGGCGGCAGAGCACGCGCCGGTTCCTGCCTGACCCGGTTCCACGGGAGGTGGTTGACCGCTGCCTGGAGGCGGCGCGGCTGGCGCCGTCGGCCTGCAATTCCCAGCCATGGTCGTTCCTGGCGGTGGATGATCCGGCGACGTTGGCGCGGGTGGGGGCGGCGGCTTTCGGCGGGGTTTACGCGATGAACGCCTTTGCGAAGTCCGCACCGGTGCTGGTGGTGGTGGAGACGCACCCCTCGGCGGCGGCGGCGCGCTTCGGCGGTTGGCTGCAGCGGACGGAGTTCAACCTCCTCGATGTCGGCTGCGCCTGTGCGCACTTGATCTTGCAGGCGGAGTGCGAGGGGCTGGGGAGCTGCTGGCTTGGCTGGTTCGACAAGGGGGCGGTGCGGCGGGAGCTGGGGTTGCCGCGGCGGGCGCGCATTGACAGCCTGATCGCGCTTGGCCGGCCAGCCGAGCCGCTGCTCCGGCCGAAGCTGCGCCGGCCGCTGGAGGAGGTCCGGCGCTGGTTCAGCGTCCCACGCTGAGGCGGGTGATGAAGCGTTCCGGGAGGCTGGCGGCCGTCATCAGCTTCTGGGTCGCCTCGATGTCGTAGGGGACGCGGCAGGGCTGGATTTCGCCGGTGGCCTTGTTCCAGACGACGAAGGCGGCGCGGGCGTCCCGGTCCCGGGGCTGGCCGACGGCGCCGGGGTTGATGAGCACCTTGCCTTCCGGGGGGAGGGTCATTTCCTTGAGGAAATCAAGCTTGAGGGGATGGCCGGGCGCCTGGAGGCCGGCGAGGGGCAGGTGGGAGTGGCCGCAGAAGGCGAGGTGGGAGGTCTGCCGGGCGAAGTGGCGTTCCAGTTCCTGGAGATTGACGATGTAATTCCAGTGATGGCCGCCGAGGGAGCCGTGGAGGAGGGTGGCGCCTTCGGCCTGGCGGGTGCCGGGGAGGGCGGCGAGCCAGGTGAGTTCGTCCATGTTCAGTTGGTTGTGGGTCCACTCGATCATCCGGCGGGTGTCGGGTTCGAGCTTGGCAACGCCGCTGCCGAAGATCTCGGTCACGTATTCGTCATGGTTGCCGAGGACGGTGAGGCAGGCGGGGCCGAGTTCGCGGATTTTCTGGAGGCACTCGTGGGGGGAGGGGCCATAGCCGACGATGTCGCCGGTGCAGAGGTAGCGGAAGCAGCCTTCCTCGCGCATGGCGGCGAGGGTTGCCTCGAGGGCGGCGAGGTTGCCGTGGATGTCGCCGAACACGCCGATTTTCATGGCGGAGCCTCCTCCGATTAGTTCAGGTGCCGTGGTCGCCAGCCTTTAGGTGCCCCGGGGGCAGGGGAATTTCCCGCCTCCCGTCACGGCTTGCTGCCCTCTTGCGTCCTGGCCACCGCGAGGCGGGCCGGGGGCGCCACTTCGGTGGCGAGGGCGGTGGCGGAATGGAGACGGTCGACGGCGGCGGCCAAGGGGCAGGTGCCGCGGTTGGGGCATTCGCCGTGGCAATAGCGCAGGCGGAAGTCGTGGGCGGCGTGGTCGAGGTGGTTCCGCCAGAAGTGTTCGATGGCCGATTCCCGCCCCACGTCCCGCCCGGCCCGTTCGCTCAGGTACCATTTGGTTTCATCAATGGCCCGTTCGAGGAACGTCTGCTGGGCCCGCATGAATTCATGGAAGGCGGAACAGGTCATGACTTGCCGTCAAGGGGGGGAGGGGCGGTTAACGTTGGTTGAATATAGCGCCGGCCGGTGGTTTTGCGCGGGTTCATTCTTCGCGGAGGGCGCGGAGGCGGGCGAGGACGAGGGCCTTGGCGTCCTCGCGGGAGAGGGGTTTGAGCACGGTTTCGGGGGTGTGGAGTTCCACTAGCGTCTCCGGCAGTTCGTCGAGGAAGGGGGAAGGGCGGCGGCGTTGCGGGGCGCCGCGGATGGCGCGCTTCTCGCAGTGGACGAGGGTCAGCCGTTCCTTGGCGCGGGTGATGGCGACGTAGAAGAGGCGGCGTTCCTCCTCCAGGTTGCCTTCCTTGACGGCCATTTCGTGGGGGAAGAGGTTGTGCTCCAGGCCGGCGACGATGACTTCGGGGAACTCGAGCCCCTTGGCGGCGTGGATGGTCATGAGGGTGACGCCGCGCTCCTGGCCGTCCTTCTCTTCGCGGTCGTTGCCGTCCATGAGGGCGAAGCGTTCGAGGAAGGCGTCGGCGGTGGCGGCGGGGCCGGCCTCGCGCTCGAACTGGGCGGCGGCGGTGATGAATTCCATGAGGTTCTCGTGGCGGTTGAGGGCGTCCTCGCGTGGCTTGTAGAGGCGGCCGAGGCCGTCGAGGTAGCCGAGGTCGCGGAAGAGGGCGTTGATGGCGCGGGCGAGGTTGCCGGGCTGGCGGAGTTCGCCGCGGCAATGGGCGAGGGTGGCGGTGAAGCGGCGGATCTGGTCGGCGGTGGCGGGATTGAGTTCGGCGAGGAACTCGGGGGTGGCGAGCAGTTCCTGGAGGGGGGCGCCGGTGGCGAGCTGCTGGAGCTGGCGGAGGGTTTCGAGGGTCTTGTCGCCGATGCCGCGGGGGGGGACGTTGAGGATGCGCAGCAGCGCCAGGTCGTCGCGCGGGTTGAGGGCGGCCTGGATCATGGCGAGGCCGTCAAGGATCTCCTTGCGTTCGAAGAAGGAGCGGCCGCCGACGAGGGTGTAGGGGATCTGGCGCTGGCGGAGGGCTTCCTCGAAGCCGCGGGACTGGTGGTTGGAGCGGTAGAGGATGGCGAAGTCGGTCCAGGGGCGGCGGGCGGCGGCCTGGCGGTCGCGCAGGATTTCGGCGACGATGCGGCCTTCGGCGGTGTCGTCGGGCACGCGCAGGATGGTGATTTTCTCGCCGGCGGGCTGGGCGGACCAGAGGGTCTTGCCGTGGCGTTTGGGGTTGCGGGCGATGACGGCGTTGGCGGCCTGGAGGATGGCGCCGGTGGAACGGTAGTTCTGTTCGAGGCGGATGACCTTGGCGGCGGGGAAGTGGGTGGTGAAGGAGAGGATGTTGGTGATGTCGGCGCCGCGCCAGCCGTAGATGGACTGGTCGTCGTCGCCGACGACGGCGAGGTTGGCGGCGGTTCCGGCGAGGGTGGCGACGATCTGGAACTGGACGGGGTTGGTGTCCTGGTACTCGTCGACCATCAGGTAGCGGTAGCGGGCGCGGTGGGCCTGGAGCAGGTCGGGGCAGTTTTCCCAGAGGCGGAGGATGAGGACAAGGAGGTCGTCGAAGTCCATCAAGTCCATTTGCCGCAGGCGTTTCTGGTATTCGGCGTAGACGGCGGCGATTTTCAGTTCCAGGGGGGCGCGGGCCTGGTCGCGCATGGCGTCGGGGGTGAGGAGGGCGTTCTTGGCGCGGCTGATGGCGGCGAGGAAGCGTTCGGGGTCGAAGCCTTCGCCGACGGCGCCGGCCTCGCCCATGAGCGTCTTGACCAGGCCGGCCTGGTAGCTGGGGGTGGCGAGGCCGAAGCGGGGGCTGTAGCCGAGGCGGGCGGCGCCGCCGCCGCGGAGCAGGCGGGAGCCGAAGCCGTGGAAGGTGGCGACGGTGAGTTGGCGGGCGGGTTCGGCGCCGATGAGGGCGGCGATGCGCTCGCGCATTTCGCGGGCGGCCTTGTTGGTGAAGGTCACCATCAGGATCGCCTCGGGCGGGACGCCGTGGGCGAGCAGGTGGGCGGCGCGCCGGGTGATGACGCTGGTCTTGCCGGTGCCGGCGCCGGCGAGGATGAGCAGCGGCCCGTGGAGATGGGTGGCGGCTTCGCGCTGCTGCGGGTTGAGGCCGGCGAGGTGGTGGGCGGAGGGCATGGGAGGGTCAGGGAGCGGGGGCGGCCTGCTGTTCGGCGACGAGGTCGCGGATGGTCTCGTCCAGGGAGCGGGTGGGGGCCCAGCCGATGAAGCGGTGGATTTTCTCGATGCCGGGGACGCGGCGGTACATGTCCTCGAAGCCGGGGCCGTAGGCCTGGTCGTAGGGGATGCGCTGGATGGTGGAGCGGCTGCCGGTGAGGTGGATGACGCGTTCGGCGAGGGCCTGGATGGAGATGGGTTCGGGCGAGCCGATGTTGAAGATTTCGCCGACGCAGTCCTCGGCGCTGGCGAGGCGGAGCAGGGCGGTGACGGTGTCGGCGACGTGGCAGAAGCAGCGGATCTGGGAGCCGTCGCCGAAGACGCGGAGCGGTTCCTGGCGCAGCGCCTGGCCGACGAAGCGGGGGAGGACCATGCCGTAGCGGCCGGTCTGGCGGGGGCCGACGATGTTGAAGAAGCGGACGATGGTGGGGCGCAGCCGGGTTTCCTTGAGGTAGGCGAAGGCCAGGCATTCGTCCAAAAGCTTGCTGGCGGCGTAGGACCAGCGGCACTGGGCGGGGCTGCCGATGGCCAGGTCGTCGTCCTCGGTGAAGACGGCGTTGTTGAGGCGGCCGTAGACTTCGCTGGTGGAGGCGACGAAGACGCGCTTGCCGGCGGCGGCGGCGAGCTGGAAGACGCGCTCGGTGCCGTGGACGTTGGTCTCGATGGTGCGCACCGGGTGGTTGACGACGAGGTCGACGCCGACGGTGGCGGCGAAGTGGAAGATGAGGTCAGCGGCGGCGACGAGTCCGGGCAGCTCGGCGCCGGTGGCGACGTCGCCCTGGACGAAGCGGCAGGCGGGGTTGGCGAGGGCTGGCCGGAGGTTGTCGTGGCTGCCGGTGGAGAGGTCGTCGAGGGCAGTCACCGCATGGCCTTGGGCCAGGAGTGCGTCCGCGAGATGGCTGCCGATGAAGCCGGCGCCGCCGGTGATGAGGACGTTCATGGGGTGGGGTACGGGGGTGGGTGGGGTGGATGGGGTTGGCGGGGCGGGGTCACTGTACCACGCATGGGCGGAAGTGCCAGCGGCTGGTTGAAAAAGGCGGAATTCGGCTTATAATTCGGGACTTCCGTTGCATCCGGATGTTTGCAGGCGGAGTTTTGGCGTCGGGATGATAGCTCAGTCGGTAGAGCATCACACTTTTAATGTGGTGGTCCCGGGTTCGAGTCCCGGTCATCCCACCAGATTTTGTTCAGGCGCCGCGCCCGGTTTGGGATGTCCGGGCGGCGGCAGCGGCACAATCCCAAGAGCGAGGATGCGCACATGAGCCAGGTTTGTTCGATCTGCGGCAAGGGCAAGACCGTGGGTGGCAGGATCACCCGTCGCGGCAAGGCGAAGAAGAAGGGCGGCATTGGCACCCACGTCGTGAAGGACGTGAAGCGGGTGTTCTCCCCCAATCTCCAGACGGTCAACGCCAACATCAATGGCGGCACCAAGCGGATCAAGGTCTGCACGGCCTGCATCCGCTCGGGGCGGGTCGTCAAAGCCTGAAGCCAGGCCACGTGCCGGCGGGGGGGGCCACCGGCACGCCGTGTGGGCAACCCCCAAGGGGCCGGCGGGAGCATGGGATCATGTTTGAGATTTTCGTGAAAACCCAGTTCTCGGCGGCCCATCGTCTGGCGGGCTATCCGGGCAACTGCGCCAACTGGCACGGGCACAACTGGGATGTGACCGTGACGCTGGGGGTGGCGGAACTCAACGCGCTGGGGCTGGCGGTGGATTTCCGCGACGTGAAGCGCGAGGTCGGCGCGCTGATGGCCGAACTCGACCACACGGCGCTCAACGAGAACCCCGCCTTTGTGGCGCCGAACCCCACCTGCGAGGTGGTCGCCCGCCACCTCTACCGATCCCTCCAGGAACGCCTCCGGGCGATCCAGTCCCCCGCCCGCGTCCTGCGGGTGCAGGTCAGCGAGACCCCCAACGCCGGCGCCGTCTATTACGAATGAGCTTTTCCCGCCGCCTCGCCACCCCTTTCTGACGAAGGCCATGCCCCATGGTACCGCAAGCGAAAAAAATGGCTGACGCGCAGCTCCTCTACCAGGGGAAGAGCTATGCCCTGCCGGTCTACGAAGGCACCGAGCGGGAACGCGCCATTGACATCAGCAAGCTGCGTGACCAGAGCGGGCTGGTCACGCTCGACTACGGCTTCAAGAACACCGGCTCCTGCCAGAGCGCCATCACCTTCCTCGACGGCGAGCAGGGGATCCTCCGCTACCGCGGCTACCCGGTGGAGGAGCTGGCCGAGAAGTCCAGCTTCGTCGAGGTGGCCTATCTCCTCGTGCATGGCGCCCTGCCGAGCAAGCGGGAGCACCAGCACTTCTCCGACCTGCTCAACCGGCATTCCATGCTGCACGAGGACATGACCAGCTTCTTCAAGAACTATCCGGAGAACGCCCACCCGATGGCGATCCTCTCCGCGATGGTCGTCTCCCTCTCCTCCTTCTATCCGGAACTCTCGCAGGAGAGCGCCGAGACCGAAGAGGAGCTGGACATCACCACCACCCGCCTCCTCTCCAAGCTGCGCACCATCGCCGCCTTCTCCTACAAGAAGAGCGTCGGCGAACCGTTCGTCTATCCGCGGCACGACCTCAAGTACTGCGCCAATTTCCTGAACATGATGTTCTCCTCGCCGGTGCAGCCCTACGAGCCGAAGCCGGAGCTGGTGCGGGCGCTGAACGTCCTGCTCATCCTCCATGCCGACCACGAGCAGAACTGCTCCACCTCCGCCGTGCGCCTGGTCGGCAGCGCCAAAGTCAACCTCTACGCGGCCGTCTCCGCCGGCATCTGCGCCCTCTGGGGCCCGCTCCACGGCGGCGCCAACCAGGAGGTGCTGGAAATGCTGGAAGGCATTCGCAAGAACGGCGGCAACGTGAAGAAGATCCTCGAACGCGCCAAGGAGAAGACGGACCCCTTCCGCCTCTACGGCTTCGGCCACCGGGTCTACAAGAGCTACGACCCGCGGGCCAAGGTCATCAAGAAGACCTGCGACGAAGTGCTGCGCGTCACCGGCACCAAGGATCCGCTCCTCGAAATCGCCATGGAGCTGGAGGGGCGCGTCTTGGAGGACAGCTATTTCATCGAGCGCAAGCTCTATCCGAACGTTGACTTCTACAGCGGCATCGTCTACCGCGCCATGGGCATTCCGGTGGACATGTTCACCGTCATGTTCGCCCTGGGGCGGCTGCCGGGCTGGATCGCCCAGTGGAAGGAGTCGCAGGAGGACAAGGACTTCAAGATCCAGCGGCCGCGCCAAATCTACACCGGCCCGGGGCTGCGCCATTACGTGCCGCTCGAAGACCGGGGCTGACGCCGCCCCGTTCCCGGCGGCCAGGGAAGGAGCGTTCCCGTGCTGGTTCCAGGACTGGTCTCCATCAGCTTCCGCCAGTTGCCGCCGGAGGCGGTCGTGCCGCTGGTCGTCAAGGCCGGGCTAAAGGCAATCGAATGGGGCGGCGACGTGCATGTGCCGCCGGGCGACGAGCGCCGGGCGGCGGCCGTGCGCCGGCTGACCGCGGACGCCGGGCTCCAGGTGGCCGCCTACGGCTCCTATTACCGGGCCGGGCAGCCCGCCGCCGCCGGCGCGGGCTTCGAGAGCGTGCTGGCCAGCGCCGTGGCGCTGGGCGCCCCCGTCGTCCGGGTCTGGGCCGGCGCCAAGGGCTCGGCGGAGACGCCGCCGGAGCCGCGCCAGGCGCTGGCCGCGGACTTGCGGCGGATCGCCCTGGCCGCCCAGGCCGCCGGCATCCGCGTCAGCCTGGAATGGCATGGCGGCACCCTGACGGACCGGCTGGAGTCCACCCTGGAGCTTTTCCGCGAAGTGGCGCTGCCGCCGGAGATCCTGGGCTGCCATTGGCAGCCGCATGTCGGCCAGCCGCCGCCGGCCGCCCGCCGCGACCTGGAGGCGATCCTGCCGTGGCTGACCCACCTCCATGTCTTCCATTGGCGGATCCATGAACGGCTGCCCCTGGCCGAGGGGGCGGCGGCCTGGCGCGGCTATTTCGCGGCCGCCCGCCGCACGGGGCGCGGGCACGCCGCGCTGCTGGAGTTCGTCGCCCACGACGATCCGGAGCAGTTCCTCCGCGACGCCCAGGCCCTGCGCGGGCTGCTGGCGGAAGCGGAAGGCTGACCCCGAAAAAAACGGGGGGCTCTTGCCAAGCGGCGGGCGCGCCTTACGTTACCCGGAGCACGGCCGCGCCCCGGAACCCGGCGGCGCGTGCGGCCACCTGACCCTGTGAAGGAATTTGATTGATGTCCGACCTGCCGTTGTCCTTGGAGTCCATGCCAACGCCGCTGCCGCTGTGCATCTACGGGGATCCGGTCCTGCGCCGGAAGGCCCTGCCGGTCACCGCGGTGACGCCGGAGCTGGCCGAGTTTGCCGGACGGATGGCCGAAACCATGTATGCGAACCGCGGCATCGGCCTTGCCGCCCCCCAGGTGGGGCGCAACCTCCGGCTGGTCGTCCTGGACACGCGGATTTCCGCCGGGAAGGCGGAGCCGCCGGCGGCGGCGGCATCGCCCGGCGAACGGCTGCTACTGCCGCGGATGCCCGTGGCGCTGGTCAATCCGCAGATCTTGGCGGCATCGGCGGAGACGGAGATTGGCAGCGAGGGCTGCCTGAGCGTGCCCAAGCTGTACGCGGACGTGGAGCGCGCCGTCACCGTCCTCCTGGAGGCGACGTTGCTGGACGGCACGCCGCTGCTCGTCCAGTGTGGCGGGCTGCTGGCGCGCTGCCTCCAGCATGAGGTTGACCACCTCGATGGCATCCTCTTCCCCGACCGCGCCGCGGTGGGGGAACGCACCGCGCTGGCGGGCAAGCTGGACGCAATGGAGCGGCGGACCTTGAAGGCCTTGGCCAAATCCCGGCAGGTGATGTGAGCATGGCGGTTTCCCGGCAACCATCCGAGCCTTCCCCCAAGCGGACGCCGCTGCCGTCCCTGCTGTCGCGCCTCTTCCTGGATCCGGGTTCGCTCTATGGGCTGCTGGCGGAACGGCGCCGCCGCGGCGTGGCGCTGCTGCTGGCCGCCGGGTTGCTGGCCGGACTGCTGGTGGGGGCCACGGAGTCCCGGCGGTTTTTGGCGGCCGCCGCGGCCTGGTGCGACTGGTTCGCCACGGAGACGGTGGCCCTGCGCGTCACCCCCGCGGGCGAACTCGCCTGGGACCGCCCAGCGGGGCAGCCCCGGACGGTCCGGCGGTTTGGCTGGCGGCTGGACTACAACCCGGCGGGCGGCGACCTCCAAGCCTTCGTGCCCGGCGCCGCCGAACGGCGCGGGCTTTGGCTTGCCCCGCGGGACGCCGTGGTCTGGCAGCGGCCAGCCGGCAGCGGCCTGTTCCTCTCCTGGATCGTCAAGGATGGCAAGGCGCTGAACCTCTTCACCCTCCGCCAGGCCTTCCCCAACGGCCAGGTCTGGGACAAAGCCGCCATGCAAGCGGAATGGCAGCGCGCCCAGCCCTGGTTCGCCCTTGCCTGGAGCGGCTTGCGCATCCTGGGCGTCTGGTTCCTGACCTTCTTCTACCTGGCCTTGTTCAGCCTCATCCCGCTGCTGTTGCGGACGCGGCTCGGCGAACTCGGCTTCACCCGGATTTTCAGCCTCCATTGCTTCGCGGCCCTGCCGCCGCTGGCCGTGGCAACGATCTATTCCTGCCTGCTTGACCTGCCGTGGCTGCCGTTCGATTCGCTGTTCGTCTTCGGCTTTGTGGCCTATCTCTTCTGGGCCGGACTGGCGGCGGCGCGCCGGGGGCTCCGGCCGGCCGCCGGCGCGGGCTGAGGCCCGGCCAGCCCTTGGCAAAGCCGGCCCGGCGGCGCTACAGTGTGGGAGAAGGATGCCGCCGGACAGGCGGATCTGTTTTTCCCGGTGGCGGATGGAGGATGGGCTGCCATGAACCAAGTGAGCTGGAAAGTGTGGTTGGATACCCTGCCGCGGCTGTGGGAGCGAAGCCGGGAGGCGGCAACCGGCCATCCTTGGGAGCTGGCCGCCCTGCTGCTGCTGGTGGTGGCCTGGATCGGCGCGGCCAGCCTGGCGGCGGGCAAGGCCGAACGCTGCCGGCGCTCCCCGGGGTGGCATTGGCTGCTGGGGCTGCTGCTGCCGTTCCTTTATCCCTTGGGGGTCTGGCTGTTCCTGAAGCCGTTGCCGCCCCCGGCGCCCGCCCCGGAAGCGGAGCCCAAGGCTGCCGCCCGGCGGCGCCTGCAAATTCCAGGCAAGGAAATGGCTGGCGACACTGCCAGGGTTTCGCCGCCGGGCACCGCACCGGCCGCCGCCGCTCCCGGGCCCGAACCGGCCGAGGCCGCCGCGGCGGCGGCTGAGGGGACGTTTGGCCAGCCGTTCTTCCAGCGGCTGAAGGATTCCGGGGAAGTCACTCCCCTCAGCCCCTGTTTCGTCCAGCTCCATGACTCGGAGCTGGTCGTGGTCGAGGTGCTGGAGGCCCTGCCACAGGTGGCCGTGGTGCAGATCCGCCAGCCGGAGGGTGCGCGGCAGCGGATGCGCATCCCCTATGCGGGAATCCAGCATCTCCAACTGACCGCGTGAGCCCACCGGCGGCGCGGGTGGATCAAGGCTGGCTGGGGGCGGCGGCCGCCGCGGCCCGCACTTCGGCGGCATGGTAGGAGCTGCGGGCGAGGGGATGGCTGACCACGCCGGCAAAGCCGAACTCCTCGCGGGCGACGCGCGCCCAGGCCTCGAACTCCGCCGGCGTCGCGTGGCGGGCCAGGGGCCAGTGCGCCGGCGTCGGCGGCAGGTATTGGCCGATCACCAGCAGTTCGACGCCGGCCGCGCGCAGGTCGGCCAGCATCTGCCGCACTTCCGCCGCCGTCTCGCCGAGGCCGAGCATGAAGCCGGACTTGGTGCGCACGGGGCGCGGCTGGGGGCGGGTGGCGGCCAGGCGCCGGGCGGTGGCGAGCACGTCCAGGCTGCGCCGGTAGGCGGCGCCGGAACGGATCTGGGGGGTCAGCCGGGCGCAGGTTTCGAGGTTGTGGTTGAACACGTCGGGGGCGGCGGCGAGCACGGCGGCGATGGCCGCTTCGCTGCCCCCGAAATCAGGGGTGAGCACTTCGATGCCAACATCGGGGAGCCGGGCGCGGAGGGCCTGGAGGCAGGCGGCGAAATGGCCGGCGCCGGCGTCGGGCAGGTCGTCGCGGGTGACGCTGGTCAGCACCACGAAGCGCAGCTCCAGGCGGGCGACCGCTTCGGCGATGCGTTCCGGCTCGGCCGGGTCGGGCGGCGGTGGCGCGCCGTGGGCGACGGCGCAGAAGCGGCAGTCGCGGGTGCAGCGGTCGCCGAGGATAAGGAAGGTGGCGGTGCGGCGGCTCCAGCAATCGCAGAGGTTGGGGCAGCGCGCCTGTTCGCAGACCGTGTGGAGCTGGAGGGAACGCAGGAGGCCGCGGACTTCGCGGCGGGCTTCCCCCCCCCGGTAGGGGACGCGGAACCAGGCGGGGAGACGGGAGTTGTCGGGCAGGGTGGGCATGGGGGTGGTCGAGGGGCGTCGGGCTGACTGGCGGTGCTGATTTTTTCCCACTAAACACACGAAAGCACACGAAACAAAACCCGGAACTGCTTTTGTCATCGAGCGCGCAGAGCAGCCCGTGCCGCTCCGCGGCGCTAGTGGATAGTCCTTGGATTTTAGTGCGGATAAGTGAAGATTAGTGTTTGAAAAAAAGGATATTTAGGGGTAAAAGTTTTATGGAATCACTTGCGGCGGTTCCAGGCGTCAGTGCCATAGCGTTCCGCTTCCAGGCGGGCGGCCAGGGCGAGCAGCTCCGGGCCGGGCGTGAACGGTTCGAAACGAGCGCCGGCGGCGCGGCGGAAGCCGTCCACCACCGCGGCCCGGATTTCTTCCCGGGGCAGCGGCGCGGGGCCGCCGAAATGGATGCTGCCTTGGTGCAGGATTCCGTGGCGGGTGCGGCGCTGGGCGCTGCCGGCGAGCTTGCGGTCGCCGGCGAGGATGTCGTAGCGGGTCGGGGTGGTGAAGCAGACCATGGTCCGGCGGTCGATGTGGCCGGGGATGTCCTCCCGCGCCAGGCTGCCGGCAATGGCCAGCCGTTCCAGCCCGGCGAGCACGGCACGGTTGATGAACGCGTAGCTTTGCAGGCGATCCGTGCCGGTCAGCCAATGGCCGGCGGGGACGACGACGGTGTAGGTGACGTCATGGTCATGGTAGACGACGCCGCCGCCAGTGGGCCGGCGGATGGCGATCCAGCCGGCGGGGGCGGCGGCGTGCGGCTGGGGATAGCCGATGGTCACGGCGGCGGTTTCCCAGCCGTAGAGGCGCAGCAGCGGCCGGCCGCGGGCGGCGGCGGTTTCCAGGAGCGCCTCGTCGGCGGCCATGTTCCAGGCTGGGCGGCGCTCGCCGTCGCGCCAGCAGTCCCACGGTTCGGCGGTGGGTGGGGCGCTAGGGGCAGGCGCGGGGGCGGCGGTGGTTGGTGGTGGTGGCGGTGGGGTGGGGCTCATGGCTGCCAATATAGCCGGTGGCCGGCCGGCGGTGCCCGGGTCAAACGTCGCATAATATATCTTATGTGAAACAGGCGGCGGGGCAACCACTGCGGCGGACACTTTCCGGCTCACGGCTTCGGAAACGCCGAGCCGGCGGTGGCCGCCGCCCAGCGTTCAGCGGCGGCTTCCACCTGGCAAACCAGGTCGGCCAGCCGGGTCGTGGCATCAATCGCCAGGGGCACGGCACCGGGATGCTGATGCCGGAACCAAGTCCGCTGCCGGCGGGCGAACTGCCAGGTCCGGGTGGCCAGCAGCTCCGCCAAGGACTCGGTTCCGCCGGGTGCCGGCGCTTCCAGCCAGCGGGCGATCTCCGCGTAGCCGAGCGCCTGCCGGGCCGTCGGGGTTGCCAGCAGCCCCTGCTGCACCAGTCGTTGCGTCTCCTCAATCCAGCCGGCCGCCAGCATGGCTCGGCAACGCACGGCGATCCAGCGGCGGTGCGCCTCCGGTTCCGGCAGCAGAACGATTTGCAGCCAATCCGCCTCCGGCGGCCGGCCCTGGCTGGTTGCGGACTCCGCGGCCGCCACCAGCCGCGCCAGGCTTTGTCCGGTGAGGCGCAGGACTTCGACGGCGCGGGCCAGCCGGCGGGGATTGGTGGCCAGCCGGGCGGCCAGTTCCGGGTCACTGGCGGCCAGTTCGGCGGCCAGCGCGGCCGCGCCGCCCGCTTCCAGTTCCCGCCAAACCTGTTGGGCGACAAGTGGATCCGCCGGCGGCATGGTGGCCACGGAGATCCAGTTTTTGACGTAGAGGCCACTGCCGCCCGCCAGGATCAAGGGATGGCCGCGGGCCCGGATGCCGGCCCGGGCGACGTCCGCGAACTGGCGGAAGCGGTGGGCGTTGAACGGTTCCGGCGGGTCGAGGATGTCAACCAGATGATGCGGGACTTCGGCGCGTTCGGCCGGGGTCGGCTTGGCGGTGCCGATGTCGAGTCCGCGGTAGACCTGCATGGAATCGCCCGAGACGATTTCCGCGCCCCAGCGGCGGGCGAGTTCCATGGCCAAGGCGCTTTTCCCGGCCGCCGTGGGGCCGAGGATGGCCACCTGGGCGCCTGGCGGCGGCGGGGTCATGGCGCGTCCCCTGCCCCCGGCGGCGCCATCATGCCTGGCCGGCCCCAGCCGCGGCCTTGGCGGCGTGGCGGAAGGAGGCGAGGATATAAAGGCAGACGCCGACGGTGATGCCGCTGTCGGCGAGGTTGAAGGCCGGCCATTCGAAGCCGCGGTGATAGAAGAAGAGGAAATCCACCACCGACTGGCGGAAAAGCCGGTCAATGGCGTTGCCGGCAATCCCGCCGGTGAGCAGTCCCACCGCCAGCCATTGCCAGCGGCAGCGGCCGTCAATCAGATGGCGGAGGAAAAGGAAGATCAACACCAGGACGGCAAGGGAAGCCAGTGCCAGCCATTCCGTGTGCCGTTCGAAAATCCCCCAGGCGGCCCCTTTGTTGCGCCAGTGGACGAACGCAAAAAAGTTGTCCGCCAGCACCCGGTGGTAGCCGGCCTCGAAGTTGCGGACGACCCAGGCCTTGGAAAGCTGGTCGGCCAAGGCAACGGGAATTGCCACCGCGAGGATGCGCAGCACCAAGGCGGAGTAAGGCAGGGAGGCGGGGGCCGCGTCGTCTCGCGTCATGGCTGGAAGCCTCCGGGCTGCAACATCATCGCCGAAGCCGGGCCAAACCGGGGAGCCCGGCGGCGGGCTCCTCACTCCTCACCCTCACCCTCTTCCTCCTCTTCGGCCTCAGGTTCCTCCGCGGCCTCGCCCTCTTCCTCGAAGGCGTCGGCGGCGCCACCCTCGCCGAAGCTGGCCGCCTCTTCCTCCTCCTCTTCCTCGAACCCTGCGCCGAATTCGCTCGTTTTCCGCTCCGCCTCCGCCTGGCATTCGACGCAGAGCTTGGCATAGGGCAGGGCCTTGAGCCGGCCCGGGGCGATGGGGCAGCCGCAATCCTCGCAAAAGCCATAGGTGCCGGCCTGGAGCCGGTCGAGGGCTTCCTGGATCATCATCAGCTTCCGGCCGTCTTCGGAGAGCATGGAAAGGCCGATTTCACGGTAGAAATTGTCGCTGCCAATGTCGGCCAGCTCCTCGCCGGCCTGCTTGTTGGAGGCCAGGTTGGAGGAGGAGATGTCCCGGACTTGGGCGATGAGCTGGGCACGCAAGGCCAGGAGCGCATCGAGTGCCTTTTTCTGGTCGCCCCTAAGTTCGTCGAAACGTTTTGTCTTGGCCGCCTTCGCTGGCTTCTTCGCCACAGTTGCCTTGGCAGCCACCTTGGGGGCAACCTTGGCCACGGCGGGCTTGGCGGCGACCTTGGCGGCGGGCTTGGCCGGCGTCTTCGCCGCAGCCGCCTTGGCAGGAGCCTTCTTGGCAGCGGTGGCCACCTTGGGGGCAACCTTGGCCACGGCGGGCTTGGCGGCGACCTTGGCGGCGGGCTTGGCCGGCGTCTTCGCCGCAGCCGCCTTGGCAGGAGCCTTCTTGGCAGCGGTGGCCACCTTGGGGGCAACCTTGGCCACGGCGGGCTTGGCGG
>JBAZOO010000036.1:0-34811 GCA_041648735.1 Lentisphaeria bacterium
CCCCCCAGGCCCTCCGCGCCCCGCGCGCGAAACCTTCCCCTTATCCACTTTTCGTTCGCACGGAGCCCACGGAGCCCACGGAGAAAGCCTGCCCCCTATCCCCCCGTGCCCTCCGCGCCCCCCGCGCGAAACCTTCCCCTTATCCACTTTTCGTTCGCACGGAGCCCACGGAGCCCACGGAGAAAGCCTGCCCCCTATCCCCCCGTGCCCTCCGCGCCCCTCCGCGCGAAACCCAACCAACAAGGAGATTCTGGGTCATGGAAATCAATGAGATCAGCGGAACAATTGTCGAGAGCGCCTATCAAATCCATCGCGAACTTGGTCCTGGCTTGCTCGAATCCGTCTACGAAATTGTTTTGGCCGATCTCCTCCGGAAGCGTGGCCTGGCCGTAGAACGGCAGATGCCTATTCCCATCCGATTCGATGGAAAACTCTTTGATGAAGGATTCAGGGCCGATCTGATAGTGGAGAAGCAAGTCATTGTCGAAATCAAATCCGTCGAACAACTGGCACGCGTCCACAAGAAACAACTGCTGACGTACCTGAAATTGGCTGGCCTGCCGGTCGGGTTGCTGATCAATTTCAGCGGTGAATGGCTCAAGGACAACATCGAGCGCTTGGTGATTGCCGGCGCCCCAGATCTTCACGCCTCGCATTGAAATTGAAATCTTGCACGGAAAGCCCATCGTTCGCACGGAGCCCACGGAGAAAGCCTGCCCCCTATCCCCCCGTGCCCTCCGCGCCCCCCGTGCGAAACCTTCCCCTTATCCCCTTTTCGTTCGCACGGAGCCCACGGAGCCCACGGAGAAAACCTTCCCCTTATCCCCCCGTGCGAAACCGTCCCCTTATCCACTTTTCGTTCGCACGGAGTCCACGGAGCCCACGGAGAAAGCCCCCCATGCGCATCGTCGAGCCGCACATCCACATGATCGCCCGCACCACCGCCGACTACGAGCGGATGGCCCTCATGCACACCGTCGCCTGCTGCGAACCCGCCTTCTGGGCCGGCTACGACCGCACCTCCGCCCTTGCCTTCCACGACTACTTCACCCACATCACCACCTTCGAGCCCGCCCGCGCCGCCCAATACCTCATCCAGCACTACGCCTGGATCGGCATGAACCCCAAGGAGGCCGAAGACACCAGCCTCGCCCGGGAGGTCATCGGTTTCATCCCCGAGTTCCTCGCCGCCCCCAACGTCCTCGGCGTCGGCGAGATCGGCCTCAACCGGAACACCGCCAACGAACTCGCCGTCTTCGAGATCCAGGTTGATCTCGCCCTGTGCCTGGACCAGCTCATCTGGATCCACACCCCGCACCTGGACGACAAGCTCAAGGGCACCCGCCTGATGCTCGACGCCCTCAAGAACCGCCCCGAGATCGTCCCCGGCCGGGTCTGCTTCGACCACGCCGAGGAGCACACCATCCCCCTCATCCGTGACGCCGGCTTCTGGGCCGCCATGACCCTCTACCCGATCACCAAGAACTCCCAGGCCCGCATGATCGACACCATCGAGCGCTTCGGCCTCGACCGCTTCATGGTCGACGCCTCCGGCGACTGGGGCCCCTCCGACCCCGGCACCATCCACAATGCCATCTTCGAAATGCGCAAGCGCGGCCACCCCGACGACACCGTCGAAACCCTCTTCTACGACAACCCCTGCCGCTTCCTCGGCCAGTGCCCCAAGTTCAAGCCCCAGCCCCGCCCATGAGCCCCCTGGAGATCACCCCCCAAGCCACCACGGAGAAAGCCACCATGAAGATCCTGATCACCCTTGCCTTCACCCTCGCCGCCGGCCTGCTGGCGGCCATCCCGGTCGCCCGCGGCGCGGACTCCGCAACCACCGGTGCCAAGGCGGGGACGCATTTCGCCGTCCATCTCCCGGCGGCGGCCGACTTCGCGACGCTCGTCCTGAAGTCGGAGAAACCGGTCCTGGTAGACTTCTACGCCGACTGGTGCCCGCCCTGCCGCCGGCTCGCCCCCGAACTGGAGGCCCTCGCCAAGGCCCGGCAGAACTCCTTGGCCGTGGTCAAGGTCAACGTGGACAAGTTCCCGGCCCTGGCCGCCCGCTACAAGGTCGAAGGCATTCCCGCCCTTTTCCTGATCCGCGACGGGACGGCCATCGCCGGGACCAGCGGCTACCAAGGCCGCAAGCAGCTTGAGCAATGGCTCGATGCCGCGCTGAAAGCCAAGCCGAAAAACTGAGCGAGCCTGCGCCCGGCCCGCGCCCCCGCCCAACCCGCCCACACTCCAAAACGGAAACCATTGGCACCGCTCCACGGCCCACCGCTCACGGATTACAATTCCCCCGCCCACCCCCCGGCCGCGAAAAATAGACGCCCCAACCGGGCTTCCCGCCAAGCCCGATGCTTGCGTCTGCCCGGAAACCGCCGACCCCCGCGGAAAAAAACGGGCAACCCCGCCCCAAGTGCGGAGACTCTTTGGCGCTGCGCGCTGTTCGCCCCGCTGTTGCAACGGGGCTTTTCCGTGCCATATTATATCCGCCGCAAAACCCCAGGATCAACGTGGAAAGGGGGTGAACAACATGTCCGAAGTGAAGCTCAAGAAGGGCGAGCCGATCGAAAAGGCTCTCCGGCGTCTCAAGAAGAAGCTTGACAAGGAAGGGACGCTGAAGGAACTGCGCAACCGCCGCCACTTTGAAAAGCCGAGCGAGAAGCGCCGCCACAGCCGGCGCCGCGGCTGACCCGCCGCCCGCTCCGCCTTCTTCCCCCTTACCTAACCCCTGGCACCCGGCCCCGCCCTTGGCGGCGCCGGGTGCCGCCGTTTCAGGGCCGGTGAATGATTTCAGCTTTCCGGGGCTTCGCCAATTTTAGCCTGACCTATTCATGAGAAGATGAACTTCGTCCGGACTTCGTGCCCTTCCGCATATCGCTTCAAGCGGGAAATCCAGGAACCGCCGGATTGGCCGACAGATATGTCATGCACCCCCAGCGGCTGCCGGCTTGCCGTCCAGCTTCCGGCATGTACAGTCCTTCCCTTGGGGCGGCCGGGATGGGAATCGGGGCGCGGCGTCCGAACCCGGCCAGGAAGAAGATGCCACGCCTCATCACCTCAACCGAAGAGGCGGACCGGAAATGACATCAGAGCTGTGGGGCGCCAAGGGGGAGGCCTGGAAACCCGATGGCCGCCTGCCGGAATTCAGCTTCGCCGGCTACCAGTGCGGGGAGAGGCCCATCCCCGACCTGCCGGTGGCCGGCACCGTGCGGGACTTCGGCGCCAAGGGCGACGGCATCGCGGATGACACCGCGGCCTTCAACCGGGCCATCGCCGGCACGCCGGCCGGCGCGGTCCTGGTGCCGGCGGGGCGCTACCGGATCACCGGCTTCGTCACCATCGCCAAGCCGGGCCTCGTCCTGCGCGGCGAGGGCCCGGCCGCCTCGGTGCTGCTTTTCGACCGGCCGCTCACTGAGGTGAAGCCCAACTGGGGCGCCACCACCACCGGCGAGCGCACCAGCAACTACTCCTGGAGCGGGGGCTACTTCGTCATCCAGGGCGACCTGCGCCCCGGCCCCGCCATTCGCGTCACCGCCGAGGCGAAGCGCGGCGCCTGCACGGTGGCCGTGGCGTCCACCGCCGGCCTCGCGGCGGGCCGCTGGGTCGAGATCCAAGTCCAGGACGATGCGGCGCGTTCCCTGACCGCCTTCCTCTACAACGGCGATCCCGGTTCCATCACCGCGCTCCAGCCCGCCCACACTCGCCAACCGGCGCGCATCGCCGCCATTGATGCCGCCACCCGGCAAGTGCGCCTCGACCGCCCCCTGCGCTTCGACCTCCGGGCCGCTTGGCAGCCCCGGCTTGCCACCCTCGATCCCAGCGTCACCGAATCGGGCATCGAGCGCCTGCGCTTCGAGTTCCCCGCGGCGCCGTGGCACGGCGAGTTCAGCGAACTCGGCTACAACGCCATCGAGCTGACGGGCGTCGCCCACTGCTGGATCCGCGACGTGCGGATCCACAACGCCGAGAGCGGCATTTATGCCAGCGGCATGCATTGCACCCTCGCCGGCATCGTGTTCACCGCGAAGAAGCCGGTGGCGACCCAGGAGAAGTACATGGCCCCCGAGGGCTGCGTCGGCCACCACGGCCTGACCACCAACGGCCCCGACAATCTCGTCACCGGCTTCGACTTCCAGGCATGCTACGTCCACGACCTCACCGTCGAGGGCTTCTCCGCGGCCGGCAACGTCTATGCCGGCGGCATGGGGCGCGACCTCTGCTTCGACCACCACCGGAAGGCGCCCCACGCCAACCTGTTCACCAACCTCGACTGCGGCGCTGGCAACCGCATCTGGCGTTCCGGCGGCGGCGCCCACCTCGGCCAGCACTGCGCCGGCTGGGAGACCTTCTGGAATTTGCGGGCGGCGAAACCCCTCGCGCCACCGCCCAAGGGCTGGGGCGCGGCGACCATGAACCTGGTCGGCCTCGCTGGCACGGCCCCCGCGGCGGCCGGCCCCGGCCAGTGGTGGGTCGAACCCATCCCGCCGGCGGCGGTGGAGCCGCGGGACCTGCATGCGGCGCAGCTCGCCAGGCGTCTGGCGTCCAGCGCCCGCTGAGCGGGGGGGGGTGCAGGCAGGCGTTGGCCGGTTATAGTAAGCCCACTTTGCCTTGACCCGGCCGCGGTTGCCATCCCCAGGCAGCCCTACCCCGCCCTAGCTCCCGGAGCCGCATGACCGCCCCACGCAAGACGCCCCCCAAGCCGGCCGCCACCGCCGCCCCCGACCTCGCCGCCCCCGACCTCGCCTGGAAGCGGGAGAACGGCTGGCCCCGCCTGCCCGCCGCCGAGAAGGGGCCGTTGGAGGCCTATTGCCGGGACTACCTGGAGTTCCTCACCGCCGCCAAGACCGAGCGGGAGGCCCATGACCGCGCCTTGGATTTGGCGCGCCAGGCGGGCTTCCGCGACTTGGACGCCTTGCCGGAGAAGGCGGGGGTTTTGCGCCCCGGCGCCAAGGTCTACCGGAGCTGCCGCGGCAAGACGCTGATGCTGGCGGTCATCGGCCGGCGGCCGCTGGAGGAGGGGCTGCACCTGGTCGGCGGGCATACCGACGCGCCCCGGCTGGACGTCAAGCCCACCCCCCTCTACGAGGATGGCGGCATGGCGTTGCTGGACACCCATTATTATGGCGGCATCAAGAAGTACCAGTGGGTCGCCTTGCCGCTGGCCATCCATGGCGTGGTCGTGCGCCAGGACGGCAGCACGGTCCCCGTGGTGATTGGCGAGCGGGCGGACGAGCCGGTGTTTGTCATCACCGACCTGCTGCCGCACCTGGGTGCCGAGCAGGCCAAGCTGACCATGGCCGAAGGGATCAAGGGGGAGGGGCTCAACCTGCTGGTCGGCAGCGTGCCGGTGGCGGACGAGAAGGTGAAGGACCGGATCAAGGCCCGGCTCCTGGAGCAGTTGCGGGACACCTATGGCCTCGCCGATGCGGACTTCGCCAGCGCCGAGCTGGAGATCGTGCCGGCCGGCCCGGCGCGCGAGGGCGGCCTGGACCGTTCCCTGTTGGTCGGCTATGGCCATGACGACCGGATCTGCGCCTACGCCGCCCTGCGGGCCCTGCTGGACCTGGAGCGGACGCCCGAGCACACGGCGGGCGTCCTGTTGTGCGACAAGGAGGAGATCGGCTCGGTGGGCGCCACCGGCATGGACTCGGTCTTTTTCGAGAACACGGTCGCCGGGCTGCTGCTGCGCGCGCCGGCCACGGGCGACCTGGACTGGCGCCGCCGCCGCGGCCTCGAGCGCTCCCGCATGATTTCCGCGGACGTCGCCGCCCTGCATGACCCGAACTACCCCGACGTCAGCTCCCCCAACAACATGGCGCTGCTCAACGCCGGGGTCGTGGTCGCCAAATACGGTGGGGCGCGGGGCAAGTCCCATTCCAGCGAGGCCAGCGCCGAGTTCATGGCGGAAATCCGGCGGATTTTCGGGGAGCAGGGCGTGCTTTGGCAGCCGGGCGAGCTGGGCAAGGTCGATGCGGGCGGGGGCGGGACGATCGCGATGTTCCTGGCCCGCTATGGCATGGATGTGGTGGATGCAGGCGTGGGGCTCTTGAGCATGCACGCCCCGTGGGAGGTGGCCGGCAAGTTGGACGCCTATATGGCCTACAAGGGATATCGGGCATTCCTGGCGGACGCCCGCCGCCGGCGCACGCCGCGAGGGTGACACGGGCAGACGCGGAGTCCGGACGGCGGACTCCGGGAAGGGACGAAGCATGAAGACGGAGAACGACCAGCCGGCGGCCGCCCCACAGGCCGCGGCCCCCACCGCCAAGCCGCGCCCGTTCGAGGACAAGGTGGCGACCAACCGCATGATCTGGCGCCGGGAGAACTTCAAGTGGCTGCTGGGGGCGCTGCTGTTCCTCTTCGTCCTTTTTGTCCTGGGCGTCTATCTGGCCGTGATCAAGCCGCGGCGGGATCCGCTGCGGCTCACCCGCCTGGGGGATGCGGCCCTGGCTAGGCAGGATGTGCGTGCCGCCTTGCCCCTCTACGGCCGCGCCCTGCGCTACAGCCGGCAGGCCCCCCAGAAGGTCAAAGTCCTGGAGAAGCTCATTGCCGCCTACATGCAGTTGCGGACGGACAACCCCTATGACGCCTCGCTCGCCTTCAAGAGCGTGCTCGGCCTGCATGAGGAAGTCCTGGCGCTGGATCCGACCCGCCGCGACGTGGCGGACCGCCTGCTGGCCGATTACTTCCAGGTCGCCACCGACCTGGGCTCCCCCGAATACTGGAAAAAATTGCAGACGCGCGCCGACGCCATGCTGACGCTGGATCCCCAGAACCCCGTGGCCCGCAAGTACCGCGGCATCGCCACCACCGCCGACATGACCCGGGGCGTGGTCGGGGAGCTGCTCCGCAACCGGGCCCGCCAGGACCTGGAGCAGGCTTTGAAGGCCAACCCCGCCGACGCCGATGCCTGCTTCTATCTCGCCGTCTGGCAGTTGCAGGCGGCGCGGCTGGCCAGGAACGAGCCGCTGGAGGCGGCCAAGGCCGACGAGTTGCTGGCGGGCGCGGTGGCGACGGTGAAGGGCTTTGCCGGACGCCAGCCGGCCAACGTCCGGGGGCGCCTCAACTTCCTGCGGGTCAGCATGGAGGCTGGCGCCGCGGCCAAGCGCAAGGAGTGGAGCCAGGCCGCCCTGGACTCGGCCACCGCCCTGGAGAAGGAGCTGCTGGCTGGGGACGATCCCCAGGCCACCCGCGAGCTGGCCGTCTTCCTCATGAACGCGGACCGGCAGCCGCTCAAGCTGGAGAACGGCCAGGGGACGACCAGCGGCATCGAGCGGGCCCTGGCCCTGCTCAAGGGGGTGGTGGCGAAACACCCCGACCTTTGGATTGCCAACTACGAGCAGGCCTTGCTCTACCGCATGACCGGCCGCCTGGACGAGGCCATCGCCCACTATGCGAAAGCCAGCGCCCCCCAGGCAATCCGGGTCTCCGCCGCGATCCTGAAGGAGTACAACCTCCATCTCATGGCCAAGTTCGAGTGGGTCAGCACCCTCTTGCAGAAGCATGAAGGGCTGCACGACCCCCGCGACCCCCTGGCCGTCGAACTGCTGGCGGAGGCGGAGCGGCGCTTTGCCGAGTTCCGCGGCCTGGCGGAAGCCTCCCCCGCCGTGGAGATCATCCAGGGGCGCATCGAGTTCGCGCGCGGCAAATACTGGCGGGCGCTGGCGACCCTGGAGGCGGCCGACACCCGCATGGACCGCAAGAATGCGCTGGCCTCCCTGCTGATGGGCAAGGCCCTGGCCCGGCTGGGGCAGTGGAATGCCGCCCTCGCGAAGCTGGAGCATGCCTTGAACCGGGAGGAGGCGACCAAGGACTTGCGCGTCCAGGCGGCGAAGGAGGTCGTCCCCATCCTGTTGCGGATCCAGCGCTTCAACGAGGCGTTCCTGCTGGCCCAGGCCCTGCACCGGGCCAACCCCAACGAGGCGGAGACCAACCTGCTCTTCGCCCGGACGCTGTTGGCGGTGATGCGCACCGGCATCCCCATCTTCGGCGAGGACAAGAACAAGCATTTCCTCTATGCAATCCAACTGGTCAAGCCGCTGGCGGAGCAGGGACGGCTGGAGGCGGGACGGCTGTATGCGGAAATGATGATGATGGCCGGCGACCGCGCCACGGCCCGCGAGGCGCTGGTCCGGCTCGCGGCGGCGCATCCCGGCCAGCGGGAGGTGCTCCGGGATTTGCTTTACCTCGAACAGTCGCTGGGGTTGACGGATGCTTTCCGCCAGCGGCTGGCGGCGGCGGCCCAGACATTGCCCGACAGCCCGGCGGCGGCGCTCCTCCGCGGGCTCATGGCAAAGCCGGAGGGCCCCCTGGCGGCGCGCTTGCCCGACCTGCTGGCTTGCGCCGGGGAGCCGGAGCCGTTCCTGCGGGAGTTCCGGCTGGCCCAGCTCCTGCGCCAGGCGGGGCTGAAAGAGGCGGCGGCGGCGGCGCTGGCCCGGGCCCGGCAGCTCAAGCCGGCCGCCCCGGAGCTGCTGGCCGGCGAATTCGCGGATGCCTTCGACAGCGGCGACTTGGTGGCGGCCGGCAAGGCCATCCAGCGCGCCGAGGCGGCCGGCGGCTTCGACACGGCCGACCTCCTGCTGTGGCGGGGGCGGCTCTGGCTGGCCCAGGACCGGCTCGGCGAGGCCATCGCGCAACTGACGGCGCTGACCCGGGAACGCCCCGCCTTTTCGGAGGGGTGGGCGGCCTTGGGGAGCGCCCAGGCCCGGGCGGGGAGCGTCAGCCTGGCGGAGAACCAGTTCCGCAAGGCGCTGGACCTGAAGCAGGACAACCTGCTGGCCATCCAGGGGCTCTTCACCCTCTACGATTCCCTGAAGCAACATGACAAGGCGCTGGCCGTCCTGCGCCAGGCGCTGATGGCCGACCCCTTCAATGCCGGCCTCCAGCGGATGTACGCCGACTACATCAGCCGCTACGGCGACCCGATGGAGGCCCGGCGGGTGCGCGAGGCGATCCGGAGCAGCGATCCGGGGGATGTGGAAAACCTGCGCCGGCTGGCGGAGCTCTACCTGCAGACCGGGCTGCGCGAAGACGCCCGCCGGCTCCTGGAGCGGCTGCTCAAGGACGAACCGGAGAGCATCGACAACCGCTATGCCATGGCCATGTACTGGGTCGCCGCCGGCAACCGCGACACGGGGCGCAAGCAGATCGAGGAGTATGTCCAGGAGCGGGAACGGCAGGGCAAGGCGGATTGGCGCGACGAGCTGGGGTTCGCCCGCTTCCTCCGGCACACCGGGGCGGAGGCGGAGGCCATCACCTGGTATGAAAAGGCCCGGATCCATGAGCCGGCCGGAGTCGCCGACGCCACCGTCGAATACGCCGGCTGGCTCCATGCCCGCCGGGAGGAGGAGAAGGCGCTGGCGCTTTACCGGCAGGCGGTCGAGCGCACGGGGAACGCGGCCCTCTGGCAGCCCATCGTCGAGATCCAGACCCGGCACCGCCAGTTCGAGGAGGCCGACCAGGCCCTCCGGGCGTGGCGGCAGGCCGCCACTGGCAGCGAAGCCGTCCTCCTCCAGACGGTGGCCGCCGCCATCCTGGCCCAGGAACGGGGAGATCGGGAAAACGCCCGGGCGCTGATCGGCGAGGCGATCCGCCACGACCCCAACCGCGCCCAGCTTTACTGGCTCCGCTCCCGGATCCTGGCCAGTGCCGGCGACCTTGCCTTCGAGGAACAGATCCGCTCCGACTTGGAGGCGGCCTTGCGCTTGGATCCCGGCCTCATCCCGGCCCGCGAGCAGTTGGTGGATTGGCTGTTGCTGCGCAACCAGATCGATGAGGCGCTCCGGCATTTGCGGGATCTGGTGGACCGCAACCCCAAGGCCATTCCGTACCGGGTGCAAATGGCGCAGCAGTACCTGCGGACTGGCCAGCATGACGCCTTGGAACGCTTCCTGGCCGAGAGCGAGCAGGCGTTGCCCGGCCAAGCCGTGTGGCGCCAGTTCCGCGGCGCCTCCCTCCGCGCCCGGAAGCGGCTGCCGGAGGCGGTCACCGAGTTCCAGGAGGCCTACCGGCTCCAGCCCGGCCCTGAAACCCTGCTCCAAGCCGCCGAAGCCTTGGCGGACGTGGACAACAATGTTGGGGTGCTGAAGCTGTTGGCGGCCCATCCGGAGGAGCTGAAGGCTTCGCCGCTGCTGCTCGCCGTCCGGGCCCGCGCCAACAGCGGCTTGCTGCGGCGATCCCAGGCGGAACAGGACATCCAGGCGGCGATCATCCAGGCGGCGGCCAACGGCCCCCTGCTGGATGCCGTCCTTGGCCAGCTCCGCCGGGTCGAGAACGCCACGGAACTGGCGAAGCGGCTCGACGCCCTGCCCGGCAACCCGCCGGCCGTGCGCTTCGCCGCCGCCAAGCTCTTCATGGGCACGGATTCCGGGACGGCCCTGGCGCGGCTGGAGGCGCTGCGGGCCGATTTGGCCGGCAAAAAGGAGATGGTGCCGATGTTGACCAGCGTCCAGTGGCTCTTGGGCGTGACCTATTACCAGCGCAAGGAGGTGGCCAAGGCGCGGGAGGCCTATGAGGCGCTGCTGGCGCTCCAGCCCGGCTACGCCCCCGCCCTCAACAACCTGGCCTATCTGCTGGCCAAGGACTTGCAGCGGCCGCGCGAGGCGTTGGAGATGGCCACCAAGGCCGTCACCCAGTGGCGGCCCCAGGATGGCGACATGGCCATCGTCCTTGACACCCTTGGCTACACCCTGTTCCTCAACAACCGGCTGGCGGACGCGGAAACGACTCTCCTGCGCAGCATCCAGATGCGGGACCTGGCCAGCAGCCGGATGCATTTGGCGGAAGTGCTGCGCAGCCGGAAACGCCTGATCGAGGCGCAGATGGAGCTGCAGCGGGCGCGGCGGATGGTGGAGCTGGCCGGGAGCCAGGAGGAGCTGGCGAGCATCATGGAGTTGGAGAACCAGGTCAACCGGGAGCTGCTGCGGATGACGACCCGGCCGGCCCCGCCGCCGGTGCCGGCACCGGCGGGGAAGCCGCCGCCCGCCCCGGCGCCCGACAAAGCTCCGGCCCCAGCCCCGGCGCCGGCCCCGGAGCACGCCCCATGATGGCGAGCCCGGAGCGCGGCACCCCGCCGGGACCGGGGTTGTTCGTCACCTTCGAGGGGATGGAGGGTGCCGGCAAGTCGACCCAGTGCCGGTTGCTGGCGGAGGCGCTGCGCCGGCGCGGCCACGAGGTGGTGGCCACCCGCGAGCCGGGCGGAACCCCCCTGGGCGAGGAATTGCGCCGGATCCTCAAGTTCTTCGCCGGGGACGGCGGGGTTTGCCCGCCCGCGGAATTGCTGCTGATGGCAAGCTGCCGGGCCCAGCTCCTGGCCCAGGTCATCCGTCCGGCCCTGGCGCGCGGCGCGGTGGTCCTCTGCGACCGCTTCGCCGATTCCACCACGGTCTACCAAGGGGCCGCCCGGGGGCTGGATGCCGGCTTCATCGAGGCCTTGCACCGCTTCACCGTGGACGACTGCTGGCCCGCCTTCACCTTCCTCTTAGACTTGCCCGTCCCCGCCGGCTTGGCCCGGGCCGCGGGCCGCGGCGCCGCCGACCGCTTCGAGAATGAGGCGGCCGAGTTCCATGAACGGGTCCGCGCCGGCTTCCACCGGCTGGCCGCCGCCCACCCCGGCCGCATCCGGCTGCTGGCCGCCACCCAGCCCGCCGAGGCGCTGCACGCCCAAATCCTGGCCGAGGTGTGCCATGCCCTTGGCTGAGTTCCAGGCCGATTTCCCCGGCACCTGCGGGCGCCTCCGCCAAGTGGCCCGGGCCCGGCGCTGGGGCCATGCCTACCTGTTCCTGGGCGACGATGCCGACTACCTGGAGCGCTTCGCCCGCGCCTGGGCCCAGGCCTGCGCCTGCCCCAGCCCGGCGGCGGACGGCGATGCCTGCGGAACCTGTGCCGTCTGCCGTGGCCTGGCCACTGACGGCTATCCCGACTTGCATCTCCTCCGCCCCCGCTCCAAGTCGCGCCAGATTGTGGTGGACGATGTGCGCGAGTTCGAGCGGGAGCTGTGGTTGACGGGCACGACCCGCCATCCGAAGGTCGGCCTTTTCCTGGAGGCCGACCGCCTCAACGTCCAAGGGCAGAACGCCTTTCTCAAGACCTTGGAGGAGCCCACGCCGAACACCCTGCTGCTGCTGACCAGCACCAATCCCAAATGGCTGCTGCCCACCGTCCGCTCCCGCTGCCAGACCATTCCGCTGATGCGCAACCGGCGGGAGTACGCGCACCTTTGCCGGATGGGGCTCTTCCCCATCCTGGCCGGGATCCAGCCGGAAGCGGGGGCCGCCGCGGCGCTGCAAGCCACCTATGGCCTGCTCCGCATCCTCGACCGGCTGCGCCAGGAGGCGGAGGCGGAGAGCGAGGCGCAGGCGCCGGCGCCGGATGCAGCCTGGCAGGAACTCGCCCGGGAGGACCGGGCGATCCGCAAGGAGCTGGAGGAGCGCCAGAAGGCCGCCGCCTCCGCCGCCTACTTGCGGCGGCGCCAGGAGGTCACGGACGCGATCCTCGTCTGGTTCGAGCTGCAGTTCCTCCGGGCGGCCGGCGGCGTCGCGCCGGAGTCGCTGCCCCATCCCGAGATCCTGGCGGCCGCCGGGGCTGGCGCGCCCCCCGCCGTGGCCGGGGCGGAGCGGCTCTGCCGGCTGGCGGCGGAGCTGGTCCGCCAACTTGAGGGGAACCTGCCGGATGCCCTGGCGGTGGAGGCGTTCTGTCTGGAGGCCTGCGCCCGTTCCGCGCCGCCGCGCTGACGCCGCTGGCCGGCGGCTTGCAATTCCCGGCTTGGCGGCTTATTCCCAACTTCCCCACAGGTTATCAACAGCCCCGCCGTGCGGCGGCCAGCACTCCCCGTTTATCGTTTTTATCCTGAGGCGCAATTGGTTATGTATTTGCAGCTACGACCAGCGAGTTTTCCACAGGCGGTTTCGCCGGCGCCAGCCCGAGTTATCCACAGCCATGGACGGGCGCAAGGGGCTGCGCGGTTTTTCCGGCGGAACCGGCTGGCGGCGGCGGAGTTGCCGCTGCCGCGCGGGGGGCGGGAACTGGCACCGGGAAGGGGGCGGCGATGACGTTGGCGGTGTTGTTTGACATGGATGGAGTCCTGGTCGATTCGGAAGCGGTGATCAACGCGGCGGCCATCCAGGCGCTGGCTGACTATGGGGTCTCGGCCCGGCCGGAGGAGTTCCTGCCCTTTGTCGGCGCCGGCGAGGACCGCTATGTCGGCGGCGTCGCCGAACGGCATGGCCTGACCTACCGCGTCGAAATGAAGCAGCGGACCTACGAGCACTATTTCCGCCTGCTGCCCGCCATGGGGCACCCCTTCCCCGGGGTGGCGGGGCTGCTTGCCCGGCTGCGCCGGGCCGGCGTCGCCCTCGCCGTCGCCTCCAGTGCCGACCGGCGCAAGGTGGTGGCGAACCTGGCCTTGCTGGGGGTGCCGGCGGAGTGGTTCGCGGCAACCGTCACGGGCGACGACATCACCCGGAAGAAGCCGGCGCCAGATTTGTACTTGGAGGCCGCCCGCCGCGTGGGGGTGGCGCCTGGCGGCTGCTGCGTGGTCGAGGATGCCTTGAACGGGGTGGAAGCCGCCCGCGCGGCCGGGATGCGCTGCGTCGCGGTGGCCACCAGCTTCCCGCCGGAGCGGCTGGCGGCGGCGGGGGCGGCCGTGGTGCGGAGTTCGCCGGCGGCACTGACTCTGGCCGACTTGGGCGTGGCGGCGGAGGAGGGCGCATGACCCAGCGCTACGCGGTCTTGGGTTTTCCCGTGGGGCATTCCCTCTCCCCCTGCATGCACAACGCCGCTTTTGCGGCCCTTGGGCTGGATGCCGCCTATGAGGCGATCGAGGTGGCCCCGGCGGAGCTGCCGGCGGTTTTCGCCCGCCTCCGCCGGGAGGGCTATGGTGGCTGGAACTGCACCGTGCCCCACAAGGAAGCGGCGGCAACCCTTGTGGACGAAGTGGCGCCCGAGGCGCGCCGCATCGGCAGCGTCAACACCGTCGTCTGCCGGGACGGGCGGCTCACCGGCCATTCCACCGATGGCTACGGCCTGCTGGCCGCCGCCCGGGAGGCGTTCGCCTTCGCCCCACCCGGCGCCCGGGTGGCCATCGTCGGCTGTGGCGGCGCCGGCCGCGCCGCCGCCTTTGCCTTGGCCGGCGCCGGCGTGGCCCGCCTGCTCCTGCTCAACCGGACGCCGGAACGGGCGGCCGAGCTGGCGCGGGAGCTGGCCTGCCACGAGCCGCGCTGCCAAGTGGCGGCCGCCGGCCTGGCGGACGCCGCGGCGCTGGCGGCGGCGCTGGCCGGGATCGAGCTGCTGGTGCAGGCCACCAGCCTGGGGCTCAAGCCGGGCGATCCCGCCCCGCTGCCGGCCGCCGCCATCCCCGCCGGCTGCGCGGTGCTGGACATGATCTACCGCGACACCCCCCTCCTGCGCGCCGCGGCGGCCCACGGCTGCCGGACGGCCGACGGCCTCGGCATGCTCCTGCACCAGGGCGCCCGCAGTTTCCGCCTCTGGACTGGCCGGGAGGCGCCGCTGGAGATCATGCGGGCCGCCCTGCTCCGCGAACGCGCCGCCCGCCAAGCCGCCGCTGCCACCGCGCCGGGAACGAGGTGACCATGGACACCCTGCCTCTTGAACTCCGCGCCGAACTCTTCCCCTTGCTGGCCGTTTTCGCCGTGGTGACGGGCGGCTGCATCGGCAGCTTCCTCAACGTCGTGGTCTGGCGGCTGCCCCGCGGCGAATCGCTGCTCCATCCGCCGAGCCGCTGCCCCAAGTGCGGGACGCCGATCAAGCCGTGGCACAACCTCCCGGTCTTCGGCTGGCTGCTCCTGCGCGGCCGCTGCGCCGCCTGCCACCTGCCGATCTCCAGCCGCTATCCGCTGGTCGAAGGGGCGACCGCCCTGCTGTTCCTGGCCGTCTGGTGGCAAGTCAACGCCGCCGGCTGGCCCTGGTCCGTCGCCCTCCGCGCCGCCACCATCCTCGCGGTGTTGCTGGCCGTTTCCCTGACCGACCTGGATTGCCGGCTGGTCCCCGACCGGCTGGTGGCCACCGGGTTGGCCGCCGCCGTGGGGTTTGCGGCCCTCTGGCCCGGGTCGGTGACGGGGCTCGGCCGCGGCCTGCCTCTGGCGGGCGGCGACATCCTGACGGCCGGCGTGGCCGAAGCCTTGGCCGCGGCGGGGGTCTCCCTGACCCCCCGCCTTGGCGCCCTGCTGCTGACGGCCACCGGGCTGGTGGTCGGCGCGGGGCTGCTGGCGGCCCTGCGCCTCTTCTGCAACCTGCTCTGGGGCGGCCAGCCCTTGCCCGGCGTGGCGGGGCAAGGGATCCGGCTGACCAGCGAGGGGTTGGCGGTGGGCGAGGGTGCCGCCCGCCCCTTGGCCGGCTGGCTGCCGCCCGGGATGGAGTGGGTGCGGCTGACGCTGGCGGACACCGAAGGCAGCGGTGCCGGGCTGGAGCGGGTGGCTCGGGGGCGGGTGACGGTGGAATGGGTCGAGGAGGGATGGCTGCTGGCTGGCCGGCTGGTGGCGCCGCCGGCGGCGGTGCGGCTCGCGGGCCGCGCCGTCCGCGCCGAAGCGCGGCGGGACATGCTTGGCCTCGGGGATGTCAAGCTGATGGCGCTGATCGGCGCCTTCCTCGGTCCGGATGCCGCCTTGGTCAGCCTCCTGCCGGCGTGCGGCCTGGCGTTGGCGGGCGAACTCCTCCGCCGGTTGCTTTCCCGTTCCCGGCCGGGGATGGGGCTGCCGTTTGCGCCGTGGCTGGCACTGGGGGCCGCCGCCAGCTTTTTTTTCGGCGACCGCTTGGTTTTGGCCGGTGGGACGGCCATATTAAGTTTGCTTTGTATTTCGGGTGTGCTATAAATACAGCTTGGAACGGCCAGCCGCCGTTCGGTGCGGGATCCGCGGCGACCCTGGCAATCTCCTGTGCGGGGCGGCACCTCTTCAGAGGCCTTGGCAAACGGACAGATGAACGGATTTGGAGGATCGCATGGCCAAAGTGAATCGTTTTTTGGTGGTTGTCGCGTTGCTGCTCGCCGTGGCGTCCATGGCGTTCAGCATCTTGCTGGCCCAGCGGCGGGATGCCTTCCGCAAGCGCTCGGAAATGCTCGCCGCCACCGTCCAGGAAATGGCCAAGGCGTTGGATGATGGCAGCGGCACGGAGATCGCCAAGGCCGTCTCCTTCACCGCCGCCGACCCGGCGCTGGGAACCAAGGAGGAAGGCAAGCTGGGCTGGAAGGAGTATGTGGCTTCCGCCGACGGCTACACGGCGGCCCTGGCCAAGGCCAAGGAGCTGGCGCAGAAGGTGAAGGCCCAGCGGAACCAGTTGGCGGAACAGTTGGCCGCGGTGGCCGGCAGCCTTGGCCAATCGGTGCCCGCCGCCGACCTGGCCAACCTGGCGAAGTCCGCCGAAGCCGCCCCGCAGGTCGCCAACCTCGCCGCCGCGACCAAGACGCGCGACGAGCTGATGGCCCAGACCCTGCTGGGGGTGGGCACGACCACGGGCCAGGCGGTGGACCGCGAGGCGCTCACCAGCTATGACGGCAAGGCGTTCAGCCAGGCCGAAGCGGCGCTGAAGGAAGTCGAGGCCGGCGTCGGGCAGCTCAGCGAACGGCACAACGAATATGCCAAGACCCTCGTGGAGACGGTCGAGGCGCTCAGCCGCCACGAATGGGATGTGGAGAACACCGCCAAGCTGCGCGACCCCGTGGCCTACCGCGCCGGCACCACCGCCGTCCTCAATGGCGCCCGCGACATCAACCTCAAGTTGGAGGAGCGGGAGCGGGTGAAGGCCCAGTTGGAGGAGCGGATCAAGGAATTGGAGCTGGCCAAGGAAGACCGGGCCAAGGCCGCTGTCGAGCGCGATGAGTCGAAGGCGAAGCTCCAGGCGGTCACTGCCGAGATCACCGAGCTGAAGAAGATCCTTGAAGGCTACACCGGCAAACCGGGGGGCGTGGCGGGCCCCGCCACCACTCTCGACCCGAATCTGGTCGGCAAGGTCATGTATGTGGACAAGGATTTCAAGTACGTCGTGCTGAACCTCGGCAAGGGCCAGATCCCGGAGAAGGCCCGCCTCTTGGTCCACCGCGGGAACAAGTACTTGGGCAGCGTCCAGGTCAGCCGGGTGGCCGATTCCGTGGCGATCGCCGAGATCCTGCCCAGCAGCAAGAAGATCAAGGACGGCGACTCCGTGATCCCGCCGCTGGCTGAGGCGGCCGCGCCCGTCGCCGGAGGTGCGAAATGAACGGCAAGGCGACTTCCCTCCTCCTCGGGGCCATGGCGGCGGCGCTGGCTATCATGCTGCTCTTCCAGACCATGGAGTTCCTGGTGCTGAACCCATGAGGCAGCTCTGGCAGATTCTCCTGGGCGCCGCCGGCCTGGCCTTGGCCGCCGGCTGCGCCACCTCCGGGGGGGATCCGGGCGACCGGACGAACCCCCAGCCGTGGAACACGCCCGCCGGCTGGGAGGGCAGCGGCTTCGGGGTTCCCTACTGAGCCTCTCCCTGCCGCTGGCGTGGGGCAACCGGGAATGCCGACCATGACTTTCCAAGCCGCCTGTTTGGTGTTCGCCGCCCTGCTCGGGGGGCACGCCGTGCTCTGCGCCTGGGCGGTCCGCCGTTGGCCCGACCTCTGGCGCCAGTTCCCGCGGGAGCGGCTGGTGGGCGGCCTCCTCGGCGCGCTGGGGCTGGCCTGGAGCGCCCACGAGGCGACCTATCTGCTGGAGGGGGGGCTGCTCCGCTTCACAGTCATCCTTTGGATCTTGGTGCCGGTTGTCGCCATCCTCGCCTTCTTCTTCCTGGAGTTCCTGTTGGCCCGGGCCATCTGTGGCCTGCTGCTGCTGCTGATCCCGCTGCTGTTGCATGAGGCGTTCGTGCGGCACCTGCCGTGGCGGCCGGCCTTTTCCACGCTGCTCTACGCCGTGGGGCTGGCCGCCATCTACGTGCTGGCCGTGCCCTGGCGCTACCGCGACTGGCTGGAGCGGTGCAAGGAGTCCGCGCCGGCGCGCGCCGTCAGTGGCCTCCTCGCCGGCCTGGCGGCCCTGGCCGTGGCCGCCGCCGGCCTGCTCGCCTGAGCCCTGGCTGGCTGCCGCACCCCCGCGGAATCCGCCCCCCCATCCTCCCACCCGCTTGCCTTGGTTGCGCCGGTGATCCCTCCCGCCTCCGTCTCCCTCTTCCTTGAACGCTGCGGCGCCGGCACTGCCGTGCGCGAACGCCTGCCGCAAATGGCGCAATTCTACGCCGACCTGGTGGCGTGGAACGCCCGGACGAACCTGACCCGGATCACCTCGCCCGAAGAGTTCTGGGTCAAGCACGTGGCGGACAGCTTGGCCGTGGCCGGCGCGCTGCCGGCGTTGCTGCGGGCGCCGTTGCGGGTGGCGGATGTCGGCTGCGGCGCCGGCTTTCCGCTCTTCCCTTTGGCTTGGGGCAATCCGGAGCTGCGGCTGACGGGGATGGAGATCAACGGCAAGAAGCTCGAATTCCTCCGCCAGGAGGTGGCGGCTTTGGGGCTGCGCCACGTCGAGATCCTGGGCCGGCAGGGGCGCGAGGCGGGGCGGCTGCCGGAGCATGCGGCGGGCTACGACGCCGTGGTTGGCCGGGCGGTGTTCAACCCGACCTTGCTGGTGCGGGAGACGCGGCAACTGCTGAGGCCCGGCGGCGTCCTGGCCGTCTTCAGCACCCCCACGGCGGTCCGGGAGAATTGGGATTTGGCCCGGCGTGAGGCCAACAAATACCACCTCCATCTCACCCTCTCCGAGCCGCTTGACCTTCCCGAAGACGGCGGCCCGCGCCAATTCTTCCTTTTCACCCGCCCGGCGGGCGAGTGAGCGGGGGGCGGTTGAAGGATGCGGGGCGGGAGGCCATATTGATGGTGGAGCTTGCCGCTTGCGGGAGGATTTCCCCCATGCCAGCCAATCCAGCCGCCGACCCTGACCGGAGCCGCCTCACCCAGCCCCATTTTTCTGGCGGCAGCCACGCCGCCGGACTGCACTGGCGCCTGCATCAGACGGAAAAAATGGCGGCCATCGGCCAGCTCGTGGCGGGCATTGCCCATGAACTCAACAGTCCGCTGACCGCCATCCTCGGCTTTGCCGAACTTGCCGCCGATCCGGCAACGGCCGCCGCCGCCCGCCGCGAATGCCTGGACGACATCCTCCAGGAGGCGCGCCGGGCCGCGGAGCTGGTGGAGATCCTCCTCCATGTCAGCCGCCGGCCGGCGACCCAGCGGCGGCCAGTCGCGCTCCACAATCTCCTGGACCGCTGCGTGAAGCTGGTCGGGCTGAATTTCAACTCATTGGGGCTCAAGGTGATCCGGAAATACGAGCCGGGCCTCCCGCAGCCGCTGGGGGATGAGAACCAGCTCCAGCAGGTCTTCCTCAACCTGCTGCTCAATGCCGCCCAGGCGCTGGCGGCGCACGCCGGCACCGGCGCGGCTCCGGCCATCACCGTGGCCACCGCCTGCCGGCCCGACCGGCGGCAGATCGGCATCACCATTGCCGACAACGGGCCCGGGATCGCGCCCGTGCATCTTCCCCACATCTTTGAGCCGTTCTTCACGACCAAGCTGGAGACCGGCACCGGACTTGGCTTGTCCGTGGCCCGGGAAATCCTCCGCCGCCAGGGCGGCGAATTGGCGGCGGAATCTCCGCCTGAGGGCGGGGCCCGGTTCCTCGTCACCCTGCCGCTGGAGCCCCCGGCCGCGCCGTGAGCCCGCCGGCGGCGGCGGGCAGGACAAGCCGGCGCAGGGCGAGATGCCGGCGGCGGCGGACCGACTGGCAGAACTCCAGGTCGGCGGCGACGCGCTCCTCGACCGTCTCCTCGAGGTTCCGCCGCCGCGCCAGGAAACGGCGCGCCTCGGTGGCGATGGCGATCAGCTCCGCCAGCGTCGCCAGCCGGCCGGGCAGTTCCGCGGCCGCCTCCGGCGGCAGCAGCCGGCCGAGGCTGTCGCTGTGGAGCACGCGCATCAGGTCGCGGTAGCGCCGGCGCAGCTCGATGGCCAGCAGTTCCTCCTCGCGCCGGTTCAGGTAATGCACCGCCAAGGCGTCCGTGACCCGTTCCCGCTGCTTCAATGACTCGAATTGGAGCGTGCCCAAGTCCAGCTCCAGGCGCAGCCGGTCGAGCAGGGTGCGGTCGCCGAAGCTGAGCCGCTCAATGACCGCCACGGGCGGCGTTCCGGCACGCAGCCCCAGCAGGAACAGGCGGCGGATGTTCTTGCGGGCCAGCTCCTCCAGCCGCCGGCGCCACTCGATTTCGGCGCCGCGGCCCATGCCGAAGAAGGCCAGGGCGAAACGCATGGCGCCGCCGGCCTGGCGCAGGAGCACGTCGGCCAGGAGCAGCACCGGCTCGTACAGGTCGCAGACGCGTTCCGCCTCGCGGGCGAGGGCGGCCCGGCGCCAGGGCTCCAGTTCCTGGCCGGCTTCGGCGCGCCGGCTCAGCTCCACAAAGACTTGGACTCCTTCGCCGATCTCGCCGACGGTGGCGGCGAGCCAGCGGCCGAGCCCGTCCTCGTCGAGGCGGCCATCGTGGATCCGGCGGCGCAGATGGGCGAGGGGGGCGCGCCGGTCGTGGCGGGCGTCGCCGCTCCAGGCGCGGAGGGCCGTCCGGCGCAGCAGGGCGTCAGCCTTCTCCACGACCGCGGGCCACTGCCGGCCGAGCGCCTCGTCGCCGCTCCAGAGGAGCAGCCATTCGCGGGCGGCGGCCGGCAGGTCCGCCTCGGCGGTCCAGGCGAGGAGCAGGTCGCGGACCACGTCGGCGTCGAGGGTGCCCCGGTGTTCCGCGAGCCACTCCAGCTCCCAGGCGAAGGCGCGGTCGCGGCCGAGCTGGTGCAAGACCGCGAACATGGTCTCCAAGACGCTGGCCACCATGCGGTTGCGGTTCCGTGCCGCCTCCATGCCGCGGAGCACCCGCTGGTGGATGCCGGCCGCCGTCTGCACCCGGCACCAGTCGCGGGCGGAAAAGCCGCGGATGGGCACGAGGCTGACGGTGGCCGGCGCGGCGGGGGGCTCCGCCTCCGCCGGGGGCGGCGCCGTGCCGCCCGTGCCCGCGGCCAGTTGCCGGGCCGCGGCCTCGAAGCTGCGCAGCCATTCGCCGACGATCATGCGCTCGGCCTGCTTCCAGGGGCTCGCCTCGTAGTCGGCCACCAGGTGGCGCGCGAACTCCGCCGCCGGCCCGAACCCCTCCGGCCCGACGGCGGCCGCCAGCCGGAGCAGGGCCGGCCGGAGCAGCAGGGCCAGGTCGGGATTGAAGAGCCGGAGCTTGCCCAGCTCGTGCAGCAACTGTTCGGTGGGGGTCGGAGTTTCGGCCATAAGGGGGATGCTTCCGCGGATGCCCAGGCAATCGTTGCCGTACTGTAACGTGTTCCGCCGCCGCCGGGAGTGGACTTGTCCGCGGCTGGACGGTATATTGCAACTATTGTCGCGCGGCGATCCCCTCCTTGGCGGCACCCAACCGTGGGGCCCCCCTCCGCGGATTGCGGTTGCCCGCCTCCCCGCTGCCCGACCCTACTATCCGCCCCGGGCCATCTCCTTGGCGCCGGGCATCCAGCCACCTCCCCGCGGCCCCCGTGGCCGCGCGCCTTGCGAAGGAGACACTCCAATGGGCATCCGCATGGGGCTTTTCGGCTTTGGCAAGACCGGCAAGGTCGTCGCCAATGAAATCATCCAGGACCAGGACTGCGAACTCCGCTGGGTCATGCGCCGTTCGCAGGCCAACGAAGGCGAGTTTGCCAGCCATCTGCTGGGGCACAAGCAGGACGAAGGCCGGATTGTCTGCTACCGCGACGTCGACCTCGACCGCTTCCACGAAGAGAATCCGGTGGACGTGATCGTTGACTTCTCCGCTTCCTGTGCCGTGGACGAGTATGCGCCGGCGGCCCGGCGCGGCGCGCGGGTCATCTCCGCCATCTCCCGCTACGAGCCCGAGGACCTGGCGAAGCTGGAGGCGCTGGGCGCCCACACCGCGGTGCTCTATGCCCCCAACATCACACTGGGCATCAACTTCCTCATCGTCGCCGCCAAGGTGCTCCAGCAGATCGTGCCGCACGCCGACATCGAGGTGGTCGAAGAACATTTCCGGGCGAAGCCGGAAACTTCCGGGACGGCCCTGCGCATCGCCGCGGATTTGGGGTTGGACACGCAGCGGCAGGTCAACTCGATCCGCGTCGGCGGCATCATCGGCAAGCATGAGGTCATTTTTGGCCTGCCGAACCAGACGATCCGGCTCGTCCATGAAAGCATCAGCCGCGCCGCCTTCGGCCAAGGCGCGATCTTCGGCGCCAAATGGCTGCTGGGGCGCGACCGCGGCCTGTTCAGCATGGAGCAGGTGGTCCGGGAGAGGTTCGCGGCCAACATCCACGCCTGACCGGTTCCGCTCGGGCACTGGCAATTCGGCCGGGGGCGGCTACATTTCCTGTCTGTCCGGTTCAGCCCGGACTGGCAATGACCGCGTTTTGCGCCGCAAAACGCCTCCTGGCCGCCATCCCGAACCGGCTGCGTGCGCCGCGCAGCCCCGCCCAGCTTACCCAAGCTTTGCCGGCGGCCGCTGTTGGGGACATGCGCGGCAGGGGATTGGCTTGACTCCGGCCCGGTGCGGCCTATAGTATCCGCCTGTTTTTCGCCCGAACCCGCGGCAAGGGCCGCGCAACCCGTCAGGATCCGCTTCATGAAGACCTATCTCCCCAAGGAAGGCGAGATCACCCGCAAGTGGTGGGTGGTGGACGCCGAAGGCCAGGTGCTGGGCCGGCTCGCCAGCAAGATTGCCGACATCCTGCGCGGCAAGAACAAGCCGATCTTCACGCCCCACCTCGACACCGGCGACTTCGTGGTCGTCATCAATGCCGCCAAGGTGACGCTCACCGGCCAGAAGGAGCAGAAGAAGATTTACGAAACCTACTCCCGCTATCCTGGCGGCCACAAGCTGATGACCACGGCCCAAGTCCGGGCCCGCCGCCCCGAGCGCCTCATCCAGGAGGCCGTCTGGGGCATGCTCCCGAAGGGGCGCCTGGGCCGGCAGCAGTACCGCAAACTCAAGGTCTATGCCGGTGGCGAGCACCCGCATGTCGCCCAAGGTCCCGAGGCCCTGAAGCTGGCGTAACCGAGCATCCCCCCTTTCCTTAAGGAACACCCATCATGGCCACCAAGACTGTTGAAGAATTCTGGGCGACCGGCCGCCGCAAGGAAGCCTCGGCCCGTGTCTGCCTCCGCCCCGGCTCCGGCAAGGTCGAAGTGAACGGGCGCCCCCTGGACGCCTACTTCGCGACGGACGTGCTGCGCAACTATGTGACCCAGCCCTTCCAGATCACCGGCCTGGCCGACAAGTTCGACGTGGTCGCCAACATCGCCGGCGGCGGCTCCGTCGGCCAGACCTTCGCCCTGCGCCACAGCATCGCCCGCGCCCTGCTGTTGGCCCAGCCGGAACTGCGGCCGACCCTCAAGGCCGCCGGCCTGCTGACCCGCGACGCCCGCGTCAAGGAACGCAAGAAGTACGGCCAGCCGGGCGCCCGCAAGCGCTTCCAGTTCTCCAAGCGCTGAGCCGCCTTCCCATTGCCGCATCCAAACCCGGCCCGGGCCTTTCCGGTCCGGGTTTCCTTTTTTCCGCGCCGCCACTGCCGTTGCAGCCGCCGGTTCGGGCGCTACATTTTCCCGCTTCGCAGGCCGCTCCGGCGGGAGCGGTGCCGGCGCGCCCCAACCCCTTCCCCCCGCCAAAAAAAGCCCGGGATCCATTGACCATGAAGAAGCTGCATGACTGGCACGGCATCGCCCCGCTGCGCATCGGCATCGCCACCGACCACGGCGGCCTCACCAAGAAGCGGCACTTGGCCAAGCACCTGGCCGCCAAGGGTTGCGTGGTGACCGATTTCGGCCCCGCCGACCATGACGCCGGCGACGACTATCCCGATTTCGCCGCGCCGCTCGGCTTCGCCCTGGTGCGGGGGGCGATCGACTGCGGCATCCTCATCTGCCGTTCCGGCATCGGCATGAGCATTGCCGCCAACCGCTTCCATGGCGTCCGCGCCGCCTTGGTCGAGTCGGCCGAGAAGGCCCGGCTCAGCCGCGAGCACAACGCCACCAACGTCCTGGTCACTGGCGGCGACAAGATGGCCGAGGCCGAGCTCGTCGCCGTGGTGGATGCCTGGCTGGCCACTTCCTTCACCCAGGAGGAGCGCCATCTCCGCCGGCTCCGGAAGGTCGAGGCGCTGTGCGACGACGAAATCGCCGCCGTCCGCGCCGCCGATCCCGAGATCGCCCGCTGGCTCGACGCCGAGAAGCATCGCCAGGAGGAGGGGCTGGAACTGATCGCCTCCGAGAACTTCGCCAGCGCCGCCGTCCGCGCCGCCTGCGGTTCGGTGATGACCAACAAGTACGCCGAAGGCTACCCCGGCAAGCGCTACTACAACGGCTGCGAATTCGTTGACCGGGCCGAGGAGCTGGCGATCCAGCGCGCCTGCGAACTGTTCGGCGCCGAGGCCGCCAACGTCCAGCCCCACTGCGGCAGCGCCGCCAACATGGCCGCCTACTTCGCCCTGCTCCAGCCGGGCGACACGGTGCTGGCCATGAGCCTCGACCACGGCGGCCACCTGACCCACGGGCTCAAGATCAACTTCTCCGGCCGCCTCTTCAACTTCATCGGCTATGGCGTCGACCCCGAGACGGAGATGCTCAACTACGACCGCATCGCCGAAATGGCCCGCGAGCATAAGCCCCGGATGGTCATGGTCGGCGCCAGCGCCTATCCGCGCACCCTCGACTTCGCCCGCTTCCGTGAGATCGCCGACTCGGTCGGCGCCTATCTGGTGGTGGACATGGCGCACATCGCCGGCCTGGTCGCCACCGGCCAGCACCCGAGCCCGGTGCCCTATGCCGACGTGGTCACCTCCACCACCCACAAGACCCTGCGCGGCCCGCGCTCCGGCCTGATCCTCTGCAAGGAAAAGCACCTCAAGGCGATCAATTCCCAGGTCTTCCCCGGATTGCAGGGCGGCCCGCTGATGCACGTCATCGCCGGCAAGGCCGTCTGTTTCCGCGAGGCGCTGGCCCCGGCGTTCAAGGAGTACCAGCGGCAGATCCGGGCCAACGCCACGGCCCTCGCCGCCGCCCTCACTGAAGATGGCTTCCGGATCGTCTCCGGCGGCACCGACAACCATCTCATGCTCGTTGACCTGCGGCCCAAGGGGATCACCGGCAAGGACGCCGCCACCGCGCTGGACCTGGCGGGGATCACCGTCAACAAGAACCTGATCCCGTTCGACCCGGAAAAGCCGACCGTCACCAGCGGCGTCCGCATTGGCACCCCGGCGGTCACCACCCGCGGGATGAAGGAGGCGGAGATGCGCAAGATCGCCGGGTTCATCACCCGCGCCGTGGAGAACAGCCAGGACGCCGCGGCGCTGGCGGCGGTCAAGCGCGAGGTCGCGGCCTTCACCCGGGCCTTCCCCCTGCCTCAGTTCATCCTGGGTTGACCCTGCCGGGAAAGCCGGGGCCGGAACCGCCGGCCCCGGCGCCGCTCCGGCGGCCGCCCCCTTCCCGGCGGCGTCACTCCGGTCCGGCGGCGTAGCGGGCGTGGAACTCGCGGCGGAACTCGCTGAAGGCGTCCGCGGCGAGCGCCTCCCGGATGCGGGCGGCGAGCTGCAAGTAGAAATGGACGTTGTGCAACGTCAGCAGCCGCTGGCCAAGCTGCTCGTTGGCGTTCAGCAAGTGCCGCAGGTAGGCGCGGGTGAAGGTGTGGCAGACCGTGCAGCCGCAGCCATCCTCCAATGGGCGGAAGTCGGCCTTGAACCGCCCCGCCTTCACCGGCAGCACGCCGCGCGCCGTGTAGGCCGAGCCGTGCCGCCCCATGCGGGTGGGCAGCACACAGTCGAACATATCGATGCCGCGGGCGACCGCCTCGACGATCTGCGGCGGCGTGCCCACCCCCATCAGGTAGCGCGGCTGCGCCGCCGGCAGCGCCGGCACGCACGCCGCCAGCATCTCCAGCATCAGCTCCTCCGGCTCGCCGACGCTCAGGCCGCCGACCGCATAGCCGTCGAAGCCGAGCCGGACCAGTTCGGCGGCCGCCTGTGCCCGCAGGTCGGGGAACATGCCGCCCTGGACGATGCCGAAGACGAGCTGTCCCGGCGCCCGTTCCTGCTCGCGGCAGATGCCGGCCCAGCGCAGGGTCAGGCGCAGCGACTCCTCCGCCTGCTGGCGGGTGGCGGGGTAGGGGGTGCATTCGTCGAAGAGCATGGCGATGTCGGCGCCGAGGGTGCGCTGGATGGCCATCGCCTCGCGCGGGCCGAGGAAGAGGCGGGAGCCGTCAATGTGCGACTGGAAGCGGACGCCGTCGGAGGTGATCTTGCGCAGCTTGCTGAGGCTGAAGACCTGGTAGCCGCCGCTGTCGGTCAGGATCGGCTTTGGCCAGGCCATGAAGCGGTGCAGCCCGCCGGCCGCGGCGATGATCTCCATTCCCGGGCGGAGGAAAAGGTGGTAGGTGTTGCCGAGGATGACCTGGGCCGCCAGCGCCTCCAGCTCGGCGGGGGCGAGGGTCTTGACCGTCGCCTGGGTGCCGACCGGCATGAAGGCGGGCGTGCGGATGGCGCCGTGGGCGGTGGCCAGGACGCCCAGGCGCGCCGGGCTGGCGGCCGCGGTTTTCAGGAGGGTGAAGGACATGGCGCGTACTATAAAACCTGCAACCGCTTCCGGGCTAGGCTCAGCGGAAGCGGACTTCCGTCTCGGCCGGGCTGAAGACCACGGTTTCGATGGGCAGCCAGGAGTCGCCGAGGCGGAAGAGCAGCCCGCCGGCCGCGTCCTGGCCGTAGCGCCCCTTGGCGAACATTTCGACGGTGCGCGGGAAGACGACCCAGTCGCCGCCGGCCTTGAGCCGTTCCTGGTTGTGCTGCGCCACTGTCGCCAGCAGGTCGCGGAAGCCGCCGGCGGGGCGCTGGGGCGGGCGCGCGGCGGCGGCGGCGCGGAGTTCCGCCAGGGAATGCCCTTGCAAATCCACCGGCACCGGGCCGGAGAGGCCGAGCAGCGGGCCGTTGTCCATGTCGTTGCCCTCGCCGGTGTAGGGCAGGGCGAGGATGGCCGAGCTGCGGAGTTCGCGGTGGCCGTCGAGGATGGCGCGTTCGATGGGGACGGTGTGGAGGCCGACAAGCCAGCGCCGGCCGTCCTTGAGCACGGTCAGGTCGCCGGGATGCACGTTCAGGCAGGGGAAGTCGCCGGTGAGGTTGGTCAGCGGCACGAAGCCGGCGAGGATGCCGAAGTCTGGCCGGAGTGGCGCGAGCTGCCGCCGGAGTTCGGCCGTCCAGCGGTCGCGCAATTCGCGCCCCAGGGTGGTGGCGAGGGTGACGCGGCTTTCGCCGCCACGGCGGTAGAACTCGCGGATGTCGTTGGCGACGAGGGGGACGTTGAAGCGCTGCGCCAGCTCCCCGGCGCGGCTGCCGGCGGGGTTGTCGGTGACCAGGGCCGCCACCTCGTAGGCGGCGGCCGCGCCGGCGGTGGCGAGGGCTTCCAGCAGCCGTTCGGCGTTGCTGCCACCGCCGCTGAGGAGGATGACGGCGCGGGGGCGGGTTCCGGCGGGGAGGTTCAGGAACGGTTTGACCGGCATGGTGGGCGGGATCCTGGACTGGAGGCTGGCGGGTGGCGGACGGCCTGGTAACATGGCCTCCGCGCCGCCATTTGCCAAAAGGCGCGCCAGGGCCGCGCCCTGGGATGGGCGGGGACGGGCCTTGCCGCGCCGAAGGTGCGGCGGCATATTAGCCCAGGGCCGCGCCCTGGGTTTTGGGCCACGCCCCGGTGGATGCGCCCTGAATGGGCGCCGGAAACGGAGGAGGCCTTGCCATGCCCCAGTCCCTCGCCAAAAACTTCATCCACCTCATCTTCAGCACGAAAAAGCGGGAGCCCCTTCTCCCGGATTCGATTCGCGGGCCGTTCCACGGCTACCTGGCTGGCATCTTCCAGGATTTGGCCTCTCCGGCGCTGAAGATCAACTCGGTGAGCGACCACGTCCACATTCTCTTCAATCTCAACAAGAGCCAGGCGTTGGCGCAGGTCGTCGAGTTTCTCAGGCGGTATGGGATTGAATACGACGAGAAATTCGTGTGGGACTGAGGCGCCCCAAGGCCGGTCCTGGGCATGAGTCCCATGGGACTGATGAGTCTGATGAGCGCTGGCTGGCGATCGCCGCGGGTTGCCAGCCGGGGGGGGCGGGTGTAGATTCCGGGAGAGTTGCGGAGTCCGCACAAGGAGGCTTGCCATGGGCTACGTCCTGTTCGCCGTCGCCGCCTACATCTTCATGCGGGCGTTCGAGGTGTTCTGCGCCGAATGGAAGGGGGAGGGGTGGTACCGGCTCGTGAGCCGGGTGATTGCCGTGGGGGTGCTCTACGCTGCCCTGGCGGGGATGCTCATCTTCTACTGGAAGGGGCTGCACCTGCTCGGGTTCGATCCGTCGTGACCCGGCGGCTGGGCCGGGCTCAGGCGGGGTTCCAGCATTCCCGGATGCGGTCGAGGGTGCGCATGACGGCGAGGGTGGTGGCCAGGGGGTAGCGGGGGCTCTCGCGGCGGCCTTCCCGCAGGCAGCGCATGACTTCGGCGGCTTCGTAGCCGTAGCCGTGGCCGCCGCGGGCGGCGGCGGTGGGGAATTCGAAGCTGTGCTCTTGGCCATCCCGGGCCAGGATCAGCCGTTCCGGGCGCCAGAAGGGGTCCGGCAGGCGGATCATGCCGGAGGTGCCGTAGAGCGCCGCCTCGTTCCGGGCCTGGGTGCGGATGGCGCAGGCGAGGGTTGCCAGTTCGCCGCGGTCGTAGAGGCAGAGGATGCCGGCCTGTTCGTCCACGCCGGTGGGGCCGTGGTGGGCGAGGGCCGCGATGCGGGCCGGCTCGCGGCCAAAGAGGAGCTGCGCCAGGGCGACGGGATAGACGCCGACATCCAGGAGCGCACCGCCGCCGAGGGCGGGGTCGAACAGGCGCCCATGGGGCTCGGCCGGAGCGCGGAAGCCGAAGCGGGCGTCAAGCTGGCGGAGTTCGCCGATGGCCCCTTCCTGGAGCAGCTCCTCGAGCCGGCCGATGGCTGGGAAGAAGCGTGTCCACATGGCTTCCATCAGGAACAGGCCGCGGTGCCGGGCGCGGGCGGCCATTGCCTCGGCTTCGGCGAGGTTCAGGGCAAAAGGCTTTTCGCAGAGCACCGCCTTGCCATGGTCGAGGCAGAGAAGGGCCTCCTCCCGGTGGAGCTGGTTGGTGGTGGCGACGTAGACGACGTCCACCTCGGGGTCGGCGGCCAGCCCGGCATAGGAGCCATGGCGCCTGGGGATGGCGAATTCGGCGCCGAACCGTTCCGCGGCCTCGGTGGTGCGCGAACCCACGGCGGCCAGTTCGGCGCCGGGCAGCCGGAGGAGGTCGGCGGCGAACTTCCGGGCAATGGCGCCGGTGCCGAGGATGCCCCAGCGGATTGGTCGTTCCATGGGCGGCGGGCCTCTTTCTGGGTCAGGGCGGTTCGCAGGGCGCAGCAGGTCATTCCCGGGCGCGGTGGCCAGGCACTCGGTGGCGGCGGTCGCCGCGGAGGGCGCGGCGGATTTCGGCGGCGGTGGCGGCGGGGGTCTTGCCGTCGGTGGCGATGATGAGGGTGGCGGCCTGGTGGTAGAGCGGTTCGCGGCTGGCGAGGAGGGCGCTGACTTTCTCCGCCGTGGCGCTGTCGCCCAGGGCGACGCGGGCGTGCGAACTCCGCAGCCGCTGGAGCATGGTTTCGACGGTGGCGCGGAGCCAGACGACGTGGCCGGTGCGGCGCATGATCTCGAGGTTGGCTGGAGTTTTGACAACGCCGCCGCCGCAGTCAATGACGGCGGCTCCGGCGGCGGCGAGGCGGGCCAGGACCGCCGTCTCGGCCTGGCGGAAAGCAGTTTCGCCCTGGGTTTGGAAGTAGTCGCGGGGGGTGGCGCCGACGTGGGTGCCGAGGGCCTCGTCCAGGCTGTGGCAGGGGAGGCCGACGAGTTTGGCGAGGTGCCGGGCGATGGTGGACTTGCCGACGCCGGGGAGGCCGATGAGGAAGATGGGGCGTTGGCTGGGCGGGGGCGGCGCCATGTTTTCTCACCGGTTCAAGCTTGGGTGGCTGGTGGCGGCGGGCGGCCGGCGAAGCCGGTCAGGGCGAGGAAATGGTCGAGGATGACCAGGGCGGCCATGGCGTCGACGACGGGGACGGCGCGGGGGAGGACGGAGGGGTCGTGGCGCCCCTTGGTCTGGAGGACGGTCGGCTGGCCGTCCTCGGTGAGGGTGTGCTGGGGCCGGCCGATGCTGGCGGTGGGCTTGAAGGCGACGCGGAAGACGATGGGCATGCCGGTGCTGATGCCGCCGAGGATGCCGCCGGCGTGGTTGGTGCGGGTGGCGACGCGGCCGTCGCGCAGTTCGAAGGGGTCGTTGTGCTGGCTGCCGGTCATGGTGGCGCAGGCGAAGCCGGAGCCGAGTTCGAAGCCCTTGCTGGCGTTGATGGCGAGCATGGCCTTGGCGAGGTCGGCGTCGAGCTTGTCGAAGATGGGGTCGCCAAGCCCCGGGGGGACGTTGCGGATGATGCATTCGACGATGCCGCCGACGGAGTCCTGGCGGGCGGCGGTTTCCCGGATCAGCGCCATCATCCGTTCGGCGCTGGCGGGGTCGGGGCAGCGGACAGGGGAGCGTTCGACCATTTCACGGTGGACGGTTTCGGGGTCGGTCTCGGCGAGGATCGGGCCGAGGCGCTTCACGTAGCTGGTGACGGTGATGCCGGCCTGTTCGCGGAGCAGTTTCTGGGCGATGGCGCCGGCGGCGACGATGCCGGCGGTGACGCGGGCGGAGCTGCGGCCGCCGCCGAAGGGGTCGCGGATGCCGTATTTGGCCTGGTAGGTGAAGTCGGCGTGGCCGGGGCGGTAGGCGTGGGCGATCTCGGCGTAGTCCTGGCTGATGACGTTGGTGGAGGGGATGAGCAGGGAGATGGGGGTGCCGGTGGTGCGGCCGCGGAAGACGCCGGAGAGGATTTGGACCTGGTCCGGTTCGGCGCGGGGGGTGGTGAGGGCGCTCTGGCCGGGGCGGCGGCGGTCCAGTTCCCGCTGGATGTCGGCGGCGGCCAGTTCCAGCCGCGGCGGGCAGCCGTCCACGACGGTGCCGATGGCCGGGCCGTGGGATTCGCCCCAGTTGGTGATGCGGAAATGTCTGCCGAAGCTGCTGCCTGCCATGGTGGTGCGGCCTTGGGGTTGGCGCCGCCGCCGGGGGGGGCTGGCGGACGGGCGCGTCCGGGACGGGGAGGTTGGGCGTGGCAAAGAAAATATAGCCGGCCGGCGCGGCCACGGAGCCGCGGAGATCGCGGAAGGGGGTTCCCGAGTTTCCAGTTTCGAGTTTCACGCGGCGGCGCCAGCCCGGTTGCATCCGCCCGGGGGGCGGCTATGGTACAAACTCCAGTGTCGGGTTGACGCCCGGCCGGGGTGACGGAGTATTGTGAACCGGGTCAGATGGGGAACCAAGCAGCCCTAAGCGAAATCTCCGGGTGCTCCGGCCGGGCGTCAACCCGATAGCGGTCCCCACCCGCCAGAGGCGCCTTCGGCAGCCGCAGCCCCCCATGTCATCCTATCAGGTCATTGCCCGGAAATGGCGGCCGCAGACGTTTGCGGACGTGGTCGGCCAGGAGCACATCACCCGGATCTTGAGGAACGCCATCCTCCAGGACCGGGTCGGGCACGCCTACCTCTTCATCGGCCCCCGCGGCACCGGCAAGACCACCACGGCCCGGATCTTCGCCAAGGCCCTCAACTGCCGCAACCGCCAGCCCGACGGCGAGCCGTGCTGCGAATGCAGCTCCTGCCGCGAGATCGCCGGCGGCCAGTCGCTGGACGTCCTCGAGATTGACGGCGCCTCCCACAACAAGGTCGAGCACGCCCGCGACCTGATTGGCACCGTCCAGTACACCCCCGCCGGCGGCCGCTACAAGATCTACATCATCGACGAAGTCCACATGCTCACCGACCAGGCCTGGAACGCGCTGCTCAAGACCTTGGAGGAGCCGCCGGCGCATGTGAAGTTCCTCTTCGCCACCACCGAGCCGCACAAGATCCTGGCCACCATCCTCTCCCGCTGCCAGCGGCTCGACCTCAAGCGCATCCCGCCGGGGCTGATCGCCGAACGCCTGCGCTGGATCGCCGGGCGTGAGCAGGTCGCCATCGCGGACGACGCGCTCCAGGCCATCGCCCGCGCCGCCGACGGGGGGATGCGCGACGCCCAGTCCATCTTCGACCAGATGATCGCCTTCTGCGGCGGCCGCGACGCCGGCACGCCGATCGGCGAAGCCGACATCATGGACGTCTTCGGCCTCGCCTCCGGCAGCGAACTGCTCGACATTGCCCACGCCCTCTTCAGCAACGACCTGCCCCGGCTCCTTCTCCAGCTCCAGAACCTGGCCGACCGTGGCCGCGACCTGGAGCAAGTCCAGCGCGACCTGGTGCTGCTGCTGCGCGACCTGATGGTCGTCCAGCTCCATCCGGAGCCGGCCCGGGTGCTGGAAGGCGGGTTGTCGGCCCTGGACAAGCTGCGGGCGCTGGCCGCCGCCGCGTCCCACGAATTGGTGCAGCGGCTGCTGGAGGGGCTGATGGCCCAGGAGGGGTTCCTCCGCTACGCCTTGAACAAGCGCGTCGCCCTGGAAGTGGTGCTGATCCGCGTCCTGCGCGACGCCCACGGCGCCCAGATCGATGACGTCATTGCCGGCCTGGCCAACTGGAAGCGGCAGGGCGCGTCCGTCCCCGTCGCCGTGGCTGCCGAGCCGGTTCCGCCCCCGCCGGCCGTGGCCGCGGCGGTGCCGGTGCCGGCGCCCCCCCGTCCGGTGTCTCCGCCATCTTCTCCGGCCGCCCAGGTTCCCGGCCCCGAGCCCGTTTCCGCCGTCACTGCCGCCCCCGCGGCGCCGGAGGGCGACGAAGCGGCACCGCCGGCGGACATCTATCAGGACGTCGACGAGGGCGATGGGGCCGAAGCCGTGGATGCCGGCCGCGGTGGGCCGGCGGTCCCGGCCCAGCCCGCCGCCGCCCGGCAACCCCAACCCCGCGCCGACGCCGAAGTCTGGCAGCGGGTGACGGCGGATCCGTTTGTCCAGAAGTTCTGCTCCCAGGTCGGGGGGCGTGTCATTGATGTCCGGGGCTGAGCGCTCACCCCCGGTTTCCCCTTCCCCTTCCCCTTCAATTGGTTGCAACCCAGGTCATTGGAGCCGAGTCCATGAATATCATGAAGCTGATGAAGCAGGCGCAGAAGGTCCAGGGCGACGTCGCCCGCGTGCAGGAGGAAGTCGCCAAGCTGGAGAAGAGCTACAGCGTCGGCGGCGGCGCCGTCACCGCGGTGGCGAAGGGGGACGGGCTGCTCAAGTCGCTCACGGTCAGCCCCGAGCTGCTGAACAAGGATGACGCGGAGGCGCTCCAGGAGATGCTGGTCGCCGCCGCCAATGGCGCCTTGCAGGAGGTCAAGCAGGTGGCCAACCAACGGCTGCAAGAGGTCACGGCGGGGCTGCAGATTCCGGGGCTGCTCTAAGCCGGGTTGTTGGAGGCTGTCCGCCATGTACAAGAAACCCGTGCTGGTCGCCGCGGACCTGGAAGGGGTCTTCGTCCCGGAGATCTGGATTGCCGTCGCCGAGAAGACCGGCATCGAAAAGCTCCGGCTGACGACCCGCGACATCCCCGACTATGACCGGCTGATGCGTGGCCGCCTGCAAATCCTGCGGGAGCACAAGCTCACGCTGGCGGACATCCAGGCGGTGATCCGCACCCTCGACCCGCTGCCCGGCGCCGCCGACTTCCTCACCGGCCTGCGCCAGCGTTACCCGGTGGTCATCCTCTCCGACACCTTCCAGCAGTTCGCCGGCCCGCTCATGCTCAAGCTGGGGCTGCCGACCCTGTTCTGCAACAGCCTGGAAGTGGCCGCCGACGGCAGCATCACCGACTACCACCTGCGCATCCCCAACGGCAAGCAGCAGGCGGTCCAGCGCTTCCGTGAACTCAATTTCCGGGTGGTCGCCACCGGCGACTCCTACAACGACACCACCATGCTGGCCGAGGCGGATTTCGGCATCCTCTTCCGCCCCTCCGCGAACGTCCGCCAGGAGTTCCCGCAGTTCCAGGTCGCCGAGGACTACGCCACCCTCTACAGCCTGATCCGCGCGGACGCCACCAACGGCTGACCGCATTGCCCACCACGAAGCCACGAAGGGCACGAAGTCCGAGCGCAGTTCGTCTTCCCATGAATAGATCAGGCTGGACCGCCGGCTGGCGGTTGCGCCTTTTTTCCCGCTCCGGTAGCTCAGTTGGATAGAGCAGCGGCCTTCTAAGCCGCAGGCCGTGGGTTCGAGTCCCGCCCGGAGCGCCATTGCTTTGCAAGCCGGAACCACCGGCCGCCCCGGGGGCGCGGGGTCATTCCCCCAGCGCCTCCCGCAACTGCCGTTGCTGGTCGGCGCCGATCTCCTGGATTTGGGTCTTGGCCTTCTTGTAGGCCTTCATCTGGGTGGCGCCAGTGCCGTAGTTGACGGCGGACTCGAGGTCGCGGCGCAGGCTCTCTTTCTCCGGGGCGGCGGGCTTGGCGGCCGCGGCGCCGGCGGCTGGCGGCGGCGGCGCCGCCTGTTCCTTTTCCGCCTTGGGGACGGGGGTGCAGGCGGCGGCCGCGAGCAGGAGGAGCAGTGGCAGGGGCAGGGCGGCGCGTGGTTTCATGGGGGCGTCCTCTTTGGGCAGGGGGCAATCCGATTGATTGGACTAGCCCGAGTTCAACACTTGACATCATAAGTGGTTGATTCTCAACACTCAGATAAAAAAGTAACTACACTTTTACTTTTTCCGGGGCTTGAGAGCCGATAAAAAAGTAACTACACTTTTACTTTTT
>JBAZOO010000037.1:0-33468 GCA_041648735.1 Lentisphaeria bacterium
GCAATTCAATAAAAGTTACACATTTTAGAAAATAGCGTCGATCCGTCCGGCGGGAAGGGCCGCCGGCCCGACCCGCCGGTCAAGGGACTTTTGCCAATGTCCAGGCAGGGGCAACGCCCCTGCACCCAGGCCCCCCCGTTTTGGCGTGCCATCGGTACGCCGGGAGATCGTCAACATCCGGATTTCCGATTTTCGAATGCCTGGACGGCAGATCCCCCGCGTACCTACGGCACGCGAACCATTGGCAACAACCTGAAGCAGGGGCGCCGCCCCTGCCGATTGTCCGCCTGTCCTTACGGGACAGGTCACGCCCGCCCGATCGCGATTTCGATCCCGATTCCGATTTCGATCACTATGGGAAGAAGGCCCATGGGATGCCTGTGGACTGCATTTGCGTTTTGCGGCCAACAACCAGGACCATCCCCACGGGCGTGGGGAAGAGTTCGCACGGAGCCCACGGAGGCCACGGCGAAAAGGACCATCCCACGGGCGTGGGGAAGAGGGATCGGTGACACGCAGGGCGGCATTCTTCCCCGGACCATCCCCACGGGCGTGGGGAAGAGTGGTGCTCGTCGCTGTCGGCGCTGATCGACATCGGACCATCCCCACGGGCGTGGGGAAGAGGGCAGCAGCAGCCGCCGCCAGTCCCGCCGGGGCGGACCATCCCCACGGGCGTGGGGAAGAGGTTCAGCTCCACCTCCCCGATTTGGAGGGAGAAGGACCATCCCCACGGGCGTGGGGAAGAGTCCCTGGCGTTCCGTGTTCTTTCATCGAGACGCGGACCATCCCCACGGGCGTGGGGAAGAGCACACGCGGTGTGCCTGGAAATTGGCCGAGTTCGGACCATCCCCACGGGCGTGGGGAAGAGACCGCTGGGGTCCGTGACATGCAGCGCGGCGTTGGACCATCCCCACGGGCGTGGGGAAGAGCTGAATACCACGCTTTCGACGTGGGGTACGCTCGGACCATCCCCACGGGCGTGGGGAAGAGCCCTCCCCCAACGCCGCCGGCACTTCGACGGCCGGACCATCCCCACGGGCGTGGGGAAGAGGCCTGTTCCCGTTCGGTGGCGGCGGTGAGTGCCGGACCATCCCCACGGGCGTGGGGAAGAGGTAAAATCACCGGCGATTTGAAGCTGTTTGACAGGACCATCCCCACGGGCGTGGGGAAGAGTACCGGCGTCGGCACCCATCGGACGCTCTTGACGGACCATCCCCACGGGCGTGGGGAAGAGCAAGAGGCAATCAATCGTGAATGCAACCACCGCGGACCATCCCCACGGGCGTGGGGAAGAGGCGTCACGTGCGACACGGAAGTGTTCGTCGGCCGGACCATCCCCACGGGCGTGGGGAAGAGCATGATGAAAACCCCCTACCAATCGCAGCTCACGGACCATCCCCACGGGCGTGGGGAAGAGCCGAGCACTGCCGATTCGGCGGTGGTGAGCGACGGACCATCCCCACGGGCGTGGGGAAGAGTGCAAATTGTGAGGCGACCAGCTCGCTGGCAACGGACCATCCCCACGGGCGTGGGGAAGAGGCGTGGCGGGCTGGATATCGAAAAGGTTGGGGCGGACCATCCCCACGGGCGTGGGGAAGAGTGCGTGCTCCCGATCCATTGGTTCAGGCCGTGCGGACCATCCCCACGGGCGTGGGGAAGAGTAAGCAAATAGGCGCGGACAAACCCGGTGATGCGGACCATCCCCACGGGCGTGGGGAAGAGCCATGGCGATATCCTCCCTATTATTTGAGGTGCGGACCATCCCCACGGGCGTGGGGAAGAGTCGGCCACGTTCAGGCGCACGTATTGGGCGGTGAGGACCATCCCCACGGGCGTGGGGAAGAGGCGGGGATGCCAGTGGCGGCGGCGACGATGTGCGGACCATCCCCACGGGCGTGGGGAAGAGGGGTCGAGACGGTCGCCGCCGGAGCGCAGCGCCGGACCATCCCCACGGGCGTGGGGAAGAGAGCAGGATGTGTGCCGCCCCGAGCTGGCGGAGCGGACCATCCCCACGGGCGTGGGGAAGAGCGTTGGCGTGTGGATCTACGGGCTCGCCGCGCCGGACCATCCCCACGGGCGTGGGGAAGAGAGCGCGAACGCAAATACTTACGACCTCGACGGCGGACCATCCCCACGGGCGTGGGGAAGAGAGGAACTGGTAGTGGGTAGCCCGGGCGGAACCCACTATAGGTAGGGGTATTCGTTTTTCAAAGACCGGGCCGGCCCCATGGCATCACCAAGGCCGGAGGGGGCGGAAGCGCGGGCGCCGATCCGTGATCCGCGCCGGATAGGCAGCCCAGGGCCAACGGCAGGCATGGGCCAGCAAAAAGATCCGGCGCAACCCGTCAGAAAGGCATGTCACCCCTTGGATCAGTGGCAGGGAAAGCGATGCCCGGCGCGTCTTCCTCCAGGGACTGTTGCTCTTCCTGGCCATCCCATTTTTCGGCAATCAGTTGCAAGCCGTCGAACTCGGCGATGCGCCGGCCGGTGTCACCCCATGTTTGGATTTCGAAGCCCTGGCAGTTCTTGCTGGTGGCAATCATCAGCAGCCCCATGTCCGGCGCGTTGCGGCGGATGTACTCCAAGGTTTTTTCGCGGGTGCGCCGGTTGATGGTGCCGACAAAGACGTTGGGCTTGGGTTCGATGAACCAGCGCTTGAGCAGGCCGCGGATGGCCGGCGGGGTGTCGTTGGCGACGAGGACGGTCATGCGAGCAGCTCCTCCAGCAACTTGGGCAGCCGTTGCAACAGCTTGGCCTCCTCGATCTTGAGCTTCAGCAAGCGGATGGCGTCCCTCTCCGCATGCCTGGGATTGAGGCTGACGGCCTGGAAGGCGGCGGGCAGGGTAGTCTCCGGCTTGAAGATGTCGGCCACGTCGAAGACAAACGGCAGGGTGCCGGCGACATGGATGAAGCCGAGCTGGGGCAGGTAGCCCAGCGAGCAGACGACGGCGGTGCAGAGCGCATAAAGCGCCGCATTGGCGGCGGAGACGGCACGGTTGATCTCGTCCGCCAAGTCCCACTGGTCCGGGTTGTAGTTGCGCCCCTTCCAGGTGACGCCGAAGCGGATGCCCATTTCCTGGTAGAGGGCCTTCACCCGCTGCCCCTCCAGCAGCCGCAGGTTGTCAACGCCCACATCGGCGACGTCCACGCCGGGGAAGCGCAGGGAGAACATGCGCCGGGCGATCTCGGCGCGGCGTTTGGGGTTGGCATAGGCTTCGGCCTGGCGGCGGGCGCGGGCATTGTCATGGGTCGGGGTGGCGCCGAAGGCATAGAAGTGCATGCCCTCCTCGCCGATCCAGCAGAGCGGCGTGTTGGAGACGGCGCAGGCGCGGATGGCGGCGTGCGTCACCGTGGTGCCGGGGCCGAGCATGAGCACGCTGACCGTGGCCACGGGGATGCGCAGCACGGTGCGGTCGGCGCCGATCCACTTGACGCTGGAGTCGTCCACCTCCAGGCGGCCATGCTCCAGATACAGCGGCGTCCAGCGTTCCGTGGCGGGGGTCAGGGTGTCGAGCGGCGGGCGTTCGAAAACCGGCATCGGTTAGCCCTCCGGCGCTTGCGCCGGTTGCTGGAGGATGCGGCGCGGCTTGAACTCGCGGGTCTTGAAGTTGAGCGGCGCGTCCATGAGCGTGTCAGTGCCCTCGGCGAACGACGCGGCATCCGTCACCGTGTTGAACTGCTCCAGCCGTTGCCCTGCCAAGCCAAGGGCCGCCAGCGCCGCCGGTTCCGAGTCCGCCAGCCCACGCAGCACCGGAGCGGCGGGGATGCAGGACTTGCGCCCGAACCAGATGCCCCAGTGCGGATTCCGCAACGCCGCCGCGACCTCCGTCAGGGCGTCGCGCGAACCCGCGAGGATCACGCCAAAGCGGGCGTCGAGCAGGTATTGGCGGTGGGTGATGACCGCGTCTTTGCTGATGGCACCACTGGCCTTGCGCGTGTCCAAGACGGTATGGTAGTCCTCCAGCCGGCGGATGGGCAGCGGTTCCCGCCATCCCTCCGGCTGGCGCGGGATGGCGAGCACGGTCAGGCGCATGGCGCCGAGGCGGACCAGCCACGCTTGTTCGTCGGCGGAGCCTTTGGCGGCACCCAGGGCGGCGCAGACCATGCCAAGGATGCCGCTGCGGGTCGGGTGCAGCGCGGTGGTGCGGCGCTGGAAGCGGCTGGCATGCCCCCAGCTCATCAGCGGCGCATCCAGCATGAGCGCGAGGAAGGCCGGATCAGTTGACATGGGCGACAATCCTCTGGCAGAAATCATTTAAGCCGGTGTCGGGAATTGCCAGTTCGGCGACCGTGGCGATGCTCCACGTCTTTTTCAACGCCTCGTGGTGCGCCTTCATTGCCTCGACCGATGCGGCAGCCAAGCCGTCCTTGCCCCGCACCGGCTTCTCGAAGGCGTTGATGAGCTGGATCGGCTGGCCTTGGTCTTTGACGATGCCGAGTACATAGACCGGAAGCGTGTGGGCGTTCATCGAGTTCTTGCGGGCGCCGGGCACGGCTTGCAACGTGGCGCGGATAAAGGTGTCCACGATTTTCCGGCGAACATTCACGTTTTCGTCGCCAGCGAGACATGACAAATTGGCTGTTGGATTTCCCTTTTTATCTTTTTGAGCAAAGAGCAAATCCAGGTTTAGCGCGGCGTAACGGTAGTAGCAGGCGGAGTTGAACTCCAGCGTGCCGGTCATGCCGGCCCCGGCGTCATCGCTATCCTTGAGGTCATCCACGGCGGCGAAGAAATCCAGATCCGTGTCAGACTTGTGCGTGGACAGCGCATGGCTGAACATGCCAGCGCCTTCGACGGTGAGCGAGTGGTCGCTGGCGACCATGCGCCCGAAGATGGCAATGTCGGCGGCGTCCTTGAGTTGAACGCTTTTTACGGCTTCTTTGCACGCTTTTTTGACCGCCTCACTCCGGGTCGTGTCGGCGTCTTTCTTCTTGCTTTTCTTGGCTTTTGCTTCCCCTTCGGCCGACACTGGGACGGCGTCTTCTGGCGCCATTTCTTTCAATGCCGCAGCAACCTTGTCCGCAATGGCTTGAATTTCAGCCGGAGAAAGAAACATCAGGGTTTTTACTTGCAGCGTGCCATCTTTTTTCTCCTTGTCGTCATCAAAGGTGGCCAGATAATCGCCCACCGCCTTGGCGGCGTCAAGCGCCTTGGCCGCATCCACTCCTTTAGCTTGGATGGCGTCCGCCAGCGGTTGGACGATCAATCGGCTGCGCTGGCCCTTAAAAGCATCGGGCTGGATCTCCTGCGCCAGCTCGCGGATGGCGCGTTTCAGGCATTGGCTGGAGATGCGGGCGCGGGTGCAGCCGCCGAAGACGGCGCTCTTGGGCGCGCCGACGTCGTCACGATTCAAACAGGAGACGGGGAACGACTGGAGGATGTGCAATTCAATGAGTTTCATGGGGCTGGCTTCCTTGGGTTCTGGGTGGTTTGGACTCAGGCTAACAGGTGTTCGACAATCCGGCAAAGCGTTTCTTTCTCCGCGGGCCGGCTCCCGGCGATCATCAGAGTCACGGCCACCAGGGTCGCGTCCGCCAGACGTTTGGCGCCGTCTGGCCGGTAAAGAGCGCGGTTCCTCTCCAGGAACCAGAGGAACAATGCGGCGGCGATGCGCTTGTTGCCATCAATGAACGAATGGTTCTGACGAGGAAATAGAGCAGGTTCGCGGCCTTCGCTTCCAAGGTGGGATAGACTTCCTTGCCGCCGAAGGTCTGGAACACGGTGGCCAGCGAACTCCGCAGGCTGTCGTCCTTCTCCAGGCCGAAATGGACTGAGGCGGCGAATTTCTCCTTCAGTTGGGCGATGGCGCCAATGGCGTCCGCGTAGGAGATGGCCGCCACCGCGCCAGTCTGGCCAGTGGCAGGCCCGACCCGCTGATGGTCGTAGTCATCGAGCAGATCCAGCGCCCGGGTGAAATCGGCGACAACCCGCAAGAGGGCCAGCGCTTCGTCGCCGGTGACGGCGTGTCCATCAATCACGCTTTCCACCAGCCGCACGGCCTGTTTCAACTCGGCCAACCGTTTTTCGTTCACCGTGTAGCCGCGCACCAGATGTTCGCGAAGCACGCGGGTGGCCCATTGCCGGAATTGCACGCCGCGCTTCGAGTTCACGCGGTAGCCGACGGAGATGATGGCATCCAGATTATAGACCCGGACACGGCGATTGACCGTGCGGGAACCTTCCCGGCGAACTACCGAGGAATCCTCGGAAGTTGCCACTTCGTCAAGCTCGCCATCCTGGTAAATGTTGCGAAGATGCAAGCCGATGGTGTCGCTGTCTTTGTCGAACAACTCCGCCATCTGCCGTTGGTTGAGCCAAACCGTGTCGCGCTCCAGGCGCACTTCAACCCCGCCGCCGCCGGCGGCTTCATAAAGCAAGATTTCCCCATGGGCTTGCATGCTTAGTCCTCCCCGCCGGCCACCGGTGCCAGCGCCAGCAGGCCGAAGCCGAACGCCTTGGCGGAGCCGAAGCCTTTGGTGAAGGCGTCGCGGAACACTGGTGGGTCGGTCACGGCGAGCAAGCCCTCGTATTCCACGGCGTGGTGCAGCCCCTGGTGCCCCGGCTTGGTGAACCATTCGCGCCCTTCCGGGATGATCCGCAGCGAGCCGGCGTCCACGGCAAAACCGGCGGCGGCAGCCTTGCGCCGGAGCCAGTCGCCCTGTTCTTGCGGAGTCCGCAACGGCAGGCGCTTGCGGCTGGCATTTTCCCTCTTGGTCGGGTTGGCGCGAAGCTGGAACCGGTACTGGCGGAAGGCAAAGAACGCCGGCGTTATTTCACGGGTCAGCCAGGCGTCCGGCGGGGCGGGCCAGCCCTTAGGGCGGACCGGTTCGCGGGGCGAGACGATCAGCAGCCGGTAGGCATCCTCGCGTTCGCGGCGGTCCAGGCGGGTGAGGAAATCGCGCTTTTCACCATCCCTTCCCGGGAACGCCTGCCAGACAAGCTGATGCCAGTCATACAGGTCGCGGAGCTTGAGGCGGGCGGCGGCCGCGAAATCCAAAAATCCCTGGGTGAGGAAGCTCATGGCGCGGCCTCCCCGGCGGTCGGCTGCGGCGCGCCGGCATCTTCTGTATCCAATAGCTCCGGATTGATGGACGCCTCCGCCTCTGCCGCGCCCCAGAAGGCCGTGGCCCATTCAATCTTGACCCGCTCGTACTTCCACCAGAGCAGGTCGGAAAGCAGCCGCGTGTAATTCACGCGCTGTCCCTTGGCCAGCGCGGCACGGACGACCGGCCCGACGCGCTCGGCGATCTCGGCGGCGTCGCAGGTCAGGAGGCGTTTGAAGCGGAGTTCGAACGAGTTGTGTTCCTTGACCAAGTGGCGGAGGGTGTCGCCCAGATTGCCGGCGGCAAGGGTGTCCGCCTCTGGGTCAATCGCCCAGAGGGCGGCAACGGTTTCGTAAGCGCGGTCGCCAATGGCGTTGGGGAAGCCGCCGAGCAGCGGCCAGGCCCGGGGAAGCCGGCTTTCGCTCAAGGCGCCGCGCAGGTTGGCCAGGGCCCCCCGGTCGTTCCTGTACTGCTGCAAGAAAGCCATGAAGCTGACGGCGGCTTTTGGGTGTAGATGGGGATCATTCACTTGTCTTTACCCTCCTCCTCTTGGTCATCCGTTGCTTCCTCATGACTTCTTTCCTGGAGCAGGGCTTTCAGCCCGAAGGCATAGGCCTTGAGCTGCCGCGGCGTCTCGTGCGGGCAGGCCAGGACATAGGCGGCGCGGGCGGCGGCGAAAATGGCCTTGCCCCAGGCGGTCTGCCGCCAGTTTTCTTTGCTTTCGTGGTTGGCAACGAGCAATTCCGGTTTTTCGACCACGGCCAGCAAATCTGGCAAGCGTTGCTCAACCGCCGTCCAGTAATGGGTGGCGGCTTTCTGCTTGACCTTCTTGCCGCGCTTCCGCTGGTCGCCGTCCAGCTTATCCTTGAGTTCGTTGTGGTAGGCCCAAATGGCATTGTCAAGCTTGGTGGCCCCGCCTTCCGCTTCTTTGACGCCGTTCTGGTAGAGCGTTTGGCCGTGGGTGTTGAACATGGCGGCGGGCAGGTGGAAGACCGATTCCACGGCATCTTCCAGCTTGGCTTTGTCCGCCATGAGCGCGCCGATCCACACGTCACAGTCTTGACCTTGGCAATTGGCCAACGCCAAAGGCCCGCCAAGCGGCTCGCGTCCCGCATGTTCAAGCACACTGACCGCCGCAAGCTCACGCCAAAGTCCTTTGCTAGGCGTTGCGGAGAAAAGCCGACGCCCCTCCTTCCCCTTCTGTACTGTGGCGGTGGCTTCCCGCCATGCGGGAAACCCCTCATAATCCAGACCGTTCCCGAGCATCATGCCGCCGCGTCCGTCGAGCCAGACGAGACGACTGAGCGGAACCAGCCGCCCCAAAAAGGATCGTCGGGCATTGGTGACTGCCGGTTCATCGTCCGCCGCCGACGGTGGATTTTCCCACACGGGTTTTCCCCACGTCACGTTGCGTTGCGCCAGCATTTCCTTGGGAAGCAAGTTCAAATAGACACTGTCAGCCAACGACTTCCCTTTCAGGAACGCATGTGCCATGGATTGAATGACACCTGGCGCATGGTTGCTGCTCCGTCCCCTGGCCACCCCGTTCCACTGGACGTCGCCAATCAGCCCTCCTGGAGAGAAGTTTTGAAAGGTCAGCAGTGAAAGCGCCGTCCATGCCGGCGGGAAGAGGCGTTCCGATCCACCCGCGTTGTCAAAAAGTGTGCTGTTGTTGCCAGTGGCCAAAGCAAGGTCGAACTTGCTGATCGAGTTCCCCACGTCATCCGCCTTTGCCTTCACGGACATCAGGTCAGTCACCTGCAAGAACCGCTGGCCGTCGCCGAACAGTTCGAAGGCATGCCGCCACTTTTCCAAATACTCGGTGGTGGCGGCGGGGAGGAGGGGGGCGCAGGTCTGCCAGTCGGCGTGGTTATTGGGGCCGTCGAGGGCGGCGTGGGCGACGCAGAGCAGGAGCCGCATGAGGGCGATGCGTTCGTGGGGGCGGACGGCGAGGTCGCGGATTTCATGTCCGCGTTGGAAGGCGTCCTGCAGGCTGACCTGGTCGGCGCGGCCATCGCTCAAGACTACCGGAATCCAGGGATCAGTCGTAAGATTCATCGTCATCCTCCTCAGTGCCGGTTTGAACCGGCCTGGCCAGCGGCGTCCACGGCGGCGTGACCACTCCCAGATCCTCGCGGTAGGACAGTTTGGTGTCGTCGTCCCCAGGAAGTGCCAACAATTTTCCGTCACACAATTTACAGGTAATAATAGCATCGTGAACGTATTCCCACAACCACGCTGGCGGGTTTGAGGACAAAAATGGTTTCACGCACCACCGATGAACTTTGACGAGGTTGCGATGAATGGCCTGGGCCGTGGCGAGGTTGAAGTCCCCATCATTGCGGAGATTGCAGCAACTGCCGTCGAGCAGCTCCAGGCACGCGCCGGATTTGGTTTCCCGGGCGGAGACTTTGCGCACGATCAACACCGAAACGGCCGGCGAGGAGTTCCAGCGGGTTTGGACGCCTTCCTCATCGTCCAACTGCACTTGCCAGGGGTTGCTGCTGGCAAGGGCGGCGGTACGCAGTTTTTCCCGGCGTTTCTCCAGCTCGGTGCGGAGTTCGCGCCAGGCGGGCGGTTCGGCGGCGGGCTCACGCTCGGCGTAGGTGGCTTCGAGCAATGGGCGAATGGCGGTGGGCAGGGTCAGTTCCGTGCGTTTGTGCCACAACTCGAAGGTGCGCAGCAGGACATAGGGCGCGTAGACCTTGCCGCTCTTGCCGAACGCGGCCTTGATCTCCGCCGCCGTTCCGAGTTCTTCGACTGCGAGTGCCGGGGCGGCGATCCACGCCTCGGGCGCGGCGCAACCGGCGGGGCGCGGCCGCGGATGGCGCCAGAGGCGACCGAGGCGCTGGAGCAGCATGTCGGTGGGGGCGAGATCGCTGACGAGCAGGTCAGCGTCAATGTCCACGCTCTGTTCCGCGACCTGGGTGGAGACGAGCACGCAGCCGTTGGGACGGCGGGTTCCATCTTTCCCGAGGCGGTCCAGCCAGTCGTTTTCCAACTGTTCCCGGCGGAACTGCGGGAAACGGGCATGCAGCAGGGCGACTTCCGGGCCGCCGGCCTGGTTCTGGCCGCAAAGTTGCCGGTAGCTGTCCTGGGCGTCGGCCACGGTGTTGCGGATCCAGAGGACGCACGCGCCGCGCCGGGCGCGCTCCAGGCAGGCGGCGGCCAGATCGGCGCCGCCCTTGAATTGCAGCCGAATACTCTTGGGCGGCTCGGGCGGCACCGGGGTTTGGATAATTCCGGCGGGCGGGTCGCCACCGTTTCCCCCGCTGACGCTGGCGGAGAACAGCGGATACTCAGATGCAAGCGAGGTGATTGCGGAGTCCGCAAGCCCCAGCAGTTGGCCGCGGCGGGCGGCGGTGAGGGTGGCGGAGAGGATGATGACGGTGGCGCCCAGTTCGCGCAGGCGGGGGACGAGGAGGTCGAGGAGCGTGCCGGTGTAGAGGTCGTAGGAGTGGACTTCGTCGAGGATCACCACCTTGCCGGCCAAGGCAAACTGGCGGACGAAGAAATGCTTGGCGGCGACGACGCCAAGGAGCGCCTGGTCAACGGTGCCGACGCCGAAAGGGGCGAGCAGGGCGCGGCGGGGCGACGCGAACCAGTCGCGGCCCGTCCACTCTTTGGTGTCGCCGTTGCGGGAGTCCGTCAGCGAGGGATCGGCGGTCAGCAGCCAGGAGTTGCCATGGATGAGCCGGGGCTTGGCGACCGAGCCAAGCTTGGCCAAAAACTCGTCCACCCGGCGGTGGATGCGGTTGCTGGTGACCTGGGTCGGCAGGGCGAAGTAGATGCCGGTGGCCTGGCCGCTGGCGAGCAGGCCGTAGGCGGCGATCAGGGCGGCCTCCGTTTTGCCGCAGCCCATGGAAGCTTCGACGACATAGACGCCGGGGCGGCGGACGGCGGCGGTGAAAAGTTCCTGCAAGGGATTCGGCTGGAAGGGGAAAAGATCCGTGAACGATTTCCCGGGTGGGATGGCAATGGGCTGGAAGCCAATGCGGTCAAGCTGCTTTTCCGCCCGCTCGCGGAGGGCGGCGGCGTCCAAGGTTTTGGAGGGTGGGAAGGAACGTTCGTCGGAAGCCAGCCAGTCGGCGACGGCGACCAGGCCGGCGTTGAACCAGAGACTGGCGCAATCCCAAGGCGTTAGCCCAGGGGGCGGCTGGTCTGGCAGCGGGCCGAATTCCCGGATCAACTCCTCGGCCAAGCGGCGGCGCTCCGCGGCCCACGGCTCCCCGCCATCGGTGTGCAGCAATGGAATCCGGTCGCTTTTCAGTTTGCCATGGTGCGCGCCGACAATGGCCGCCCAGAAACGGAGATGGTCGTCGGCCCCGCCGGCCAGCAGGAGATCTAGCAAAGTTTTCTGGCTGACCTGCGCGTGGTCGGATTCGGAACCGACACCCATTTCTGGGGATAGGCCATGCTCCTGCCTCCATGCCCGGCATTTGGCTTGGAATCCCGGACAGACCTTGCCGATGTCATGAAGCGCCGCGAGAAGGCTGCCGATGTCCATTCGCATGGCGTCTTGCAACCACGCCGGCGCACGTTCCGCCAGCAAACGGGCCACGATGCCAGCCGTGCGGCAGTGCTGGGCAACGGAAATCCCCGGGTGTCCCGACTCCGTGGTTTTGGCCCAGCACTGTTCATGCGGAACCGCGCCTTTTGGCGGTTCCATCTCGCCGGAGCTGCATTTCCGTGGCAATGGCATGTCGCGATCCGCATTCAGGCATTGGGGGAATTGTCCGCCAGCCACCTCAATGACACCCAAGATGGCGGGATAGTGCCACTGGCCCCCCCCCGCCCGCGGCACCGGCGGAAGCGAGGCGAAAGCTGGTGCCCGGAGGGGGAGTCGAACCCCCATTCCCTTGCGGGAGACGGATTTTAAGTCCGTTGCGTCTGCCATTCCGCCATCCGGGCCGACGTGCCGGGCGTACTGTGCCATCCCCGCCGGGAAAGGCAAGGCCGCCGCCCGCCCGCGCCGCCCCGCGGCGCTCGTGGCGAATCCGCACTTTTAAGCATTATAGAGTACTAGTTGAATTGAAGGGCAATCGGCGGGGGCAATGCCCCTGTTTGCGGAGTCCGCAAAATGACTGGAGTGCCCGAGGTGCGCCGGGAGGGAAGATCCGCAATCCGGCTGTCCCCAACGCCGACGGTTGTATGCACGACTGGAGCCAGCGGCTGAGGACATCCGCCCTCCTTCGACCGAACAACCGTGGCACACACGACTGGAGGACGGGCTTCCAGCCCGCCATCACGCTCAGGCGCGGCTTTCAGTGGGGCAGGAAGCCGCGCCGGCATTCCCGGGGCGTCTGCCCCGTGCGCCGCCGCAACACCCGCCCCAAGCGCACCGCCGTGCCGAAGCCCGCCCCGGCTGATCCACGCCGGGGCCTGGCCCCGGCCCAGCGCGGCCGTGCTGGCCTCGGCGAATCCGTCGCCGCACGGCCGGGCGAAACTGCGCCATTCCCCGCCGAAATGCGCGAATTCCCAGGCGCCGAATAATGCGATTACGCAAAAAGTCAATAGAAAACGCAAAATGGCTGTAGACAGGCGCGGATTTGCGCGGTATCTTCTGAGAGACGAGTGGCGCAAGAGTTGCCACTTTGGCGAGGCGTTTTTTTTCGCGGCGCGAAACCTCAAGGCATAGGCATAGGGGACAGGCTGAAAATGCAAAGCAAACCGATCCGTGGATGGATGGGGCAGATGGTGGTCTTGGCGCTGGCGGCGCTGGCGGCGGGGATTGCGCCCGCGCAGGCGGCGGCGGAGCCCGATCCGCGCGACGACGCCAGCCCCTGGGGGATGTGCTCGGGGGCGGAATGGTCGGGGGATTTCCCGAAGTTCAACCCGCTGCTGGACCAGGCCGGGGTGAAATGGATCCGCCTGTGGAACGAATGGGCGGGGATCCAGCCCAAGCCGGGGCAGTGGGACTGGAGCGTCACCGACAAGATCGTGGCCGACGCGAAGGCCAACCATCTCCGCATCCTGCCGGCCTGGTGCTACTTCGCTCCCTGGGCGTCGGCCGACGGCGGCACGCGCAAGGGGCCGGTCAAGGACATGCAGTTCTGGCGCGACTACGTGGCCGCCTCGGTGGCGCGCTACAAGGCGGACATAAAATATTGGGAGGTCTGGAACGAGTTCAATGGCAGTTTCTATGAGGGGCCGGACAAGCCCCAAGCGTATGCCGACTTGGTGGTGGCGGCTTATGACGCGGCCAAAAAGGCTGACCCGACCGCCAAGGTCGGAATGAGCGTCGCCAGCAGCGACATTGGTTTCCTCGATCTGGCGATCAAGGCGGGTGCCGCCAACCACTTCGACTTCATCTGCATCCATCCCTACGAGAACCTCGACGCCGCGCGGCATGGCGACGAAATGGGCTTCCTGGGGCTGGCCGCGACTCTGCGCCAGATGCTGGCGGCGAACCGGCAGCCGGTGGATACGCCGATCTGGCTCACCGAGGTCGGCGGCGTGGCGCCTGTCAAGGCCGAACCCGCGCCCGACGCCAAGCAGGCCAGCCTGCTGGCCAAGGCCTATCTCCTCTCGCTCGCGCAAGGATTCCAGAAGGTCTTCTGGTTCGAAGTGCGCGGCCCGGCGTATGGCTCGGGCACGGACTTTGGCGTCATCCGCCCCGACTGGACGCCGCGCCCCTCCTACACCGCCATGAAAACGCTGACGGCGCGGCTGGGGCCGGAGCCGAAGGTTCTGGGTTGGCTGAATTTGGGCAAGGGCGGCTACGGCTTTGTCTTCAAAGGCAAAGAGGGCGATGTCCTGGCCGCCTGGGCGCCGCCGGGCAAGGAGAACAAGGCCGCCTTCGCCGCCGCCGTGAAGGTGACGGATCTGGCGGGGCAGGAGCGCACGCTGCCCGCCGGCCAGGAACTGGTTTTGACCAATGCGCCGGTGCTCGTCACGGGGCTGCCGGCCGGGCTGGTCAAGGCGGCGCGGGCGAACCAGGGCAAGCCCTTCCCCTGGGGCGGCGATTATGCCAAGGCCAAGGCGGTCGCCTGCCGTTTGGGCGAGGTGAACGTGGATGCGGGGCTGCGGCAGATCTTCCTGCGGCCGGACCACGAGGGGCGCATGATCCCGGCCACGGTGGCCGGCGCGCCCTGCCGGCGGGTCGTCGGCAAGGACAAGGACAACAACTTCGGCTATTTCCGCGCCGACACGGGCTTTGTGCCCTTCGGCACGCAGGCGCTCGACATCACGGTAGTGGCGCGGCGGGCCTCCCCGGAGCCGGCGGCGGAGGTGGCGCTCACCTATGAAACCCGGGAGGGCTACAAGGATTTCCAGAAGGGCGGCGAACGCTGGAGGATCCCCGCCGGCGACGGCTGGCAGGAGCACACCTGGCGCGTCACCGATGCCTGCTTCGCCAACAAGTGGGGCTGGCATGTCGGCCTGGTCGCCACCGGCGAGACGAACGGATTCCTGGTCAAGGAAGTGCGGATGAAGAAAGTGGCCGCCCCGGCCAAGTAATGCCACATTCTGGTTTGCCGGTGCCGCGTAAAGACCCGTGACCGGGCCAAGAGATGAAACCCAACCCCAAAATGCAACCGAAAGGGCAAGCCATGAAAACCGCACTCGCAAAGATCACGCAACCATTGAACCGCTGGCGGCTGGCCCTGGCCCTGACGTCCGCCCTGTGCGGCGCGGCTTCGGCCGAAACCGGCAGCACGCTGGAAATCAAGCTGGGGACGACGGTTGCGCGTTCGTGGGACGAGGTGAAGGCCGCGGATTACGCCTATGGCCCCAAGCAGGAATTCGACGCGGCCGCCAAGGAAACCCACATCTGGCTGCCGTACGGGAGCAAGGGCCTGTATTTTGAAACCGCCGGCGTGACGTTGAGCGAACCCGGCCCCGCCGGAACGGGGACGCCGCTGGTTCAGACCGTGGACGGCAACACCAGCGGCAAGCTGGTCTTCAAGCTCCACTTCGACAAGCCGGTCAGCGCCTTGCGCTTCTTCGCGGGCTGGAGCGAGATGGGCGTGGGCGGCGACACGGTCGCCGGCGTGGAATACAGCGCGGACGGCCAGAAGTGGACGACTATCCGCGAAGTCAACCAGGCAGGGATCGTCGAACCGCTTTCCGATGGCAAGCAGAGCTTTGCGGTGGGCAAGACCCAGGACCTGTATGTCCGCCTCTATTCCCGCGACAAGAACAATCCCGACTCGTCCTCCGGACCTGGCCGCTGGATGAAGACCCGCATGGCGGGCGATCCGGGTTGGGGCGACGCCGCCGTGACGTTTTTTGCCAGCCAGATGCAACTGTGGGTCACGGCGGCAAAATAGGCTGGTTCACGGGCGCGGGAATGGCACGCGCCCGGAGTTGGGCGGAAGTTCATGACCAATTCTTCGGCCCCGAAGAACGCATGGAACCCAGAGTGTAGAGTAAGGACAGAAGACGGAAGGCAAGGCGCCGCCTGAAGGCGGAACTCCGAACCCGGACGGTCCAGGCTGGGAGTTTCCCTTTTAGCGGGGGCGGTTTTTTCGTTGCGCGAAACCTCAAGGCACAAAGGACAGGCTGAAAATGCAAAGCAAACCGATCCGTGGATGGATGTGGCAGATGGTGGTCTTGGCGCTGGCGGCGCTGGCGGCGGGGATTGCGCCCGCGCGGGCCGCGGCAGAACCCGATCCGCGCGACGACGCCAGCCCCTGGGGGATGGGCAGCAGCGCCGAATGGTCGGGGGATTATCCGAAATTCAACCCGCTGCTGGACCAGGCTGGGGTGAAATGGATCCGCCTGTGGAACGAATGGGCGGGCGTCCAGCCCAAGCCGGGGCAGTGGGACTGGAGCGTCACCGACAAGATCGTGGCCAACGCGAAGGCCAACCATCTCCGCATCCTGCCGGCCTGGTGCTACTTCGCCCCCTGGGCGTCGGCCGACGGCGGCACGCGCAAGGGGCCGGTCAAGGACATGCAGTTCTGGCGCGACTACGTGGCCGCCTCGGTGGGCCGCTACAAGGCGGACATAAAATATTGGGAGGTCTGGAACGAGTTCAACGGCAGTTTCTATGTGGGGCCGAACAAGCCCAAGGAATACGCCGACCTGGTGGTGGCGGCGTATGACACCGCGAAAAAGAGCGATCCCGGCGCCAAAATCGGGATGAGCGTCGCCAACTTCGACGTGAATTTCCTGGATGAGGCGATCAAGGCCGGCGCCGCCGGGCATTTCGACTTCATCTGCGTCCATCCCTACGAGAACCTGGGCGCGCTGGCCGAGGGCGGCGAAATGGGCTACCTGAGCCTGGCCGGCAATCTCCGGGACATGCTCAAGGCCAACAAGCAGCCGGCGGACATTCCGCTCTGGATCACCGAGGTTGGCTATGCCGCGCCGATCAAGGCCGAGCCCAAGGCCGACGCCAAGCAGGCCGAGATCCTGGTCAAGGGCCACCTGCTCTCCATCGCGCAGGGGTTCCAGCGCATCTTCTGGTTCGAGGCGCGCGGCCCGTCCTATGGCGGCGGCACCGACTTGGGCATCATCCGCGCCGACTGGACGTTGCGGCCGGCGTACCAGGCGTATAAGACGATGACGGCGCTGCTGGGGCCGGAGCCCGCCTATCGGGGCTGGCTCGACCTGGGCAAGGGCGGCTACGGCTTTGTCTTCAAAGGCAAAGAGGGCGATGTCCTGGCCGCCTGGGCGCCGCCGGGCAAAGAGTGCAAGGCGACCTTTGCCGGCGACGTGAAGGTCACGGCCCTCGCGGGCGCGGCAACGCCGCTAGCGGCCGGCAAGGAGTTGGCCCTGGGCGACCTGCCGGTGTTCATCAGCGGGCTGCCGGCCGAGCTGGCGAAGCAGGCGCAGGCGAACCTGGGCAAGCCCTATCCCTGGGGCGGCGACTACGCCCACGCCACGCAGGTGAGCTGCAAGCTGGGCGCCGTCAACCTGGAGGACGGCCTCAAGCAGGTGAATCCCAAGACGACCGTGGTGGTGAACGACTTGGCGGAGACCTGGCGCCGCACCAGCTTCGCCTTTGGCGGCGAGGGGCATTACACCTACTTCCGCGTCGATCCCCAGTTCGTCCCCTACGGCACGACCAGCCTGGAAATCACCGCCGTGGTGCGGCGCGCGGCGCCCGCCAAGCCGGCCAATGTCGGCCTGGAATATGAATCGAGCAAAGGCTACACGGGGTTCAAAGGGCCTAATTACGAGGTGCCGGCGGACGCCCAGTGGCACGAGCAGACCTGGAAACTGACCGACGCCAATTTCGTCGGCCAATGGGGCTGGAACTTCCGCCTCACCACCACCGGCTCGCCCGGCGAGGTGGACCTCAAGGAAGTGCGCGTGAAGAAAGCGGCCGCCCCGGCCAAGTGAGGCGGCGGCGGCCCGGCGTGGAGCGCGGCGCCGCTTTTCTCCGGCGCGTCTCGGCGTGCCGTTCCGGACTCCCGCCCAGACCGTTGTTTGATGCCTTGCCGCCCGGAAAAAACGGTCTGGACGGCAGGGCACCCGCTCCTCCAGCGGGAACCTTTGGCAGGCGCTGGCGTGCCGTGGAAAGCGCCGCCTGACATCAGTGGGGCAGGAAGCCGCGCCGGTATTCCAGCGGTGTCTGCCCCGTGCGCCTCTGCAACACGCGCCCCAAGCGCACCGCCGTGCCGAAGCCCGCCCGCGCCGCGACCGCTTTCAGCGGCAGCCCCGTCGTCGCCAGCAGGCTCTGCGCCCGTTCCACCTTGAGCCGGAGCAGCTCCTGCCCGGGCGACTGCCCCAGCTTCTCGCGGAAACGCAGTTCCAGCGTCTTGCGCGACGCCCCCAACGCCCGCGCCGCCGCCGCCACGTTGCCGCCGCGCTCCAGGTTCTCTTCCAGGAAGCGCACCGCCCGCGCCACCAGCTCATCCTCCGTCGCCACGGTCCGCGACGACTGCCGCGCCAGCAGCGGCCCCGGCGGCACCAGCGTCACCGCCGGAATCTCCTCCCCCGCCACCAGGCGCAGCAGGCATTCCACCGCCAGATAGCCGATGCGTTCAGTCGGCAGCGCCACGCTGGACAGCGGCGGGCGGGTCAGCTCCGAATACAGGTCGTCGTCACCAACCCCCACCACCGCCACGTCTTCGGGCACGCGCAGGCCCAGGTCGTGGCAGTTCCGGATCGCCTCCGACCCCGTGTCGTCGTGGGTCGCCATCAGCCCCAGCGGCCGGGGCATCCGGCGCAGCCACCGCCGCCCGCCCCGGCTGGTCCACGCCGGGGCCTGGTCCCGGCCCAGCGCGGCCGTGATGGCCTCGGCGAATCCGTCGCCGCGCTGCCGGGCGAAAAGGTAGCGCTCGTCCCCCCAGAAGGCGAAATGGCGAAACCCCTTGGCCAACAGGTGCCGCGCCACCATCCGCCCCACCTCGCCATCGTCCGTGACCACCCGCGGAAAACGCGGCCCCGGATTGGTGTTGGACACATTCACCGCCGGCGTGTGCAGACGCAGCGCCGGCTCCGTCCAGTCCGCATTCGTCCCCAGGACCAGCCCGTCGTACCCGGCCCGGTCCACGGCCGCGAACCGCTCCGGCGTGCGCACCTGCTCCACCACCAGTTCCAGGTCGCCGCGCGTCCCGGCGAACTGCGCCACGCCCTTGAGCACGCGGCGGAAATAGGTCACGTCTGGATCCACCACATAGGCGATGCGCATGTCAGGTTGCCCCTCAAGCCAAGGCCGTGTCCAGCCGCGGCGGGTAATCCACTGCCCTGTAAAACCAAAACCTTCACCACGAAGCTTCGTGGTGAATCCGCATTTCCAGGCCGTCCGGAGTACTAGGCCAAGAATATACTGGCTTACGCAAAAAGTCAACAGAATACGCAAAATGGATGTAGACAGGCGCGGATCTGCGTGGTACCTTCTGGAGTAGTGGCGCAAAATGCCCGGGCGTTCCGGGCATGGCGCGGCACATCGGCGTTCAACAGAAGACGCAAAGACGCGGAGAAAACCGGGCGAACGGAGGTGAAGCCATGGCATTGGGTGCGCTTGGGGACAGGGGAAAAACGCCCCCCGCTGGAGTTCACGCTTCAGTGTGGGACCTGCCGTCCAGCCAAAAAACTCGCAGGGCGGAAGGTGGGCCGTCCAGAGGAAACGCCGCCGCCACCCCAACCAGCCGCACGCTGAAGCGTGGGACCTGCCGTCCCGGCATCCCTTTAGCCCACGAAACACACGAAAAAAACAAAGCTTTCGTGCTGTTTCGTGTGTTTCGTGGGGAAAAGGCTGGTGTGGATTTGTGGGCCAAAAAAATCTTCGCGGAAAAAGAGGCATGAAACGCAAGATCCCATTCACGCTGATCGAGCTGCTGGTGGTGATCGCGATCATTGCGGTGCTGGCGGCGCTGCTGCTGCCGGCCTTGCAGCGGGCGAAGGAGGCCGCGAAGACGGCCTTCTGCCTGGGCAACCAGCGCCAGTGCGGGATCGCCATGCTGTCCTATGCGGGTGATTTTGACGGCGTGCTGGCGACGGGCGGTTCCCCCAGCATCCACTGGAGTGCCCCGTGGACGTGGTTCCTCGATGGCGACGGCGCGCATTACTCGTACTTCCAGTACCTCCCCCCCGGCACCGCCGCGCAGCATTGCCCCAAGAACAGCGGCGGACACTATGGGGCCGTGTATCCGACTACCTACTGCAGCGGCTTGGTGGATTTCAGCCACTGGAATGCCAGCACCATCGAGGCGGCTTGGGATCCCACGGCGCCGGTGGGTTCAGTGGCTCGCGGCCAGTTCCATGGCATCCGCGTCGCGGGCGTGTGGCAGCCGGGCGATTATGCGGTTCTGCTCGACACCGCCTTCATAAACACTCCCAGCCCCGCACCGCCCGTGATTTTCCTTGACTCCAAGACCCCCCCGGGGCACTACGGGGTTGGCATGGATGGTGGCACCACCGGGTCGGGCGGCGGCCAGTTCGGGGCGATCTGGCTGGCCCACCCGGCGAACCGTGCCAATGCGTGGTTTGTGGACGGCCACGCCGAAAGCTGCGGCCGCCAGCGGCTGCGCGGCGTGTCAAATTACAACCTCTATGGCAACGACCACCACGGCTTCCGGTATGGCTGGGATAACAACGGGATGATGGGGCCGCTGTGACGTCGGCACGGTGAACGGCAAAGCCAGTGGTGGGACAACAACGGCATTCCCCTGCAACCCGTTAGCCTGATCTATTCATGAGAAGAACAAGTTCGACCGGCCTTCGTGCCCTTCGTGACTTCGTGGTGAATAATTCAGGTTCAGAAAGGCATGACGCATGAACCAGACCGAGACTCCGCCCGCTTACTGACGTGCGCGGTTCTGATGGACGTCGCGCTTTCGCTATACGCCCCCTCCCCACGCACCCCGCCAAAACGGGCGCCCCCCCCGAATGTCGCGATTACGCAAAAAGTCAATAGAATTCGCAAAATGGATGTAGACAGGCGCGGATCTGCGCGGTATCTTCTGGAGTAGTGGGCAGGAATGCCCAGACATTCCGGGCATGGCGCGGCACATCGGCGTTCAACAGAAGACGCAAAGACGCGGAGAAAACCGGGCGAAAGGAGGTGAAGCCATGGCATTTGGTGGCGCGGTGTAGGCGCGCCTGACAGAGTTCACGCGGGCGCCGTGACGAGAGGCTGGACGGCACCCCGCCCGGTTGTGGAAGCAGCCTCGGCAAAACATGGCTTGGTTCATCCAGAAGGAGATTCGCATGCAGACTTCAATTCATCAGAGGAACTTCCAGTTCCGCGCCTTGGCGGTCGCCGCGTTGTCGGCGGCGGGGCTGGCGGTTCTGCCCGCCTCGGCGGCGGTCATCACCTGGGGCGCGCCGACCACCCTTGCGGGGGACAGCGATGTGCTCACCACCGGAAACTTGTTATACGCCTACGGGCAGCCCGCAGGCACTGCTACTACGTTGAACGGCGTCAGCTTTGGTACCAGCTATGCCAACGTCACTACATCGGGCTTTGACGCAAGCACTCCGACCGCCTTTTGGGCAGGATCCGCACCCTTCGGCAACCTGAGCTCCGACTATCAGAACACAGTCGCAGGTGGATATTACACCAACTCGGTCAAAGCGGTTGATGTGACCCTCTCAGGCCTGACGAGCGGACAGGCCTATAACGTGCAGTTTTGGGTCGAGGATGCGCGAGACATCGCGGGCCGAACGGAGACCCTGACAAGCGCTGGCGGAAACACCGTCACGCTGGACTTCAGCAGTACTGACACGGGTGGCGGCCTCGGTCAATATTCAATCGGCACGTTCACGGCCGATGCCGCGACTCAAACATTCACGGTGTCAGGCAATCAGACTTCTCAGATGAATGCCATCCAGGTGCGTGAAGTCCCCGAGCCGGCGGCGCTGGCGCTGCTGCTCCTCGGCGGCGTCGGGCTGCTCCGCCGGCGGAAGGCCTGACGCGATCTGGACGTTCCTCCTTGCGGCGATTCGCCTGACGGCGAATCGCCGCTTTGTTCCTGCCTTCCTGGAAAACCCCGCACCTGGAAAACCCCGCACTATGAGCCCCAATCCCCACCCGCTTCTGGCGCTCGCGCTTCCGGTGCGTCTTGCCATCCTCGCCGTGGTCCTGGCGTGGACTCCCCTGGCGGCCCAGGGCGCCGAAACGCCCGCGCCCGTCGAAACGCCGGCGCAGCGCGACGCCCGGGTGGCGTGGTGGCGCGACGCCCGGTTTGGGATGTTCATCCACTGGGGGCCGGTCAGCCTGACGGGCCAGGAGATCAGTTGGTCGCGGGCCAACTCGAATCCCGCCTGCCCGAACAAGGGGCCGATTCCCGTGGCGGAGTATGACAATCTCTACAAGCAGTTCAACCCCACCCAATTCGACGCGAAGCAATGGGTGGCCATTGCCCAGGCCGCCGGCATGAAATACATGGTGCTGACGGCCAAGCATTGCGACGGCTTTCTGCTGTGGGACTCGAAGGTGAGTGACTACAACATCATGCACACGCCGTTTAAGCGCGACGTCTGCGCCGAGCTGGCCAAGGCCGCGCACGACGCCGGGATGCGGATCGGCTGGTATTTCTCCCCGCCGGACTGGCGCGACCCGGATTTCCGGACGGCCAGGAACGCCGAGTTCGTCAAGCGCATGCAGGCCGAACTGACGGAACTGCTGAGCAACTACGGCAAGATTGATGTCTTGTGGTTTGATACCGACGGCTGGTCTCCCGCGGATTACGACCAGCCGGCCACGTATGCCCTGATCCGCCGGCTGCAACCTGGGATTATCATTGACGAACGCCTGGGGGGAAATGCGCCGCCGGGTGTCGCCGGGGCCGATTACTACACCCCCGAACAACGCATCGGCGGCTTCGACCGGGATCGCCTCTGGGAATCCTGCATGACCATCTCGGGCAGGGGCCAATGGTCCTGGGGCGGCCCCGAGGACGGCGTGAAGCCATTTGCGCAGTGCCTCAATATGCTGGTCGGCTGCGCCGGCGGCGATGGCAACGTGCTCCTCAACGTGGGGCCGATGCCCACCGGCCAGATCGCGCCCGAACAGGTGAAGCCGCTGAAGGAAATGGGCGCGTGGCTGGCAAAATACGGGGCAAGCATCTACGGCACGCGCGGCGGGCCATTCAAGCCCGGCGAGTATGGCGTTTCGACCTGCAAGGGCTCCACGATCTACCTGCACGTCCAGAAATGGCCCGCCGTTCCCCTGCTTTTGCCGGCCATTCCCGCGAAAATCCTGCGCACCCATGCGCTGACCGCCGGCGACACGGTGAGCGTGAAGCAGACCGACGATGGCATTGAGGTGTCCCGGCAGGCCGGCGATCCGCATGCGAGCGACAGCGTCATCGCCCTGGAACTGGATCGCCCGGCCGGCGCTATCGCCCCCTTGTTCGTGCCCTCGCCGGCCGCGCGCTCGTTGACGGGCGGCAAGAAGGCGACCGCCTCCAGCGTCTATCATAACGATGCCACGCACGGTGCGGATAAAGCCTTTGATTATGACGACAGTACCCGCTGGGGGGCGGAATCGGGAGTGAAGTCGGCGTGGCTGGAGGTGGACCTTGGCCAGCCTTGCACGATCGGCCGCGCGGTGATTCATCAGGCGTATTCGGAATTAAAGCTCGTGCGCAAGTTCGCCATCGAAACCAAGCAAGGCGACGCATGGAAAGCGTGTTACCAGGGGGAAAACATGGGCGCGATCCTCGACGTCACCTTCCCACCCGTCACCGCCCAATACGTGCGCCTGAACGTGACCGAGGCTTCGGGTGATCCGGCACATGGCGGGCCGACAATCTCGGAATTTCAACTGTTCAAGCCATGAGACTTCCCAGGAGTAAAACAATTTTGTCGCTCTTAGGCACTGCCCTGCTGTCCGGGACCGCCGCTTCAAACGCTGGCCAGCCCTTGCCGGGGCTGGTGTATGCGCCGGAAGGCGACGCCATCGTCATCCATAATGGCACGGAATGGAACAACCGTCCGCTCTACTGCGCCCGCCGCATCACGGTCGTCTTGGCGGGCGAGCAACCGAGCCTGAATGGGCCGATGGGCATCCTGTATGCGGGCATCGAGCGGAGCGGGACGCGCGTCCTGCTCCAGAACTTCGCGAACCGGGTGGCACGCTATCGTCCGGGGCGGATGGAGTGGGAGATGAGCGACCCCCGGTTCCCCGGCATGACCGTGCGGCTGATCGGCACGACGCTGGCCGACGCCAACGGCTTCGCGGCGCAACTGAAAGTCGAGGGGGCGCAACCAGGCGACAGCGCCGCGTGGTGTTACTTTCCGCAGCCGGTGGACAAGGCGGCGGAGGCACAGCGGCGGGCGGATGGATTCCAGGTGGGACATGTTGCAGGCCGGTTTTCCGACCCGGCCGGCAGTTGGGAATCCATCGCCTTCAACGATCGCGAAAACCTGGACAAGGCGGCGCCCGGCGCGGCGGCCAACGGCCTGGTCGCGTGGATTCCGCTCCTGAACGGCCGGCCCCAATGCCTGGCGGTCGCGGACGATGACAACGACCCGTCCGTGAAGCAGCCACTGGATCCGGCCAAGGTAGTGGCGGATCCGGCGCAGGCCTTTGCCGACGGCGTGGCCCGCGCGGAAGCCGTCGGGAAGCGCGTGGTCGTCGAGACGCCGGATCCCTATTTCAATGCGGGGGTGGCGGCCTCCTGCGCGGCGATGTATGGATTGTATGTGGAGCCGCACTTCGTGCATGGAGGAACGGCGTGGCGCATGCAACTGCTGGGCTGGCGGGTGCGCGGCGGCGCGACCGCGTATGGCTGGCATGACCTAGTCCAAACATCCGTGGCGGATTTCCTGACTTCGCAGGTGAAGGGTTCTCCCAAGGTGTCAACCGACGCCGATGCGTTTGGGTGCGAGCAGAGCGGCAACTCCCGCATGTATGGCAGCGGGTATGTCAGCAAGGGGAATGGGTTTTACGGGATGCAGACGCAATTCTTCGACGAAGCCATCCGGGATTGGCGCGCCACCGGCGATGTGGCGTTTGCCAAGCTGCTGCTGCCCGCCCTGGAACTGCACCTGATCCGTCAAAAGGAATGTTTCGATCCGGACGGCGATGGACTCTATGAAAGCTACATCAACACCTGGCCGTCCGATTCCCAGTGGTACAACGGCGGGGGGACGGTGGAGGAATCGGCCTATGTCTATTATGCCCAGCGCGCCGCCGCCGAGATGCAGCGGCTGGCCGGAAACAATACGGCCGCGGCGCAACACGATGCCGAGGCCGAGCACATCCGCGAATCGCTCGACCGCGTGTTGTGGTTGAAGGATCGGGGGCAATACGCCGCCTATGTCGAGCAGGGCGGCCACCATCGCGTGCATGACGATGCCTGGGTGTACAGCGAGCATCTGCCCATCGAGGCCGGGCTGGCCACGCCGCTGCAGGCGTGGCAGGCGATGTATTACACCGACTGGGCGATGGAGAAATACAAGCTCCCATACGGAAGCGAGATGCGCCAGACCTCCAATTGGGCGCCCGGTCAATGGAGCATCCGCGAACTGTATCATGGCGACAATTTCGCCATGGCGCTGGGCTATTTTCTTGCCGGACAGGGCGACGACGGCTGGGGGATCCTCCGCAGTGCGATGCTGGAGAGCATGTATGGCGATGCGGCACCCAAGGCGGGCTACGGCAACGAGGGCAATCTCTTCGGCCAATCCAACATCCGCTCGCCTGGCGGATTGAGCCGGCCCAACTGCGGCATCGATTTCAATGACATCACCACCATGTTCTGCCGGGCCGTGGTCGAGGGCCTTTTCGGCTATCAGCCGGACTATCCCAACGAAATCGTTCGCGTCATGCCGGCCTTCCCGTCGGCCTGGGATCATGCCTCCATCAAGACGCCAGACTATGCGCTCAGTTATAAACGGGAGGCAAACAGCGACCGCTACACGGTTTCCCTGACGCGACCCGCCAGGATGCAACTGCGCCTGCCCGTCCGCGCCACGACGGTCAAGGCCGTAATGGTCAACGGCAAAGCCGCAACTTGGAAGATCGAGCCGTGGGCCGGTTGCGGCATGCTGGAGTTGGCGATTCCAGCCGGAAACACGGCGGAGGTGGCGATCGAACTGGCCGGCCGCGTGCCGGTGGCCCCGGCGGTCGAGATCACGAAAAAGGTGGGCGAGGCGACGCCCCTGCCGAACGCGATCGACCCGCAGGGGTGCCTCGGAGGGAACGCCCGGCCGGGGCATCATCTGGCGTTTGCGCGCGTCGAACGCGGCAACGTGCCCTATCTTCAGGCCTACAAAATCCAAGTCACCGACCCTGAGGGCGAAAAGCGTCGCGCCGAAAAGAACTTGCGCCAAGCCCCGGCGGATGCGCAGTGGCTCACGGTTCCGATGGGCGATCAATTCAATGGCGATATCCGGACGGTCTTCCAGCAGAAGTACCTTTCACCGCGGCCGGCCACCGTCTCGTGCCGCATCGGCTATGACGGCTGGAGCGCCTGGACCTTCAAGCATTGGGGATTCAAGGTGCCGGAGATCAAGCTGGATCGAGTTGCCAGCCTGCTGGATGGGCAGAGGATGCTGAAAACGCCGCAAGGAGCGCGCTTCCTCTGGCCAGGGGAAGGTTCGAACATCGCCTTCACCAGTCTCTGGGACAACTGGCCGAAATCGGTCACGGTGCCGGTGGGCCAGTCCGGCGATGCGGTCTGGCTGCTGATCTGCGGTTCGACCAACCCCATGCAGGGCCGGATCGCCAACGCCGTGATTCGGTTCCACTACGCTGACGGCCGGGACGAATCCCTGGAACTGACCCCGCCCTGGAACTTCTGGTCGCTGTGCCGCTTCGGTCCCGCCGACTACGACTCCAAAAAAGACGGTTTCGCCTTGCCCAAGGAAGCTCCCTCGCAGGTGCAGCTTGGCGAAAACTGCCGGGCCATGGTGTATGGATGGAAGCTGCGCCCCGGCGCGGTTCTGAAGACCGTGACGCTGGAGACCGTTTCCCAAGAGGTGGTCATCGGCCTGGTGGGCGTGAGCATGATGAATCCGAAGTGAGGGAATCCCTCCCTGCGTGGCGCGGAAAGTGGCGGCACCGTCCCCGGTGCCCCAGGAACAGGCGAGGCTCCTCGCGCTCGCGCTCGCGCTCGCGCTCGCACTCGAAACTCGCGGGCAACGGTCGCCGCCCGGCTCGGTTTCCCCGTGCGCGTTCCATTTCAAGAAGCTTGGGGACGAGAAGCTTGAGAAGCTTGGGGACGGGTGAGTGGTGCTCCCCGGTGCCCCCAGGAACAGGCGAGGCTCCTCGCGCTCGCGCTCGCGCTCGCACTCGAAACTCGCGGGCAACGGTCGCCGCCCGGCTCGGTTTCCCGTGCGCGTTCCATTTCAAGAAGCTTGGGGACGGGTGAGTGGTGCTCTCCGGTGCCCCAGGAACAGGCGAGGCTCCTCGCGCTCGCGCTCGCGCTCGCGCTCGCACTCGAAACTCGCGGGCAACGGTCGCCGCCCGGCTCGGTTTCCCGTGCGCGTTCCATTTCAAGAAGCTTGGGGACGAGAAGCTTGAGAAGCTTGGGGACGGGTGAGTGGTGCTCCCCGGTGCCCCAAGGAACAGGCGAGGCTCCTCGCGCTCGCGCTCGCGCTCGCACTCGAAACTCGCGGGCAACGGTTGCCGCCCGGCTCGGTTTCCCGTGCGCGTTCCATTTCAAGAAGCTTGGGGACGGGTGAGAAGCTTGGGGACGGGTGAGTGGTGCTCTCCGGTGCCCCCAGGACCAGGCGAGGCTCCTCGCGCTCGCGCTCGCACTCGAAACTCGCGGGCAACGGTCGCCGCCCGGCTCGGTTTCCCGTGCGCGTTCCATTTCAAGAAGCTTGGGGACGGGTGAGTGGTGCTTCTCGATGCCACCCGGAACCACCACCTTCCACTCACCGTCGCCAGGATCAAGGGCTGGCAGGCCGCGCTGTTTCCAGCCGGCTATTCCGGCCTGACCAAAATCACGGCCGGGGAATTCCGGAAAAGCCGCGCGCCGATGCAGGTGGTTTCCGGGCCGGTCGGCAGAGAACAAGTTCACGATGAGGCTCCGCCGTCCGACCGTGTTCCCGTTGAGATCAAGACCTTTTTTGCCTGGTGGAAAGCTTCAGGCGATCAACTGGACGGACTGGTGCGCGCCGCCGTGGCCCATTTCTGGTTTGTGACCATTCACCCCTTCGAAGACGGCAACGGGCGGGTCGCCCGGGCCATTGCGGACATGGCCCTGGCCCAGGATGAAAACACGGGCTGCCGGCTCTACAGCATGTCGGCCCAGATCAACACAGAGCGCGACGCGTATTACCGCGAACTGGAGAAAGCCCAGCGCGGAGACGGCAACATCACCGGCTGGATACTCTGGTTCCTCACCTGCCTGGAACGGGCCGTCACCCGTTCCGAAGAACAGGTCCGCATGGCCGTGAAAAAGGCCGAGGTCTGGCGGTCCCTTGCCGCGACGCCCATGAACACACGTCAACGCAAGGCCGTGAATCGCCTGCTGGACGGCGGCCCCGACGGTTTCGAGGGGGGCCTGACAAACCGGAAATACCGGGCCATGACCGCAACCACGCCGGAAACGGCCAAGCGCGACCTCGCGCAACTGGTCGGGCTCGGCATCCTCGTCCGCGCCCCTGGCGGCGGCAGAAGCGTCCGGTACAGCCTCAACCTGTGAACGGACAGGAATGTGGATTCATGCGGGATTCAACGTTGAATGATGGACGTCGCGCTTTCGCTATACGCCCCCTCCCCACGCACCCCGCCAAAACGGGCGAAGCCCCGAATGTCGCGATTACGCAAAAAGTCAATAAAATACGCAAAATGGATGTAGACAGGCGCGGATTTGCGCGGTATCTTCTGGAGTAGTGGGCAGGAATGCCCAGACATTCCGGCATGGCGCGGCACATCGGCGTTCAACAGAAGACGCAAAGACGCGGAGAAAACCGGGCGAAAGGAGGTGAAGCCATGGCATTTGGTGGCGCGGTGTAGGCGCGCCTGACAGAGTTCACGCGGGCGCCGTGACGAGAGGCTGGACGGCACCCCGCCCGGTTGTGGAAGCAGCCTCGGCAAAACATGGCTTGGTTCATCCAGAAGGAGATTCGCATGCAGACTTCAATTCATCACAGCAACATTTATTCCCCCGGGTCGACCGGCCCCGTGGAATCAAAATTCCTGTCGGTCACACGGCTGGTCGGGATTCTGGCGGGTTTGGTGGTTGCGGGAGCCATGCCCTGCGCAAGCAATGCGGCAATCATTTCATATGACGGCGGCGGCTCTGCTGTAGCATACGATTGGAATGGCGCTATCCCAGTCACGATCGGAGCGAATTCCATTACCGTTACGTCCCTGGGCGTCATGGATGTCGGCGGCGACGGCTTTGAAGGCACACAAACCGCCTATATCGCGCCATATTCAGGTGGGGTAGAATGGTCGGTCTCAGCCAACGTGACCAGTTCGGATACCCTCATCGGCAACTATCGTTACGTCTCGATCACACCTTTTGTGATGGAAGCGAATACAACCTATTTCGTGGGCGCTCGGTTGACCGGCGGCACCAGCTTTATACGAGACGATAGCACACCGAGGTTTACGCCCGGTGACGGGGTCTCCGCAATCGGGGCTTCCTGGTTCAATAACGACAACCCGCCCTCCACCCTCACACCCAATAATTATGGTAATAGTGGTGTAAGCTGGGCACCGGGCAATGCCTTGGTCGTTCCCGAGCCGGCGGCGCTGGCGCTGCTGCTCCTCGGCGGCGTCGGGCTGCTCCGTCGGCACCGGTGACCTGCCGTCCAGGCATCCCTTGGATCCTGCCGTTCCCGTTCGGCGTGATCGAAAGGCCGTTCCTCGGCTGGCGCGGCCCTGACGGACAAACAATCCGGCAGGGCCGCGAAAGTGAATGCGCTTGGGGACAGGGGAAAAACGCCCCCCGCTGGAGTTCACACTTTAGCGTGGGACCTGCCGTCCAGCCAAAAAACTCGCAGGGTGGAAGGTGGGCCGTCCAGAGGAAACGCCACCGCCACCAAGCAGCCGCACGCTGAAGTGTGGGACCTGCCGTCCAGCCAAAAAACTCGCAGGGCGGAAGGTGTCCAACCCGAGCCGTGAAATCCGTGGACAATACTTCGCGCCATTTGCGGACAAAAAAGGCATGAAACGCAAGCCCCATTCACGCTGATCGAGCGGTTGGTGGCGACACTCCCCCCGTCCGATCCGCCCCCTGAAATCAAAATCCCTCTCCGTCGGCAGTCCGTTCCAAAGCCCCATGCTCTATCCCAAATCCCACTCCCGCGCTCTCGATCCCGCGCTCTTCGCCAACCCGTCCGCCGAATACCGTGGCGCGCCGTTCTGGGCCTGGAACAACAAGCTGGACCGCGACCAGCTTTTCCGCCAGATCGCCGGCTTCCAGGAAATGGGGTTCGGCGGCTTCCATATCCATCCGCGCACCGGCCTCGGGACGCCGTACCTTGGCGGCGAATTCATGGATCTCGTGCGGCTTTGCACGGAAGAGGCGCGGCGGCGCGGCATGTTGTCCTGGCTCTACGACGAAGACCGCTGGCCGTCTGGCTTTGCCGGCGGCCTGGTCACCGCCGAGGAACGGTTCCGCGCGCGGCACCTGCTCTTTACGCCGGTTGCCAACGCGGATTGGAAACCCCAGCCGGGAACCGGCGCCGGGGCGGCGGCCGGCGCCCGCACCGGCAAGGGGACGCTTCTGGGGCGCTACGACGTGCGGCTTGAGAATGGCCGACTGGCCCATTACCGCCTTCTCGCCGCGCAGGAAACTCCCGCCGCAACGGCCGACGTCTGGTTTGCCTATCTCGAAACCGCCGAGCCCGCCGCGTGGTTCAACCACCAGACGTATGTGGACACGCTCAACAAGGCGGCGATGGAACGTTTCGTCGCGGTGACGCACGAACGCTACGCGGCGGCCGTGGGAAAATTCTTCGGCGGCGTCATCCCGGCGATTTTCACGGATGAACCGCAGTTCACCCACAAACAGACGTTGCGGCACGCGGAAGAAAGGCGCGACCTGATCATTCCGTTCACCGATGATTTGCCCGCGACGTATGAGGCCGCCTATGGGCAAAAGCTGGTGGAGCATTTGCCGGAAATCTTCTGGGAATTGCCCGGCGGCCGGACATCGCTGGCGCGGTACCGCTATCATGACCATGTGTGCGAACGGTTTGCCGCCGCTTTTGCGGATACGGTGGGCGGCTGGTGCGCGGCGCATGGCCTGTTGCTCGCCGGCCACATGATGGAAGAGCCGACCTTGCAATCGCAGACCGCGGCGCTGGGCGAGGCGATGCGCTCCTACCGTTCCTTTCAACTGCCGGGCATCGACATGCTTTGCGACTGGCATGAATACAACACGGCCAAGCAGGCGCAAAGCGCCGCGCGCCAATACGGGCGCCCCGGCGTGCTCAGCGAGCTCTACGGCATCACCAATTGGGAATTCGATTTCATCGGCCACAAGGCGCAGGGCGACTGGCAGGCCGCGCTGGGGGTGACGGTGCGCGTGCCGCATCTGGCGCTGGTCTCGATGGCCGGCGAATCCAAGCGCGATTATCCCGCCAGCATCAGCTACCAATCGCCCTGGCATCGGGAGTATCCGCTCATCGAGGACCACTTCGCCCGCGTGAACGCCGCCCTCACCCGGGGCCGCCCGCTGGTCCACGTCGGCGTCATTCACCCGATCGAGTCCTGCTGGCTCTGCTTCGGGCCGGCCGACCAGACCCAGACGGAGCGCGAAGAGCGCGAAACGTATTTCAAGGACCTCACCGACTGGCTGCTTTTCGGCCTCCTGGACTTCGATTTCATCTGCGAATCACTGCTCCCCTCGCAAACGCCGCGCGTCCAAGGCCAGCGTCTCCACGTCGGCGAAATGGCCTACCAGTCCATTCTCGTGCCCGGCCTGCGGACCATCCGTTCCACCACCCTGGCGCAACTGGAGACGTTCGCCGCGGCCGGCGGCGACGTGATTTTTGCCGGCGAAATCCCCACGCTCGTGGACGCGGCTCCGAGCGCGCGGGCGCAAGCGCTCGCCGCGCGGTGCCGGACGATCCCGTTCACCCGCCGCCGCGTCCTCGAAGCCGTCGAGAGCCGCCGCGAAGTCGAGGTGCGCCTGCCCGACGGCCGCCGCCCCGATGCCCTGCTCCACCAAATCCGCGCCGACGGCGTCCGGCGTTACGTTTTCTTTTGCAACACCAACCGCAAACAGGGCTTCGAGCGCGCCGCCATCCGCTTCGGTGGCCGCTGGAGCGCCGTCCACCTCGACACGCTCACCGGCCGCCGGGAACCGCTCGCGACGGCCGACAATGGCGCGGACACGGGGCTCGACTGGGATTTCCCCCCGCACGGCAGCCTGCTCCTCGAACTCAGCCCGGCGGAAGCGGCGCCCGCCGTCCCGGCGCCACCACCCGCCCCGGCGCGGCGCTGGAAAGAAGTGGCGCGGCTCGAAGACCCCGTGCCGGTCACGCTCTCGGAACCGAATGTCTTGCTTCTGGACCAGGCGCTTTATCGCATCAATGCCGGTGAATGGCGCGGGATGGAAGAATTGCTGCGCATCGAGAACCTCGTCCGCAACCAATTGGGCCTGCCGCCGAAAGGCGGCGCCATCGCCCAGCCGTGGACGGATGCCGCGCCGACGCCCGTGGTTGGGCAGTTGGAATTGAAATTCGCCGTCCAGTGCGCCGTCGCGGTGGCGGCGCCAATGCTCGCGCTGGAAGAACCGGACAGGGTGGAAATCGTCCTCGACGGCCAGCGCGTGCCCGGCGGCGGAGAGCGCGCAAAAGGCTGGTTCGTGGACGAGGCCATCAAGACCCTGCCGCTTCCGCCCCTCTCCGCCGGAACCCACAACCTCATCCTGCGCATTGGGTTCACGCGGAAAACGAACGGCGAGTGGTGCTATCTGCTGGGCGATTTCGGGGTCGAAGTCCGTGGCCGCCACGCGCGGATCATCGCTCCGGTGCGCGAGCTGGCGTGGGGCGACTGGACGCGGCAGGGGCTTCCCTTCTACGCCGGCAATGTCACCTATCGCGCCGCGCTCCGCGTTTCCCGCGAAGAAGCCGTGGCGGTCTCCTTTCCCGGATTCAAGGCGCCGTTGCTCTCCCTGGCGCTCGCTGGACGGGACTGCGCCAAGGTCGCCTTCGCCCCGTTCCGCGCCGAGCTTGGCCGCCTCGCCCCGGGCGAACACCGGCTCGACATCACCGCCTACGGCAATCGCGTGAACGCCTTCGGGCCGCTGCACAACACCTGGGAAGCCCCGCGCTCCGATCCCTGGGCCTGGCGGACGGTCGGCGACAAATGGGCCTACGAGTATCAATTGACGCCCATGGGGATTCTCGTCGCGCCGCGGGTCGAAGGCGATGCGTCGTCCCCCCCCCCTGATCCCGATCGCCTGAATGATTCACACGAAGCCACGAAGGGCACGAAGTCCGGATGAAGCGGAGCTTCCCATGAATTGATCAGGATAGCGCCCCCGCGGGACAAAGACATTCGTGCGGATACGGCAGGCGGTCAGGCCTGGCGGTCCAGGGCTTGCCGCGGGAAGTTTTCCCGCGCCAGCCGCTTTTCCGTGACGGCGCCGGAGACGCAGGCCCAGGCCGCCGCCATCGAGAAGATCCTGCGCCACACCGGCCTCTGGCGCGACCCCCAGCCCCGCGCCGCGCCGCCCGCGCCCAAGGAGGAACCGCTGCCCGCAAGCACTACTCTGCGGCGTCCTCCGTGCCCTCTGAGACCTCTGTGGTGAATAATTTCAGGTCACGGGCTTGACGCCCCGATTCCGGCATGATAAAATTCCCCCATGTAGCGCCACCTGTGGGAACCGCAACCGTACGCCCGAAAACCGGCCGGGAAGATGCCAAACCTCACCCAAAGCCCCACGCCGACCCATTCCCCCGCCGGAACCCTCTCCGGCGTCGCCGCCACGCCGGTGGAATCGCCGATTTCGGGGTCAGTTTCACCCTCTCACCCCCCGTATTCCCCCCGTCCGATCCGCCCCCTGAAAGCAAAATTCCTATCAGTTAAATTGCGCACGATGACTACGGGATTCGGGTTCAGGTTTCACAACAGAAAGGCAAAACGATGAAAACAAGACTGATGAT
>JBAZOO010000038.1:0-32579 GCA_041648735.1 Lentisphaeria bacterium
GACGAGCACAAGATGCCGGCGGCGGGTGTCACGCCTATAGCCAAGCACGCCAGGGCAATAAATCAAGTCTCTCCCTATGGTTTCAGGCCGCCGTGCCGGTGGCTTCGCTGAAGTGTGAACTCCAGCGGGGGCGGCTCGGGTTGGAGTTCACGCTTCAGCGTGCGGCTGTTTTTTGGGGGGTGGGCGGCTCGGGTTGGGGATCTTGGGGACCGATCCCGATCCGGCAGCCCAGGGGACGCCCGTGAAACCAGTCAGTCCAGCCGCTTGTGGAAGCCGGCGATGGCCAGGGCGAGGATGGCGGCGCCGCTGGCGGCGAGGGCCGCGGCCTGCGGCCAGAGCTCGTGCCAGCCAGAGCCCTTGAGGAAGATGCCGCGCACCGCCACCAGGTAGTGGTTCAGGGGGATCAGTTCCGCCACGACGCGGATGGCGGCCGGCATGTTCGCCACCGGGAAGATGAAGCCGGAAAGCAGGGTGAAGGGCAGCATGACGAAGAAGACGGCGAAGAGCATCGCCTGCTGCTGGGTGCGCACCAGGGTCGAGATCAGCAGCCCCAGGCCGAGGGTGGTCAGCAGGAACAGCCCGGAAAAGAGGTAGAGCAGCGGCAGGCTGCCCCGGAGCGGGACGTGGAAGACGAAGTGGATGACGAGCAGCGCCAGGGTGACCTCCACGAAGCCGATGGCGGCGAAGGGCAGCAGCTTCCCCGCGATCAATTCCCCGGAACGCAGGGGGGTGACGATGATCTGCTCCATGGTCCCCTCCTCCCGCTCCTTGACCAGGGCCATGCTGCTGACAATCATGGTGGTGACCAGCAGCAGCACGCCCATGATCGAAGGCACCATGTACCAGGTCGAGGTCAGGTCGGGGTTGTACCAGGCGCGCGCTTCCACGGCCACCGCCGGGAGGCGCAGGCCGGTGCGCCGCTCCAGGCCAGAGGTCGTAACATTCACCAGGCCAAGTGAATAAAGGCGGCAGGCGCGCTGGAGGAAGTTCAGGCCATGCACCGCGAAGTTGCTGTCGGCGCCGTCCACCAGCGCCTGGACGGTGGCGGGGCGGCCGGCCTCGAGGTCGCGGCCGAAGCCGGCGGGAATGGCCACGACCAGGCCGGAGCTGCCGGCCACCAGCCGTTCGCCGTCGGCGGCTTCCGGCCCGGCCAGGACGGTGGCCTGGAAATAGCCGGGGGCGGCGAGGGTGCGGATGAATTCGCGGCTGTGGAAGCTGTGGTCGGCGTCGCGCACCCCGAGGGTGACTTCGCGCACGTCGGTGGTCGCGGCAAAGCCCATGACCAGGAGCTGGGCCAGCGGCGCGACGATCAGGATCTGGAGCAGCCGCCGGTCACGGCGGATCTGGATGATCTCCTTGCGGAGGATGCAGCGGATGCGGTTCATGTTTCCTTCCGGGTCAGGGCCACGGCCGCGGCCGAAAAGAGGAGGCCGAGCAGGAGCATGGCGAGCAGGTCGGGCCAGAGTGCGGAGAACGGCGCGGCCTTGAGGATGATGGCGCGCAGGGCGGCGGTGAAATGGCGCGGGACCACGGCCAGGCTGAGCCATTGGATGGCGCGGGGCATGTTGGCGATGGGGAAGATCAGGCCGGAGAGGATGAGCGCCGGCAGCAGGGTGGTGAGGATGGCGATCTGGAAGGCCATGTGCTGGGAGCGGGTCACGGAAGAAATCAGCACCCCCATGCTCAGCGCGGCGTAGAGGAAGAGCAGCGTCGCCAGGGCGAGGAGCAGCCAGGAGCCCTGCACCGCGACGCCGAAGAGCAGCCGGCCGAGGAGCAGGATCATCCCCATGGTCGCCAGGCAGACCACCACATAGGGGAGCGTCTTGCCGAGGACCAGCTCGACGGGGCGCACCGGCGAGACCATGAGCTGCTCCATCGTCTCCCGCTCCTTTTCGCGGACGATGGACAGCGCGGTGGCCACGACCGCCGCCAGCATCAGCAGCATGGCGACCAGCCCGGGCACCAGGAACTTGGCGCTGCTGAGTTCGGGGTTGAACCACAGCCGCGGCTCGGGCTGGACCACCGGCAGGGCTGGCGGCAGGCCGGCCTGCCGCAGGGCCGCGGCGCGAAGTTGCTGCGTGGTGCGGTCCGCCATCATTTCCAGGTAGCCGATCGCCGTGGTGGCGGTGTTGGCGTCGGCGGCGTCAACCAGCGCCTGGAGGTGGACGGTTTCGCCGCGCGCCAGCCGTTGCGCATAGCCCCGGGGGATGGCCAGGACGGCGCGGACCTGGCCGTGGGCGAGCAGTTCCTCCGCCTCGGCGCGGCGGGCCAGTTCGGCGCGGCGGTCGAAATAGGGGTTCTGGAAGAGGCTGTCGAGGAGCTGCCGGCTGGCCGGCGTCCGGTCTTCGTCCAGGACGCCGATGGCGATGTGCTTGACGTCGAACGAGAGCGCATAGCCGTAGAGCGCCAGCAACATGGCCGGGACGAGCAGGAGCTGGCCGAGGGTCAGCGGATCCCGGGCGATCTGGCGGAACTCCTTCTTGAAGATGGCATAAAAGCGGCGGAACATGCGGGCCTCGTCAATCCCAATCCCCAACCGGGGCGTTTTTGTCCACGAATTTCACGAATGGGCACGGATTCATTACAGGGCGAAAACATTCATTATCATATTTGGTTTGAGAATGTTGTGCATGACATTTATAATCCGTGGCCGGTGGTGGAATTCGTGGACGCGTTTTTCGGAATGCCATCATGGCGGCGGCGGCGGAGTTTCGGCGGCGGCCAGGCGGATGAAGGCGTCTTCCAGGCCTGGCCGGATGGCGGTCACCACCGCGCCGGCAATGCCGCCGCCGCGCAGGCGCGTTTCCAGCCCCGCCGCGGTGCAGGCGCCGGGGCGGCAGTAGAGGTGGAGGCGGGCGCCGAAGAAGGCGCTGGCGACCAGCCCCGCGATGCCGGCGAGCGCCTCGCGCACGCCGCGGAAGGTGGGCACGGCCAGCTCGAACAGCTCATCGCGGACGGCATCGCGCTTGAGCGCCGCCGGCGTGTCCAGCGCGATCAGCCGGCCGGCATTGATGAAGCCGATGCGGCCGCAGAACTCCGCCTCGTCCATGAAATGAGTGGTGACGAGGACGGTGACGCCTTCGCCCGCAAGCTGCTGGATCAGGGCCCAGAACTGCCGGCGCGAGATCGGGTCAATGCCGCTGGTCGGTTCGTCGAGGAAGAGGATTGGCGGCTCGTGGAGGATGGCCGCCGCCAGCGCCAGCCGCTGCTGGTGCGCGCCGGAGAGGGTGCCGGTGAGGTGTGTTTCCAGCCCCTCCAGGCCAGTCAGCGCCGCCACCGCGCCGAGCCGCCGGCGCAGGCGTTCGCCGGCGAGGCCGTAGACGCCGCCGAAGAACGCCAGGTTCTCCCGCACCGTCAAGTCCCGGTAGAGGTTGAATTTCTGCGACATGTAGCCGAGGTTCTGCCGCACCTTTTCCGGCTCGCGGTTGATGTCGAAGCCGCCGACCGTCGCCCGCCCCGCCGTGGAGGCGAGCAGGCCGCAGAGCATGCGGATGGTGGTGGACTTGCCGGCGCCGTTGGGGCCGAGGAAGCCGAAAATCTCGCCGCGGCGGACGCTGAAGCTGACCCCGGCCACCGCCGTGAAGTGGCCGAACCGCTTGGTCAGCCCCTCGGCCGCCACCGGCGTGTCCGCGGCGGCGGCAACGTTTGCCAGAGGCGGCTTTGCCAAGGCCGTCGCCCCCCCGCGGCCCAATTCGGCAATTGAAAATCGGCAATTGAAAATCCCCTTCATGGCCGCGGCTTCCCCTCCGCCTCGCCATCCAGCCGGCCGCGGGCGTGGTCGAGGGCGGCGCGGGCCAGCCGCCAGTCGGCCCGGGCGGCGATGACCTCGAAGCCGGCGTCGGTGAGCTGGGCATGGGCGTCGAGCAGTTCCGCGTGGCGGGTCAGGCCGTTCTCCCAGAGGTCATTGGCCGCCTGGAGGTTGCGCTTGGCGCTGGCTTGGCTGCGTTCGGCGACCCGGAGGCGCGCCGCGGCATCCTGGAGGTTGATCCGCGCCTCGCGGATTTCGAGGCGGACCTGGTCGGTTTCCTGCTCGACGCGCAGCCGGGCCTGTTCCGCCCGCGCCGCCGCCTCGCGGACCTTTGCCTTGCGCAGCCCCCAGTCCCAGATGTTCCAGGTCACGGCCAGGCCGACATAGGCATTGTCGTCCCAGCGGTCCTCCGGCGGGACGTTGAGCAGGTTGGGGCGGGCCTGTTCGTAGCGGGCCACGAAACTGAGCTGCGGCCACAGCTCCGCCTTCTGCGCCGCCACCTGCTTGGCGGCGGCCGCCGCCTCCAGCCGGCGTGCTTCCAGGTCGGCGCGGGCGGCGCCCTCCTCCCCGTCCGCCGCGGCGGCTGCATCCACTTCGGCGGCAATGGGGATCGCGGACTCCGCCAGTTCCTGGCCGGTCAGGAAGGCGATGCGGGCACGGGCCAGGGCGACGCGGCGCTTCGCCTCTTCGAGCTGGAGCTGCGTCCGGCTCGCCTGCACCTCGGCGGAAAGCAGGTCGTTGTCGGTGGCGGTGCCGGCGGCAAAGCGGTTCCGCATGTCGGCGAAGTGCGCCTCCATCCGGGCCACCGCGGCGGTGAAGGCGTTCACGGAGTGGAACGCCTTGGACCAGTTCCAGTAGGCGGTGAGCGCCTGCAACCGCAGGTCCGCCGCCGCCGCGCGGCGGAATTCGCGCGCCGCGGCCAAGCCCAGTCCCGCCGCCTCTTTCTGGCTCCGGATCCGGCCGCCGGTGTAGAGGGGCTGGGCCAGGGTGACGGCCGCGCCGGCGCGGTCGTCAATTGCGGGCGTGGCCGGGCCGGGACCGAACGCCATGTCCTGAAGCCCCTCATAATGCCCGGCCTGGGCCTGGAAATCCAGCGCGGGCAGGCCGGCGGCGCGGGCCTGGTCGCGGCGGGCGGTGGCGGCGGCGGTGTCCTGGTCGGCGGCCTGGAGCTGCCGGCTGTAGGCCAGGGTTTGCGCCACAATCACATCCGGCGCAACGATTACCGGCGGCGGCGTTGCGGACTCCGCGGCGGCGCCGGCGACGGCGGCGCTGGCGAGGAGCCCGGCGGCGGCGGCAATGGCGGCGAGGAAGCCGGCCAGCGGTCGGCAAAACCGGCCCTGCCGCGGAATGATGCATACCGGACGGAAAGGGATCGCGCAGGTCATGATGGCGCTCCGTGATGGTGAGAAGTGGTGGCTGGCGCCGGCCCGGCGCCAGCGTCGGCGCCGAGCAGGGCGATGAAGGCGTCTTCGAGCGACGGTTCGGCCGGCTCCGCCGCGGCGGGGCCGAGGCCGGCGGCATCGAGGCGCGCAACAATCCGCCGGAGTTCCGCCGCCCCCTGGTCCGACCAGAAGCGGAGGCCGCCGCCGGTGAGCACCAGCCGCGCCGCCGGCCACTCCTGGCGCAACGCCTGGCAGGCGGCCTCGGGGCGCGGGCAGCGGATCGTCCAGACGGCGCCGGGCATCCGCGCCTTCACCTCCTCCGGCGTCCCGGTCATCACCAGCCGGCCATGGTGCATGAGGCTGATGCGGTGGCAGCGTTCCGCCTCGTCCAGGTAGGGAGTGGTCATGAAAATGGTCACCCCTTGTTCGAGGATGCTGCTGAGGATGTTCCAGAATTCGCCGCGGGAGACGGGATCGACGCCGGTGGAGGGCTCGTCGAGGAAGATCAGTTCCGGGGTGTGGATGAGGGTGCAGGCGAGGGCGAGCTTCTTCTTCATGCCGCCGGAGAGCGCCTGGGCGAGGCGGCGGCGGAAGGGGGTCAGGCGGGTGAAGGCGAGCAGCTCGTCGCGGCGTTGGCGGAAGCCGCGGACGCCGTGGATGTCGGCGAAGAACTCGAGGTTTTCGTCCACGCTCAGGTCGCCGTAGAGGGTGAAGTTCTGGGAGAGGTAGCCGATGCGGCGCTTGATGGCTTCCGGCTGGCGGTGGAGGTCAAAGCCGAGGACCTGGCCGCTGCCGGCGTCGGGGTGGAGGATGCCGCAGAGCAGGCGGATGGCGGTGCTCTTGCCGGCACCATCGGGGCCGACGAGGGCGAACATTTCGCCGCGGCGGACTTCCAGGTCCAGGCCGTCCACGGCACGGGCGCCGGCGAAGCCGCGGCCGAGCCCGCGGGTCTCAATGGCGATGGCGGGTTGGGGATTGGGCTGGGTCATGGTGGCGGTTGGCACACGGACACACACGGACGAACAGGGACGAACACGGACGGGGCGGCAGTCTACGGGATGGCCAGGGCCGGCGGTTCTTCCAGATAGCCGTCGGCGGGCATGCCGGGCTTGAAGACGCCCTCCGGGTTGGGCAGGGTGATCTTGACCCGGTAGACGAGCTTGGCGCGTTCTTCGGGGGTCTGGACGTTGCGCGGGGTGAACTCCGCCTCCGCCGCGACAAAGGTCACCGTGCCGCGGTAGGGCGTGGCGTCGCCGTCAATCCGGATCCAGGCCGGCTGGCCGAGCTTGACCTTGCCCAGGCGGGTTTCCGGGATGTAGACCGAAAGCCAGACTTCGTCGAGCAGCGACAGGGTGAGCAGCGGCGCCCCCGGCGTCACATATTCCCCCTCCTCGCGGTTGCGGGTGGTGACGAAGCCGGTGGCCGGAATGGCGACGGTGCAGTCCGCCACCGCCTTTTCCATCTGGGCCCGGCGCGCCTTGGCCTGGTCGAGCTGGGCCTGGGCCATGCGGATTTCCTCCTGGCGGTTGCCGCGCACCAGCCGGGCCAGGGCCTGGCCGGCGGCGTCCGTGGCGGCGGCGGTGCGGTCGGCGAGGGCCTGGGCGTCGTCGAGCTGCTTCTGGGTGGCCGTCCGCGTCGCGAACAGCCGCTGCATCCGGGCGAGGTCGGTCTGGGCGGCCTTGGCGGCGGCCTGGGCTTCGGCGAGGAGGGCGCGGGCGCGGCGGATGTCCTCGTCGCGGGCGCCGGCCAGGGCCAGGTCGAGCTGGGCCTGGGCCTGCGCGACGGCGGCGCGGAGTTCGTCGCGCCTCAGTTCGTAGTCCGCGGCGTCGAGGCGGGCGGCCAGCCCCCCTTTCTGCACCGTCATCCCCTCCCGCGGCGGCAGGGTGAGGATGCGGCCGGCGACCTGGGCGGAGACCTGCACCTGGGTGCATTCGATGGTGCCGGAGCCGTCCGGCTTCACGCCCTGGGGCGCGCAGCCGGCGGCGAGCAGCAGGCCGGCGGCGACGACCGGCAGGAGAAGATTGCTGGGGCGGCGGAAGTTCATGGGCGATTCTCCATTCCTTTACGGTTCAGGGAAGTCCGGCCTGGGCTGCTGGCTTGGCGGAGGCCTTGGCGGCTTGGCGGTGGCCGCGGCCGGCCAGGCCGGCCATGAGCAAATCGAGGATCGCGTCGCGGCGGGCGGTGGCGGAGGGCACCCGCACCGGGGCCGGGAGTTGCAGGTGCGGGGCGATCTTGTTGAGGTGCAGGTTGAAGAGGCAGAGCCCGAGGATGTCCCACCAGGCCGGCAGCGGCGGCAGCGCACGGAGTTCGCCGGCGGCCATGCCTTCCGCCAAAATGGCCAGGGGCGCCGGCAGCGGCGTTTCCCGGAGCAGTTCGCTGACCGTCCGGCCAAAGCGGTCGGGGGGCAGGCTGAGGATCACGGGCATCAGGCGCAGCCGTTGGGGCTGGCTGGAGTAGTAGGAAAAGATGCCGTCCACGAGATAGCCGAGGCGGTCGCGGGCGTCGGAGAACGGCCGGCGCCCCTGGCCCAAATGCTCGAGGAAATCGCGCAGGACCAGGCGGATGACTTCGGTGAACAGCGTCTCCTTGTCCTCGAAATAGTAGTAGATCAAGGCGCTGTTGACGCCGGCGGCCTGGCCGACGAGGCGGGTGGTGGCGCCCTTGAGGCCGTGGTCGGCAAAGACGCCGACGGCGGCTTCGAGGATGCGCTGGCGCTGGGCTGAATCGTGGCGGGCCATGTGTGTGTGTGGGGGGGTGGGGCGGGGCCGGGTGGTGGGCGGGTCTTGGCCGCCCGGTTTAATCATGCAATTAAAATAGTCGCTTAACCGCCGCCGTCAAGCCGGCGGGCGAAGAAAAACGGGGGGGAAAGGAGGAGGCGCGGTGGACACGGACAAACAGGGACGGACACAGACGGACACGGACGAACACGGACGGGGCGGACAGGGGCGGGTGGCGCGCCCGGGCGGGTGGGGCGGGGTTGATGGCTGGTGGGGGACCGCTACATTGCCAAGTGAAAGCCGCCGCCCACCATCACCCGGGAACAAGACCATGCGCAACAAGCAGATGATGCGGATCGTCCACTTCGTCGAGGAGATGAAGCGAAAACGTTATCCCAATGCGGAACGGTTCGCCAAGCGCCTGGCCGAGCTGGATCTCGCGGAGAACCAGCCGCTGGCCGCCGGCGCGAAGACCGTCCAGCGCGACATCATGTTCCTGCGCAACCAGATGCAGGCGCCGCTGGCGTACTGCCCGACGCACAAGGGCTACTACCTGGCCGACCCCGACTGGACCCTGCCCTCGCTGAGCCTGTCGCGGGGGGAGCTGTTCACCGCCCTGTTCTGCAACCGCGTCAGCGAACCGTTCCTGCCCGCCCCGGTGCAGCAGGAGCTGGACGAGGTGCAAAGCATCCAGCTTGCCGCCGGCGAGCCCGGCGGGATCAACTTGGGGATCCTCGAATCGGTCGTGGTCGCCACCGGGGCCACCGTGCCGCTCGACCCGCCCCTCGCCGCCACGATCCTGCAAGGCTGGAAGGAGGGGCGGACGCTGCGGGTGACCTACAGCCGCGGCTCCGACGATCAGGTCTGCGAGCGGGAGCTGGACATCCATGCGCTCTTCCTCGCCGCCGGTGCCTGGTACGCCCGGGCCTACTGCCACCTGCGCCAGGGGATGCGCTCCTTCGCCCTGCACCGGATCGGCGCCGCCACGCTGCTGGATCGGCGCTTCGAGCGTTCCGCGGCCGTAGTCGAGGAGGTGAAGCGGGGGCGGGTCTTCAACTACGGCTTCCACCAAGGCATCCGTGTCCGGGTCGCGGCGTCCCGGGCCCGCTATTTCCAGGAGCGGACCTGGTTCCCCGGCCAGGCGGTGCGGCCGCTGGCGGACGGGGCGCTGGAGGTCACCTATCCGGCCGTGCCCGAGCCGCTGTTCCTGCAATGGGCGCTCTCCTTCACGGGTGCCGTCACCGTGCTGGAACCGGCCGCGGCCCGCGAGGCTGTCCGCGCCGCGGCCGCCAGCCTGCTGGCCGTCCATGCGGCGGCGGGGGAGTGAAAAATCCTTCCCTGAAAAGCGGAGCTGGCGGCCAGGGATTCCCGGAGGAGGAAAGCGGCGGCGGCGTCGCGGGTGTGGAGGCAAAGTTCGACTGGGGCGGCGGCAGGATCGGCGGGCGCCTGGAGCCAGGCGGCGAGGTGGCCGCCCTCGTCCAGCGGCATGGTGGCCAGGGCGCGGAGGCGGCGGCAGCCGAGGTCGCGGGCGAACTCCGCCAGCTCGGCCAGCCCGGCCAGCGACGCGGCGGCGGGGATGAGGATGCCATCGGGGCGGGAGTCGGGATCGGCGTCGGGGCGGAGCCAGAATTCCGCCAAGGCCAGCCCTGGCAGCCCCAGGGGGCGGCGATGGAAGGGGCGGGGCTGGCCCTGGCGGGTCTGCCAGAGCCGGTGGAGTTCGTGGGGGGTGAGGAGGAGCAGTTCCTCGCCGCCGGGCTGGAGGTCGGCGCGGGTCAAGGGGGTTGGCTGGATCAGGAGGGTGCGGCCCTGGCCTTGGACTGTCCACGGCCCGGCGGCCAGCGGCGGCAAGGTGGCGAGGCGGAAGATGGTGAACCGGCGGTCGCCCGGGTTGGCGCCGGGGGCGGTTTGGCGGCCGAGGTCGAGGCGGAGCCAGGGGGCGTAGAGTTCGCCGAACGCCGCCTGGCAGTTGCGGAGTCCGCAGCCGCCGTGGTGGGGGCCGCCGGCGAGGATGAATTCCGGCAGCGGCGGGGCGGGTTCCAAGGCGGGCTGGGGGGCGGAGATGGCGTGGGCCAGGGCGGCCCACAAGGCCTGGCCGTCCGGCCGCTGTCCGGCCGCCGGCGGCCGCCGCTGGCAGCCGGCGGCACGCAGGCAGAGATAGCGGGGGGCGGTGGCGGTCTGGCGGAAGAGCCGGTCATAGAGCCAGACGCCGTCGGCCTTGAAATACCAGAGGGTGATGGCCCGGTCGCCGGCGGCAGTGCGGTGGCGGAGGCGGAGGCATTCGCCCCACTCCGCCCCCTGCCCCTGGAGCTGGGGGGCATCGCCGTTGTTGCCGGCGGGGTTCGCTGCCGGTGGCGGTTCCGCCGGGGCGCCCCGCAGTTCGCGCAACAGGGTCTCCGCGGCCGGTTCGTGGCTGGCCACCGCCAGGTCGGTGCCGGCCAGGGCGGCGGCGAGGCGGGGCAGCAGGCGGGGGCGCTCCATTGCGGAGTCCGCAAAGAGGAAGGTTTCGCAGCAGGCGGCGAAATGGCGCAGCGGGCTCCAGTCGCTGCCGGCGCCGGGATAGTAGAGCAGGCGGCGGGTGTCCCCGAGCACAGGATTCATGGCGTCACCTCCAGTCGCGTGAATCATGTTCCCTCGCGGCCCGGCACGAGTCCCCTTTCCGGGCCATCTTCCTTCACCACGCCATTATAGACCCGTCCCCCGGACAAAATGTGTCAGGGGTGCGAATTTTTTTGTGACGCGCCCGGGGAAGGCTCAGCCGGGCTGGTTCACCACGACGGCTCGGCGGGCACAAAGCCCGGTCGAAGGCCAGCTTCCGAGTACTCGCTCAGGTCAGGCTTGGCCGGGGCGTTCCGGTTCCGGTTCCGGCCCGGGCCCAGGTTCGGGCGGGGCGGATTCGGCGGGCGCCGTGTCGAGGTTCAGCTCGTGGAGGATGGAGAAGACGCGGTCGCCGCGTTCCCCCGATTCGTCGAGGTGGAAATGGAGGATCGGGGTGTACTTGATCTTGATGGAGTGGGCGATGCCGCTTTGGAGGTGCTTGCGCTGGTCGGCGAGCACGGCCAGGGCGCGCTGCTTCTGTTCGGGGGTGCCCATGACGCTGACGTAGACATGGGCCTCCTTGAGGTCGGGCGAAGTCTTGACGGCGGTGACGGTGGTCAGGGCGGGGAGGAAGCCGCGGAGGTCACGCTCCAGGAACTCGCCGAGGAGCTGCTGGAGCATGGCGTTGACGCGCAGCATGCGATCGACCTTCATGCCCGTCTCCTTGAGTTGGGGCCCTGCCGGGGGGGTCAGAGGGTGGCCGCGACCTTCTCGACGGTGAAGACCTCGATGGCGTCGCCCACCTCGAAGTCCTCGAAATTGTCGAGGCGGATGCCGCATTCCAGGCCGCTCTTGACCTCCTTGGCGTCCTCCTTGAAGCGGCGGAGGGAGGCGATGCGGCCCTTGTAGATGACGTCCTGGCCGCGGGTGACGATGGCGTTGGCGCCGACGCGGACGGCGCCTTCGCTGACGCGGCAGCCGCAGATCTTGCCGGCGCCCTTGGAGAGGACGATGACCTGGATGATCTCGGCCTTGCCGACGCGGGTTTCGCGGCTTTCCGGGGCGAGCCGGCCGAGGAGGATGGCCTCGACGTCGTCGAGCATCTCGTAGATGATGCCGTAGAGGCGGATTTCGACCTTCTCGCGGCGGGCGAGGGCCTGGACGCCGGGCATGGCGCGGACATTGAAGCCGAGGATCGTGGCCTTGGAGGTGGAGGCGAGGAGGACGTCGTTCTCGGTGATCTCGCCGACGTTGCCGGCAATGAGGTTGAGGGTGATCTTCGCGGACTTGATCTTGGCGAAGCTGCCCTGGATGGCCTCGAGGGAGCCGCGGACGTCGGTCTTGAGGATGACCTTGAGTTCGGTCCGGGTGGTCTCCTGCATTTTGGAGAACAGCTCTTCGACGGTGGTGGCGGCGCGGCTGACGTTGAGGGTCTGGCGCGCCTCCGCGATCCGCTGTTCGGCGATGGCGCGGGCCTCCTTCTCGTCGGCGTAGACTTCGATCAGGTCGCCGGCATCGGGGACGCCGGAAAGCCCCATGACCTTGACGGGGGTGCTGGGGCCGGCCTGCTTGACACGCTTGCCGTGGTAGTCGATCATGGCCTTGATGCGGCCGAAGCACTTGCCGCAGACGATGACGTCGCCGACATGGAGGGTGCCGTTGCGCACGAGCAGGTTGGCGGTCGGCCCCATGCCGGTTTCGAGCTGGGCCTCGATGACCAGCCCCTTGGCGGGGATGTCCGGATTGCCCTTGAGTTCCAGCATTTCCGCCTCAAGCAGGATGCGCTCCAGGAGATCCTCGATCCCTTGGCGGGTGATGGCGGAAACGGGGACGATGCCGACGTCGCCGCCCCACTCCTCGCAGGTGACGCCCTGCTGCTGCATGCCGAGCTTGACGTGGTCGGGGTTGGCGCCAGGCAGGTCCATCTTGTTCATGGCGACAAGCATGGGGACCTTGGCGGCCTGGGCATGCTGGATCGCCTCGATCGTCTGGGGCATGAGGCCGTCGTCGGCGGCGACCACGAGGATGACGATGTCGGTGGCGCTGGCGCCGCGGGCGCGCATGGCGGTGAAGGCCTCGTGTCCCGGGGTGTCGATCATGGTGATCTGCTGGCCGTTCCACTCGACCACGCTGGCGCCGATGGACTGGGTGATGCCGCCCGCCTCGCCACCGGCGACGTTGGTCTTGCGGATGGCGTCCTGGAGAGAGGTCTTGCCATGGTCGACATGGCCCAGGAAGGCGACGACCGGGGGGCGGGGGACGGTGTTCTCGGCCTCGGCTTCGGCCTCGGCCTCGGCGGCGGCCAATTCGCGGCGGGGCTTGGCCTGGGCGCCGCGGCGTTCGCGGATGAAGGTGATGCCGTGGCGTTGGCAGATCTTCTCGATGACGTCGATCTCCACCAAGTTGTTGATGGTGGCGAAGACGTTCATCATCATCAGTTCGCCGATCAGCTCATTGGGCTTGCGGCAGATCGCCTCCGCCAGCTCGCGCACGGTCACGGGCACCTTGAAATGCAGCTCCTTCGGCGGTTGCTTGGCGGCCTCGGCGGCCGGCTTGGCGGGCGGCTTGGCGGGCGGTTTGGCGGCCGCGGCGGCCTCGGCGGCGGGGGCCTCGGGCGCGGCCGGGGCGGGGGCGGCCTTGGCCTTGCGTTCGGCAAAGACCATGTCGCGGACCAGCGCCGCCAGGTCGTCCGCCAACGAGCTGGCATGGCTCTTGACCCCATGGCCCTCCCGCTCCAGGAGGTCCATCAGTTCCTTGTTGGTCAAGCCCAGCTCGCGGGCCAAATCGTATACGCGTATTTTGCTCATAGTCCTGTGAAAGTCTCCAGCCATGCGTTGCCACCCGCGCCCGCCGTCGCCGCCGCCTCACGGTCAACTGCCGGTCTGCTGGCGGGCAATTGCCAGCAATTCGGCGGCGCGCTCGGGGGTGATGCCATCAATGGCCGCCAAGTCGTCCGCCTCCGCCGCCAGGATCCCCTCCAAGGTCAGGAAGCCGTTCTTGACCAGGATTGCGGCCGTCTCGGCGCCAATGCCGGGGATGCGGGCCAGCGCCTCCGTGGCGCGCTGCACCTTGTCTTCGAAGCCGAGTTCCTCCGGCGCCTTCGCCTCGACGCGGTTGATGTCGATGCGCCAGCCGGTGAGCCGGGCTGCCAGGCGGGCGTTCTGCCCGCGTTTGCCGATGGCCAGGGAAAGCTGGTCCTCGGGCACGGTCACCTCGACCGTCTTCGTTTCCTGGTCGATCTTGACGGAACCGACCTTGGCCGGCTGCAAGGCGTTGCCCACAAAGGCCGCCACATTGTCGTTCCAGGGGATGATGTCAATCTTTTCGCCGGCCAGTTCGCGGACGATGTTCTTGACGCGGGTGCCGCGGATGCCGACGCAGGCGCCGACGGGGTCGACCCGGGGGTCGCTCCCCTCCACCGCCATTTTCGTGCGGTAGCCGGGCTCGCGGGCAATGGCGCGGATGGTGACGAGCCCCTCGCTGATCTCCGAGACTTCCCGCTCGAAGAGGGCGCGCACGAAATCCGGATGGGAGCGGGAGACCTCGAGGCAGGGGCCGGGCTTGTCGGCATTGACGCCGGTCAGCAGGGCGGCGATGTGGTCGCCGGGGGCATAGTCCTCGCCGGGGATGCGGTCGCCGTGGCGCATGATCCCCTCGGTGCGCTGGAAATCGATGTAGACGTCGCCCCGCTCGATCTTGCGGACGATGCCGGTGAGCAGGGTGCCGATCTTCTCGCGGAACTCGTCGGCGATCTGCAGCTTCTCCGCCTGGCGCAGCCGCTGCATGATGGCCTGCTTGGCGGTCTGGGCGACGATGCGGCCGAGGAGGGAGGGGGGGATCTCCCATTCCACCTCGTCGCCGGGCTTGGCGTCGGGGAAGCGGCGCAAGGCGTCCTTGAGGGGCACCTGCTCGTCGGCATTGGCCACCTGCTCCACGACGGTCTTGCGGGTGGAGGCGGCGATGTCGCCCGACTTGGGATTGATCTTGACGTGGAGTTCGCGCTCGGTGCCCAGGGCCTTGCGGGCGGATGCCACGATCGCTTCTTCGATGAGCGCCACCAGCGTCTCGCGGGAGAGCCCGCGCTCGCTTTCCAAGTACTCCAGCATCGCCAGCATCTCGTTGTTCATCGTCGCACCACCGTCCTGCTTGAACCCAAATTCCGATTTTCGAGTGCCACTTTTCGAATTGGAGCGCGGGATTTCGGAATTCGGCTTGAATTCATTGCCCGGCCCCGGCCCGAGGGCCACCGGGGCCAGAAAGTCGGAAGGCGCGTTGACCGCGCCTGCTGCCGACCGGCTTCGCCAAGCCCTTTTCTTCGCGTTTGGCACTATAACGGCAACCCGGCAGTTTACAACCTTCGCGCCCATTGGCGGTGAAGGCGCGCCCTTCGCGGGGGCATCCTCTTCCCGGCCCGCTCAGCCGGCGGCGAGGGCGCGGGCCTGCCGCAGCAGGCTGGTGAGCATCGGGGGGGTGATGGTGCCGGTGCCGGCGTAGTCGGTCTGGATGCCGAGCAGGGTGTAGAGCTTGGAGTTCTTCAGGGCCGCGTCGGCGGCGCCGGGCTGGGGGTTCGGGAGCGGCTCGTAGCCCCCGGCGGCGGTGCGGGCGAGGACGACGGCGGCGGGGATGCGGTTGGGGTTGAGGCATTCCATCTGGCTGAAGGCGACGAGGCCGTCAATGGTCTCGACGTCGCGGTAGGCCTTCTCGAAGTCACCCCATTCGGGCTTGGCGAGGAGTTCGTCGAGGCGGCGGTTGAGTTGTTTGCACTTTTCGCAGCCGGCTTTGCCGAACACGGTGATGCGGAAGGGTTTGCTGGCGGTTTCGGACATGGTGGCGGGCCTCCGGTTGCAGTTCGGGATGGCGGTTGAAAATGGCAAGGGGGGAGAAGGGCGGAGTTGGGCCGGGCGGGGTTGGGGGTGGCCGCCGCCCGGCCGGAGCGGCTGAGGTGGGGTCAGGCGGTGACCAGATCGGCGTTGGCGTTGCCGGCGGCGGCTTCGGCGGGGGTGAGCAGCTCGGCGGCCGTGGCGACGGCGTAGTCGCCTTGGTGGCGGGCGACCAGTTCGCCGTAGCGCTTGGACTTGTTCCAGTTCTGGATCTTGCTGAAGTAGCCGACGACGCGGGTTTCGCCGACCACGTTGTCGGAGCCGCAGTGGGGGCAGGTCTCGGCCAGGCCGCGGGTGGTGCGGTGGCAGCCGTTGCAGTAGGTGAACTCGGGGGAGACCGTGAGCTGGGCCGCCTGGGTGCGGAACAGGGTTTCCTTGACCAGGGTGGCGATCGAGCCCGCCGATGGCTGCTCCTCGCCGACGAAGGCGTGGATGATGGCGCCGGATTCGATCATGCTGTGGAACATGCTCTGCTTGCGGATGCGCTCGACCAGGTTGACGGGGGCGGCGGCGCTGAGGTGGATCGAGTTGGTGTAGTAGGCCACGTCGGGGCTGCCGCCCTTGTAGACGCGGCTGGCCTCCGCCGCGAAGAAGGTGAGGTCGGTCTTGGCGAGGCGGCGGGCGGCGGATTCGGCGGGGGATTCCTCCAGGGAGAACTTGAGGTTGTGCTTCTTGGAGAGCTTCTTGACCCGCAGGTACATGTGGGCCATGACCTTGAGCCCGTCCGCCAGCGCCCGCTCGCTCTCATGCAGCTCCTCGCCGGCGATGAACTGGAGGGCGTCGTTGAGGCCGATGAGGCCGATGATGTAGGTGCATTTCTCCAGGTCGATGTAGGGCTTGCCGTCGCAGGCGGGGCGGCCGATCTGGTAGAGGGGGCGGCCGGGGCCGCTGATCATGACGGCGGTCTTTGCCTTCTTCTGGAGATGGGCCTCGACGGCGACGTCCATCATCCGGTCGATCTCCGCGCAGAGCCCGTCGAGGGTGGCCTTGCCATTGCGGGCGGCGCGGTAGGCGCACTGGGGGAGGTTGATGGTGACGTTCTGGAAGCCGCAGAAGCGCATCGCCTCGGGATGCTGGAGCATGTGGTTGTCGGTGATCGTGGTGCGCAGGCGGCAGCAGGCGGAGAGGGTCACTTCGTCGCGGTCGAAGATGAAATAGGTGGAGCCGTTCTTGCTGGCGAGGTCGCAGGCGGCAAGGAAGATCCCGTGCTGCTCCGGATCCTGGAAGGTCTCGTCGCTGACGTGGAAGTCGCACTTGGGGAACTCGAAGACGCGGCCGTTGCGGTCGCCCTCCTTCCAGACCTCGAGCAGGGCGCGGCAGAACTCCTGGGCCTCCTTCTTGTAGTCGCCGTAGGTGACGATCTTCTCGCCACGCGCCGCCAGTTCCTGCGCGACCTGCGGGTCGGGGACCATGCCGTGGCCGGGGTCGGCGACCTCGCGCAGGACGAGGCGCTCGCGGCCGTCGGCCTCGCGGAGGTAGAGGTTCATCAGGGGGTTGCCGCTGGCGTCCTGGTCGTCGCGGATCTGCTCGACGAGTTCGGCCTGGGTGCCGTCGGCGCGGCGGAGCAGGTAGTGGCCGCCGGGGCCGATGGCGGGGACCTTGGCGAGGTATTGGGGGACGCCGGTGTGGATGTTGAAGTCGAGGAAGAGGGTCTGGCCGCCGCGGGAGAAGGCGTTCTGGGAGCCGTTGAAGATCAGCTCCTGGGCGATCTGCTTGAGGTGCGTCGCGTCCATGCCGACGAGATAGGGGGCGTAGAAGATGTTGATGTAGGCGATGCCAAGGGCGCCGGCGTAGTTGGCCTGCATCGAGGCGAGGAAGGTGTTGAGGTGGCCGGTGAGCACGGAGGCGCTGCGGGCGGGCTTGGACTCGGTGTTGAGGTTGAGCAGGTTGCGCAGCCCGTACTTCTTCACGTACTCGATGGAATGGGAGGAGCAGTAGACGCGGTGGGGGTAGCCGAGGTCGTGGAGGTGGATCGCGCCGGTGTCGTGGGCATGCTTGACCTCGGGGGAGAAGATGGTGTCGAGCGCCCACTGCTTGAGGATGAGTTCGGCCAGGCCGAGGTTCACCGCCTCGGGGTTGTTGTTGACGATGTTGGAGTTCTCCGTGGACTTGGTGAACATCAGGCTTTCCACGAAGGTGCGGGAGACGCTGTAGAGCGAGAGGTCGCGGAGCTGGGCGTGCAGGCCGCGGGCGGCCAGCTCGTTGTTGACCATTTCGCGGATCAGGGTGGTGTTGAGCGTCTTCAGGTCGCCGGTGATGACGTGGTTCTCGACCGCCTTGGCGATGTCGCTGGCCATTTCCGGCAGGAGGTCGGTCTCCTTGAGCAGGGCCTTGACGATGCGCTGGCGGTCCCAGGGCTGGGTGAGGTTGGCGGAGGCGGACTCGACCAGCAGCAGGCTGGCGTCGGTGAGGTCAACGCTCTTCTTGCCGCCGGCCTCGGGGTCGCGCACCAGGATGCGCTGGCGGGCGAGGTCGCGCTGTTTGCGGTAGCGCTTGTAGGCGGCGGCGGCTTCGGCGTCGCCCTCCTCCATGAGGACGATCTCGACCAGGTCCTGGAGGTCTTCGATGTTGGGGATGCGCCGCCCCTCCCGGTCCGGCTGGACATAGTACTCGCAGAGCGGATTGTCGAGCTGGGCGAGCACCCGGTCGGCAATGACCACGGCCAGTTCCGGCTTGGCGTCCTGGCCGGAGCGGCGGGCCACGGCCTCGGCGGCCTTGAGGATGGCGGCCTCGATTTTCTCGCGCCGGAACGGCACGGTCATCCCGTTGCGCTTGCGGAAGCCGTCGAATCTCACTGTTTCCTGACCCACGTTCATGTTTTCCTGCCTCCTTCGTTGATCCAGCCACGGAATTGGCACTGGAACCACTATATCTTGTGGCCTCGCAAAATCCAAACACTACCGGTAGTGGTTTTCCCTAATCCCTTGCGGCCATGGCGCAAAAAAAAGTTTGGCGGCGGCAACCCGGTGGAAGGAAAGCGATTGCAACCGCTTGACAAACACAACCCGTTTAAAATCAAAATGTTGCGTTTCGCGGGCGGCGGCCGGCCCGGCCCGGGCGGCCGGCGGCGCAGCCCCGCCCCCCGCCGGGCGGCGGCCGGGCGGGGCTTGGGGAGGGGCCGGCGGGCGGCCCTCAGGCGCCGGCGGCCTGGGCTTGGCGGCCGGCGAAGTAGCCCAGGAAGAGGGCGAGTTCGCGGCGGAGTTCGGCGCGGGGGATGATGCGGTCGATCAAGCCGCGCTCCACCAGGAATTCGGCGGTCTGGAAGCCGGGTGGCAGTTCGCTCTGGGTCGTCTGCTTGATGACCCGCGGGCCGGCGAAGCCGATGAGGGCGCCCGGCTCGGCGAGGTGGATGTCGCCCAAGGTGGCGAAGGAGGCCATGACGCCGGCGGTGGTCGGATGGGTCATGACGACGATGTAGGGCCGGCCGGCGGCCATGTGCCGGGCCAAGGCGCCGGAGGTCTTGGCCATCTGCATCAGGCTGAGCATCCCTTCATACATGCGGGCGCCGCCGGAGGCGGTGACGACCACCAGGGGCAGCCCCTCGCGGGTGGCGAGTTCGGTGAGGCGCGTCACCTTTTCGCCGACCACCGAGCCCATGCTGGCGCCAAGGAAGCGGAAGTCCATGACGCCGAGGGCGAGGGGGCGGGCGTCGAGGGTGGCGGTGCCGGTGACGACGGCGTCCGTGAGGCCGGTCTTGATCTGGGAGCCGCGGATCTTGTCCGGATAGGTCTTGCCGTCGGCGAACTGGAGCGGGTCGGCGGAGGCCAGGCCGGCGTCGGTTTCCCGGAAGCTGCCCGGGTCGGTGAGCAGGGCGATCCGTTCCGCGGCGGTCATGGGGTAATGGTAGCCGCAATGGGGGCAGACCTGGAGGCTTTCCTCCAGCTTGGTGCGGTAGATGACTTGGCTGCACCCCTTGCACTTGAGCCAGAGGCCGGCGGGGATTTCCTTCTTGGTCGGGGGGGTGACAATCGCGTATTTGGGTTTTTTGAAAAATGTCATCTGGGTCGTTACCCTCTGGCTGCGGTGAGAATGCCGATTTCGCGGGCGCCGGCGGCGAGCAACGGCCCGGCCGCGGCGGCCAAGGTGGCGCCGGTGGTCATCACGTCATCCACCAGCAGCACCCGTTTCCGGAGAACCTCCGCCCCTGGCTTCAGGCGGAACACGCCTTCCATGTTTTTTTGGCGTTCCAAGAAATGTAGTTTTGCCTGCTGCTTTGTCGAATGCTGCCGCCGGAGCAGCTTTTGGTGCGGGCAGCCCAGGCCGGCCGCGACCGCCCGCGCCAGGAGTTCCGCCTGGTTGTAGCCGCGCCGCCATTCGCGGAGCCAGTGGAGCGGCACCGGCGCCACGACGTCGGGCATCCCGGCGCCATGCTGGCCCCAGGCTTCCGCCATCAGCCGGCCGAACCATGGCGCGAACTCCGGGCAATCCCGGTACTTGAACCGGTGGATGCCCTGCCGCGCCAAGCCGTGGAAGCGGAACACGGAAACCGCCTGGCGCCAGGGCCGCGGGCCGCCGGCCTGGAGGCACTCCCCGCAGAGCGCCAACGCCGTGTCCAAGGGCCCGCCGCAGCCAGGGCAGCGCGGGATCCCGATCCAGGCCAGCTCCGCGCCGCAGCCCCGGCAGACCCCCGCGCCCTCCGCCGCCGGCTGCCGGCGGCAGAAGAGGCAGACGGGCGGCAGCACCAGGTTGCGGAGTCCGCCAAACCAGGGGAAAAGGAAGTTCCTCGGCATGGGGCACCCCCGCTATTTTTCGCCCTCCCCCTTTTGCCGCGCCGCAAGCTGCGCCTTCAATTCCTTGAGCTGGGCGGCCAGCTTGTCGATCCGGTGGAGGTTGAACAAGTCGCGGATGAATTCGCGTTCCGGCACGGCCGGCGACCCGATCACGCGCGACCCCGGCGGCAAATCCTTGGGCACGCCGGACTGGGCGAGGATCTGCGTCCCGTCCCCAATCTCGGCATGGCCGGCAATCCCCGCCTGGGCCCAGAGCACGCAGCCGCGGCCAAGCTTGGAGCTGCCAGCAATCCCCGCCTGCGCCACCACGAACGACAGCTCCCCGACCACCACGTTGTGCGCGATCTGCACCAGGTTGTCGATCTTCACCCCGCGCCGGATCCAGGTCTTGCCGAACCGGGCCCGGTCAATCGCCACGTTGGCGCCAATCTCCACGTCGTCGTCAATCTGGACAATGCCGACTTGCGGGATTTTGGCGTGCAAGCCGCCGGTGAGGTTGGGGACGTAGCCAAAGCCGTCGCTGCCGATGGTCGTGCCGCTGTGGACGATGACCCGGCTGCCGAGCCGGCAGCGTTCGCGCACCGTCACGTTCGGGTGCAGCAGGCAGTCGTCCCCGACCGTCGCATCCTGGCCGATGTAGCAGAGCGCCCCCACCACCGTGCGTTCGCCGATGACGGCGCCGGCCTCGATGACCGCGTTGGGGCCAACATGGGCGCTCGCCGGCACCTTGGCCAGCGGATGGACCACCGCCCGCGGATGGATCCCCGGATCGAAGGCGGGCGGCGGCGGCGCGAACAGCTCCACCACCTTCATGAAGGCGGCGGACGGGTCGGCGCAGAAGATCCAGCCCCGGCCGGCGGGCGGCGGCGGCGTGAACGACTCCGGCACCAGCACCACCCCCGCCCGCGACGGCAGCACCCGCGCCGCGTATTTCTCGTTGCCGAGGAAGGAGACCTCGCCGGGCCCCGCCTCGTCCAGGGAGGCGACGCCGGTGATGGCCAGCCCCGCCGGCCCGGCGAGCCGGCCGCCAATCCGTTCGGCCAATTCCTGCGACGTCCGTTGCTGCATGTTGCGCGCCCTCCTGCTCCTGCCATCAAACCGTCAGGGGAAAGCCGTCACCGGCTGGCCGCCGGCGCTTCGGGCAGGGGGATGACCCCCTGCTCCTTGCGCTCCTTGAGGATCTCCTCCACCGGCCGGGCCTCCTTCTCGCGGCCCCGGTTCAGCTCCGCCAGCAACGTCCGCGTGATGTCCTGGCGGTCATCATGGTAGACGACGGCCGGAATGAAGTTGCGGGTCAGCCCCGAGACGTCGAACAAGGCCTCGTAGCGCCCCTTCCGCGCCTGGGTGCGGACGAACTCGCTGATCTCGCGCACAATCTCGTTGCGCAGCTCCAAGTATTTCCGGTTCAGCTCCTTGTCCTTGCTTTGGAAGAAGTCGCGCAGCTCCCGCTCCTTCTGGCGGATCCGCCCCTCCAGGTCCTGGGCGTCGTTGCGCGCCTGCAGCCGCGCCTCGTCGCTCAGGGCGATGTTGATGGCCTTCTCCTTGAGTTCCGCCAGCTCCTTGCGCTCCTTCTCAAGCTGGGCGACCCCTTCGGCGACGCTCCCCTCGTAAAGCTGCTTCTGCCGCTTGAACGACGCGTCGAACTGGGCCGTCTTGTAATAGCCCTGGAACAGCAGCTCCATGTCGACATAGGCGACCTTGCCCGGAATGGCCGGCTCGGACACCGGAGCTGGGGCGGGCGCAGCCGCGGGGGCGGCTACGGCTGGCGCGGCCTTGGCCGGCGGAACGGCCGGGGCGGCCGGAGCGGAAACCGGGGTCTGCGCCGGAGCGCGGCCGGCGGCCAGCAGCAGCAGGGCGGCCAGCAACGGAAGGGAAAGGAAACGGCTCATGGGGCAAACTCCTGTCGAAACTGGAAACTGGAAACTGGAAACTCGGCAATCGGCAATTTGGGGAAACTCTCTGCGCTCTCCGCGCCTCGGCGGTGAAAATTGAACCTTGAATTCGCCCCCGCTCAGCTTTTCGGCGGCGTGGCGGCGGCGACCTCGGCGCGCAGCATCTCGACCACGCTCTGGAACTTGGGGATGTTCTCCGGCTCGAGCGCCATCAGCGTCTGGTGCGCGTCCAGCACCGTGCCGGCAATGGCGGACATGTCGGAGACTTGGGCGGCCGCCTGGCACAGGGTCTGCCAGTTGACCTCCGCCACCGGCGCCTCGGCGAACTTGAACAGGCGCGAGACGCCGAGCCCGTCCAGCAGCTTGCGGTTGGCGGGGCCGACGTTGACAAAGACCACCTCGCAGCGGCCACGGGCCTCCAGCCCGATCATCGCCAACACCCCCATGAACGTGCTGTCCAACGCCGTGCATTCGGAGAAGTCGAGGATCAGCCGGCGCAGCCCCGCCTTCAGCCGGCGCAGCACGTAGTCGCGGAGATGCTGGGCGATCTTGAAGGTCGCCCGGCCGCTCACCTGCACCTGGCAGAGATCCCCTTGCGCGGCAACAAGAATTTGTGCTTCCTGGTTCATGGCTGATCCCAATGGCCCCAAACGGGCCAAGATGTAGCTGCAATCTCTCCGCGCCAAACGTCTCCCGGCGGCGCGCCGCGGAAAATTGCCGGGGCCGGGACGGAAACCCGGCAAAAGCCATACTTTAGCATCCCCGCCCCGTTTCGCACCCACCGGCGACGGGGGCCGGAACTCATTCCAGCACGGCCTTGATCCGGCGGACGCCGCGGCTGGAGCTTTCCTCCTTCTGGATCTTGAAGGCGCCAAGGGCGCCGGTGCGCTCGGCGTGGGGCCCGCCGCAGATCTCCATGCTGAAATCACCGATGGCGTAGACCTTGACCCGCTCGCCATACTTGTCGCCGAACAGGCCAATGGCGCCGCGCTCGCGGGCCGCAGCGACCGGCAGCTCCTCGCAGACCACGGGCAGGTCGCGCCGGATCTGCTCGTTGACGATCCGTTCCACCGCGGCAAGCTGCTCCGGCGTCAGCTTCTCCGGATGCGTGAAGTCGAAGCGGAGCCGGTCGGCGGTGATGTTGGAGCCGGCCTGGGCCACGTGCCCGCCGAGCACCTGGCGCAGCGCCTGGTGCAGCAGGTGGGTGGCGGTGTGCAGCAACGCGGCCTTGTCCGAATGGTCGGCCAGCCCGCCCTTGAACTTCTGCTCGGCGCCGGCGCGGGAGAGCTCCTGGTGCTTCTGGTAGGCCGCCTTGAACCCCTCCGCGTCCACCGTGAACCCCTGTTCCTTCGCCATGTCCACGGTCAGCTCCAGGGGGAAGCCGTAGGTCTCGTAGAGGAAGAAGGCGTTCTTGCCGCTGATGACCTTGTTCACGACATGCGCCGGAATCCGCCCGACCAGCCGGTTGAACTCCTTGATCCCGTTCTCCAAGGTCCGCCCGAATTGCTCCTCCTCGCGCGCCAGCTCCTCGCGGATGGCCGCGGCCTGGGCAACGACTTCGGAATAGACGGGGCCATACTCCGCGATCACCACGTCGGCCACCTGGGCCGTGAAACTTTGGCCGATCCCGAGCTGCCGCGCCTCACGGATGGCGCGGCGGATCAGCCGGCGCAGGACATACCCTTGGTCAACGTTGCCCGGCTTGACGCCGTCGGCGATCAGGAAGCTCGCGGCGCGCAGGTGCTCGGCCACGATCCGGGCGCCGCGGCTCCCATGGTTGGCGGCGGGATTGCCGGCCAGCGCCGCGATCTTCGCGAAAATGCCGGCGAACAGCTCGGTCTCGTAGGCGCTGCGCTTGCCTTGCAGGAAGGCGGTGACCCGCTCCACCCCCATGCCGGTGTCCACGTTCGGCTTGGCCAGCGGCTCGTAGCGGCCATCGGCGGTCTTGTTGTACTGCATGAACACGTCGTTCCAGATCTCGACCCACTTGCCGCAGCCGCAGACCGGGCCGCACTCCGGGCCGCAGTCGGGGCGGTCCAGCGGCAGGAACATCTCGGTGTCGGGGCCGCAGGGGCCGGTCTGGCCGGCGGGCCCCCACCAGTTGTCCTTCTTCCCGAGGAAGCAGACGTTCCGCTCGGGGATGCCCAGCTCCATCCAGATCGCGGCCGCCTCGGTGTCGCGCGGCGCGTCGGCGTCGCCGGCGAAGCAGGTGACCTTGATCTGCCCCGGGGTGAAGCCGAGCACGCGGGTGAGGAACTCGAAGCTGAAGGCGATGGCCTCCCGCTTGAAATAGTCGCCGAACGACCAGTTGCCGAGCATCTCGAAGAAGGTCAGGTGGAACGGGTCGCCCACCTCGTCGATGTCCCCGGTGCGCAGGCACTTCTGGTAGTTGGCCAGCCGCTTGCCGGCGGGATGGGTCTCCCCAAGGATGAACGGCACCAACGGATGCATGCCGGCGGTGGTGAAGAGGCAGGTGGGGTCGTTCTCGGGCACCAGCGGGGCGCTCTTGATCTCCACGTGCCCCTTGCTCTTGAAGAACTCGATGTAGGCGCGGCGCAGTTCGGAGGCGGTCTTGATCATGGCTCGGCCGTGGTCACGGGGTCAAAATGGAAAAAACGGGAAAGATAATGTAGCCGCTGCCCCCGGCAACACCAATCCCGCCGCCGCTGCGCCGCGGCCCCGGGGCCGGCGTTTTTTTTCGGCGGCGGCCTTGAAGCCCGCCAAGTCGGCGGTATATACTGTCCCTTTTGCTTCCGGCGGCCCCGCCCAGGCCGCAACCGATGGAATGGCGGAATGGCAAGCTTCAGCCCACCTTCTTCACGATCATGACGGCACGGCGGAAAACCTGGGGACTGCCGGCGGCGGGCCTGCTGCTCCTGCTCGCGTTGGCCCTGGCCGGGCACCACGCCCTCCGGCGGCGCGGCCACGCCGGCGGCTGGCATCTGGCCACCCCGCCCGCCGCCACCCTCGCCCTTGGCGGCGGCGCCCTCCTGCTGCTCGGCGGCGGCCTTGGCCTCGCCCTCGGGCTCCGGCTTCAGAAAAAGGCGCTGGCTTCGCTGCGGGCCGAGCTGGCGACGGATCAGCGCCGGGAAGCCCGGCTCCAGATGCACAACCGCATCCTGGTGGGACTCAGCCGCCATCCGGCGGTCACCACCGGCAACCTGCCGGCGGCCTTCACGGTCGTCGCCGAGACCGCCGTCACCGCCCTCCAATCCACCCAGGCCAGTGTCTGGCTGCTCGACCCCGCCCGCGAGACCCTCGGCCGCCAGACCTTGTACCGCGAGCACGACACCGGTCCGCCCGCCCCCGCCCCGCCAATCGCCGCCAAGGAATTCCCCGACTATTTCAAGCTTCTGCACACGGAGCGGAACATCCTCGCCACCACCCTCGCCGGGGCGGAATCCCCCCCAGGGGGCGCCGGCCGCCAGGGAATCCAGGCCGCCATGGACGCCCCGATCCGCGTGGGCAGCACCCTCGCCGGCATGCTCCGCGTCGAGCAGGACGCCCCGCGGAACTGGAGCGTCGAGGACCAGGCCTTCGCCAGCGCCCTCGCCGACTTCGCCGCCCTCGCCATCGAGGCCAGCCGCCGCCGCGCCGCCGTCGCCGCCCGCCAACACACGGAGGAGAAATACCAGGCCATCTTTGACACCATCAAGGACGGCATCATCGTCCTCGACCCCCAAACCTTCCTGCCGGTGGACGCCAACCCCGCCCTGCTGGCCCTCTACGGCTACAGCCGCGCCGAATTCCTCACCCTCACCCCCGAGGCCCGCAGCGCCGGCACGCCACCCTACACCGGCGACAACCTCCGCCAGCACTGCCGCGACTTCCTCGCCGGCGCCGGCGCCCAGGAACAGTTCGAGTGGCTGGCCCGGGCCAAGGGCGGCCACACCTTCTGGATCGAAGTCACCCTGCGCCTGGCCAGCCTCGACGGCCAGCCCCGCCTGCTCGGCGTCGTCCGCGACATCACCCGCCGCAAGCACACCGAAGAACAGCTCCGGCTGAGCGAGGAGCAGTTCCGCAACCTCTTCAACGGCATGCTCAACGGCCTCGCCCTGGCCGAGATCGTCACCGACGCCGCCGACGAACCGGCCGACTTCCGCTACCTGGACGTCAACCCCGCCTTCGCGCAAATGCTCCAGGCCAGCCGGGAAGAGTGCCGCGGCCAGTCGCTCTTCAGCCTCCTGCGCCGCCTCGAAATCCACTCCCCCGCCCTCCCCCATCCCTGGGAGGAGGAGCTGCGCCGCCTGGCCCGCCACCGCCAGGGCGGCACCTACCTCGCCTTCCTCCCCGAAGCCAACCTCTGGTGGCAACTCGTCCTCTACAGCCCCCGCCCCGGCCAGATCGCCGCCATCTGCGAAAACGTCACCGCCCAGCACCAGGCCCAGTTGAACCTGGAACGGATCCAGCACACCATTGACCACATTTCCGACGGCGCCGTCTGGATGGACCGGGCCGGCCGCTACCAGTACGCCAACCACGCCGCCGGCGACCTGCTCGGCTACCCCCGCGAGGCGTTCCTCGCCAAGAGCGTGGCCGAGATCGACCCCCACCTCACCCCCGAAAACTGGGCCCGGCTCTGGAAACAGGCCAAGGCCGAAAAGCTCATCCGCGCCGAAGCCGCCTATCGCCACCACGACGGCCACCTCCTCCCCGTCCGCGTCACCCTCCACCACATGGACTTCCTCGGCCAGGAATACCTCTTTGCCTTCTACACCGACCTCCGCCAGCAGCGGCGGCTCGCCGAGGCCGAACAGGCCAGCCGCGCCAAAAGCGAATTCCTCGCCAACATGAGCCACGAAATCCGCACCCCCATGAACGGCGTCATCGGCATGACCGGCCTCCTCCTCGACACCGACCTCTCCCCCACCCAACGGCAATACGCCGAGACCATCCGCAACAGTGGCGAAGCCCTCCTCGCCCTGACCAACCACATCCTCGACTTCTCCAAGATCGAGGCGGGCAAACTGGAACTGGAGCAAAGCCCCTTCGAACCGCGCGCCATCCTGGAGGAGACCTGCGACCTGCTGGCGGTCGCCGCCCATGAAAAAGGGCTGGCCCTGATCAACCTGGTGGAGCCGGACCTGCCGGAAACCCTCCACGGCGACTCCGGCCGCCTCCGCCAGATCCTGACCAACCTCGTCGGCAACGCCGTCAAGTTCACCCCGGAAGGGCAGGTCGCCCTCCACACCCGCGTGGAAAGGCGCGACGGCCCCCGGACCATCCTCCGCTTCACCGTCAGCGACACCGGCATCGGCATCCCCGCCAACCGCCTCGCCACCCTCTTCACCGCCTTCACCCAGATCGACGCCTCCACCACCCGCCGCTACGGCGGCAGCGGCCTCGGCCTCACCATCTCCCGGCGGCTGGTCCAGCTCATGGGCGGCGAGATCCACGTCACCAGCGACCTCGGCCGGGGCTCCACCTTCACCTTCACCGCCACCTTCGACACCCCCACCGCCCAACCGCCACCCCCCGCCTGGACCGCCGGCCTGGCCGGCAAACGCATCCTGGTGGCCGACCCCAACCCCGGCAACCGCCTCATGCTCGAATGCCTCCTCCGCCCCTGGCACTGCACCTTCACCGGCGCCGCCAGCCTGGAAGATTTCGCGGCCCGGGCGGACGCCGCCGCCGCCGCCGGCCACCCCTTCGACCTCGCCATCCTCGACAGCCGCCTCGCCCTGGGACTGGCGGGAACCACGCCCCACCCGCCCCTCAACGGCCTCCGCGCCGTCATGCTCGCCCCCATTGGCGAACACGGCAGCCTCGCCCTGGCCCAGAAACTCGGCTTCGCCGGCTGCCTCACCAAGCCCCTCAAGCAAAGCCATCTCCTGGCCTGCCTCCGCCGCCGCTTCAGCCTCGCCCCCGAAGCCCTGCTGGACACACCGCCCCCCGCCCCGGAACCCAAGCCCGGAAAACCGCGCCGCGCCCCCGGCCGCATCCTCATCGCCGAAGACAACGGCATCAACCAACAGGTGCTCCTCGCCATCCTCGACAAGCACGGCTACCGCGGCGACGCCGTCGCCAACGGCCGGGAAGCCGTCAACTCCCTCGCCGCCATCCCCTACACCCTCGTGCTCATGGACTGCCAAATGCCCGAAATGGACGGCTACGAGGCCGCCCGCCTCATCCGCGCCCCCAACTCCCCCGTGCTCAACCCCGACATCCCCATCATCGCCCTCACCGCCCATGCCCTCAAGGGTGACCGCGACCGCTGCCTCGCCGCCGGCATGTCCGACTACCTCGCCAAGCCGGTCAAGCCCGCCGACCTCATCGCCACCCTGGAACGCTGGCTGGATCGCCTGTAGCCCTTGAAGGAGCCGCTTCCCGGCCCTGGCGGAACCGGAGCCTTTCCGCGAAACGCGATCGCTATCGGCATCGGGATTGTTCCCGCCTCCTGTCCCCAAGGCGCCCGGCGAACCCACCCCTGGCCGCTGCCTCGCCACCCTGCCGCCACCCGCGCCGGCGTGCTTGGCTGAGCACGGATCGGAGTGTGGCCTTTATGTGGCCTTTTCGAGCTTCGGAACATAAAGAAAAACGGCACCGCATGGGGTTCCATGAAGTGCCGTTTGAGCTTGAAATGGTGGCAAGGGCCGGAGTCGAACCGGCGACACAAGGATTTTCAGTCCTCTGCTCTACCAACTGAGCTACCCCGCCACCGGAAGACCGGTGGAGTTGGTGCGCCCGGAGGGACTTGAACCCCCAACCTTCTGGTCCGTAGCCAGACGCTCTATCCAATTGAGCTACGGGCGCCACCGAGATGCCCAGCGCCGTTCAACACAGTGCGGACAACGAGGATGAACTGTAGCATCGCTTCCCGTTTTTGCAATCGGCCCCGCCGCCTCTTTTTCGGCCCCGGTCAGGGAAGGCTTTGCCCAAATCCACGCTTGGCCGGAGCGGCGGCATAGGCCGGCCCGGCCTCGGGCAGGACCGTCTCCCGCAGGTGCTGGATGCGCTTGCCGTCGCTCGGATGGGTGGAGAGATAGTGGTCGAGGGGCGTGCCGCTTTTCCCTTGGGAGAAGCGCTGCCAGAAATCGAGCGCCGCCCGCGGGTCATAGCCGGCTTTGGCCATGAGCATGACCCCGATCTTGTCCGCCGCGTATTCCTGTTCCCGGCTGAACGGCAGCACCACGCCGAGGGTGGAGACGCCGGCATAGGCGAGCAGCCATTTCTGCTGCGTCTCCGCCGGCATGTGCCGGGCCGAGAGCGCCGCCTCCAGCACGGCAGCACCGACCGCGACGCCCATCTGCTGGGTCATCCGCTCGCCGCCATGGCGGGCAATGGCGTGCCCCACCTCGTGGCCGACCACCGCGGCCAGTTCGGCGTCGTTGCGCATGGCCTTGAACAACCCTTCGTAGACCGCCACCTTGCCGCCGGGCAGGCAAAAGGCGTTTGCCTCCGGCGACGCCAGCACCTTGAACTCCCACTGGAAGTCCGGGCGCCCCGCCACCTGGGCAATGCCCCGCCCAACCCGCTCCAGCGCGGCAACCTTCCTTTTGTCCGCCGAGACTTTTTCCTTGGCCAGGATCTCCTGCCAGCTTTTCAGGCCGAGGGCGTTCTCCTCCGCGACGGAAGTCAGGAAGAGCTGCCGCCGGCCGGTGTACGGCTCCGCCGCCGTCTGGCACCCCACGCTTGCCCACAACGCCATGCCCAGCAGCAGGCTGGCACCGAACCGCCGAATCAACCGTCGCATCGCGCACCTCCAAACTGGCCGAAACCAAACCTCTCCCGGCACGCCGGAGCGTGTCCTCAGTTCGTCCATGATAGGATAACCGGCCCCGCCGCCCGCGCAACTGCCGTCCGGGCACGCGCTGACGAATGAGCCATTGGACTCATACCTGCACTTTCAATCCCACCTTGGATGTTTGCGGCCGGGAGCGGCAATTTCACCTCCTGTCCACGGCTCGACTTTGGCCGGCGGGCGGCTACGTTCCCTCCCCCACCCCATTCCCTGGAACCGCCTTCGCCATGACCGCCACCACCCCGCCACCGCCCCCAACCGCCTCCATTGTCGTCCCCACCTACCGGGAGGCGGCAAACCTGCCCGAACTGGTCGAACGCATCGCCGCCGCCATGGCCGGCGCCGGACTGCCCTACGAACTGATCATCGTGGATGACGCCAGCGGCGACGGCACCGCCGCCGTCGTGCGCCGCGCCGCGGCGGCCGGGCATCCGGTGCGCCTGCTGGAACGGACGACGGAACGCGGCCTCAGCTCCGCCGTGGCCGCCGGCTTCCGGGCGGCCCGCGGCGACGTCCTCGTCTGCCTCGACGCCGACCTGAGCCATCCCCCCGAGCGCATCCCCGACCTGCTCCGGGAAGTGCGGGAGCGCGGCGCGGAGTTCGCCATCGGCAGCCGCTACGTGCCGGGCGGCAGCACGGCGGAGGCCTGGGGGCCGTTCCGCCGCCTGAACAGCCGCGCCGCCACCCTCCTCGCCCGCCCCTTCACCCGCGCCCGCGACCCCATGGCCGGCTTCTTCGCCCTGCCCCGGCGCGTCTTTGCGGCGGCCTCCCCCTGGCTGGATCCGGTGGGCTACAAGATCGGCCTGGAACTGCTGGTCAAGGGCAACTGCCGCCGGGTCGTTGAAGTGCCCATCCACTTCGCCGAGCGCCAGCGCGGCCAGAGCAAGCTCTCCCTGCGGGAACAGCTCAACTACCTGCGCCACCTCTACAAGCTCGCCCGCTTCCGGCTCCGCCACCGCCGGCCGCGCTGACGCCGCCCCCGCCCCGGGCCGGGCACCCCCATTCGACTTTCGGCGGCCGGCCATTACCTTCCCCTTTTCTGCCCCCCACGTAGGATCAGCCTTCCCATGCCCGACAAACCCACCCCCGCCGCCCCCCGACCCACCACCGGCCCCCTCCTCTTCGGCGACCGGCCGCTGCCGCACGACCCGGACGCCGAAATGGCCGTCCTCGGCAGCATGCTGCTCGACCCCAAGGACGCCATCCCCACCGCCGCCGCCAAGCTCAGCTTCCCCAACAGCTTCTTCAACCCCGCCCACCAGACCATCTTCAACACCCTGGCCAAGCTCCGGGACACCAAGATCGGCGACTGCATCGACCTGCTCGCCACCGCCAACGCCCTGAAGAGCGAAGGCGCCCTGGAAAAGGTCGGCGACCGCGCCTACCTCGCCCACCTCATGAGCATGGTCCCCTCCGCCGCCAACGTCGAACTCTACGCCCAGATCGTCTACGACCACGCCCTGCTCCGCCGGCTCATCCAGACCGGCGCCGACATCGCCGCCCGCGCCTTCGACCCCCAGGAGGACGTCCGCGTCCTCATCGACCAGGTCGAGGCCGAGATCATGACCCTCACCCGCCTCGGAGACAGCTCCGACATGGCGCCAGTCAAGAAATACATCACCGCCGCCATCACCCAGATCGAGAAAACCCTCAGCGACGACCCCGACGCCGGCGGCCTCAAGACTGGCTTCGGCAAGTTCGACGAAATGACCAACGGCCTCAAGCCCGGCGACATGGTCGTGCTCGCCGCCCGCCCCTCCATCGGCAAGACTGCCCTCGCCCTCAACGTCGCCGCCAACGTCGCCCTCGGTCCCGAAGGCCAGGCCGTCGGCGTCTTCAGCCTGGAAATGAGCGCCGAACAGCTCGTCATGCGCCTGCTCTGCAGCATCGCCCGGATCAGCCAGGGCGAACTGCGCAACAGCAAACTCGCCGGCAGCCGCTGGGAAGATCTGGTCGCCGCCGCCGACAAGCTCAAGAAGTCGCGCCTCTTCATTGACGACACCGGCGGCATCGACATCCTCGCCCTGCGCGAGAAGGCGCGCCGGCTCAAGCACAAGCACGGCCTCGACCTGCTGATCATTGACTATCTCCAGCTCATCCGCCCCGTCGGCGGCAACCGCAACGCCTCCCGCGAAAACGATGTCTCCCAAATCTCCGGCAACATCAAGTCCCTCGCCAAGGAGCTGGGCATCCCCATCATCATCCTCGCCCAGCTCAACCGCCAGGCCGAACTCTCCGGCCAGAAGCCCAAGCTCTCCCACCTCCGCGAATCCGGCGCCATCGAGCAGGACGCCGACATCGTCCTGCTTCTCCACCGCAACCGCGACACCGACGCCAACGTCGACCCCAGCAAGGACACCCGCGAGGCGGAACTGATCTTCGCCAAGCACCGCAACGGCGAGACCGGCATCATCCCCCTTGTCTTCACCCCCAAGCACACCCGCTTCGAAGTCGCCTCCCGCATCGCCGACAGCGACGTCCCCCGCGACCGCGACCTCTGACGCCTCGCGAAACCGGGCCGCCGCAATTGCATTTTGCGCGGCACGGATCATCCTTCCTCCCCGCCGGCAGCATGCAACCGTCCCAAATTCCGCCGTCCAATTCGCAAATCGGCACTCGGAAATCGCAATTCAAGACACCGGCCCGGAGGGGTGGCTGAGCGGTTTAAGGCAGAGGTCTTGAAAACCTCCGTGGGCCTTGTGCCCGCCGCGGGTTCGAGCGCCCGAGCGCAGCGCGGGCACGGGCCGGCCGCCAGGCCGGCAGCGGGCAACGCGAGCGGCAGCGCCCGAGCGCAGCGCGGGCACGGGCCGGCCGCCAGGCCGGCAGCGGGCAACGCGAGCGGCAGCGCCCGAGCGCAGCGCGGGCACGGGCCGGCCGCCAGGCCGGCAGCGGGCAACGCGAGCGGCAGCGCCCGAGCGCAGCGCGGGCACGGGCCGGCCGCCAGGCCGGCAGCG
>JBAZOO010000039.1:0-31082 GCA_041648735.1 Lentisphaeria bacterium
CCACCCTTTGCGGCGGTGAAACCAACCCCAGCCAAACGCCCAACCTGAACCCCATGGAAATGGACATGGATCCGACATGCCCGATGTTATCGCCTGTCGAAAAACCGGAAACAAGTCTCACACAAGCATGTGGCTTCGGAAAGCCCCGCCGCCGCCCAAACAGCCGCCCACTAAGTGGGAACTCCCAACTCCGGGCCGCCCGCCCCTCAGCGCAGCGCCGCCTTCAGGACTTCCAGGTTGCGCTCCATGATCCGGAGGTAGGCATCGGCCGTCAGCGGGCCGGTGACCGCGGGATCAAGCACATGCACCGCCGCCCCCGTCTCCCGGGCAATGGCCCGCGCCGCCTTGTCGGGGTACTGCGGCTCGACGAAGATCGCCCGGATGCCGGCAGCCTTCACCCGCATGATCGTCTCCGCCAGCTCGCGGGCGTTCGGTTCGCTGCCCGGCTCCCGCTGCACCACGGCGGCAATGGTCAGGCCAAACTCCTGGGCAAAATAGGGGAATGCCTCGTGGAAGGTGACGATCCGCCGGTTCGGCAAGCCGTCGAGCGCCGCATGCATCCGCGCCTTCAAAGCCTCCAGCTTGCCGACGTAGGTGGCCGCATTGGCCCGGTACCGCTCCGCGCGGCCCGGATCGGCCTTGGCCAGCCCCTCGGCAATCGTCCGCACCTGGCGGATGGCACCGCTGACGCCCACCCAGACGTGCGGGTTGGGCGCCGCGGCCGCGTGTGCCCCATGCCCATGCCCATGCCCCTCGTCCTCGGCGTGGTCGTGCCCATGCCCGTCATGCCCTTCGCCCCGCAGCAGATCGCACCCCGCGCTGGCATCAATCACTGGCAGCGTGGGATGGCGCTGAATCGCCTTCGCCAGGAACGCCTCCATGCCGGCGCCATTGACCACCAGCAGGTCCGCCGTCATCAGGGTCTTCATTTCCGCCGGCCGGAGCTGGTAGTCGTGGAGGCAGCCAGTGGTCGGCGCGGTCAGGTTCGTCACCGTCACCCCGGGCACCCCGCCGGCGACGTTCAACGTATGGATGTAGATCGGATAGAAGGAGGTGACGATGGCCAGCGGCCGCTCCGCCGCCCCCGCCCAGGCCAGCGCCGCGAAAAACGCCAGCGCCGCCACTTTCACTTTCCCTAGAACTCGCCGGTGGTTCATCTCGGTTCTCCTGTTATGCCGGAACGGGGTGCCGCCCGTTGCGCGGCGCCCAGTGCGCCCTCACCGCCCTCAAACCCCAAACCCATGGACAGCCGCGCCGGCGGCCAGGTTCCGCATCTCCCCGGAACGCCGCCCTATTCCTCCCCCAGCGCGGCCGCCAGTTCCGCGGCGGTGACCGGACAGGTGCCGATCTTGGCGACCACGATGCCGGCGGCGTAGTTGGCGAGGCGGGCGGCGTCCGCCGGCGAAGCGCCGGCGAGCAGCGCCAGGGTGTAGGTGGCGGTCACGCAGTCGCCGGCGCCGGAAACGTCGAACACCTCGCGGGCGCAGGTCGGCAGATGCAGGGGGATGTCGCTGCCGCTGAAGAGCGCCATGCCATGGCGCCCCAAGGTGATCAGGAGGTGCTTCACCGCCCAGTGGGCGCGGAGGCGGTGGCAGGCCTCGCGCAGGTTCGCATCATCCTCAATGGGGTACACCGGCGCGGTGTCCGCCGGCATCCCGGCCAGGCCGAACGCCTCGGCACGGTTGGGCTTCATCACGTCCAGCCCGCGGATGTCGAACTTGTGGGCCGGATTCGGGTCGAGCACGGTGACCACGCCGCGGGCAGCGGCCCGGTCGGTGAGCCGCTGCATCATCTCCTTGGCGAGCACGCCCTTGGCATAGTCCTCGAACACCACCGCCTGGATCTCGCCCCGGGCGATCAGCCCAGTGACGCATTCCTCGATCTGGACGCGGGCCGCCTCGGGGATCGGCCGGGTCTCCTCATGGTCAATGCGGACAACCTGCTGCTGGTTGTTGGTGCGGGCGATGACCCGGGTCTTGACGGTGGTCGGCCGATCCCCCACGACCACCAGGCCGCCGTCGCACGCCGCCCCCGATTCCACCAAGAGCCGCCGCAACGTCTCCCCATGCGCATCGCGCCCAATGACGCCACAGACCACCACCTGGCCGCCCAGCCCGCTGATGTTGCGGGCGACGTTCGCCGCGCCCCCCGGCGTCTCCTCCTCCCGCTCCACATGCACCACCGGCACCGGTGCCTCCGGCGAAATCCGGGTGACCTTGCCGAAGATGTAGCGGTCCAGGATCATGTCGCCAACCACGGCGACCCGGGCCTGGCGGAACCGGGGAAGAAGATCACGGAGGGGAAGTGAGGTGGCCATGGGATGCATGGGGGCTGGGAATGGAATCGCCGCGGGGGCGAAGGTCAAGGGGTGGCCGGACGGTTTTCGAGCACGCCGCGCAACGCGGCATCCACCGGCAGCGCGGGAACCGCCTTGAACAGCCGCCCGTCATCCAAGGCCGTGAGTGCCTCCTGATACAGTTCAAGGTCGGCGGTGACGGCCCGGAGCTGGTCGCGGCTGAGCGCCTGCTGGTAGCGGCGCAGGCGCCGGGCCAGCTCGTCCAGCCGCTGCCCGACGAACTGCCGGGCGGTCTGTTCGGCGGGCGTGCGCGCCACGGCCCGGTGGTTCCGCTCCCGCAGGTCGTCCACCAGCAGCACCGCCTTCTGTTTGGCGATGCGATCCTCCCACAGCCGCGCCATGCGGATCTGCCGCGGCAGCCAGGCCACCAGCAGCACTTCCGCCACCAGGATGAGGACGATCAAGCCCTTCGCCAGCAGCGCCAGGGCATCGGCCCGCCGGGAATAGGGGACGGGCGGGAGGAGGTGATGGAAGTGCAACGTCCGCCCGCAGCCGCCCAGTTCGTCGCCATTGCCGATCGCGCAGCGCTCGCTGGCTGGCTGGCCATTGACCAGCCACGGGATCTCCGGAGCGGCCTCCAGTTCCCAGCCGCCGCCGGGCCGTTCCCGGAGGGTCGCCGCCAGCGCGGGCGCCCCGGCCAGCCGGCACTCGCAGCCCGCGTCGCCGCCCACCCGCACCGGCCCGCCGGCAAAGCTCAGAAGCTCCCCCGGCGCGAACACGGCGGCGGGCGAATCCCCCTGCGGACGGATGACAATCTGGATGGCCACGGCGCAAACCCCTCAGCGTTCCGCCCGGTGGGCGGGGTCAAGCAAGATAGCACCGCCCCCCGCATTCGCCAACGGCGGGCCGGCGAGCCGCCAGCGCTGACGAATTTCCTCTGAGCTTGCCGCGGTCATCGGGCTGGGCGGCGGTTTCGGCGCGTTTCGGGCAGGCGCGGCCAGCGGGGCGGAATAAGGTTCGCCCCTCCCCAGGACGAATGCGGAAACGTCCACCTTGTCCATTCCGTCCATCGCTGTCCATCTCGCTCCCTTGGGGCCGCACCGGGATGGGTGCGGAAAACATGGGCGACAGTCTGCCGCAGGTTGGCGCGTGGATGCTTCAATGGGGCCGCACCGGGATGGGTGCGGAAAATGCGTCATGGCGTAAGGATAAGCGGAATTGATATCGTAGCTTCAATGGGGCCGCACCGGGATGGGTGCGGAAAAGGTCATGCCGATGCCGTAGACCTGCCGTTCCGCCCAGCTTCAATGGGGCCGCACCGGGATGGGTGCGGAAAAGTGCCGCCGACCCCGGCCAGGCGGCTATCTGTGCCGAGCTTCAATGGGGCCGCACCGGGATGGGTGCGGAAAAGACTCCGATAGCTCACCGGTTGGCTATCAATATACGGTGCTTCAATGGGGCCGCACCGGGATGGGTGCGGAAAACATTGACGTATGGCGGGCATCCATGGGACTGCATGTCGCTTCAATGGGGCCGCACCGGGATGGGTGCGGAAAACCCGCGCCGCCATCGACGACCACAAATTGCCGATCGGGGTCGGGCAGGACGTGGTCGAGCGCGTCCACGCGGCGGTGGACGGCCTTGCCCTCGACGGTGAAGGCGTTGTCGGCCCAGCGCCCTTCGACGTGCATGAGGTGGAACAGGCGTGGGCAATACGCGAACTGGTGGAGCTGGTCGAGGGTGAGCAGCTCCGGCGCGTCGGCGGCGATGTCCGGCAGATTCTCGTCCATGGCTGGCACTCCCCTAGACCGGCCTGGCGGGGGCGAAGAAATTGCGTTTGCCCGTTGGGTTGATGCATTCGCCGAAGAAACGCTCCCCGATTCCCATGCCAGTCGTCGGCACTGTGCCGATGGCCAGCAACGCCCGGATCACATCCAGACCGAGCGGTGCCGTCCACACTGGCCAAACAAAACCTTTTGCTTCCCACGAATCGACCCATGCCACCGCAGCATGACGATTCCCGTCAGGAACAAGCGTCATGAAGCCAAGGCCAACAAAAGCCAAGGAATTGGCAGCAATATCACGGGGACGAGATTTGGATTCTTCTTTAGGAGCCTGCCATTGCAGAGCGTATGCACGCTGATCGAGTGGATCCCAGTCCAGGCTTTTTATACCCGTCGAAAAGGTGGGGTGCCCTTTGATCATGCCAAGAAGCATGCTACCGCTGCATTTTGCCGCACAATTGCGGAAGTCTTTGAGTAAACCGCGCCCACTTGGGTCATTTCTGAAACTAAATGGCGTGGGAATCATTTTCCCAGCATCCCCGACACCATCCACCGCCTGCGCCGAAAGCGCCTCTGCCAGCAGGACATTGCCAGCGGGCCCCAGCCATGCCTGGACGGCGGCTTCAGCGCGACGGCGGAAAATGTCCGGCGCGACACCAATGATGTCGCCCAAGTGGGCAATGCCCTCCCCAAGGGCGTCATTGAGTGCGGCCTGGGCTTCCGCAAGCTCGTTTTCAAGCCGCGCCTTTTCGGCGGTGATGGGAGCAAGTTTTTGCGCGATGAAAGATGCCTTGGCCTCCTTCACCAGTTTTTGTTGTTTGGCCTCGCCATCCACCACCTTCTTGGCTTCCTTGAGTCTGTCCTTGACTTTTTTCAACGCCGCGCCGACTTCGCGCACCTTCCGGTTTTTCTCCGGGCTTGGGCCACCACTGACCTTGCCGAGCCCAACCAGGTCATCGGCGAACATTTGCGCCATTGCCGCCTCGTCAAGCACGGTGTGATAGGCAGGATGCCACGCATTTTCCATGCGCCACGCCATCTTTGCGTTGGCATCATGCAGGCAGAGCAGGCGGAACAGCCCAAGGCTGGCCAGCATGTGCAGCGGGTTGGCGCCGTCCAAGCCTTTGCAGACGATTTCGTTCATGGGGCGTCCTCCTCGATCTCTTCTTCCAATTCGCTGGCGCGGTGATCGGCGAGGCGCAGGCACGCCTCCAGGAATGCCAGCCCCCACCAGCCGTGCTTGCGGACCAGTGCCCAGAAGCGTTCGGCCACGCCGCTGTCGAGCCGTTCCAGGCCGGTGGCGCTGGCGGCGGCAAGCGCGTGGCCATCCCACGGCAGGGCGACGTCAACGGGCGTGCCGTCCTCGACCACCGGGGCGAAGCCGCGGCAGCGGCCATGGTGGCTGGCCAGCAGATGCAGGACCAGATTGCGGTCATGCGCACGCCGCAACACGGCGCCGTCCGCGCTTTCCGCCAGGCGCACGGAAAGCAGTTCGTGGCGGCCGCCTTGGGGATAGCCGGACTTTTGCCGGGCGGCCGCCGCGGCGGCGGGGGAAGGCGCCAGGGTTGCGGACTTCGCAAGCAGGCCGGCGCGGAGCGCCGCCAGCCGGTCGCCGCCGCAAAGCCAGGTTTGGAAGCGCGGGTCGGCCTTCCCCAGGTCGTGCAGGGAGGCCGCCAGAATGAGATCCGCCGTGATCGCGGCCGGCACACCCAATGCCGAAAGGAACGCTTCCGCCTTTTGCCGCACGTCCGCCGCATGGGTGGCCAGCGGCACGTTGCGCCCGATGCGGGTGGCGGCGGCATCCTCGGCGTCGGAGAAATCGGAAGCTCCGTCCGCCGCCAGGCGGCGGGTGCCGACGAGCACCCAGCCGCCGGCGGGATGGGGGGAAAGTGCGCGGCGCTTGTCCTTGGCCAGGGCGGCGCAAATCTCCTTCAGCCAATCCGGCGCGGCCGCGGACTCCGCAACGGCCGCCAAGGCGGCCTGGCAGGCGGCTTTGGGATCGGCAGCCTCCGCTTCCGCATCCAACTGGCAGAGAGGCAGAAGATGAGTTGCGGCCTCCCCCCAAGTGTCGGCCAGGGCGGGATGCAGGCGGAGGATGGCGCGGCGGCGGGCGGAGAGCTGGACGCGCTCGGCGATGTCCGCCACCGGTTCCTGGCTGGCGGGATTCCAGCCGAACTCGTCGCAGCCACCATAGGCGGCGGGCGCCACCAGCAGGTCGCCGGGGCGGATGTCGGCGGCGGATGGCGCCAGCGCCGACTCCTCCGAACCGCGCCAGCGCAGCGCCGGGCGGAAGGTGGCCGACGGCTCAGCCGACTTGCCTTCGTCTTCGGCGACACCTTGCCCTTCCAGGTCGGCATCGGCGAAATCCGCCTTGGCGCCGCCGGCCAGCCAGGCGCGGGCCACGGAAAGGCGGAGGGAAAGCGTCTCGGCGGCGGTGGGCGGGCAGAGCGCGGTGGCGTCGGCCCAACGAGCCGGGTCATCGCCGAGGTCGGCGCGCCAGACGATCTGGACTTCCGGTTCGCCGCGTTGCGGGCCATGCAGGAAAATGGCGGGCTCGGGGGAGACGGCCGGCTCGGGGCTGGTCTGCGCCCACAAGTCGCAATAGGCCGGGAAGATGACGGGGGCACGGGTGGCCGGGGCCAGCAGCTTTGCCATGCCCTCGGCGGCTGGCAGGATGGCATCGAGGGCGGCGACGCCGAAATCAACTTGCGTCCGCCCGCCGCCGGCCAGCCACCGCCAAGTTTCGGCCAAGGCGGCGCCGTAAACCGGGTCGGCGGCCGGCTCGCCGGCCAGTTTTGCGGCATCTTCGCGGACGACAATGGCGGCGCGGGGTGGCGCCGGCCCGTTGCTTGGAGCAGCCGTGACAAGGATGCCCGGCAGCAGGCCGGCGGCAGCCGGGCGGCAACATTCGCCGAGGCGGTCGAGGCGGCCAAAGCGCTGGCGCAAGGCGTCAAGCGGCGCGCATTCGGTGACCAGCGCGTCGAAGTCGAAGTCGGCGCCGACCTCGATGCACTGGGTGGCGACGACCACCAGCGGGGGCGCGGTTGCGGAGTCCGCCCGGTTGCGGCCGGCGGCGAGGCGGGGCCGCCACTTCGCCAGGAGCGCGTCACGCCCGAAGGCGCGGGAACGGCCGGTGAGGAGGATGGCATCTTGGCCGGCGCCACGGCCATTCCCCTTCTTCAACAGCTCAAAGACGGCGCGGGCGGTGGCGACGCGGTTGGCGACGATGGCGACGGTCCGGCCCGGGGCGAGCATCGGCCTGGCGGCGGCCAGCAGTTCCTTGGCGAAGTCCGCATCTTTCTTGCCTTTGCCCGCGGCCAGCGCGGCGTTTTTGCCGGCGGCCAAGCGCTGGGCAAGGACGCCGTTTTGGCGATCGTCGGCATTCAGCCCGAACGGCGTTATGCCCGGTGGCGGGGTGGCGGTCATGGGGACGAAGGCAAAGGGCAGCTTCAGCGGTTGCGCGGCCATTTCCCGGTATTTGGCGATCCAGCCCAGCGTCTCCAGGAACGGCTGGCTGACATGGGCTTCGTCAAGGATCAGCAGGGAGTCGTTGGCCAGCAGCCCAGCATGGATGGGCCACATGAATGGGGAGAGGCCATAGCCGCGGAAGAGCAGGCGCGAGCCTACCTGGTCGACGGTGGAGAGCAGGATGGTTGGTTGGACGGGGGTGCGTGCCCAGCGTTCCTCGCGGTAGAGGCCACCGCGCAGGACGGCGACATGCACCGGCTCCTCCGGCTCGCCGCCGAGGGTGCGCAAGGCATCGGCGGTTTCCTTGAGGATGCCGCCTTGGGCCTCGGCCAGGGCATCGCGGATGCGTTCGGCGCGGCGGGCGGCGTCGTCCACGACCACCCGGCGGTCGACGATCAGGGCGATCCGCCGGGGCATGGTGCGCCGCTCGGGCGGCAGGTGGGCCTGGCAGGCGAGCGCGAACAGGGCGATGTCGAGGACGGCGGTCTTGCCGCTGGCGGTGGGGAGCGCAACCGGGCGCGTCCAGCCCGTTTCCAGGACTTCGCGGAGCAGGCGCGCCTGCCACGGGAAAGGGTTGTGGCCGTGGATGGCGGCAAAGAACTCGGCAAAGCGGTCTGGCGTCAGGTTCATGACGTCTTCTCCGGCGGTTTCGGGAGGGGTGACCGGTAAAGTTCAAGCTTTTTCCGCAGCGCCTCACGCAGCCGCGGTTTTTCGTGGGCGTGGAGCGACAGCAGTTTCTTGCCCGCCTGCTGGTAGAGCTTCTGCTTCTCCAGCATGCCGATGCGGTAGTCGAGCTGGTCCTCCATGCCCCAGTATTCGATGTAGAGGTCAAGTTCCGGAAGGTAGAAATCCGGGCGGATGGCATAGCCCTTGACGATGCGGAAACGGTTGTCGTAGCGGAAGGCGAGGCCGAGCGCCGCCAGCTCTTCGGCGATCAGCCGTTCGCCGTCGGACTGCACGACGGTGCCGGTGGCGGCCTGGATGGTCTTGTGCAGCTCCACCTGGGTCTCCCAATTGCGGCGGTCGAGGAAAACCTCGTCGAAGCAGTGGTCGCAGTAGCTGCGCTGGAACGCCTGCTGGGAGCGGGCGTATTCGTCGGCGGCCACCGGCTGCCCGCACTTCTGGCAAATGTGGACGGCCTGCTGGGCGGCGATGCGGAGCGCCTCGCGGATGGTCTTGCCGGCGGCGAGGACGCTGCGCTTCACATACTCCTTTTCGTCCGGCCGGCGATAGAGGTCGCGGAGATCGGGCAATGCGCCTTCCGCGGCGGCGCCGAACGCGCCCAGCGCCTTGGCGGTGTACTGGCGCACCTGCGGATGAGTGTCGTGCAGGAGCGGCAGGAGCGCGGCCACGGCCGCCGCGGCGGGGACGATCCCCGCCATTTTGCCGAGGGCGGATGCCGCCAGGCGGCGGACCAAGGCCGAATCCGACCCTGCCAGGGTGGCCAGTTCGGCAAAGGCGGCGGCGTCCGCGCTTTCCCCGAGGGCGGTGGCGCGGGCCGCAAGCTGGCGTTCGTTCGTGAGGTTCATGGCGGTGGCTTTTGTGGGAGGGATGTACTTGCTACGCGCCCAATGGCGCTACGCCGCGGCGGGCTGGGAACGGTGGCCGGAACCAGTCGGCACGACGCCGTGGCGGTCGCCCGCGGTTCATTCACCCTCCTTGGCCAATGGCTTGCACAGCCCATAGCCCCGGTACCGGCCAGCGCCGAGGAGCACGGGGCCCTCGACCGGCGCCGGGAAGTGCAGTTCGGCATGGACATGCCAGCGCCGGGCGCCATCTTTGCGGGGCAGCGGCACGAACTCACGGGCGGCCGGGGTGCCCGTGAGGCAGGACACCGGCAGGATGCGGATCTCGCTGGGCATTGGCAGGCCAATGCGGGCGCAGGCTTGGGCAATCTGCGTGGCGGCCCAGGCGTCGGGGTCGGCGTGCCGGCGCGGCGGCAGCCGGTCGAGCACGATGGGGGTGGCCGTCGCCCAGCGGACGGCGGCGGCGCACCAGCTTTCCGGGCGGAGCGTTTTGGCGCGCAACACGTCGTCCCGGTCGTCATAGGCCACCACCATCGTCCCGGCGGCGCCGCATTTGAGGCACAGCGAGTTGTCCGCCGGCTGCAAGGCGTGGGCCAAAGCCCCAAAACACGCGTCCTCGGCGGCGCGGGAGATGCCTCGGGGCAGGGCGATGGCCAGGCCGAGCAGGTGGCCGTCGGCATGTCCGTGGCCGACGTCCGCCAAGGGGAGATAGGCGGCGTGCGGGGTCTCGGCGGGAGTGCCATCGGCGGCGTGTCCGGAAAGGATGGCCTTGGCGATGACAGAGCCGGTGGCCTCGGCGGCGGCGATGAGCGTCTTGCGCAAGGCGTCAGCCAAATTGGGCACTTGGGCGCCGCCCAGGCCGAAGCGGCGTTCGCCGCCAATGCGGCGCAGGACAATCAGGCGCGGGTCGAAGAGGCTGTGCGGCGTTTGGGATTCGCCGGCCGGCTTGAGGTAGCCCTGCCAGCGGGCGGTAGGCGGGCGGTCGCCATCGGCGAACGCCGCGACGAGCTGGCCCAGCCGGCCGGGGCCAGGCACGCGCAGCTTGAGGTCGTGGCGGCGGGCCTCGGCGGGCGCGGGCAGATAGGACGGCGGCGGTGCGGACTCCGCAAGCCGCAGATGCACCAGTGAGGAGCTGTGGCCGATGCGGGTGACGGCGGCGCAGAGCGCGGCCAAGGCGGCGCGGTGGGGGGCGGGATCGGCGTCCGGCCAGACGAGGGCGCAGGTGCCATCGCCGACAAAGGTGGCGGGGAAACAACGCTCCTTGCGTGCCCGTTTCTCCGGCAAAAGCCCCCACTGCTTGTCCTCATAACTGCCCCGCGCCGGGCCTTCGGTATCATTGACCGGCACATAGACGATCGGCGCGGCGCATTCCTGCACCGCGTCTTCGGCGGGCACGGCCACGGTGGGCGGCGGCTGTTCGCAGAGCCATTCCAGGGCGACTTGCTGCGCCGGACTTTGGCCGGTCTCGCCCCAGGCGGCGGCCAACGCCTGGAAGACGCGGTCGGGGTGCGGCGGCCATTCGGCCGTTTGCCGGTCGGTCGGGTCGGTGGCCACCGCCCGGCCGGCAAGGTATTGCCAGGCAAGGGCAAGCATGGCTTATTCCCCCTCGTCGGGCGACTGCATGGCCAGGTTGCGGCTGCGGCGCACCAGCTCGGCCAGGCCGGCGCTGGGGGTGAGCGTCAGCGGCTTCTCCAGCCAGGGCAGCCCGGCGCTTTTCGCGGCGGCGACGGCTTCCTTCAGCAAGCCGCAGGCCACTTCGCCGGTGAGGGTGAAGGCTTCGGTGGTGCCGTCGGCCTTGACGATTTCCCAGCCGCCCTGCCCCGGCTCGGGCACCAGGCAGCAGCGGGAGCGCAGGTCACAGCCGTCTTCGATGGCGAGCGCGGCGGCGCACAGCCCAAGGGCGGCCAAGGCGGTGCGGGCGGCGAGGTCGGCCGCCGCCGGCTTTGCGGAGTCCGCAGCCCCGGCCCCGGCGACCGGGAAATGCAGCCGGCGCAGGGCGGGCAGCGAGAGGACGACGGTCTGGCGGGCATATTCGAGCGTGACGCCGCCGTGGCCATCCTCAAGCGTCGGAGTGACGTTGCCATGATTGGCCTCACTTGGCTTGCCCTCCTTGCCGAGCTTCGCCGCTTTGCCCGTATCCTTCTTGGCCTCGTCTTCGGCCAACGTCCACCCCCCGTCGGCCGTGGCATAAAGCGGCCCCGCGCCAAGCAGGATTTGCAGCGGATCGATGCGGGAGCTGGTCTTGACGCCAGGGACGGCATCCACGCCAACCAGTTCGCTGACCATGGCCCGTTGGAACTTGATCCCCAGGCCGCCCTTGGGGCCGGTGGAATTCCACATGCCGAAAACCAGCGCGGTCGGGCAAAGGCGGAACAGTTCGGTGCCATTCTGGGCGGTGGCGTCGGTGAACGCCTTCCCCTCGTCCGTGTCACGGAACTTCTTCCCGCCCAGCACGCTGTCCCGCAGGATGGCGTCGGCAATGCGGTGGGGGGCTTCGAGGCTGGTGATGACGCCGACTTCGGGGATGGCTTTGGTGAAGTCCACTTCGACGATCGGCAGCGGGATTTTCCCGGCCCGGGCCGCCGCGAGCAGGGCCAGCTCCATGCGGTTGGCCTGGGACTGGACGCTGTCGAGCAGGACGCAGGGCTTCTTCTGCCCAGCGATCAGGCGATCCTCGGTCGCGTACTTGCCACCTTTGTAGGTGGGCGGGAACACCTTGTCGCCCGCGCCGCCGGCAGGCTGAAGACGGGCAATGCGCCGGATGGCGACGGCATCCCGGACATAGTTCTGCAAGCTCTGGAGATTCATGGCGCTGCTGGCTTCACTCATGGTTCGACTCCTCATGGTTTCTGGACGCGTGGCTTTCCCGAAATCGCCATTTCCATCCCCGCCTTCGTGGCGCCTGCCTGGTCAATGTAGTGGCGGTGGCAATCCGCTTCAACCCCATGAATTGGTTGCGGCTACAAAGTTGCCCCGGGCCGGTCGGCAACCGCCCCGGCGGGGCGCGGTTCTGCTTTCACACCTGCACCATGGCCCCGGTGGGGGGACAAAATCTGTCCGGGCAACGGCCGGGGGCGACTTTTTTTTGGGGGGGGGCCGGAGGTCACTCCTCGGCGGCGGCGCCGGCGGAGGGGGGGGCGGCGGCGAGCTGGCGTTCGTCCCAGTCCAGGAGGGCGCGGAACTGGCCAGGGGTCAGGTTGATCTGGTCGCGGAAGACGCGGACCAGGTGGCTCTGGTCGGCAAAGCCGCATTCGCGGGCGACGGCGTGCAGGGGCTGGTCGGTGCTGGCCAGGAGCTGCTTGGCGTGGTCCAGGCGGCGGCTGATGAGGCGTTGGTGGAAGGTGCCGCCGCCGTGCCGGCGCAGGGCGGCGACGAGGGTGGGGACGCTGGCCCCGAGGGCCTGGGCGGCGGCGCGGAGGGTGGCCTTCCCCTGGAAATGGCCGGCCAGCCAGTCGTCGGCCCGCTGGGCCAGGGGGATGCGCGGCGGCGGGGGTTCGGCCAGTTGGCGGCCGGCGGCCGGGATTCGGGCCAAGGCGGCTTCGACCTGGCGGGCCGCCCAGGCGCAAAGGTCGGCCGGTTCCGCGCCGCGTTCCAGCTCGCGCCAGGCGGTTTGCAGGCGGAGGGCGGCGGCGGCGAGGGGCGGGGGGCGGGCGGCCGGCGGCGGGGCGAGGAGGGCCTGGTGTTCCAGGATGGCCGAGAGCAGGGCCAGGGCGAGGTGGAAGCGGTGGGGGGCGGAGGCGTGGGCGAGGAGGCAATGGCAGAGATATTCGTCGAGCCGGAGCATGGCGCCCTCGCGCGAGCCGGCGGCGACGGCGGCGGCGAGGTCGGCCAGGATCCCCCAGGCCACCCGGCCGGCGCCGCTGGCGGCCACCCCCGCCCCCGCGGCCAACTCGACCCCGCCGCGGCGGTGCATCAGTTCGGCGATGCGCCGCTGCTGCAAATAGCTTTCATGGCGCTGCCGGAGAAGCGCCGGGTCATGGAGGCCATGGGCGGCCAGCGCCTCCTCGACGAAGCTGGCGTGGCCACGCATCGCCGCCGCGGCCAGCCGTTGCAGCCGCGGCAATTCCTGGCAGAGCCGCTCCCGCGGCCCCGCCGCCGGCAGGCCGGCGCGGACGAAGGCCTCCTCCTCCTCGGCATTTTCCTGGTAGAGGTAGCCGCCGAACTCGACCGCCCCCGCCAGCTTGCCGCGGCTCCAGAGGGGAGCAACGAAGCTGTTGAGCCCCAGCCAGCAGCGGAAGAAATAGGGCTCGCCGATCCGGGAGGCCTCGTAGGCGGCGGCGCGGATGGCCTGGGCACAGTGGCTGGCCAGCGCCGCGTCGCCGAGGCAGAGGCGGCAGAGGGGGCAGAAGCGGGGGCCGACCTCCGGCCGGTCCGGGTGGGCGAACCAGAGCAGGCAGACGCCCTGGGGGAGATGCCGGGCGCAGTCCGCCAGGAAGGGGCGGTGCCGCCGGCTTGAGTTCTGCCGCTGTTCCATCTTGCCTCTCCTCCGTTCCGCGGCCGCCTGCCGTGGGGTAGTGGCCGGCAGAAAGCATCACTTTCTCCAACCACTATATCACAATCTTCTATAAAACCCGCTTTGCCACCCCTATGTTCCTTGGCATCGAACGACACCCGCCAGCGCGGCGAGCCGGGGCCTGGCCCCCGGTGCCGGGGCGGGGCGGCGGACGCCGAGGCCGAGAGCGAGAATGGAGACGAGGAATGCCGAATTCACAGGACACGCGCTACCGGGTCGAGGTCAGCCCGCCGAAGCACGGGGCGGAGACGCTCACGGCGCGGCTGGAGCGCTTTGCCGCCCGCTACCGCCAGGTGATCGCCGCCGGCCACGCGGTGTGCATCACGGACAACGCCATGGGGCACCTCTGCTTCCAGGGGCATGAGCTGATCCGGGAGCTGGGGCTGCCGGTGCCGCCGGGGCAGGTGATGATCCACCTCAACACCTTCCACACGCTGGCGGACCTGCACTGGATCCTGGACGGCTGCGCGGAGCTGGGAGTCACTGAGCTGCTGGTGGTCTCCGGCGACGGTGCGGCGCGGCTGCCCAAGCTGGCGCCGGCGGAGGTGGGGGGCGCCGGGGCGTCGGTCACCTCGGTGGAGCTGCTGGCCTACATCCGGCGGCACTATGGGCGGCAGTTCCGCCTGGGCGCGGCCTTCAACCCCTACGAGCCGGCCGAGCACGAGCTGGAGAAGCTGCGGCGGAAGGTGGCGGCGGGGGCCGACTTCATCATCACCCAGCCGATCACCCGGGCGAACCCGCTGGTCGGGCAGATCAAGGGGGAGCTGAAGATTCCGGTGATCCTCGAGGCCTGGATGTCGCCCAAGCTGAGCCTGCTCTCCGACTGCATCGGCTACGACCTGGGCGACGCCAGCGCCTTCGACCCCCTGGCCTGCCTGGCGGAGCTGCACCGGAGCTATCCGGGCAGCGGCTTCTACCTGGCGCTGCTTGACTTCAAGACCCAATTCGACCGCTTGCCGGCGGGAGGCGCAGCATGAAGATCGTCGTGTGCATCAAGCAAGTCCCCGGCGTCTCCGCCGTGAGCCTTGACCCGGAGACCAAGCGGCTGGTCCGCGAAGGGGTCAAGTCCATCCTGAACCCCTTCGACCTCCACGCGCTGGAAGCGGGGGTGCGGCTCAAGGAGCGGCATGGCGGCGAGCTGGTGGCCATCAGCATGGGGCCGCCCAAGGCGGAGCAGGCGCTGCGGGAGGCGCTGGCCCTGGGCGCCGACCAGGCGGTGCTGCTCTGCGACAAGCGCTTCGCCGGCTCCGACACCTGGGCCACCAGCTACGTGCTGGCGCGGGCCATCGCCACCCTGGGCAACGTCGGCCTGGTCATCTGCGGCAAGCAGGCGATTGACGGCGACACCGCCCAGGTCGGGCCCGGCATCGCCGCGCACCTTGGCTGGCCCCAGGCCACCGGCGTCACCGCCCTCGAGGTCGCGGCCGATGACGGCAGCCTGGCGGTCACCCGGCAACAGGATGGCGGCCACGACCGGCTGCGCCTGCCGCCGCCCGCCGTCCTCGCCGTGTTCAAGGAACTCAACCAGCCGCGGGTGCCGCGGCTGTCCGGCTGGCTTGCGGCCGAGCGCGCCCCGGTGCCGGTCTGGAATGCCGAGGCCATCGGCGCCGACCCGGCGCTGGTCGGGCTGAACGCCTCGCCGACCCGGGTCGTCCGCACCGGGCCGCCGCCGCCCCGGAACAAGGACAGCCGGCGCATCGAAACCACCCCGGCCGCCGCCGCCGCGCAGTTGTTCCACGAGCTGCGGCGCATCGCGGCCATTTGAAAGCCTTCGGAGGCCAAGCGCCCATGAAAGTTGATCCGCATTCCAATCCCCGCCAGTCCCACCAGGGCATCTGGATCCTCGCCGAAGCGCACCAGGGGCGGCTCCTCGACGTCTCGCTCGAGCTGCTGGGCAGCGCGGCCCGGCTGGCGGCGCAACGGCCGCAGCCGGTCTGGGCCGTCCTCTTCGGCCACGGCGTCGAGCCGCTCATCCCCACCCTCTGGGAGCACGGCGCCGACACCGTGCTGGCGGTGGACGACCCGGCGCTGGGCTGGTTCAACGACGAAGAGCAGGCGGCCCTCCTCGGCCGGCTGCTCCGCCAGCACCGGCCGGAAATCCTGCTGGCCGGCGCCAGCGCCGTCGGCCGGGCCCTGGCCCCCAGGGTCGCCGTGGCCGAGTCCTGCGGCCTCACCGCCGACTGCACCGGGCTGGAGATCGACCCGGCCAGCGGCGCCCTGCTCCAGACGCGCCCCGCCTTTGGCGGCAGCCTCATGGCCACGATCCGCTCCGACGCCTTCCTGCCGCAGATGGCCACGGTCCGCCCCGGCGTCATGAAGCGGCTCGACCCCGTGCCGGGGCGCCGCGGCGGCCTCGTCCGCGAAAGCCTGCGCCCCGAGGAGCGCCGGGGCCTCAAGCAGCTCCTCGAATGGCTGCCCAGCAGCGGCGGCGAGGAAGGCTTCGGCAACGCCTCCTTCATCATCACCGGCGGCCGCGGGATGCGCGGGGCGGAAGGCTTCGAGCTGCTGCGCCGCTTCGCCGCCAAGGTCGGCGGGGCCGTCGGCGCCACCCGCGCCGCCGTCGATGCCGGCTGGGCGCCCTACGCCATCCAGATTGGCCAGACCGGCCGCACCGTCCAGCCCCGCATCTACCTCGCCTGCGGCGTCTCCGGGCAAATCCAGCACCTGGTCGGCATGCAGGGCAGCGACCTGATCATCGCCATCAACCCCGACCCGGCCGCGCCGATCATGGCCATGGCCGACATCGCCATCGTCGGCGACGCCTTCGCCATCCTCCCCGAACTGATCGCCCTCATCCAACCCTGACCCATCTCGCAGCAAAAGCAGAAGACAAGAACTCCAAGGAAGGACTCCACCATGAGCATCCCCGGCCTCACCATCATCGGCGAACGGATCAACCCCGGCTTCCGCAGCTCCCTCGCCCTCTTCGAGAAGAGCGACCTCGACGGCATCCGCGCCCTTGCCGTCGAGCAGGTGCAGAAAGGCGCCCGCTACCTCAACGTCAACATCGGCAACCGCGCCCTGACCGACCACGCCTTCATGAAGGCCGTCATCACCAACATCCAGGATGCCGTCGCCGTCCCCCTCTCCTTCGACTTCCCCAACGTCGAAGTCCAGAAAGTCTGCCTCGAGACCTATGACGAACGCAAGGCCGGCGGCCAGAAGCCGATCATCAACTCCATCAGCGAACTCCGCTGGGAAATGACCAGCCTCCTCGAAATCCGCCCCTGCAAGATCCTGCTCATGGCCTCCGAACGCGAACTCAACGGCGAAAAGGTCGCCAACAAGAGCGCCGCCGACGTCTTCGAGACCGCCCGCCGCATGGTCGGACGGCTGCTCGAAGGCAAGCATGGGCTGACCCTCGACGACCTCTTCATCGACGTCTCCGTCGGCCCCGTCGCCGTGGACATGGAAGGACTGACCCGGATGGCGATCCAGGCGATCCGCCAGATCGGCGCCGCCCCGGAACTCAAAGGCATCCACATGTCCGTCGGCCTCTCCAACATCTCGATCATGGTCCCCGCCAAGGCGCTGGACGGCAGCCCGCTCAAGCTCCAGCTCGAATCCGCCTTCCTCACCAACACTGTCCCCTACGGCCTCGACACCATCATCGGCACCGCCGGCCGCGACTACCAGCTTCTCGCCCCCGACAACTTCGTCCTCCGCGGCTTCAACGAGGCCATGGCCCTCGAGGAGATCGAGTCCGTCATGCGCATCCAGGCCCTCTACCAGGCCGAGTGACCCGCAACCACCCTCCGGAGACCCGACCCAGCATGAGCCAGCTCCTCCGCATTGACGCCGACGCCCATTTCGACGGCCAGCAACTCCACCCCCGCCCCGCCGCCATCCTCGTCGCCGACGGCCACTACCAGGCCATCCTCGACAACTTCCAGGGCGACGCCGACCCGCGCCTGCCCGCCCCCTTCCGCGAACCCGGCGTCAACCGCCGCCGCGAACGCTTCCTCATGCCCGCCCTCGCCGAAGCCCATGCCCATCTCTTCCTCGATGGCGACGAGCTGGACGCCGCCCGCCGCGCCGCCCACCTCAAGGCCCCCCGCGACCAGCTCCTCGAAACCGGCCGCCGCAACCTCCACCGCTACCGCGACCGCGGCATCCACCTGATCCGCGACGCCGGCGACACCCACGGCATCAACCTCCAGCTCCGCGCCGCCGCCCGCGCCGCCGGCATCACCCTCCTCGCCGCTGGCCACGGCATCCGCCGCAAGGGGCGCTACGGCGGCTTCTTCGCCCGCGAGGCCGACCCCGCCGCCACCGCCGACCCCGCAACCCTCGTCCGCGACCTCGCCGCCGCCGGCGCCGACACCATCAAGATCGTCCTCACCGGCATCATTGACTTCGAGAACGGCACCGTCAAGGGGGAGCCACAGTTCAGCGTCGCCGAAACCCGCGCCATCGTCGCCGCCGCCCAGGACTGCGGACTCCGCACCTTCGCCCATTGCAGCGGCCGCGAGGGGCTGGAAGTCGCCGTCGCCGCCGGCGTCGCCGGGATCGAGCACGGCTTCTTCATGACCGGCGAAATCCTGGAACAGATGGCCGCCGGCGGCATTGCCTGGACGCCGACCTTCCTGCCGGTCCACTTCCAATGGGCGCAGCCCCAGCATTGCGGCTGGAGCCCCACCGCCGTCGCCCGCCTCCGGGAAATCCTCGACAACCACGAGCGGATGCTCCGCCGCGCCCACGAGCTCGGCGTCCCCATCCTCGCCGGCTCCGACGCCGGCAGCTACGGCGTCCCCCACGCCGACGGCCTGCTGACCGAACTGGGGCTGATGCGCCAGGCCGGCCTGCCGCTGGCGGCCGTGCTCCACGCCGCCACCGTGGCGCCCCGCGCCCAGTTTGGCCTGCCCAGCCCCGCCATCCGCCCGGGAAACGTCGCCGACTTCATCACCGCCGACGCCACCCCCGCCCTCGCCGGGCTAACCCCCGCCGCGGCCGCCTGAGCTGCCCCTAGCCGAAGCGGCGGGCGGCCAGGGCCGGCAGCCGCCGGCGGACTGCCGCCAGCCGGGCGCGTTCGAGGGTGGCGCCGAAGCAGCCCTCCGCCGCGCCCGGCGCCGCCAGGACGGCCTCTCCCCACGGATCCAGGAGCAGGGAATGGCCGAAGCAGGCGAAGCCGGTCTCCGGATTGGTGCCGCACAAGCCGGCGGCGGCGACGTAGCACTGGTTCTCGATGGCCCGCGCCTGGAGCAGCGGCCGCCAATGGGCGTGGCCGGTCTCGCGGGCGAAGGCCGCCGGGCAGAGCCAGAGGTCCGCCGGCGGCTGGAGGGCCCGGAACAGCTCGGGGAAGCGCAGGTCGAAGCAGATCGCGAGGCCGATCCGCCAGCCGTGGAGGGTGAAGACGCCGCCGGGGCGGTCGCCGGGGCGGTAGAGCCGGCTCTCGTCGCTGCCACCGGCCTGGTCTGGATCCAAACGGAAGAGGTGCGCCTTGTCGTAGCGTGCCAGCAGCGTGCCGTCGGGGGCGACCGCCAGCGCGGCCTGGCAAAGCCGGCCAGCCGTTGCGGAGTCCGCAACAACTGCCGCCGGCACCGGCACGCCGCCGGCGACGAGCACGCCCCCAGCCACCTGGGCCAGCGGCGCCAGGAACGCCGCCCACTCCGCCGCCGGCCGCGCCGCCCGCCGGATATCCGCCTCGGCGCCGAAGCACAGGGCGTTCTCCGGCAGCAGGGTCAGCGCCGCCGGTTGTTGCGGACTCCGCAACAGCAGCTCCCGCAGGTGATCCCGGTTCGCCGCCGGCTCGCTGCCCGCCGCGCACTGGCAGAGCCGCACCGCCAAAACCGGCGCTGGCGCCGGCGCTTCCCCGGCCGCCGCGCTCATTCCGCTCCTTCTTCGCACTCGCGCAGGCGGGCGAGGTTTGCGCGGTCCTCGCGGAGTTCGGGATCGTCCTCGTCCTTGGGCGTCTCGAGGATGCCGGGGATGCCGCGGAAGGCCGGCTCGCGGAGGACAGAGCGGAAGCCGTCAAGCCCGATGCAGCCCTGGCCGATGTGCTCGTGCCGGTCCACCTTGCTGGCCAGCGGCTTCTTGCTGTCGTTGAGGTGGAGCAGCAGCAGCCGGCCGAGGCCGATCTCGCGGTCGAACTCGGCGGCCAGGGCGGCGGCGGCGGCCGGGGTGCGCAGCTCGTAGCCGGCGGCGAAGGCATGGCAGGTGTCGAGGCAGACGCCGAGGCGCGGGCCGGCGCCGGCCAGGCGGATCATCGCCGCGATCTCCGCAAAGCTCGTGCCAAGCGTCGCCCCCTGTCCGGCGGTGTTCTCCAGGGCGAGCTTGCAGGCGCACTCCGCCGTCGCCGCCAGCACCTGTTTCAGCCCGTCCGCGACCCGTTCAATGCCGGCCTCGCGGCTGTCCTCCTTGGGCGAGCCCGGATGCAGCACCAGGCAGGCGCAGCCGAGCAGCTCGGCGCGGCGCAGCTCGTGGGCCAGGGATTCGATTGACTTCTGGCGCGACTCGGGGCTGCCCGAGGCGAGATTGATCAGGTAGCTGTCGTGGGCGCAGAGGAAGCGCAGCTTCGCCTTGGCCACCGCGGCGCGGAAAGCCTCGGCCGCCGCCGCCGGGATCGGTGCCGCCTGCCAGCGCAACTGGCTCTTAGTGAAGATCTGCACGGCGTCGGCGCCGGCCACCATGGCTTGCTGGACGGCGGTGGTGAAGCCGCCGCGGATCGACAGGTGCGCCCCGAGCGGGCGCGGCAGCAGGTAGGGGGAATGGTGGGCGGTCATTGCGGGCTCCCGTTTCCTTCCGGCGCGGCCCGGCGCCCCCGCCGGCGCGGCGCTCCGGAACGGAAGTCTACCCCCCGGCCGGGCGATTGCAAGGGGCGCGGCCGCAACGATGCCTGTCCCCAAGCACACCCAAGCACGCTCTCCGTGAACTCCGTGCCCTCCGTGCGAACCTCTGCCCAGGAATGGCGGATTTGCCTGTCCCCTCGCGCCCCGTGCGAACCTCTGCCCAGGAATGGCGGATTTGCCTGTCCCCTCGCGCCGCGAGAAAAGTCGGCGGACGGAAAGTCCGCTCCGCGGGGGGACAGGCAAGTTTCAAGCGCGGGCCTGGAGCCCGCTGGCTCTGGGGCGGTTCGGTTCAGCGGGGGTGGGTGCCGCTGCCGGGGACGGGGGGCGGCAGCCGCTTGCAGCGTTTGGCGAGCGGCGGCCGATCCAGCTCCGGGGCGAGCGCCTCGTAGAGCCGGGTGAGGGCGGCGCGGGCTGTTTCGGCCCGGAGCTGTTCCAGCCCCTGCTTGTAGAAGAGGCGCGCCTTGGTGCGGTCGTGAAGCCGCTCCACGGCGATGCGGACGCGGGCGACATGCGGCTCCGCTTCGTCCGGGTATTGCGCAGCCAGTTCGGCATAGCGCGCCAGCGCCTCCGGGAAACGCCCGGCCTTCTCCAGGGCGCGCACGGCGCTGTAGCGTGGCGGGATGCGGTCGAAGCGGCGATTGGGATGGATCAGCGCCTCGATGGCCGCCCAGTAGCCGGCCGCGAACCAGCCGGCAATCACCGGCCCGGCCAGGACGCCGCCGGCAATGATGAGCGCCAGCGCCAGCAGTCCGGAGCCGGCGACGCCGCCGACGCCGCCGGCAGCCGGAAGGCCGAAGAGGAGCGCGCCGCCGCCGAGCAGGAGGGCAAGCCCCGCGCCCAGCCGGAGGTGCCGGGCCAACCGCGGGATGCTGTCCAACTCCATGGGTTAACCTCGCACTGGTTGCGGAGCGGGGGGGGCGGCCTCAGCCGACGCCGGCGCCGGGGGGGAAACCATCCTCGACGGTGACCAGGCGCAGCGTCTTGCCGGCCTTGGCGGCCAGCAGCATCCCCTGCGACTCGACGCCGCGCAGCACGGCCGGCTTGAGGTTGGCGACGACCACGACGGTCTTCCCCACCATCTGTTCCGGGGTGTAGAATTGGGCGATGCCGGCGACGATCTGGCGCTTTTCCGTGCCGAGGGCGACCTGGAGCTTGAGCAGCCGGTCCGAGTCCGGCACCGGTTCGGCGGCAAGGACGGTGGCGGTCTTGAGGGCGACCTTGGCGAAGTCGGCGATCTCGATCAGGCCAGGGGCGGCCGGCGGCGCGGCGTCCTTCCGTTTTTCCGGCTTGCCGGGTTCTGCCGGCGCCTTCCCTTCGGGCTTGGCCACCTCGATGCGGGGGAAGAGCGGGGGGATGTCGAGCAGCGGCGCGCCGACGGGCAGGCTGGCGTCCGCCGCCGCCGGCACCAGGCCCGCTTCCGGGATGCCGAGGGCACGGCGGAGTTCGGCCATCTTGCCGGGCATGACCGGGTAGAGCAGGGCCGAGACGGTGCAGAGGCACTGGGCGGCGGCGTAGAGCACGCGCCGCAGCTCGTCCGTCTTCCCCTCCTTCGCCAGGATCCAGGGTGCCTGCTGGTCGAAGTAGCGGTTGCCCGCGCGCACCGCCGCCAGGACTTCGGCGAGGCCGCGTTCGAGCTGCATCCCGTGAAGGTGTTCCCGCATCTTGGCGACGGCGTTGGCGCCGGCCGCCGCCAGCGGCTGCTCCGCCGCGCCCGGCGCCGGGGCGGCGGCGAAGCGCCCGCCGAGGAAGCGGTGGGCCATCTTGAGGACGCGGCTGGCGAGGTTGCCGAGGTCGTTGGCGAGGTCGGAGTTGTAGCGGCCGATGAACGCCTCCTCGGTGAAGCTGGCGTCCTGGCCGAGGGACATTTCGGCGAGGAGGAAATAGCGGAAGGGATCGACCCCGTAGCGTTCGCACATCTCCATGGGGTTCACCACGTTGCCGAGGCTCTTGCTCATCTTGTCGCGCCCGACCAGCCACCAGCCATGGGCGAAGATGGCGCGCGGCAGTTCGATCCCGATGGCCTTGAGCATGATCGGCCAGTAGACGGTGTGGGTGGTGAGGATGTCCTTGCCGATCAGGTGGCAGGAGGCCGGCCACCACTTGGCGAAGGCCGCCGGATCCGAGCCGTAGCCGACCGCGCTGATGTAGTTGATCAGGGCGTCGAACCAGACGTAGCAGACGTAGCCGGGGTCGAAGGGCAGCTCGATGCCCCAGGCCAGGCGCGCCTTCGGCCGGCTGATGCAGAGGTCATTGAGCGGCTGGCTGCGCAGGAAGCCGAGCGTCTCCTGCCGCCGGTGGGGGGGCTGGATGAACTCCGGATGCGCCGTGATGTGGTCGAGCAGCCACTGCTGGTGCCGCCCCATGCGGAAGAAGTAGCTCTTCTCCACCAGCTTCTGCACCGGGCGTTTGCACTCGGGGCAGCCGCCGCCCGGGGCCAGGTCCTTCCCGGTGAAGAAGCGTTCGCAGGGGACGCAGTACCAGCCCTCGTAGTCGGCGGCGTAGATTTCGCCGCGGTCCCACAGCTCCTGGAGGATTTGGCGCACGACCCGCTTATGCCGCTCCTCGGTGGTGCGGATGAAGCCGTCATGGGTGATTTCCAGCCGCTTCCAGAGGTCGAGGAAGCGGACCACGGTGCGGTCGCACTGCTCCTGGGGGGTGACGCCGTTCCTGGCGGCGGCCTCCTGCACCTTCTGGCCATGCTCGTCGGTGCCGGTGAGGAAATAGGTGGGGATGCCGAGCAGGCGGTGGTAGCGCGCCAGCACGTCGGCCAGGATCGTGGTGTAGGCATGGCCGATGTGCGGCTGGTCGTTGACGTAGTAGATCGGGGTGGTGACGTAGAAGTGCGGCATGGGCAGGGGAACCTGGACGATGGCTGGAGGGCTTTACTGGTTCTGGCATCCGACCTCGCGCTCGCGGAAGAGCACGGCGGCGAGGATGGTGAAGAGCAGCAGGCAGAGGGTGGTGTAGAGGGCGCCCCAGCCGACGTAGCTCCAGGGGATGGCCCGGTCGGCGGCGAGGGCGTCGGCCATCCAGAACAACTGCCAGTTGGGCACCAGGTTGTAGGCGAGGAAGGCGAAGGGGTTGCTCCCCGCGAAGCGGCCGAAGAGGTAGTCCGAGACGAGCCCGAGCAGGAAGATGCAGCCGCAGACCACCAGGTTGGGCACCATGTCGAGCCTGGTCGAGAGCGCCGTGGCCAGCGCCCCCAGCGCCAGGGTGCTGAACCCGATCAGCGCCAGGGCCGGCGCCAGCCCCCAGCGCAGCCGTTCGACCCCGGCCTGGGGCGGGATCGCCGCCACCACCAGGGTTGCCAGCGGCACCAGGACCAGCAGCCCGACGGTGGCGGCCATGGGGAAGGAGCGGCGGGTGAAGTAGTTGTTGAGGCCGCCGGCGGCGCAGCCGAGGGCGAGGGCGCCGAAGTAGAGGGCGATCGCCGTGTTGTCCAGGGCGAACTGGTCGCGGGCGACGCGCACGGCCACCAGGGTGCCGAGGCCGGCGAGGCCGGCGAACAGGGCCAGGGCCGCGAGGATCCCGAGGATCTTGGCGGCGAGGAAAGCCTGGCGGTTGACCGGCTTGGAGAGCACCATCAGCACCGTGCCGTTCGCGATCTCCCGGGAGACGGTGTTGTTGGCGCAGAGCACGGCCATGCCCCAGCCGAAGAGCATCATGGTCGCCAGGGCGCTGTCCACCACCAGCTTGACCTGTTCGCGGAAGACGAACAGGGTCAGGGTCGGGAAGAAGCCGATCATCACCAGGGCGGTGAGCAGGAGCAGGAAGTAGATCGGCTGCCGCAGCGTTTCGCGGAAGGTGTTGAGCGCGATGGGGATCACGGTCACTTCGGGCCGGGCGGATTGGGGTCGAGGACCTCCACCGTGCCGGTCGCCGGCTTGAGGGGCGGCAAGGGGGGCAGCGCCGGGGCGGCGCCGGCGCCGGCGGCCGGCGGCGGCGGTTCGGGCAACGCCAGCTTGGCCTCCAGCTCGGCGAAGGGGCCGTTGAAGCGGGCCGGCAGCTTGGGCCGGGCCAGCCCCTGGGCCAGGGCCTCGGCGTTCTGGCGCCAGTCGTCGCCGCGGATCACCAGGGTCGGATACTGGTTCGCCAGCGCCGTGGCGGCGGCTTCCGGGAAATAATAGGAGTCGCCCATCAGGATGACCCGCCGCGGGGCGATCACCTGCACCAATTCGGCGATCTGCGCATCGGTCGCCTGGAAGGCGCTGAAGTCGGGCAGCATCACGTAGGCCTCCTCGCCGCCGCCGGGGGCAGGGGAAAGCATGAGGAAGGACTGCTTCGTCTCGCGCTGGGCCATTTCCGCGAGCAGCCGGGGCTGGGCGAGATTGCCGCAGACCACCAAGGTCTCGACGCGCCGGGGCGCAAACCAGTCGAGCGGATTCCAGCTCGCGGCCGCCGCCGGCCAGCCGGCCAGCGCCACCAGCGCCACCATTGCCATCGGCATCCAGCGTTTCGCCTGCTTCATGGGAAAGTCTCCTCGGCGCCCCGGCGGCGCGCGCATGGGGGATTGGGGGGAAGTCGCCGCAACCATCGCGGACGCGATCCAAAGCTGGTACTATACCCGTTCCCGCCCCGCTTTGCACCAGCCGCCTACGGGTCCCTACGGGTTGCGGATGTCACCCGCGCCGACAATGCCGCCCTGGGCCCGCAACGCCGCCTGCAACTGGGCAACTTCCAGCCGCCGCGGCGCCACCCCCGCCTGGAGCGACAGTGCCGCCGCCGTGCCCGCCGCCTCGCCTTGGGCCAGGCATTGCACCATCACCCGCAACGACCCCAGAGCCAGGTGCGTGCAGCTCGCGCAGCGCCCCGCCACCAGCAGGTTCTCCACTCCCCGCGGCAGCAACATGCGGTAGGGCATCTGGTACTTGAAGCCCCGGGGCGGCCGCCAGACCGTCGGATCCATCCCCGGCCCGTCAATCCGGTGGATGTCAACGAAGAAGGAGCCGTAGCCAATGCTGTCGGGGAACTCGGCCTGCCCCTTGACATCCTCGGCCGTCATCACGTAGTCGCCCAGGATCCGCCGGCTCTCGCGGATGCCGATCGTGTTCGGGGTCGAGACCAGGTAGCAGCCCTCCATCCCCGGCACGTACTTGCGGAAGACGGCCACGCTCTCATGGCACTGCTCGCGCGCCTCCAGCGTCGCCGCGGTCAGCTCCGCCGCCTTCGTGCTGTCCACGTGGATGACATGGGTGAAGTTGACTCCGACCTGGTCGGGGCGCGTCGGCGTGTGCCAGAACCCCATGATCGTCTTCTGGAAGGGGCGCATGTCACCCTTGGCGATCGCCGCCTCCCAGACCTCCGGCATCGCATAGCTCGTGCGCCATTTCTCGACCTTCCCCCATTCGACCCCGCCAATGGTGAACATCAACGTCACCGGCTGGCAACGCCCGTCCGACTCCCGCCCCATCTCCCAGGCACAGCCGGCATGGTGCGCCACGTCGCCGTCGCCGGTGCAGTCGATCACCCGCTTCGCCCGCACCAGCTCGCGCCCGCTCTTGCTCTGGACCACCGCGCCGGTGACCACGCCGTCCTCGACCAGCGTGTCGCTGAAGAAGCTGTGGTAGAGCAGCTTCAGCCCGGCGGCCCGCGCCTGGCGCTCCAGGACCAGCTTCAGCCCCTCGCACTCGAACCAGACCCCGTGCGAATTGCGCCAGCCCCAGCCCTCCGCCACCAGCGCGGCGGCGATCTCGTCGGCGATGCCGCCCACGATCTGCCGCCCAGTCCCCTGCTCGTCATACTTGGAGATATGCCCATGCCCGCCAGCGGTGGCGACGCCGCCCAGGCAGTTGAACTGCTCCACCACCAGCGTCGCCGCCCCGTGCCGCGCCGCCGCCAGCGCCGCCCCCACCCCCGCCGGCCCGCCGCCGACCACCAGCACATCCACCGTTGCCGCCACCGGCAACCGCCGGGCTTCGTCCTTGGAAACCATCGCGTCACCTCGCTTGCACCAAACCTTGACCTTGAAACAACCTCCCGCCAACACCCCTGAATCTACCACCGCCGAAACCGCCGCGTTAATCCGCCCCGGCCCAGTCTTTGGCCTGGAACGGACAACTCCAGCCTTTCCGCACCCCGCCGCGCCACCACGTTGCCCGCCGGCCACGGCAGGCTATACTTGAAAAAGCATGCCCCGACGCATCCTCAACGCCCCCCTCTGGCCCACCGACGACCCGGAAACTGGCTCGATCCTGGAACGGCTCCTGCTCCTCCTGGAAGCGGGCGGCCCCTGGCGGGCCAGCTTCAGCGACCTGGCCGGACTCGGGCTGGAAATGCCCGACCTGGAGGCGCCCTCCCGCCTCCACCTCCACTCCTGCCCCTTCTGCACGGCGGTCAAGACGGCGGCCGCCGCGGGACTGCGCGCCTGCGCGGCCAACAAGGCGGCGGTGAACTGGCTCGTGCTGCGCCGGCAACGGCCGCTCGCCGGCCTCTGCGGCGCGGGGCTGACCGAGCTGCTGGAGCCGGTCCGCTGCGAAGGCCGCATCGTCGGCATCCTCTACTATGGCGGCGTGGTCGGGCGCGAGACGGAAGCCGCCGCCCGCCGCCGCCTGGAACAGCTCTGCCACCGCCACGGCCTCCCCCTGGAACCGCTGCGCCAACAGTTCCATGCCGTGCCCCGCGTCAGCGCCGCCGAAATCGAGGCCGCCCGCCGGCGGCTGCGGCTGGCCGCCGAACTGCTCGCCGGCGTCCTTCGCCTCGGCGCGGCCACCCCGCCGGAACGGCTGCGCGCCGAACTGACCGAGCAGCAGGCCTACCACCGCCGGCAGGCCTCCCCCCTCGTCCGCCAGGCCGCCGCCTGGCTGCAACGCCACTTCCGGGAACCGCTGGAGCCGCCGCGGCTGGCGCGCGAGCTGGGCTGCAACCCCGACTACCTGCGGAAACTCTTCAAGGCCCAGACCGGCCAGGGGCTCGCCGAGTTCCTCGCCCGCTGCCGCGTCCGCCGGGCCTGCCGGCTGCTCGCCAGCGGCCGCGTCACCAGTGGCGAGGCCGGGTTCCGGGTCGGCTTCACCAGCCAGTCCCACTTCACCCGCGTCTTCAAGGCCCAGACCGGCCTGACCCCGGGGCAGTACCGGCTGGCCCGCCACGCCGCCGCCCGGCCATGACCCAACCCTGGCGGACGGCTTCCTTCAGCCGCCCAATTCCGGCGGCGGCTGGGGTTCCGCCGGCCCGGCGGCCACCAGCTTCGCCAGCAGCCGGTCCGCCAGCGCCTCCACCGCTTCCGCCAGCTCCGCCCGCAGCTCCGGCCGGGCCTGGCAGAGGGCATGGACGTTCCCCAGCCGCTCCAGCAGCGCCTGGAAGTCGCCCTTGCCCGCCGGCCACTGCCCACCCGCCTCCCCCACCCGGAACGCCGCCGGCAGGGCCGGCAGCCGCGCCGCGAAGATGGCGTCGTACTCCCCGCGCAGGAACGCCTCCAGCCGCGGCCGCACCGTGATCGTCGCCCGCTTCACCTTGCCATGCTCCCACTTGAGCACGGTCGAGCTGTCAACCTTCAAAAGGGCGCCCACGTTCTGGCAGGTGACGCCCAGTTGGACGCGTTTCTCCCGGAGTCGCCGCCGGATTTCCGGAGTCAGTTCACCATCCCACGCCATAGATCACCCATGCCCGGCCGGAAGCGCGCCGCCCCGGCGTTGGTTTGCCGCCTGGCAATCAATGTACCGGGGCGGGGGCGGGGGCCAGCCAAGATTCAGCCCTTTCCCTTGTTTTCAGTAATTTCAGTTGCAATCCGCTGAATCCGCGGATATGATGCATGGCCATCCCAGCCACCGCGCCGCCATGGGGGCAAGCCATGTCCACGCCCTACCACGCCAAGTACTTCGCCCACGACTTGACCCGGCACGGCGGCCAGGGGCTGGCACCGCTCGCCCGCGCCCTCTTCGACGCCCGCATCGCCCTGCATCCGCACCAAGCCGAGGCCGCCCTCTTCGCCCTGCGCCCGCCGCGGCGCCAAGGCACGCTCCTGGCCGACGAGGCGGGGCTGGGCAAACACATCGCGGCCGGCCTCATCCTGGCCCAGCGCTGGGCCGAAGGGCAGCGCCGGCTCCTGGTCATCTGCCCCGCCGCCCAGCGCCGGCAATGGGCATTGGAACTGGCCGCCAAGTTCCACCTCCCCACCACCATCCTCGCCGACGCCGAGGCCACCACCGGCCGCGCCACCCCCGCCGGAGCGGACGCCGTGGCCATCGCCTCCCTGCACTTCGCCGCGCACCAGGCCGCAACCCTCGCCCACATCCCCTGGAACCTGGTGGTCGTCGCCGAAGCCCACAGGCTGCGCAACGCCTACCGCGTCAGCCACCGCCTCGGCCACGCCATCCGCCGCATCCTCGAAGGCCGCCACCCCCTCCTCCTCACCGCCACCCCCCTCCAAAACTCGCTGCTGGAACTCTACGGCCTCGCCTGGCTCGCCGACCGCCACCTCTTCGCCGACTCCGGCAGTTTCCGCGCCCGCTACATGGCCGCCGCCGGCACCAGCGGCGACAACCTCGATGAACTGCGCGACCGCCTCCGCCCCTTCTGCCACCGCACCCGCCGCCGCGACGTCGCCGGCTACACCCCCAGCACCCAACGCCACCTCATCATCCACCCCTTCACCCCCACCGACCCGGAGCAGCGGCTCCACGAGGCGGCATCCGCCTACCTCCAGCGCCCCGGGGCCGGCGCCCTGCCCGCCGGCCAGCGCCACCTCGGCACCATGCTCCTCCACAGGGCCCTCGCCTCCAGCCCCCAGGCCATCGCCGCCGCCCTGGAACCCCTGCGCGACCGGCTCCGCCACCGGCAAACGCCACCGCCCGAAACCCTCGACCCCGACCTCTTCGCCGCCCTGGCCGAGGACGCCGCGGACGCCGCCGTCGCCCGCCCATCGGACTGGTCAGACCGGTCAGACCGGTCAGACCGGTCAGACTGGTCGGACTGGTCGGACTTGCCCCCCGCCGCCCCCGCCACCGAGGCCGCCGAACTCACCCACCTCATCCAGGCCGCCCGCGAAATCGGTGCCGGCGGCGGCAAGCCCCAGGCGCTGCTCGCCGCCCTCGCGGCCGGCTTCGCGGAAATGCAGCGGCGCGGCGCCCCCCGCCAGGCCGCCGTCTTCACCGAGTCCAGCCACACCCAAGACTTCCTCAAAAGCTTCCTGGAAGCCAACGGCCACGCCGGCCGCGTACTCGCCGGCACCACCACCGGCAGCCCCGCCGAGTTCAACACTGGCCCCGCCGACATCCTCATCGCCACCGACGCCGCCGCCTCAGCACTCGACCTCCAGCCCTGCGCCCTGGCCATCAACTACGACCTGCCCTGGAACCCCCAGCGCCTCGAACGGCGCATCGGCTGCTGCCACCGCTACGGCCAGCCGCACGACGTGCTCGTCATCAACCTCCTCAACGCCAACGACGAGGCCGGCCAACGCCTCCACGAACTCTACCACAACACCTTCCGCCTCTTCGAGGGCGCCGCCGGCGACACGGCCGACGCCCTCGCCACCCTCGACGCCACCGCCGATTTCGAACAGCGCATCCGCGAAATCCACCAGCAGTGCCGCGGCCCGGAGGAAATCCGGGAAGCCTTCGCCCTGCTCCAGGCCGAACTGGAGACCCGCATCCCCCCGCGCCTCGCCGAAACCCGACGCCGGCTCCTGGAAGACGCCGGCGCCGGCCGCCACCGCCGGCGCCTCCAGCCCGCAGCCATCCACCGGCAGCTCGACCGCACCGCCCACCAGCTCTGGACCATCGCCCACCTCCTCCTCGCCGGCCGTGCGGAGTTCGCAGCCACCGGCCATAGCTTCGACCTCCACGCGCCCCCAGCCCCGGAAATCCGCCCCGGCCGCTACCACCTGATCACCAAGGGACAAGGCGGCACCGCCACCGACCCCGCCATCCCCGCCGAGAACCTCCTCCGCCTCGGCCATCCCCTCGGCGAACACCTCCTCGCCGCCGCCAAGGCCCTCCCCACCCCCACCGCCAGCCTGGCCTTCGACCTCGCCAGCCATCCCGGCCACGCCACCCCGCAACTCGCGCCCCTCAAGGGCGCCACCGGCTGGCTCACCCTCCAGCGCCTCCTCAGCCCCGCCGGCGACGCCCCCGAGGAACACCTCATCTTCACCGCCATCACCGACGCTGGCACCTCCATCGGCCAGGAAAGCTGCGAACAGCTCTTCCTCTGCGCCGCCACCACAACGGAAGGCACCGCCATCACCGCCACCGTCCAGGAACGCCTCGCCACCGCCGCCCACCGCCACCTCGCCGCCACCCTCGCCAGAAGCCGCGCCGCCGCCCACCACCACTCCCGCGAAGCCAGCGCCCAGCTCGAAAACTGGGCCGCCGACCAGCTCCGCAGCGCCCGCCGCGACCTGGAACGCACCCAAGCAACCCTCCACGACCTGGAACGGCAGGCCAGCCAAGCCACCACCACCCAGGAACGGCTCGCGCTCCAGCAGGAAATCGCCGACCTGGAAAAACTCAAGCACCGCCAGTGCCAGTGCCGCGCCGCCGCCGCGGAGCAGATTACGGCCCGGCGCGACGCCCTCATCGCCGCCCTCCAGGGCCGCCATCCCCCGCGCCCCACCGTCGAACCGCTCTTCACCATCCGCTGGCAGGCCGGCTGAGATGACGCCAGGGCCAAGGCGCCCCCCCCACCGCCGCCCCACCGCCGCCCCCCGATGGCCCCCCGATGGCCCCCGATGCCCCCCGATGGCCCCCCGATGCCCCCCGATGGCTCTCG
>JBAZOO010000040.1:0-30272 GCA_041648735.1 Lentisphaeria bacterium
CGATGGCGCGGCCCGCCCGCGCCGGCCGGGCGGTAGGACTCGAGCAACTGGAGGCAGCGCCCGGTCTTCGAGTGTTTGCGGTGGAAGTACATGCGCGAACTATAAGCCGGCCGCCAGACTTTTCAAACAATTGATAGTAACTACAAAGAAGGATTTGCCAATTTTACGCACGACGGAAATGGGGGCCGTGCGGGGAAAATATTTTCCCCGAGACCCATTTGTCAAAGTTGGGTTAAACCTTCGGCAGGGAACCGTCGGGCCGGCGTCAATGCCGGGATGGACCGGAAAACCGTTGAATAACAAGTTGGGCATGGAACTGAGACCGACACAAGGCGTATCAAAAACGCCTGCTGAAACTGGAATTGTGCGCGCCCTCTCAGTCCTCTGAAATTTGAATGTCCTCCAAGTCCTCCACGTCCTCGCGCGCCAGGGAAAACATAACGCCGCCAGAGGACAAAGAAGACAGTGAAGACAGCAGAAAGAAGAAGGCAAAGAGGACAGGCGGCGAAAAACCGAATTGAAAAAGGATCCCCCCAAATTGATGCTCCGGACGCTCGTACCTCGCGCCGGAGATCATAGACGGTTCGGCCAATGAGGGGCACTTCAACCGGTGGGCTCCCGACGTTGCGGAAGCCCTTCAGGCTTCAGCCAATTGCCGTTTCCAACCCGGGGCGGAGCCGCGCTTTGCCCTGGGCTACGCTGCCCCTGGGCCTTCAGCCCGTCCGCTCCATGGAAAGGGAGATCGTCGGGGGCGCGGGGAGGGGTGAATGGCGAGTGGCTGCCCGCCGCGTGGAACGGCGGAAGTTCATCCGGGCGGACACTGCACGCAGCCCATCCAAACCCCCTTTTGGCGTTTCGGGGACCGGCGGTATAGTTTCCCCCGCCACACCGCTCAGCGGAAGCGGTCCAGCCGGACCGGCGCCGGCCGCCCGCCGCCGGCCGCGCCCGGCAGGCCGCCGCCAGTGCCGCCGCCCAGCACATCCCCGCCGCCCGTGAGCAAGTCCTGAAGGGTTGACCACGGGGAGATGAGCGGACCGCCGGGCGGGCCGCCGAAGGGATCCAAGGGCGGATAGGCCAGGATGGAAACCGTGGCTTTGATGGTGTCCACGAGCGATTGCGGCACGCCGTTCTGGAGCAGGCTGTCCTTGAGGTTGCCGACCACCGTGTCAATGACCCCGGAAACGGTGGTGTTGATCAGGTTCAGCACATTCTTGAGCCCCGCATAGCCAAACCGCTCCTTGACCGCCTGCCAGAAGGCGCCGTTGACCAGGTACTGCTTGATGAATTGGTCGCCGTACTGGCTGAAGAGGCCGGCGGTGGCGCCGCCCAGCACGGTGTTGAGCAGCAGGTTGGCCCAGGAGAAGCTCTCGCCGGTACACCAGTTGTCCACGAAGGTCTTGATCAGGCCGGAACTCGAGCCGATGATGATCGCCGCCTTGACCCCCTGGAAGGCCGCCCCCAGGCCGCCGGTGATGCCGCCGAAGGCGGTGGAGGAGCCGATCTTCCACCAGTTCAACGGCTTGTCCGGCTCGTTGGTCAAGTACTGGTTGACGATCTCCAGGCCGCCGCCCACCGCCATGCCAATGCCAATGACGACAAACGGGATGACGCGGCCGGTCGGGTCGCGGTAGGCGACCGGGTTGCCGTCCGCGTAGGCGAACGGCGCCAGCCCCCCGAGCAGCCCCGCCGGATCCGGCGTCAGGAAGCGGCCGGTGCCGGGGTCGTACCAGCGGGCGCGGTTTTCATAGAGCCCCGCGGCGGGGAACCAGTGGCGGCCGGCGAAGAGCGGGTTGTGCTCGGCGGCGGCCGGCGTCACCGGCGTGCCGAAGGCGGTGTAGTCGAAGGTGGCGACCGTCTTGCCGGCGGCGTCCGTCACCCGGCGCAAGCTCTGCAACGGGTCGCGGTGGTGATAGAGCCAGCGCCCGTCGGTGCCGCGCACCGCCAGCACCTCGTCCGGCTCCACGCCGTTGACGTAGGTCGTCCGGACATTCCCCTGCGGGTCGGCCACGGCCACCAGGTCGGCGCCGGAATAGAGCCGGTGCTCCTTCGCGCCGGCGGCCTGGCTGCTCCACAGCAGCCGCCCCGGCAGGCTATAGCCGAAATCCGTCGCCCCGTCCGCCGCCGTGAACCGGGTCAGCCGCCCCAGGGCGTCATGCGTGAAGGTGCGCGAGGCGCCGCCCGGTGCGGACTCCGCAACCCGCCGCCCCGCGGCATCCACGGTGAAGCGGCGGCCGCCCCAGGCGAGGAGCCGCCCCTCCGCATCCAGTTCGGCGTGCAGGTCCGCGGTGCGGTCGGCCGCCGCGGCCAACCGGCCGGCGGCATCATAGGCGAAGCGTTCAAGCATCTGGCCGGCGGCGTCCGAAACCTCGGCCAGCCGCCCCACCTGGTCATACGCATATTGCCGGACGGTGCCGTCGGAAGCCGCCACCTTGGCGCAGCGTCCGGCCCCGTCGTAGCTGTACGTCCACCCCTGGATTGCGCTGCCGTCGGCGCCACGCAGCGCCAGGGTCGCCAGCCGCCCCTCCCGGTCATAGCCATATTCCTGGCGGACGCCATTGGGGAAGACCGCCGCCGTGCGCCGCCCCCGCGGATCCGTCTCGAAGCGGAAGACGCCCGCCGCGCCCTCGATCCGCACCAGCCGCCCGGCCGGGTCGAACAGCCGGCGGCTGACTTCCTCGTGCTTGAGGGTGACGGTCTGCCGCGCCCCGGCCGCCGTCCGCCGGAACCGGGTCTGGACCGGGCACGGCACCCCGGCCTGGCCCCAGGCCACGCCGGACTCGTCGCGGCTGGCCTCCTCCCCCGCCGTGTCCTTCCAGCCTTCGAGCGAGCGCCCGCCCAAGCCGAGCTGATATTCGACCCTGCCCAAGGGGCCGCCGTCGAGCCGTTGCAGGGCCCCGGACTCATGGTAGGCGAACGCCAGCGCGCCGCCGCCGGGCAACGTCAGCCGCACCGGCCGGTCGGCTGCGTCGAACTCCACCGCCGCCTCGCCGGCGCCGGGCAGCCGGGCGCGGTTCACCCGGCCCCAGGCGTCATAGCCAAAGCCGAAGAGGTTGCCGGCGGGATTGGCCACGCCCGCCAGGCGGCCAAAGGCGTCATGCCGGAAGGCGGTGCGCCGCCCGGCCGGGTCGAGGATGCCGGCCAGCCGGCCGTCGGGCCCGAACTCGAACCGCGCCTCGCCGCCGCGCCCCGCAAGTTTCACCGGCAGCCCCCGGCTGTCATAACCTGCCTGGAAGAGGATCGTCCCGCCCTCCGTGACCCGCACGGGGCAGGATTCGGCGTCGTAGGTGACTTCCAGCGCCCGGCCATCACCCTCGACGCGCACAGTGCGCCCCAGCACGTCTGGCGTCAGTTCCAGCTTCCGCCCGCCGGCCTCCAGGCGCCGGAGATTGCCGGCGGCGTCATAGGCCATGATCAACTCCCGGGGGGCGCCCCCCGGCTCCTGGGCCGTCATCCGCACGCAGTGGCCGGCGGCGTCCCATTGCCAGGCGGCCTGGCCACCATCGCTGCCGCGGGCCAGGGTGGGCCGGCCAGCGGCATCATATTCCAAAGCCAGCTCACGCCCGCCGGCCTCGCGCAGGCCGGCGAAAAGCCCCTCCGCCGTCCAGGAAAAGGCGGTCTCCCGCCCCTCGGCCCGGATGCCGCGGTAGCGCCCGTCCGGATCGGTTTCCGCGGAAAAAGTCTCCCGGCCGTTTTCGCTGACCAGCACGGGAAGGCCGCGGCCGTCCGCCCGTGCCTCGATCCGATCCCCCGCGGGGCTTGTCCAATCCCGGCGCCGGCCATCGGCGGAACGGCGGAAGAGCGTGGCCACCCCCAGCGGCTGCTCGGCGCGCACTTCCCAAGCGCCGGCGTCCCCCGCATAGCTCCAGCGGCCCAGCAGCGTTTCGCCCGAACGCTGGGCGATGACGTGCCCCATGGCGTCATACTCCAGCTCGACTTTGCCAAAGCCGAGATCAACCAGCGCCAGCCGATCCTTGGCGTCATACGCATAGCGCTCCCGGCCGCCGGCGGGGCGCTCCACCGCCGCGAGGCGCCCCGCGGCGTCATAGTTGAACCGCCAGCGCCCCCCCGCCGGATCGCTCACCGCGGCGTAACGCCCGTCGGCGATCTCCAGCGTCAGTTTCCGCCCGTCCGGCGCGACCACCGCCAAGGCCAGTCCGGGATCGCCGGCCTGGCGTTCGACCGTGAAGCCATTGCGCGGATAGGTCGCCTTGACCAGCAGCCCCCGCGAATCGTATTCGTGGAAAATCCGGCCAGGCCGCTCCCAGCGGAAGCCCGCGTCCGTCCGAAGCAGCGAACTGCGCACGCCGTCGCGGGACGTCCAGCGGCCGGCGCCGGCGGGCAGGAAATGGTGATCGCCCTCCGCGGTGTGCAGCACCGCCGCCGCCGGGCGCGCCACCACCTGTTCGTCGCAGGAGAGGCGCCAGCCCGGCCCCAGCCCCAAAGCCGGCTGGTCCGGCAGCCAAGCGCGCCCGACCCCGACCAGTTCGTTGCCGCGCACCAGCACGGCATCCAGCGCCGCCAGCAGCGGCCGGCCGGTCTCCTCGTTGACGACCAGCGGCCGGGCCGGCCGCGCGTCGGCCGTGGCGGCGACCGCCACCTCTTGGGCGACGGCATCCAGGCGGAAGGCCCAACCACAGGCCAGCAGCAGCATCAGCCAGCTTCCCACCCGCGCCAGCGTGGAACGCCACATCCAGGCGAACACGCCACGCCTGCCGCCCACCGTCCGCCCTGTCGCCGGTTCCATGGTCGCGCCCTCCATTCAGCTCAATGCAGCGTCCACCCTTCCAGGCCGCCGACGCCCAAGTCGCCGCCCGCCATGCCGGGCGGCGCCGGCGTGGAACTGACCCCCAGCCCGCCCCGGACCTGGTTGAGGATCTGGGCAGCCGTCTCGCCGCTCCAGTTCCGGCCGGTGCGCCCGTCCGCCCAGGCCCGGTGCAGCGGCAGCAGCGTCGCGTCCCAGTCGCTGGTCTTGAGGTTCCACAGCTTGCGGAGGTCAACCTTCTCGTAGGTCGCCTCATAGCGCCCCTTGCCGGGCTCGCGCGGCGACATGTACCCCGCCCGGGCCGCGGCGGCGGTCCACATCGTGCGCCGGCCGCCGGGCACCGTGAACGCCTTGAAGATGCCTGGCGCGCCGCCGCCGAAGAGGAAGGTCAAGGGATTGTTGAGGCGCCGGCTGACCCCGACCACAATCGCCCCGTCCTTGCCAAAAAAGCTTTCCTTGAGCACCCGCGGCTCCGCGGTGCCGGTCTCATAGAAGCTGGAATCGTACCCGTCCTGCCCCCGCACCGTGCTCGACCCGCTGATCATGCTGTCAAACACGCAGACGCCTTCGACAATGATCCAATGGCTGCTGTACCAGAACCAGGTGGCAATCAGGGACGCGAAAGACTGCCGATACTGGCGCGCCAGCCCCTCGCCGCCACCGGTGCGCACGAACCACACGTCCGTCCCCTTGTCGAAGGTCTGCCGCGGCCCGTCGAAATAATCGGCGTGCGCCAGGAATTCCGTCTCCTCCTGCTGGTTGTTCTTCAGGATGCGGAAATAATTGCCGCCTTGCAGGCAGACGTGGCGGATGTCGGCCCCGCCCGCCTCGTTGTCATTCTCCGAGGCCTGGATGTTCGCCTTGACCACGTCCCGGACCGTCCGCTCGACGCGCCCCTTGAGGTTCGCGATCAAATCCTTCTCCGCGCGGTTCATGTCCTGGATGGCGCGGCGGGCTTCCTGGATTTTCGGTTTCAGGGCGCTGTAGCTTTTCTGCTGGCCGGCCGCCGTGGAACGTGCGGTCTTGATGCTCTGCACCATGACCATCTGATGGTAGTTCAGCAGCACCATCTTGTCCTGGGCCGGGCTGATCCCGTTCCACAACGCCAGTGGCCGCGACTGGTTGCAACTGGTGGCGTTGTACATCTTGATCTTGTTCTCGTCGCGGTCCCACTGGTCAACGACCAGCTTCAGCCACTTGTCCACAATCGCGTCCATCTCCATCCGCACCAGCTTGACATAAGTCCAGGCCATGGCCCGGTTGATGGCCGCGATCCGGCTGAGGGTGTCAGCCTGGACCAGGGCGCCGGAATAGGCGGCGGCATCGGCGGCATTCTGCAATTCGACCCGCTGCCGGGCGGTCTCGCCCACGGCATAGGCGGCGACGCCGAGCAGGAAGAGGATCAGGAAGGCAATGACCGTCACCGGCAGCACAACCCCGTTTTCCTCCCGGGCCAGCCGGATTGCCTCTTGGTTGGCAAGGCGGAGCATGGTCAGGCCGTTCCTTTCATTGCCGGGTTCACCAGCCCGCCACGGGCAGGCCGCTCCTGGGCAGGGTCACATAGGGCTTGGTCAGCACCGCCGTCTCGCGGAAGCGGACATGGGGATACTGGACGGTGTCCTGGTGCCGATGCCGGTCGCCGGTCACGTCGGCCCGGCGCTCCTGCCATTCCGTGGGGTTCACCGCCCAGCCGATGACCGGGCCGGCGATCGGCATGACCAGCCCGAAGTCGAATTCCACCGTGGCCTTGACCGTCCATTCGTCGAGCTTTTCGACGGTCACCTGGGTCTTGCGCGCCACGGAACCCGAGCCGGGGATGGCGCCCCAGCCGGGGATGCGCTTGCGCGGCTCCCCCGCCGCCTGGCCAATGACCACCCAGGCGCACACCTGCTCCGCGGCCTGCTGCCCCGCCTTCTTCCACTCGCTTTCGTGGCAGACCAGCGCCGCCCGGGCCGCGGCATAGGCGGCGTAGACGACCACCTGCCTGGCAATCCAGATGTGGGCGAGCTGGGCCGCCCCGAAAATCAAGGTCAGCACCAACGGAAAGGCCAGGACGAACTCCAGCATCACCGACCCGCGGCAGCCGCGGCCGGCAGCCGGCGGCGGCCCCGCCCCCGCCCTCCTGGAGTTGTCACGCCCCATGCCCATGCCCTGCTCCCGACTCCGTTTGCCGCTTCGCGGCCGCCCTTGGCGGCCCGTGCCGCTCCGCGGCGCCCGTGGGCAAGAAGATTTGTGCGGATTTGTGAAGATTTGTGGGAAAACTCTTCGCCCGGTCTTCGCGGTGAACAATCCAAGTCAAACCCGGGGAATGGCCGGCAGCAGGATGGCCCCCCAGGCCCCAAGGGCAATCGCCAGGCTGAACGGGACGCGCACCCGCTCGCTCTCGGCCGGGGGCAGCCCCGTCCGCCCCGCGGCCCGGTCGTAGCGCCAGTCGAACAGGCAGCGGCCATAATGGGCGACCCGCCGCCCGTCCAACCGGCCGAAAAGCCACATGCCGACGGCCACCCCCAGCCCGGCAAACGCAGTATAAACCAGCAGGGGCAACAACCGCTCCCAGCCCACGAACGCCCCGCAGGCCGCCAACATTTTCACATCCCCGCCACCGGCGCCCCGCAGCAGGAAAGGCAAGAGCAGGAACGCCCCCGCCAAAAAGCCGGCGGCCACGCCGCTGAGGAAGCCGGGGAGCCCACCCATCACCAGCCGCCAGGCCAGGATGAGCCCCAGCCCACCCAAAGTCCAGGCATTCGGCAGCCGCCGCTCCCGGCAGTCACGCCAGCACAGCACGACCAGCCACGGCGACACCGCGCACGTTTCCACCAGTTCAGTCCCAGTCACCCACAACCACCTTGGCGGCGCCGGCACGCCGGCGGCGGACTCCGCCCGCCGGCGTTCGAACCGGTGCCTGACGCCTTACTTGTGCATGCTGTCGTGGTAGTCCTTGGACGACTGCGCATCGGCTTCCTGGGTGCTCCGGGTCGCCTCCAGGGCGCTCTTGGCCCCGGAATGGTCGCCGGTGGCGCCCTTGGCGGCCGTGTCGAACATGCCGACAATCGTCTTGCCGAACATCGCCACCGCCACCACCGCCGCCGCCGCGATCAGCACCGCCAGGATGACGTATTCCATCATCACGGCGCCATGCTCGTCACCGAACAAGCGGCAGAGCATCCGGCCGATCCGGGACTTCCTCGCGCGTTCGAGCATCATCACTTTCCGACTCATGGGCTGCCTCCTTTCCAAGGCATGCATTTCCGGTCGTGGCGGACGCCACGAAACCACCGTTTTGGGAATCCAACTCGACCACCGACAAAACCGCAAGGATTTTGGCTTGCCCCGGAGCGCCGGCCCCCTCATGGCACCGGCAGGGACAGGCCGCACAGGATGCGCCTCAAGGACTCCACCAAGGCATTGCCGAACACCCCATAATTGTCCCCCGCCAACGTCCCGTCCGTGGTGAAGGTCGCCCCGCCCGGATTGAACCCCAGCGCGGCCGCCCCGACCAAGGGCAGGAGGACGCCGACCGTGAGCAGCACATATTCGAAGAGGACATCGCCGCGCTCCTCGCGGATGAACCGGAACCACCGCCGCCTTGCCTCGCGTCTCCTCACAGGCCACACCCTCGCCGCCGTGATGGATCCAACTTCTTCTCATTGCTGAACATACAGGCGCCCCGCCCCTTTTTCAATTGCGCCCCCGGCTGAAGCTGCGCCCTTCACACTCCAGCCCCGCTGGGCCACACCCCCGGCCCGCGCCGTTCTCCCCGCCCGTCCAGATCGTCCATGATCGTCCAGCAAAGCCCTTGCCACCGTTCGCCCGCCGCCTACGCCCACCCATCCCGGGCCGGCCTTGCTATATTGGGGGAGGATCTGAGTTTGTGGGGATTTGTGAAGATTTGTGGGAAAAAATTGCGGGGGGAACCTTCGCCCGGCCGGCCGGCGCCGCGCCGGCGCGCCCGGCTCCTGCTGCTGGCGCTCGCCGCCGGCATTGGGGGCTGGCCCGGCGGGAGCCATGCCGCCCCGGCCGCCGCCGCCACTGCCCCGGCCCCCGTCCGCATCGTCAGCTACAACGTCTACAACTACCTGCCGCTGAGCAAGCCGCAGATCAAGTCGCCCGAGTCGCGCCAGACCGTGCTCCGCATCCTCGCCGCCCTCAATCCCGACATCGCCGTGCTGACCGAGACCGGCGGCCAGGAGGCGGTCGCCGAGATCGCCGCCCGGCTCCGGGAACAGGGCCGCGACTATCCCTTCACCAGCATTGTCCGCGGCGAGGACACGGAACGGTTCATCGGCATCCTCGCCCGCCGGCCGCCGGCCACGGTGCGCCACCGCGAAGGCTACCGCTACAGCCTCAACGACCGCTCCGTCGAGGTCCAGCGCGGCTTCGCCCATCTCGTCTTCACCTGGGAGAACGGCTACCGCCTCCACCTGCTCGGCGCCCACCTCAAAAGCAAGCTGTTCGACCCCCGCGGCCAGACCGACATGCGCCGCTACGAGGCGCGCCTGCTCCGCTACATCGTCAACGACATCCTCAAGGCGGAGCCGGCGGCCAACATCCTGCTCGTGGGCGACTTCAACGACTCCCCCGACAGCTCCCCGCTCAACACCCTCATCAACCGCCGCGCCAACCCGGAAAGCCAGCTCTACGACCTGCGCCCGCTGGACGGCCACGCCCTGAGCTGGACCCATTGCCAGGACGAGGCCGACAGCTATTCGCGCATCGACTACGCGCTCGCCAGCCGCGCCCTGCTCCCCGAGATCCTCTTCGCGGAGGTGCGCATCCCCGACATCCCCGACTGGTACATCGCCTCCGACCACCGCCCCCTCGTGATCACCCTCCGCCCCGCGGACCAGCCGCCGGGCGCACGCGAACTCCAGGGCTTCGTCCGCAACATCCGCCAGCCCGCTCCCCCCATCTCCTTCTTCCACGAAGGCCCGGTGGCCGGCACGCGCAAGGCGCGGAAAGCCACCGCGGAAGAGGAGTGACTGATGGGGATTGTGATTTCAGGGGCGGAGCGGCCGGGGGAATAACGAAACCCGTTCGGGATCAATGTTGCGACTGAAAGCGGCAGGCTTTCCATCCGAGTTTGGGGAATGATAGTATGCGCGGTTTGAGGGCTGGAGGGGACACGGACGGGCAGGGACGGACACGGACTCGCCCGGACATGGTGGCCGCCGCCCCCTCCAGCATTCATCATGCCCGCAGCCCGCAGCCCGCAGCCCGCAGCCCGCAGCCCGTAATCAGCAGCCCGTAGCTCCCCCATGCCCATCCCCCCCAATTTCGCCCAGGAAATCGGCCGGCGCCGCACCTTCGCCATCATCTCCCACCCCGACGCCGGCAAGACCACGCTCACCGAGAAGCTGCTGCTCTACGGCGGCGCCCTGCACCTGGCCGGCTCGGTGCGCGCCCGCAAGAACCAGCGCAGCACCACCTCCGACTGGATGGAGCTGGAGCGGCAGCGCGGCATCTCCGTCACCTCCACCGTGCTCCAGTTCGAGTACGGCGGCTGCGTGATCAACCTGCTGGACACGCCGGGGCACAAGGACTTCAGCGAGGACACCTACCGCGTGCTCACCGCCGTGGATTCGGTGATCATGGTCATTGACGCCGTGAAGGGGGTGGAGGAGCGGACGCGCAAGCTCTTCGAAATCTGCCGGCTGCGGCAAATCCCGATCTTCACCTTCGTCAACAAGATGGACCGCCCGGCGCAGGCGCCGCTGGCGCTGATGGACGAGCTGGAGAAGGTGCTGGGAATCGCCGCCTTCCCGGTGACTTGGCCGATTGGCGACTCGCACGACTTCAAGGGGGTCTATGACCGGCTGACGCACCAAGTCTACCTCTTCGAGCCGACGGAGCACAACGCGCACAAGGCGCCGGTCACGGTCTCCGGCATCCACGACGAGGCCTTCCAACGGCAGATGCCGCCGGCGGCCTACGCCGCCTGGGTCGAGGAGGTGGAAATGCTCACCCTCGCCGGCGAGGCGTTCGACGTGGCCGCGGTGATGACGGGGCAGATCACGCCGCTCTTCTTCGGCAGCGCCATGACCAACTTCGGCATCCAGCACATGCTCGACTATTTCGTGAAGTTCGGCGCGCCGCCGGCGCCGCGCAAGGGGGGGGACGGCGCGGTGGTCGAGTGCGCCCGCCCCGAGTTCTCCGGCTTCGTCTTCAAGGTCCAGGCGAACATGAACCCGAAGCACCGGGACAGCCTGGCCTTCGTCCGCGTCTGCTCCGGGGTGTTCGAAAAGGACATGACGGTGCCCGACCCGCGCAACCCGGCCCGCACCATCCGCCTCGCCTATCCGCAGAAGATGTTCGGCCAGGAGCGCGAATCGGTGGAGGTGGCCTATCCCGGCGACATCGTCGGCCTGGTCAGCCACGGCGACTTCCGGATCGGCGACACCCTCACCGCCCTCAAGGGGCTGGAGTACCACGAGATCCCGCGCTTCCCGCCGGAGGTCTTCCGCTACATGCGCAATCCGGTGCCGTCCAAGTACAAACAGTACCGGGAAGGGGTCGGCGAGCTGCTCGATGAAGGGGTGATCCAAGTCTTCACCCTGGAGGACTCCCCCGGCTCCGCCCCCGTGCTCGGCGCCGTCGGCCAGCTCCAGTTCGAAGTGGTGCAATACCGGCTCAAGAGCGAATACAACGCCGACTGCCTCCTCGAGCCCGCGCCCTACACGCATGTCCGCTGGTTCGCCCCGGGCACGCGCAAGGAAGGGCTGGGGGAACTCTTCCTCGGCACCGGCGTCAAGCTGGCGCGCGACCTCGCCGGCGACCTGGTGATCCTCTTCCCCAGCGAGTGGGCCATCGGCTACTTCCGGGAAAAGAACCCGGCCTTCGAGCTGCACACGGTCTCCCCCGCCGACCGGGCGCGGATCCAGCACGGGATCTGATCATCAGGGCAGGAGCGAATAGGCCGCCACCCCTTCCCAAGTGGCGCCGGGGGCGAGCGGCGGCACCTCCTGGAGCGTGCCGGTCTCGACGCAGACCATGGCCAGGTACTCGTCGTCGCCGAAGTCGGGCAGCGCCTGGGCCTTGGCGATCCACGGGTTCCAGACCACGGCGTCGGGCATCTGCCGCTGGCGGATGGCCAGGCGGCGGCGGCCGGGGGAACCGTCGAGGTGCAGCTCGTCGGGCACCCGCGGGTAGATCCGGTCGGTCTCGGCGGCGAAGGTGATCGCCGGGCGCGCCTCCGTCTCCCGGACGCGGTTGCGCAGGGAATCGAGGTAGTCGCACCCTTGCAGGCCGACGACCTGGGCTTCGTGGATGGAATCGACCGCGAAATAAGTGTGGAAGGCGGCCTGGAACGGCATTGGCGCGGTTCCGGGGTTGCGGACGCGCAGGGCCAGCGCCAGCCCGCTGCCGAGCCGCACCGCCAGCTCCAGCGCAAAGGGGAACGGCCAGGCGGCCAGGGTCGCCGCGTCGCTTTCCAGCGCCAGCACCGCCTCGACCGTGCCATCGGCCTCCACCGCGGCGCTTTTCACCGCCCAGCTCCGCGTCCGCACCAGCCCATGCTTGGGCAGCGGCCCGTCGCCAAACTGGGGGAAGATGACGGGGATGCCGCCGCGGATCGGCGTGCCTTCCTCGAACAGCGACTTGCGGCTGAGGAAGAGGCGCTCCCGGCCGTCCGCCGCCTTCCAGGAGGCCACATGCGCCCCCAGCCGGTACACCTCCGCCGTCGCCCCCGAGGCATGGCGCAGGATCAGCTTGGGCAGGCCGTTGACACCGGTTTCAAATTGCACGGAACCCAGATTCTTGCTTGTCGCCATGGCGCTGTCCTTCCCGTTGCCGCGGCGCTGGCTGGCCGGCACTGGCCGCCCCGGCCGCCGCGGAGTCCGCGCATAACGTAGGGCCTCCCCCGCCGGCCGCCACCCCGCCGGCGGCCGGCGGAAATGGTTAGTGTTTTACTTGACTTTCCGCCCCCGGCAAGTTATCATATTCGTAGAAGAGGCCCGGAGGCGGCAAATCCCCCGCCGGGCATTCAAAACCGCAAGCAACCGAGGAGTCAGGCTTATGAAAACGCTGCTCATCCTCATGGCCGCCGGCGGCGTCGCGCTGGCCGGTGCCAGTTCCCCGCTTTATGCCGCCTGCAAGGCATCCCACCGGCCGGGCATGAATCCGGCCACGGGCGGAATGCCTTGCGCCGGCAACGTCTGCATGGCCGCCCCGGCCCCACCGGCCACCCCGGCCGCCGCCCCGGTGGCGCACTACGGCGAGATTGACACCGCGGCCTTGGCCGCCATGGTCATGGCCAAGACCCCGATGGTCATCCTCGACGCCCGCTCCGGCAAGTATGACGACGGCCGCCGCCTCCCCGGCGCCAAGCAGCTCGCCCCCGACGCCACCCCGGCGGAAGTCGCCAAGGCCATCCCGGCCAAGGACACCCTGGTGGTCGTCTACTGCTCCAACCTCAAGTGTCCAGCCAGCAAGCACCTGGCCGAACAGTTGCTCAAGCTCGGGCACAGCAACGTCCTCAAATACCCGCAGGGCATCGAGGAGTGGGTGGCGACCGGGCATCCGGTGGAAAACCCCAAGTGACCTCCAGGCAAAGGAGAGTGCCGCAACCCCGCGCCGGCGGACGGGCGGGCGGGCCGGGTCGCCAAACCAGGCGCCCGGCCTTTTTTTGTTTCCCGCCCCGGCAGGCTACAGTATCCCTCCCGCCATTCCCCGGATCCGCTTCCCTCCCCCACCCCGGCACCCCCATGTTCCGCCGCTGCCAAGCCGCCGCCCACCAGATCCGCCGCCACCTGGACCTCTACCGGCTCGCCCTCCGCGACCCGCGCACCCCCTGGCTGCCGCGCCTCCTCCTCATCCTCGCCCTGGCCTACCTCGCCTCCCCCATCGACCTGCTGCCCGACTTCATCCCCGTCCTTGGCCAGCTTGACGACCTGCTGCTCGTCCCCGCCCTGGTCTGGCTCGCCCTCCGCCTCATCCCCGCGGCAGTGCTCGCCGACTGCCGCCAGCGGGCCGGCCTGCCGCCCGCCGCCACCTGAAACGCCTTGCCTCCGGAGCCCCCAGCCATGCCCGCCGAAGCCCTCCTCATCCGCGGCGCCCGCCTCCTCGACCCGGCCCACAGCCTCGACGACTGCCGCGACCTGGGCGTGCGCGACGGCCGCTTCGCCGAACCCGCCACCCTGCCGCCGGACACCCCCAGCCTCCGCCTCAACGGCCTCGTCATCGCCCCCGGCCTGATTGACCTCCACGTCCATCTGCGCGAGCCCGGCCAGACCCACAAAGAGGACATCGCCAGCGGCACCGCCGCCGCCGCCGCCGGCGGGTTCACCACCATCCTCGCCATGCCCAACACCCTCCCCGCCACCGACACCCCCGGACAAGTCCGCGAACTCCGCGGCCGCTACGCCGCCGCCGCCGCCGTCCGCGTCCTGCAAAGCGGCGCCCTCACCCGCAACCGCGCCGGCAGCGAGCTTGCGGACTTCGCCGGGATGAAGGCCGCCGGCATCGCCGCCCTCACCGACGACGGCGCCACCCCGCAGAATCCCGCCCTGATGCGCGAAGCCTGCCGCCGCGCCGCCGCCCTCGGCCTGCCCGTCATTGACCACTGCGAGGACACGGCCCTCGCCCACGGCGGCGCCATGCGCGAAGGCGAAACCGCCCGCCACCTCGGCGCCGCCGGCATCCCCGCCCTTGCCGAGGAACTCATCGTCGCCCGCGACATCCTCCTCGCCGCCGACACCGGCGCCCACCTCCATCTCCAGCACCTCAGCAGCGGCCGCTCCGTCGCCCTCGTCCGCTGGGCCAAACGACAAGGCTGGCCAGTCACCGCCGAAACCACCCCCCACCACCTCCTGCTCACCGCCGCCGCCGTCGCCACCCACGGCGCCAACGCCAAGATGAACCCGCCCCTGGGCGACGAGGCCGACCGCCAGGCCCTGATCGCCGGCCTGCGCGACGGCACCCTCGACGCCATCGCCACCGACCACGCACCCCACGCCGCCGACGAAAAGGGCCGCGGCCTCGAAGCCGCACCTTTCGGCATCATCGGCCTCGAAACCGCCCTCGCCCTCTGCCTCACCGCCTTGGCCGACGAAAACGGCCCCCTCACCCTCACCGCCCTCCTCCGCCTCTTCACCGCCGGCCCCCGCCGCATCCTCGGCCTCGAAGCCGGCACCCTCGCCCCGGGCGCCCCCGCCGACTTCATCGTCCTCGACCCCGCCGCGGAGTGGACCCTCACCCCCGCCGACCTCCGCTCCAAGTCCGCCAACACCCCCTTCCTCGGCCAGCGCTGCCGCGGCCGCGTCCTCCAGACCTGGCTCGCCGGCCGCCGGATCTTCGCCGCCCCCGGGGCGTGAGCTTGGTGCCCGGCAAACTCGGCGTCCATTGAGTCCAGCGCGGCCATGGCTCGCCAGAAAAAACCGCCCGGTGCCACGGCACCGCGCCGCCACCGGTCTCGGCCTTGCATGTTCTTTCGTGCCTTGTATGTTCCCTCGTGGTGAATCATTCCGGCTAAAGCGCCCGGCAGCAGCGGTGGCGCGGCCCCAGCCCAGGCGGAACGGCCCCGCCGCCAACCCGCCGGCCCTCCCCCTTCCGCCATGCCCGCCATCCCTGACAGCGTCCTGGACGACATCCGCGCCCGCACCGACATCGTGGAACTCATCGAGTCCTACGTGCCGCTCAAGCGCCGCGGCGCCGACTACTGGGGCTGCTGCCCGTTCCACCACGAGAAGACCCCCTCCTTCAAGGTCAGCCCCCAGCACCAGGCCTATTACTGTTTCGGCTGCAAGAAGAGCGGCTCCGCCTTCCAGTTCGTCATGGAGCGGGAGAACGTGGATTTCGTGGGGGCCGTGCGCCTGCTCGCCCAGCGCTGCGGGGTCGAGATCCCCGAGGCGGGCGAGGCGGCCGGCGGCGGCCAGCGCCGGGAGGCGCGCCAGCTCAAGGACCGGCTGTTCGACCTGCTCAAGGCGGTGGCGGCCTGGTACCAGCAGCTTCTTTTGAACGACCCCGCCGCCGCCGCCGCCCGCGACTACCTGGCCGGCCGCGGCATCCCCGAGGCGGCCGTGCGCAGCTTTGGCATCGGCTATGCGCCCGCCGGCTGGGAGGACACCCTGGCCTGGGGCGGCCGCCTCGGCTTCGCCCCGGAACTGCTGCTCGCCGCCGGGCTGGTGATCCCGCGCGAGGGCCGCGCTGGCCACTATGACCGCTTCCGCGGCCGCCTCATGTTCCCCATCTGCGACGAAATCGGGCGCTGCGTCGGCTTCAGCGGCCGCGTGCTGGAGGCGGACGCCAAGGCGGCCAAGTACGTCAACTCCCCCGAGACCGAGCTGTTCAAGAAGGGGAAGCTGCTCTACGGCCTGCACCTGGCCCGAGTCGGCTTCAAGGAGCAGGGGTTCGCCTTGGTCTGCGAGGGGCAGCTTGACGTCATTGCCTGCCACCGGGCGGGAATGACCAACGCCGTGGCACCCCAGGGGACCGCCTTCACCGAACAGCACGCGGCGCTGCTCAAGCGCTTCACCGAGGAGGTGGCCTTCTGCTTCGACGCCGACCCGGCCGGGGAGAAGGCGACCCTGGCGGCGCTGGAGGTGGCCTTGGCCGCCGGGCTCCGCACAAAAGTGGTGACGCTCCCCGGCGAGGCGGGCAAGGAGGATCCGGACTCGCTCTTCCGCAAGCGCGGCGGCGAGGCGCTGGCGGCAATCCTGAAAGGCGGCTGCGATGCCTTGGAGCATGTCGTGGCCCTGGGCCGCCGGCGCTTCGACGCGGCGAGCCCGGCCGGCCGCAGCCAGATCGTCGAACTGGCCCTGCCCATCCTCGCCAAAGTGCCCAATCCGGTGCTGCGCGCCGGCTACGCCCAGTGGTTGGCGCAAGCCCTGGCGCTGCCCGAGGACGCAGTGCTCGGCCTGCTCACCCAGGAGGCGAACCGGGAACATCGCCAGCAGCTCGGCCGCCAGGCCGCCACCGGCCGGGCGGCGCCCCAGGCCCCGGCCAGCCCCGCCGCGCCCGCCCCCGGCCGCGGCCGCCCGGAACCGCGCCTGGCGGACGTCGCCGCCAAATGCCAGGCCATGCTGCTCGACATTGCCTTGCGCGACGAGGCCGCCGCCCGCCACCTCGCCGCCGCCCTGCCCCATGACCTGCTCGCCGACACCCCCACCGGCCGCGCCCTGAACACCGTCCTCGCCCTGGCCATGGAAGGCGAATGGGCCGGCGCCGGCCAACTGCTCATGCAGGAGCCGGAACTGGCCGCCGACCCGGCGGTCGGCCGGGCCGTGCTCTCCACCGACTTTGTGCCGCCACCCGGCGCCGAACTGGGCGGCGACGAGTTCCGCTTCTACCAGCAGCGCGTCCGCCGCGCCATGGGCGATTGCCTGGCGCGGCTGGAGGGGGAGCAGTTGACCCACCGTCTGGCCGCACTCAAGACGCGGCTGGCCACCGAGCCGGATCCCGAGGCCCAGGCGGAGCTGAGCCGCGAATTCGCGGAGCTGACCCGGCGCCGGGACGCCCTGCGCGGTGGCCGGGGCGGGAGTGGCCGGGGCGGGGTTTCAGCTTGAGGCACTGCTGTAATGGCGCAGGGCGAAGCGCCAGAAGGCGCGGCTCGCCAGGGACAGCGTCGCCGCCAGCAGCAGCGCCCCCGCCAGCCAGCCCAGCCGCAATCCCCGGGTCATCGCCTGGGCCGGCACGGTGGTCAGGAACGCCACCGGCACGACGAAGGTGAAGAGCAGCCGCAGCCGCCGCGGGAAGGCGTCCACCGGGAAGCGGCCGGCTTCGAGGAGGTTGCGGAGGACGAAGGTGATGTTGAAGACCTTCACGAACCAGATGCTGAGGGTGCTGAGGATGAACCACAGGCTGTAGAGGATCAGCAGCGCCGGCAGCAGCAGCAGCGCGCCGGCGGCCAGGTCTGCCGCCCCCAGCCCCAGGCGGTGGGCCGCCCAGCCGGCCAGCGCCAGCCCGGCGAGGAGGTTGGGCACGCCCCACAGCGAGAGCATCCGCGTCGAGAGCCAGAACTGGGCGTCCACCGGCTTGAGCAGCACGAAGTCCAGCGTCCCTTCCTGGACGTGGCGCACGATCCGGTTCAGGTTGGGCGCCAGGAGGGTGGAGCTGAAGCCGTCGAGGAAAGTGTAGCAGGCGAGCACCAGCACCGCCGCCGGCCAATCCCAGCCACCGGGACGGTAGCCGTTGTGGTAGAAGAGGAAGAGGCCGAAGAGGCTGCCGCCCAAGTTCAAGATGCAAGTCACGACCGCCAGGGCGAAGTTCAGCCGGTATTCCGCCTCCGCCGCCACCGCGCTGCCCCAGAAGAGCCGCAGCAGCCGGAACCGGTGCCAATGCCAGTGCTGCCGGCGGCCGGTGGCGGGAGGGGAAGCGGAAAAGGAGGGCGGTTCAAGCATGGGCGGGGGGGAATGGTGGGTTGGAGAAGGCCGGAAGTGGCTGGCGGGGCGGGGTTCAGGCGCCCATGGCGGAGTAGCGGCGCAGGCCGCGGCGCCAGAGCAGGAGGGCCAGGGCGGTGAACAGTGCCAGCCAGGCGGCCATCACCAGGCAGCCGCGGCCGAGGCCGGGGGGGATCGCGCCGGCCAGCAGTTCGGCGGGCAAGTAGACCAGGTAGGGGAAGGGCGTCCAGGTGGCGAATTCGCGCACGGTGGCGGGGAACAGGTCCAGGGGCGCCAGGAAGCCGGAGAGGAAGAGGTAGAGCAGGAAGGAGAGGTCGTCAATGGCGTTGGCGCGTTCGGTCCAGAAGGCGAGCATGGCGAAGCAGTACTGCATGACGAAGCGCAAAAGGAAGGCCGCCGCCAGCATGGCGGCCGCCACCGGCAGCCGGGCCGGTTCCCAGGGGAAGCGCGAGGTGGGGACCAGCCAGAAGACTCCCAGCGTGAGGATGGCCAGGAACGGCAGCCGCGCCAGCCGTTCGCCCAAGTGCGAGGCGAGGTAGCGCCAGAAGGGGTTGAGCGGTTGCAGGAGCTGCGGGGAAAGGCGGCCCTTGACCACGTCGTCCTCCACGTCATAGATCACCCAGACCAGGGTGATTTGGCGCACCAGGAAGACGGCGAGGAAGTAGCGGGCGAAGCGGGCGGGATCCGCCAGCGCCGCCGCCGGTGCCGCCGCGGCCAGCCGGCCGGCCTCCATCCAGAGCCCCATCAGGAAGAACGGCATGACCCCCGAGAGCACCCACAGGTACAGTTCGGCCCGGTATTCGAGCATGTAGGCGTACTGCACCCCGGTCAGGATGCGGAGTTGGCGGAGGAGGCGCATGGGCGGTGGGCGGCCATCATTTCGGCGGGTTCAGCGAACCGTCGGCGAAGATGCGGGCGAGAATGGTTTCCAGGGCCGGGTCGGTGATGGTGAAGTCGCGGATCGCAAAGGCTTCGAGGAGGCGGGTGACGGTTTCGGTCAGGGCCTCCCGGCGCACGATCAGTTCGGCGGTGCGCCCCTCCACGCGGCTGAGCTCCCCGTAGGGGCGCAGCTCGGCGGCGACGGCCTCATGCTCCAGCTCCAGCTTCACCTCGCGCCAGGGGGCGAAGCGGCGGCGGATGCCGTCGAGGCTGCCGTCGTAGCAGAGCGCCCCTTCATGGATGAGCAGGACGCGCGGGCAGAGGGCCTGGATGTCGGCCATGTAATGGCTGGTGAGCAGGATGGTGGCGCCGTACTGGCGGTTGTAGGCGCGGAGGAAGTCGCGCACGGCGGCCTGGGCGTTGACGTCGAGGCCGAGGGTGGGCTCGTCCAGGAAGAGGATGTCGGGGCGATGGAGCAGGGCGGCGAGGAGTTCGGCCTTCATCCGTTCCCCCAGCGAGAGCTTGCGGACGGGGACCTTGAGCTTGTCCCCAAGGCCGAGCAGCTCCGCCAGCTCGGCCGTGCGCCGGGCCGCCTCCGGTTCCGCCAGCTCGTAGATCGCCGCATTGATCCGCAGGGAATCGAGCGTCGGCAAATCCCAGATGAGCTGCTGCTTCTGCCCCATCACCAGGGTGATCCGGCGCAGGAACCCATGCTGGCGGCGGAAGGGGGTGAACCCCGCCACCTGCGCCGTGCCCGCGGTCGGGAAGAGCAGCCCGGTGAGCATCTTGAGCGTCGTGGTCTTGCCGGCGCCGTTGGGGCCGAGGAAGCCGACGATCTCGCCGGACTCGATGGCGAACGACACGTCGCGCACGGCCGGGACATCGCGCCAGGTGCGCCGGAAGAAATGGCGCAGGGTGTTCCGCCAGCCGGGCGCCTTGATGGCCGTCCGGTAGGTCTTGCTCAGATGGTCAACCTGGATCAGCGGCATGATGTCGGCTCTTCGGGGCAGAGGCAATGCGGCCGCGGACGGTTCCGCCGCCAAACGGCATGGCCGGCGCGGCGCCGGCCCTCAGTAGCGGTAGTGTTCCGGCTTGAAGGGGCCGTCGGGCTCGACGCCAAGGTAGGCGGCCTGCTTCGGGCTGAGCCGGGTGAGCTTGACGCCAAGCTGCCCCAGGTGCAGGCGGGCGACCTTCTCGTCCAGCTTCTTGGGCAAAACGTAGACCTGGCGGCCATAGCCGGCGGCGTTCTGGGCCAGGTCGATCTGGGCCAGGGTCTGGTTGGTGAAGCTGCTGCTCATCACGAAGCTCGGGTGGCCGGTGGCGCAGCCGAGGTTGAGCAGCCGCCCCTCGGCCAGCACCAGGATCGCATGGCCGTCGGGGAAGAGCCATTGGTCGAACTGCGGCTTGACGTTCACCCGGCGGATCCCCGGCACCTTCTTCAGCCCGGCCATGTCGATCTCGTTGTCGAAATGGCCAATGTTGCCGACAATGGCGCCGTCCTTCATCCGCCGCATGTGCGCCGCCGTGATGATGTCGAGGTTGCCGGTGGCGGTGATGAAGAGGTCGGCGGTTTCGACCAGCTCCTCAAGGGTCAGCACCTGGTACCCCTCCATCGCCGCCTGCAAGGCGCAGATCGGGTCGCATTCGGTGACGACCACGCGGCAGCCCTGGCCGCGCAGGCTCTGGCAGCAGCCCTTGCCGACGTCGCCGTAGCCGCAGACCACGGCGAGCTTGCCGGCGAGCATGACGTCGGTGGCGCGGTTCAGCCCGTCCAGGAGCGAATGGCGGCAGCCGTAGAGGTTGTCGAACTTCGACTTGGTGACGCTGTCGTTGACGTTGATCGCCGGGAAGAGCAACGTGCCCTGCCGCTGCATCTCGTAGAGCCGGTGCACCCCCGTGGTGGTCTCTTCGGAGACGCCGTGGCAGCCGGCGGCGACCGCGGTCCAGCGGCCGGGCCGCTCCCGGAGCGACCGTGCCAGCAGGGTGAGCACCACGGCGAACTCCTCGCTGTCGGCGGTGGCGGGGTCGGGGCCGCGGCCGGCCTTCTCGAACTCCGCCCCCTTGTGGATCAGCAGCGTCGCGTCGCCGCCGTCATCCACGACCTGGGTCGGGCCGCGGCCGCCGCCGAAGTCGAGGGCGCGCTCGGTGCAGTCCCAATACTCCGCCAGCGTCTCCCCCTTCCAGGCAAAGACCGGCAGGCCGCGCGGATTGGCGGGGACGCCGCCCTGGGCGATGGCCGCCGCGGCATGGTCCTGGGTGGAAAAGATGTTGCAGGAGCACCAGCGGACCTCGGCGCCGAGGGCGGCCAAGGTCTCGATCAGCACCGCCGTCTGGATCGTCATGTGCAGCGACCCGGCGATGCGCTGCCCCTTGAGCGGCTGGGCGGCCGCGTACTCGGCGCGCACCGCCATGAGCCCCGGCATCTCCTTTTCCGCCAGCTCGATCTCCTTGCGCCCCCAGCCGGCCAACGCCGGGTCGGCGATCCAGAAACGTTCCGTCTTCACGATGCTCATCAGGGATCCTTGGGGTTTTCCGATTTTCGCTTGCCGATTTTTCAGACCCGACTCTTCGCTCTTCCGTGCGCTCCGTGGCCTCCGGGCGAACCTTGATTTCCGTTGTCGCCCGGCATTCAGCGCTCCGCGACACCGGCCGGGGCTTCGCGCCGCAGCCGTTGCCATTCGGCGGCAGGGATTTCGGCGCCGGTGACCTGGACCACGGCGGCGGCGACGCGGGCGCCGAAGTCGCCCGCCGTTGCGAAGTCCGCACCATGCAGCCAGGCGTGGAGGAAGCCGGCGGCCCAGAGGTCGCCCGCGCCGGTGGTGTCGAGCGCCTGGACCGGGTGCGCCGGCGCGTGGACCGTGCCGCCGCCATGGCGGATCCAGGCGCCGCGCCGGCCGAGCTTGACCACGGCCACGGGGCAATGTTCCGCGAGGGCGGCCAGGCCGGCCTCCTCGCCGCGGCCACCGGCAAAGGCGTTCGCCTCGTCCTCGTTGGCGAAGACCGCGGCCACGTGCTCCTGGAGCAGGCGCGGCAGGATGTCCCGGCCGGCGGCGACGACCTCGGGCGAGGCCAGGTCGAGGCAGACCTGGAGCCCGGCGGCCTTGGCGAGGCCGAGCGCGTGCAGCAGCAGGTCACGGTTGAAGAGCAGGTAGCCCTCGACGTAGAAATGGGTGTAGCCGGCGAAGTCGGCGGGCGCGAGTTCGGCGGGTGCCAGCGACGCGGCGGCGCCGAGGCAGGTGCGCATGGTCCGCTGCGAGTCCGGCGTGATCAGGGAGAGGCAGCGGCCCGTGGGCTGCTCCGGGCAGCTCTTCAGCCGGTCGACCGCCACCCGTGACTGCCGCATGGCCTCACGGTAGAAGCGCCCGGCCTCGTCCTCGCCGGTCTTGGCCAGCAGCCCGGCCGCCATCCCCAGCTCGGCCGCGCCGCGGACCGTGTTGGCGGCGGCGCCGCCGGGGGCGCGCTTGACCGGCCGGCCGTGGCGCCGGTGGATGCTCTCCAGCTCATGGTGTTCGGCGAGACAGGAACCGCCCTTGAGCCCGGGGACGGTGCCAAGGAACGCCTCCGGCACATGCACCAGCTCGTCCACCAGCGCGGAACCGAACCCGAGCAGGCGGGGGCGCGGCCGGTCGGGGCCAGGCCGGGGAAGGCGCGGGCCGGCGGCGGGGGGATGGTCGTGGTGCCGGCTCATTCCAGTCCAGCGGCCTGGCGCAGGGCCGCCCCCTGGTCGATCCGCTCCCAAGGGAAGCCGGGGCGGCCGAAATGGCCGTAGGCCGCCGTCTGGCGGTAGCTCCAGCCGTTCCGGTGCGGCTCCTTGAGCCCGAGGGCCTTGATGATTTCGGCGGGGCGGAAGTCAAAGACGCCGCTGTTCAGGACGATGTCGGCCAGCTTGGCTTCCGGGAGCTTGCCGGTGCCGAAGGTGTCGAGGTTCAGGCTGAGCGGATGGGCAATGCCAATGGCGTAGGCCACCTGGATTTCGCATTTCTCGGCCAGCCCCGCGGCCACGATGTTTTTCGCCGCGTAGCGGCACATGTAGGCCGCCGAGCGGTCGACCTTGGAGGGATCCTTGCCGGAGAAGGCGCCGCCGCCATGGCAGCCGACGCCGCCATAGGTGTCGACGATGATCTTGCGGCCGGTCAGGCCGGTGTCGCCATGCGGGCCGCCGACCACGAACCGGCCAGTGGGGTTGATGTAATAGCCGATGCGGTCATGGCGGAAGCGTTCGGGAATGACTTCGCGCACCACCTCCTCCACCAGGCCGCGCAGCCAGTGCTCGTCCATGTCCGGCGCGTGCTGGTGCGAGACCACCACGGTCTGGACTTCGACCGGCTTGCCGTGCTCGTAGAGGAAGGAGACCTGGCTCTTGGCGTCCGGCCGCAGCCAGCGGTAGGTCTCGGGCTGGGAGCGGCGCAGCTCGGCCAGGCGCTTGAGAATCTTGTGGGCATAGAGCACCGGCGCCGGCATCAGCTCCTCGGTCTCGTTGCTGGCGTAGCCGAACATCATCCCCTGGTCGCCCGCCCCCTGCTCCCGGGACTGGCTCGTGGCGGCGGTCACGCCCTGGGCAATGTCGGGCGACTGCGCATGGACGCAGACGAAGACCTTGGCCTCGTCGGCGGTGAAGTGCAGCCGTTCGTCCTCGGTGCGGCTCCCCGCCGGCTTCCCCTCGGCCACGGCGTCGACGTAGCCGATCTCCCGGATCACGCCGCGGGCGACCTGCTCCCAGTTGACCCGCGCCTGCGAGGTGATCTCGCCGGAGATGACCAGCAGCCCGGTGGTCGCCAGGCATTCGCAGGCCACCCGGCTCTCGGGATCCTGCTCCAGGCAGGCGTCGAGGATCGCGTCGGAAATCTGGTCGCACACCTTGTCGGGATGCCCCTCCGACACCGATTCGGAAGTGAACACATGGCGGTCTTTGATCTTGCTCATGAAAGCGGAAAGGTCCTTTCGGCGACGTGCGGGAAGGGGCTCGGGGAGAAGGGAAACTGCCAAGCCCATACTATAGCGGACGGCGGGATGGCGGCAATGCACCCCCGCCGATGGGTGCATGACAATCCTGTTGGTGGCGGCGCCCCTTGAGCCCTTGGTGTCCCTCCTGTCCCTAACCTCCCTCGCAAATCCAAGACCAACACAAACCCCGGAAGAGCCAAAAAAGAGGCGCCTACCGGATGCGGATCTGCCCCAGGTCCTCCCGCGGGGCGGGGAGCTGGAGATCCAGCGCCTCCAGGGTCTCGACGAGGATCTGGGAGACGGCGGCGTTGCGGTACCATTTCTTGTCGGCCGGCACGAGGTACCAGGGGGCGTGCTTCGCGTTGCAGGCGCCGATGGCGTCCTCGTAGGCGGCCCAATAATCCTCCCAGTAACGGCGCTCCTCGACGTCGGCGGTGGTGAACTTCCAGTTCTTCTCGGGGTCGTCCAGCCGCGTCTGGAGCCGGGACCGCTGCTCTTCCTTGCTGATGTGGAGGAAGATCTTGACCACCGCCGTGCCGCCCGTCGCCAGCAGCTCCTCGAAGGCGTTGATGTGGCGGTAGCGCCCCTTCCAGACCGCCTCCGGCACCAGGTTGCGGACGCGGGCAATGAGGACATCCTCGTAGTGGGAGCGGTTGAAGACGCCGATCTCGCCGTGGGCCGGGCAGGCCTGGTGGATGCGCCAGAGGAAGTCCCGCGCCAGTTCGGGGGCGGTGGGCGCCTTGAAGGAGGTCACCCGGCAGTTCTGCGGGTTCAGCCCGGTCATGACGTGCCGGACCACGCCATCCTTGCCGGCGGCGTCCATGCCTTGGAGGATGACCAGCAGGGCGCGCCGCCCCTCGGCATAAAGCCGGTAGCCGAGGCGGGCGAGGCGGGCCCGGTTGCGTTCGAGGAGGAGCGCGGCCATCTCCTTGTCCAGGCCGGGCGACGCCGCCGCGTCCAGCTTCGCCAACTTCACCTTGCCGTCGGCGGGGATCCGCAGCTCCTTGACCCAATCCATGTCCATGGCACCTCTCCCATCTTCCCGCGGTGGCGGGGCCTTCGCCTCAGGGGCGCCCCGGCACCGGTTCGGTGCGGGGCGGGATCCGCAGGCGCATGCCGATCTGGAGCGCCGTCCCCCCGTGCAGCAGCGCCACGTTGGCGTCCTGGAGCCGCCGCCAGGCGCTGGCCGTGCCGTAATAGCGGCGGGCGAGGCCGGCCAGCGTGTCGCCGGGCTGGACCACGTGGGAGGTTTCCGTCACCCTGGTGGCGACCGGCGCGGGCGCCACGGCCGGGGCCGGAGAAGCTGGCGGCGGCACCGCGGCGGCGGCGGCGGCGGCGGGCGGGCCGGCGACAACCGGGGCCGGGGCCGGGGCCGGGGCCGGGGCCGGCGGCAGGGGCGGCACCACCGGCACCACCACCGGCTCGGCGGGCCCCCCGCCGGCTGAGGCCGGAGCGGCGGCCACGGGCGGAACCGCGGCGGCCGCCCGTTCCAGCCGCGCCACCTCCCCCCGCAGCCGCTGCAACTCCGTGGCGGCCTGCTTCAACCGCTGCAACAGCATCTGCTCACGGTCGCTGAACCCCGTGCCCGGCGTCCCTTCCTGGGCACGCAGCAGCGCCTCCACTTCCTCGGGATACCTGTCCGTCAGTTGCTGGAGGTAGACACGCTCGGCCCGCCCCAGCCACTTCTGCACCGTGCCCGCCTCCTCCCCCCGCGGCGCCTGCCGCAAATAGAGGCGGTAATGGTAAATGGCCGCCAGCGGATCCTTGAGCCGGTCCTCATAGAGCATGGCAAGCTGCAAATGCGCCTTGGCCGACTGCGGGGAGAAGCGCAGGCATTTCTCGTAGGCCTGGACGGCCTCCTCGTAACGCTCCTCCTGGGCGAGCCTCTTCCCCTTGAGATAAAAGGGGTTGCGCTCGTCGCTCAAGCCACTGTCGGCGCCGCAGCCCGCCGCCAGCAGCAGCGCCACGGCGGCCACCGCCGCGACCCCTGGAACCAACACCCGTCCAACCCTGGAAAAACGCATGGGGAACTCCGCTGGCAAAACGCGACATTGGCGGCAATATAACACCCGCGCCCGGCAAGGCTGGGGGGGCGCCGCGGCAATCTTGTTTTTCCCCTGACGCCGCTTATGGTTTGGCATTCCCCGCCCGCGCCGGCCGCCCCAGTCCCTGGCGCACTCGTGACCGTGTTCGGCAGCCAAAATGGAGGCACCCCATGAAACGGCTTTGGAAAATCGCCCTCGCCCTGCTGATCCTGCTGGCCGTCGGCCTGCTTCTCCTCTATGCCGCGCTCGGGATGATCGTGAAGAAGGGGATCACCGGAATCGGCCCGGCGCTCACCGGCTGCCCGATCACCCTGGAGGACGTGCAGGTCTCGCCGCACCGCGGCCATTTCGAGCTGACCAACCTGGTCGTGGGCAATCCGGAGGGGTTCAAGACGCCCCGCGCCTTCGCCCTCGGCAAGGTGCGCATCGAAGTGGCGCCCGGCTCCCTCTTCAAAGACACGATCCACGTCCGCGAGCTGCTCATCGAGGCGCCGGAAATCACCTATGAACTCGGCCTCGCCGGAAGCAACCTCGGCGCCATCCAGAAGAATGTCGAGAAAGTGGCCGGCGGCGCCAAGCCCGCGGAAAAGCCGGCCGCCCCGGCACCGGCCAAGCCCGGCAAGAAGGTGATCATCGACAAGGTCTCCATCAACGGCGGCAAGATCATCCTCGGCACCTCCCTGCTGGCCACCGGCGCTCCGATCCCCCTGCCCAACCTCCAGTTGACGGACATCGGCAAGGCGCAGCAGGGCACCTCCATCGCCGAGGCCGTCAAGGAAATCCTGGCGGCCATCATCCGCTCCGTGACCGACGTGGCCAAGGGCGCCGCCGGCGAGATCGGCGCGGCCACCCAAGGCATGGGCGACGCCGCCCGCCAGGCGGGCGAATCCCTCAAGGACAGCGCGTCGGGCATCATCAAGGGTGTCAAGGGGATCTTCGGCGGCGGCACCCAGGACACCGGCGGCAACTGACCGCAACAACCGGCGGAGGAGTGAGGAACCGGCCCCATGAGAGTCGCCATCTGCGGACGCAACCTGGATGACCTGCGCAGCCTCCTCCGCCCCCTCCCCCTGACGATGGTGGAGGAGCGGCCCGACCTCGTCATCTCCTATGGCGGCGACGGCGCCCTGCTCGGCGCCGAACGGGAATGGCCCGGCGTCCCCAAACTGCCGCTGCGCGACCGCCGCGGCAACCCCAAGTGCCCGCGGCACCAGGAGGAGGCAATCCTGGAGATGCTCCTCGCCGGGCAGCTCCGGGAACAGCGCCTGCTGAAGCTGCTCGCCCGCTGCGGCGGCCGGACGCTCGCCGCCGTCAACGACATCGTCATCCACAACGAGATCGTCACCTCCGCCGTCCGCTACCGGGTCTGGCTCGACGGCGAGCTGTATGCCAACCGCGTGGTCGGCGACGGCCTGATCGTCGCCACCCCCTTCGGCAGCACCGGCTACTACCGCAGCATCACCCACAGCCTCTTCCGGATCGGCATCGGCCTGGCCTTCAACAACTCCACCGAGCCGACCGACCACCTGGTGATCCGCGAGGACAGCAGCATCCGCCTGGAAATCCTCCGCGGCCCCGCCATCCTCGTGGCCGACAACATCCACACCCCCCTCCCCATCCCCTGCGGCCAAACCGTCGAAATCCAGCGCCACCCCGAGGCGGCGCTCATCCTCGGGCTCGACATCTTCCGCTGCCCCGCCTGCAGCCGCCGCCGCCAGGAAAACCCGGACGCCACCTGAGACTGCCCGCCCTCCCCCAACCCAACCCGCCCCGGAACCCAGCCATGCCCCCTGCCCACTGCTTCTGGCTCCTCGCCCTCGCCGGCGCCTACCTCGCCGGCGCCGTCCCCTTCGGCTACCTCATCGGCAAGTTCAACGGCATCGACATCCGCCGCCACGGCAGCGGCAACATCGGCGCCACCAACGTCCTGCGCGTCATTGGCAAGCCCTGGGGCTACACCTGCTTCCTCCTCGACTTCCTCAAGGGCGCCCTGCCCGTGCTCGCCGCCTGGTGGCTCGCACCCCGCCTCGCCGGCCCCACCCCCCTCGGCCAGCTCAACCAGCTCGCCCCCGTCTTCGCCGCCGCCGGAACCCTCGCCGGCCACCTCTGGCCGGTCTGGCTCAAGTTCAAGGGCGGCAAGGGAGTGGCGACGACCCTCGGCGCCCTGGGCGTGCTCGCACCCCTGCCAATCCTCGCCGGCCTGCTTTGCTGGCTCGTGGTCTTCAAGCTCAGCCGCTACGTCTCCCTCGCCAGCATCCTGGCAGCGGCCGCCATGCCGGCAACGGCCTTGGCCATGCATCTCCTCGGCCGCCACCCCTCCCTGCTGCGCGGCGAGGCGCCGCAACTGCCCGTCCTCCTGACCATCGCCCTCGCCGCCGCCCTGGTCATCATCCGCCACCGCGCCAACATCGTCCGCCTCCGCAACGGCAGCGAAAGCCGCTTCGCCAAGAAGTGAAACTTGAACCCACCATGCCCAAACCGGAAAAAACACGCGCCATGAAAATCAGCGTCTTGAGTGACGGCGGCTGGGGAACCGCGCTGGCCCTGCTGCTGACGGCCAACGGCCACCAGGTCAGCCTCTGGGGGCCCTTCCCGGACTATGTGGCGGAAATGCGCCGCTGCCGGGAGAACAGCCGCTTCCTGCCGGGCGTGCCGCTCCCCCCCACCCTCGAACTCGAGGCGGACTTGGCCACCGCCACCGCCGGCCGGGAGCTGCTCGTCCTCGCCGCCCCCTCCCAATACATGCGCGGCCTGCTGGAGAAGCTCGCCGCCCTGCCGCCGCGGCGGGCAACGCCGCTGGTCAACGTCGCCAAGGGGATCGAAGTGAAGTCGCTCAAGCGGATGAGCGAACTGGTCGCCGAGCTGCTCGGCCCCGGCCGTCCCTATGCCGTCCTTTCCGGCCCCAGCCATGCCGAGGAAGTCGGGCGGCGCGTCCCCACCGCCGTGGTCGCCGCCAGCACCGATCCGGCCGTCGCCGCCACCGTGCAGGAAGCCTTCATGAACCCGGCCTTCCGCGTCTACACCGCCAGCGACGTCACCGGCGTCGAACTCGGCGGCGCCCTCAAGAACGTCCTCGCCATCGCCGCCGGCATCTGTGACGGCATGGGCGGCGGCGACAACACCAAGGCCGCCCTGATGACCCGCGGCATCACCGAACTCGCCCGCCTCGGCAAGGCCCTCGGCGGCCGCCCCCAGACCTTCTTCGGCCTCAGCGGCATCGGCGACCTGATCGTCACCTGCACCAGCCGCCACAGCCGCAACCGCCATGTGGGCGAAGAGCTGGGCAAGGGGCGGCAACTGCCGGAGATCCAGCGGGAGATGGGCCTCGCCGTCGCCGAAGGCGTGACCACCGCCGAAAGCGCCTTCCGCCTCGCCCGCCAGGCCGCCGCCGACACCCCGATCATTGACCAGGTCCACGCCGTGCTCTACGCCGGCAAGGAGCCGCGCCAGGCCATGGCCGACCTCATGGCGCGCCAAGCCAAGCCTGAACTGCCCGACGACTTCCTGGCCTGAGCACTGGAGAACCGTCCCATGAACCCCTGCCGCATCGCCCTGCCGCTGCTGGCCATCCTCCCCGCCACCGCCACAATCATCCTCGCCCAGCCACCGCCAACCCCAAGGCCGGCCCCGGCCATCGGCATTGAACTCGACCCGAAGCTCGGCGCCCCGCCACCATCTCCAGCCGCCCCAACGCCACCATCCGCCGCCGCCAGCCCCGACCTGCCCGAACGCCTGCCCAACGGCGACATCCGCCTCGGCGGCATCACCCTCCACCGCGAAACCCGCGAAATCTCATTCCCCGCCAACCTCCAACTCGCCTTCGGCACCCTTGAAGTGCTCATCGCCCGCCGCCCCGAAGGCCGCCTCCATGAAACCCTCCTCGCCACCGATGCCCGCCCCATCCACCTCCAGACCCTCCTCATCCTCCTCGGCCTCACCAACGGCTCCCGCCTCGCCACCGGCGGCAGCCAGCCCCAGGGCGACCTCCTCGACATCAACGTGGAATGGCAGAAGCCGGACGGCACCCTGGTGCGCGAACCGGTCGAGAACTGGGTGCGCGACAACCGCACCAACGCCCCCATGAAACGCCTCGGCTGGGCCTTCGTCGGCACCACCTTCACCACCTACCAGGACGCGGACGGCACCGCCGTCACCACCCCCGACGCCGACGCCGAAGGCAACCTCGTCCTGACCTATTCCAGCGGCTCCACCATCCTCGACTCCCCCGACCCCGCCAGCGACGACGACACCCTCTTCACCGTCAACGACGGCAAACTCCCCATCCCCGCCCACCCCCCCCCCCCCCCCCCC
>JBAZOO010000041.1:0-27041 GCA_041648735.1 Lentisphaeria bacterium
GGGGGGTGGGGGGGGGGGGGGGGGGGGGGGGGGGGGGGGGTGGGGTGGGGGGTGGGGTGGGGGTGGGGGGGGGGGGAGGGGGGTGGTGGGGGGGGTGGGTGGGGGGGGGGGGGGGGAGGTCAGCGCACGCGGTGGGCCCGCAGGAAGCGGTCGAGTTCGTGGGGCGGCAGTTCGAGGGAGACGGGCCAGCCAGGGTTGAGGGCGAGGCCGAAGGCGGGGTTGGCGCCCTTGAGCAGGGCGGGGGCGGCGAGCATCAGGAGGAAGGTGTGGGCGGGGGCCTTTTCGCGCCAGGGCAGGACGCGGCTGGGGTGGGTGAAGGCGGCGAGGACGGAATAGCCCTTGGGGGACTTGACGCGGAGCGGGTCGAGCGCCAGTTGGGAGGTGGTGTCTTGGGGGACGGGGCGGTCAAGGGCGACGACGAGCTTGGAGAGGAGGAGGAGCCGGCCGAAGTCGGCGAAGTCGCAGCGTCCCTGGCAGACGGCTTGCAGCTTCGTTTCCAGTTCGTTGAGCGGTTCGAAGGTGAGGGGTGGTTCCATTGGTGGCCTGCCGGGTTTGGGGTGGTTCCGGGTGCCGGGATTGGCGCGGCGGATGGGACGGTACCATAGGTGGCGGACGGGCCGGCGCAAAGGGCGGCGGTCAGAGGTTGAAGAGCTGTTTGGGGCGGTCGTAGGAGAGGTGGCGGACGAGTTTTTCGGCGAGGCTGGCGGGGGCCTGGCCGCGCTCGACGAGGTTGCCGGCGACGTCGCAGAGGACGCGGCGGAACATTTCGTGGCGGGAGCCGTAGCTGAGGAGCTTGCGGGAGTCGGAGACCATGCCGGCGAAGTTCCAGAGCAGGTCGACGGAGCCGATGTATTCGAGTTGGCGGCGCATGCCGACGGGGGTGTCGTTGAGCCACCAGGCGGAGCCGAGGCTGACGGTGGCGCCGAAGGCGCGGGCGAGGGTGGCGAGGGTGGCCTGGTGGCCGGGTTCGAGGCAGTAGAGGACGGTCTGGAGGCGGTTGTCGAAGCGGTTGAGGAAGTCGCGGAGCGGTTCGACGATGGGGGTGGCGTGGTTGGAGATGTCGCCGCCGGAGTCGGGGCCGAGGGAATGGGCGAGGGAGTCGCGGAGGTCGCGGACGCAGCCGAGGTGGAGCTGGAAGACCCAGCCCTTGGCGGCGTCCATTTCGCCGCAGGCCTGGAGGAGGAAGGCGAGGTAGGCCTGCTGTTCGGCTGGGGTGAGGGGCTGGCGGGCGCGGGCCTTGCGGAAGATGGCGTCGGCGGCGGCGGGGCTGACGTTGTGGCCCCAGGGGGTTTCGACGCCGTGGTCGCTGGCGACGCAGCCGCGGGTGGCGAAGAAGTCGTGGCGCTGCTGGAGGAAGGCGATGAGGTCGGGGAGGTGTTGGAAGCTGGCGCCGGCCAGGGCTTCGCAGCGGTTGATGTAGTCGTTCCAGTCGGGCTTGAAGATGTTCATCGCCTTGTCGGGGCGGAAGGTTGGGCGGACGACGCCGGCGCTGGGGGTGGCGTCGAGGGCCTGGTGCCATTCGAGGGAGTCGAGGGGGTCGTCGGTGGAGCACATCCGTTCGACCTTCATGGCCTGGAGCAGGGCCTGGGGCTTCATGGCGGGGGTTTGGAGGGCGGCGAGGGTGGCGTCCCAGATGGGGCCGGCGGTTTCGGCGGCGATGAGTTCCTGGATGCCGAAGCGGCGGCGGAGGTCGAGGTGGATCCATTCGTAGGTGGGGTTGCCGACCAGCGCGGGGAAGGCGGCGGCGCAGGCGTCCCATTTTTCGCGGGGGGTGGCGGCGCCGGTGATGAGGCGTTCGGGGAGGCCGCGCTTGCGGAGGAGTTCCCAGACGTAGTGGTCGGTGGCGGCTTCGGCCTCCCAGAGGTTGGCGCTGGCGCGGTTTTCGGCGATGGCCTTGACGTCGGCGTGGTTGTGGGGGTCGAGGATGGGCAGGTCCTGGACGGTTTCGTAGAGGCGGCGGGCGGTGGTGGAGCCGAGGAGGTAGGAGTCGCCGAGGAAAGTCATGGTTGGGCCTGTGCGGTGGGGTTGGGGTGGTGGCGGCGGGGTTGGGGGTGGTGGCGGGCCGCCCAAACTTGTTTGTGGCGGCACTATACCACGCCGGCGGCCAGGGCCGGGGCGGGCGCTCAGAAGTTGCTCTCGACCAGCGGCCGGAAGGTGAGGTCGTGGACGGCGACGTCGGCCGGGGCGAAGATGGCGCCGGCGATCATGGTGGCGGCGCTGGTGGCGGCTAGGTAGTCGGGGCGGGGGTTGGGGCGGGGGTTGGGGCGGAACTCGGTGTCGGTGCCGCCGGGATAGACGGCGGTGACCTTGACGTTGTGGGGGCGGGCCTCCTTGCGCAGGACGGCGGTGAGGCCGTGGAGGGCGTGCTTCATGGTGGTGTAGACGCCCATGGTCTCGTTGGCGTAGTGGACGCAGGAGCTGAGGATGTTGACGATGTGGCCGGAGCCGGCGGCGGCCATGGCCTTGAGTGCCTCGCGGGCGAGGAGGTAGGGGGCGCGGAGGTTGACGGCGTACTGGGCCTCGAACTCCTCCAGGGTGGTCTCGGCCAGCGGCGCCTTGCGGCTGTTGAAGCCGGCGTTGTTGACGAGGATGTCAATGCGGCCGCCGAGGGCGGCGTGGGCGGCCTGCCAGAGGGCGAGGACCTGTTCGGGATCGGCGAGGTCGCAGGGGGCGGCGAAGCAGCCGGTCTCCTCGCGCAGGGTGTTGAGCAAGGCGGCGTCGCGGCCGGTGGCGAAGACGCGGATCTGGTTGGCGGCGAGGATCTTGGCGAGTTCGCGGCCGATGCCGCGGCTGGCGCCGGTGACCAGGGCGGTTTTCATGGGGGTGGCCTCACGCCTTGACGAAGGTGTGGTAGAGGGCGCGGACGGCGGTTTCGTAGTCGGCGGCCTTGACGCCGATGATGATGTTGAGTTCGGAGGCGCCCTGGTTGATGATCCGGACGTTGATCTTGGCGTCGCGCAGGGCGGTGAAGGCGAGGGCGGCCATGCCGGGGGTGTTGGCCATCTCCTCGCCGACGACGGCGATGAGGGCGAGGTCGCCGAGCAGTTCCAGCTTGTCGGGGTTGACGGCGGCCTTCAGCTCGGGCAGGATCGCCTCCGCCTTCTCCTCGATCTGCCGGTTTTCCAGGATGATGCTCATGGAATCGATGCTGGTGGGGCAGTGCTCGAAGCTGACGCCGTGGGCGAAGAGCACTTCGAGCACCTTGTAGCCGAAGCCGACCTCCTTGTTCATCAGGCTCTTCTCCAGGCAGATCATGGAGAAGTTCCTCTTGCCGGCGATGCCGGCGATCTTGTATTTGCTGGCGGTGAAGGTGGGGACGATCAGGGTGCCGGGATCTTCGGGGCGGTTGGTGTTCTTGATGTTGATGGGGATGCGGGCCTCGCGCACCGGGAGGATCGCCTCGTCGTGGAAGACGCTGGCGCCCATGTAGGAGAGTTCGCGGATTTCGCGGTAGGTGACCTGGTCCATGTGGCAGGGGTTTTCGACGATGCGCGGGTCGGCCATGAGCAGGCCGGAGACGTCGGTCCAGTTCTCGTAGAGTTCGGCCATGACGGCGCGGGCGGCGATGGCGCCGGAGATGTCGGAGCCGCCGCGGGAGAAGGTCTTGACCCGGCCGTGGTGGTCGCGGCCGTAGAAGCCGGGCATGACGTAGAGTTTTTGCGGGTCGGCCATGGCCTGCCCCAGGGCGGCATAGGTGGCCGGATCCACGTTGCCGTTGGCGTCAATCACGACGTGCTTCTCCGGATCCACGAACTCGGCGCCGAGGACGGCGGCGATGATCAGGCCGTTGAAATGCTCGCCGCGGGAGGCGACGAAGTCGCGGCTCGCCCCCTCCTGCACCTGGCAGTGGAACTGCTCCAGCTCCCGCGCCATCCCGGCGGCCACCCCCAGGTCGCGCTCGATCCGCAAATAGCGTTCCCGGAGCTGGTTGAAGGGGGTGGCGAAGTCGGTTTTGGCCGCCGCCATGTCGTGGCAGAGATAGAGCAGGTCGGTGACCTTCGGGTCGTCCTTGCTCCGCTTGCCGGGGGCGGAGGGGACGACCACGCGGCGGCGCGGGTCGGCCGCCACGATCGCCTGGAGCTTGCGGATCTGGTTGGCGTCGGCGACGCTGGTGCCACCGAACTTGCAGACGATGCGGCTCATGGGCAGGGTCCTTGGGGTGCGGCAGGGGGAAGGGGCTGGGTGGGGGGCGACGGGCCGGGAAATCAAATAACATATTGCCGGAACCGCGGGTTGGCAGCGGCCAAGCGGGCGGGCGCTTGCGCCGGCGGGGCGGGCGGCTACGTTGGGGGGACGGCATGGCCACGGGGTCATGGCCAAGGCCGGGCAACGGGAAGGGGACGGTCAGGCATGGCGGGTTCAGGTTCATGGTGGCAACGGCTGCGGCGTGCCCTCGGGCTGCCGGCCGGGGGCGGCGGGTTCGCCGGGCTGCGGGCGGCGCACCTGCGCCTGGGGCGGCGCGGGGAACGGCTGGCCTGCCGGCTGCTGCGGGAGTCGGGGCTGGCAATCCTGGCCCGGAACTACGGGGGCGCGCACGGCGAGATCGACATCGTGGCCCGCGAGGGGAACGTCCTCTGCTTCGTCGAAGTCAAGACCCGGCGGCGGGCGGGGGCGGCCCGGCCGGGAGCCGCCGTGGGGGCGGAGAAGCGGCGGCGGCTGCGGCGGACGGCACGCCAGTACCTGCGGGAGGCGGGCTGGCCCGCCGTGCCCTACCGTTTTGACATCGTGGAGCTGCTGCTGGCGGGGCGGCGGCCGCGGGAGCTGGGGTGGCACCGCGGCGCCTTCACCGACCGCGAGGACCGCCCTGGCGACGCCTGGCACGCCCCGGCGGACTGAGGGGCGCACGCGGAAGCCGCGGGCTGCAAGCCGGGGGCGGGCTGGGCCATGGGCCATGGGTCACGGCGTCACTGAAGGCTGGTTTTGCGTGGTGCCCTGACGCCGTGCCGCCGTTTTTTGGAGGGGGGGACGGCGGGAGTGTTGGAAATTGCCGGCGGGGAATTACACTATCATCTTTGGAAGTCAACGGATGATGCCTGGAGAGCCGAGATGGAACCGATTGCTTCCCTGCGGGGCCGCAGCCTGCTGACCTTGGACGACGTGACCGACGCGGAGATGCAGGAGCTGGTGCTTTTGGCCGAGGCGCTGAAGGCGAAGAAGGCGCGGCGCGACCCGGCGGCGCCCAAGCTGCTGGCGGGGCGCAACATCGCCCTGGTGTTCGAGAAGGCTTCGACCCGCACCCGCTGCGCCACCCAGGTGGCGGTGGCCGACGAGGGCGGCCATGCCGAGTACCTGGGGAAGAACGACATCCATTTCGGCAAGAAGGAGTCGATTGCGGACTCCGCACGGGTGCTGGGGCGGATGTTCGACGGCATCCTCTTCCGCGGCTTCGCCCACGAGACGGTGACGCAGTTGGCCAGGCAGGCCGGCGTGCCGGTCTGGAACGGGCTGACCGACGCGGCGCATCCGACCCAGATCCTGGCCGACTTGCAGACCATGCGCCAGGGCTTTGGGCCGGAGCTGCGCGGGCTCAAGGTCGTCTACATCGGCGATGGCCGCAACAACGTGGCGCTCTCCCTGATGCACGGCTGCGCCAAGGCCGGGATCCATGTGGTGGACTGCTGTCCCGAGAGCCTGGCGCCCGACCCGGCGAGCCTGGCGGAGCTGGCGGCGCTGGCCCGGCGGAACGGCTCGACGGTGGCGGTCGAGCCCGATCCGGCGAAGGCGGTGGCGGGGGCCAACGTGCTGTACACGGACGTCTGGGTCTCCATGGGTGAGGAGGCCAAGTTCGCGGAACGGCTGCAACTGCTCCGGCCGTACCAGGTCACCATGGCTTTGGTGCGGCGGACCGGCAACCTCGAAAACGGCCGGATCCTCTTCCTCCATTGCCTGCCGGCCTTCCACAACTTCGACACGGACGTGACCACCGAGCTGGGCGCCCTGGAGGTGACCGACGAGGTGTTCGAGGCGCCGTTCTCGCGGGTCTTCGACCAGGCCGAGAACCGGATGCACACGATCAAGGCGATGATTGTCTCCAGCCTGGCTGGCTGAGGGCTGGCGGGCGGCGGGTTCGGGTGAGGTGGCGGCAAGGCGGCTGGTGGTGGCCGCGGAAAGGCGAGGTGCGCATGAGCGGAATGCAGCGGTTCATGGACCTGACGTGGGACGAGTTCCAGGCGCTGGCGCCGGCGGCGAAAATCCGCTACTACAACCGGGAGGATCGCCCCTACCACGTGCTCACCGCCCAGCAGTTCGACCGGCCGATGCTCGACCGCCTCTGCGCCTTGGCCACCAGTATCCGCCGCATCGCCAAGACCAAGGTCGGCATGGATTACCTCGCCGGGCTGCTCCGCCACAAGCGGGCCATGCTCTACTTCAGCCAGCCCAGCAGCCGCACCTTCCTCTCCTTCCATGCCGCCTGCCAGATCCTCGGGATGAACGTCTCCGAAGTGCGCGACGCCGCGACCTCCAGCGAGATGAAGGGCGAGTCCCAGGAGGACAGCATCCGCACCTTCAGCTCCTATGCGGACCTGCTGATCATGCGCACGCCGGTCCAAGGCTTCGCCGAGAAGATGGCCTGGCTGCTGTCCGGCACCGAGCGGCCGGTGCCGATCCTCAACGCCGGCTCCGGCAAGGACCAGCATCCGACCCAGGCGCTGCTGGACATCTACACCCTCCAGCGCAGTTTCGAGCACACGGGCGGCATCGAGGGGAAGACCATCCTCTTCGTCGGCGACCTCCTGCGCGGGCGCACCGTCCGCTCCCTCTCCAACCTGCTGACCCACTATCCCCGGGTCAAGCAGCTCTTCGTCGCCCCGCCGTCCTTGCAGATCGGCGGGGATGTCCTGGCGCAACTGGACGCCGCCGGGGTCGAGTACGAACTCTCCAGCGAATTCGAGAAGCGGATCCCCGCGGCGGACGCGATCTACATGACCCGGATCCAGGACGAGTGGGACAACCCGGCGGAGCGCGGCCAGATCGACATCTCCAGCTACAGCTTCGGCGAGCGCCATTTGGCGGCGCTCAAGCCGATGGGGGTGATCCTGCATCCGCTGCCACGCCGGAGCGAGATCGCCGTGGCGGTGGACCGCGACCCACGCGCCGTCTACTGGCGGCAGGTCCGCAACGGGATGTGGATCCGCGTCGCCTTGATGGCGACGATCTTCGGGCGTGACCGCGACCTGGCGGCCTATTTCCAGGACAACCTGGGCTGACCCGGCCCAGCGGGAGGGCCGGCGGAGGGCGAATGATGAACGACATCCGCGAATGCACCTGCCCGGCTTGCGGCGGCACGGTGCGGCTGCTGGCCGCCAGCGCGGCGGGGCCGGTGCGCTGTCCGCACTGCCACCGCACCTTCACGCCGGTGGTGGCCCAGCGGGGCGCCCCCACCACGGCGCCGGCGGGCGGCGGCGCGCCCAAGGCGCCCGTGGTTGGCTGCCTGGTGGCGATGTTCGTGGTGGGGCTGCTTTTCGTCTTCAGCCTGGCCGGCCGCGGCGGCGGCCTGGGCCGGGGCTGGGGCGGCCTGCTGCCCATCCTTTTCATCGTCGGGTTTGTCGTCGTCCTGGTCAAGGTCGGCAAATGGCTGGGGCGGGCGGGGCAGGCGCAGCGGCGCGAGGAACAGGAGCGGCGGCCCTCTCCCCGCCGTGGTGGTGGCGAGGGGCGGCCGACGGCTGGCCGGCCACCGCCACCACCAAAAATGGAGCGGCCGGAAAAGGCGGCCGCGCCCGCGCCGCCACCGCTGCCGCCCCCGCCACCGCCGCCGGCGGCCTTTTTCCATTTCGGCTGCCCCCACTGCGGCAAGCGGCTGGAGGCGGAGGAAGGGCAGCGGGGGTTGGCGGCGGTCTGCCCGGGCTGCCAATGCGAGCTGACGGTGCCGCCGGCCGCCGAGGAGCTTCCGGCCACGGCCATGCCGGCGCGCAAGGCGCCGCCGCCGGCCCCGGCCGTCCGGCGGAGCGTGCCGGTTCCCCCCGCTGCCCCGCCGCCGCGGCTGCCGCGCAAGCTGGGGGAGAAGGCGGCCCCAGCCGGGAAGGGGACGGAGCTGGTGGCGATCCTGCTCCTCGCCGGCGTGGGGCTGGGAGTGCTCCTGCTCTTCTGGAACCCGTGGCTGGGGTTCACCGTGCTGCTGCTGACGTTGCTCCTGGGGCTGCCGGCGCTGGCCCTTGGCCGGGGCGAGGCCGGGGGGCGGCCGATCCAGGAGCGCCACAAGAAGCTGCCGCCCCGCCGCTGACGGCGGCGGCCCGGCGCCCCTGTCCCCAAGCGCCCAAACGTCAGTTTCCGCCGCATCCTGTTTCGGGTGTGGCGCCACCACCAGGAGCTGTTCCAGCGCCACGGCCTTGTCGCTGCCGGCCGCGGCCTGACGGTTTTGGTTTTGCCGGCCGCCGGCTACATTGAGCCAACTTCCCGCAACCATGGAGTGGCCGTCTCATGATCTCCCGTGTCCGCCTCGTCCTGCCGCTGGTGATCCTGGCCGCGTTTTTGCTGGCAACCGGCTGCGGGCCGGTGTGAACGGGCCAATGGCCATGCCGGGCAGCCTGCGGGACTGCCTGCGGCTGAACCTGCGCATGCTCCGGCATGTGTTCGCCAACCGCTGGCTGGACGCGCCGCGCGTCGGCGCCGGCTATGACCGGGTCGCCCCGGACTACGACCGGAACTGGCTGAGCCAGCTCCGGCCGGTGACCGGGCAACTGCTGGCGGAACTGCCCGCGAGCTTGCCGCCGGGCGAGCTGCTGGATCTGGGCTGCGGCACCGGCCACGGCACCGTTGCCCTTGCCCGGCGCTTCCCGGACCGTCCGTTGCACGCCCTCGACATCTCGCCCGGAATGCTGGCGCAGGCCCGTGCCAAGCTGGCCGCCGGGTCGGGCGCGGCCGGCGGGCAAATCCAGTGGCATTGCGCCGACATGCTGCCCTTCCTCCGCGGCCGGCCGGCCGGCTCCGCCGCGCTGATCCTCTCCACCTGGGCCATCGGCTACTCCCAGCCGCAGCGGCTGGTCCGCGAGGCCGCGCGGGTGCTGGCGCCCGGCGGCGTCTTCGCCTTCGTGGTCAACCTGCATGACACCCTGCGGCCGCTCTTCCTCGCCTTCCATCGCACCCTGCTCGCCTTCCCGGCGGCGGCCGGCTGCGCCTTGCATCCGCGCTTCCCCCGGAGCGGGGCCGAACTCCGGCGGCGGCTGGAGGAAAGCGGGCTCCAAGTCTGCCATCTGGCGGAGGGGCGGCACCCGGTCGCCCCGCCGCCCGGCGCCGCCGGCTCGCGGTTCGACTGGCTGCTCAGGACCGGGGTGCTGGCCGGGTTCGACGCCGTGCTGCCGCTCCATGACCCGGCGCATCCCGCCACCCGCCGCCTCCGCGCCGAGGTCGAGGCCCTGGCGGAGCCGCTGACCCACCACTACGTCCTGGCCCTTGCCCGGAAACCCGCCGCGCGGACGGCACCATGCGCCTGACCCTGCAACTGCTGGCGATGCTCCTGGATCCGCGGATCACGCGGACGCCGCTGCGGGTGCTGCGCGAACTCCGCCGCCGCGGCATCCGCCGGCTGCCGGAACCGCTGGATCGGCGGCTGGCGGCGGCGGGGGAGGTCCGCGGCCCCTCGCTCCTGCGTTTCGCCCGGCGCTGGCTGGCCGGCGAACGCATCACCCGGCACAACGGCCAATGGGTGGTGAACTCCTTCCTGCCGCCCTTCCCCGGGCCGGCCTTCGACCGGCTCTTCACCAACATGCTTTCCGGGCGCCACCTCAGCCCGGTCTCCGCCTTCCTCGCCGTCACCGCCGCCTGCCCCTGCGCCTGCGCCCATTGCAGCGCCCGCACCGGCGGCGGCCCGGCCGGCGACCTCGCCACCGCGGCGTGGCTCGACGTCATCCGCCAGCTCCACGGGCTTGGCGTCAGCATCATCGGCTTCACCGGTGGCGAGCCGCTGCTCCGCCCCGACCTGCCCGCGCTGGTCAACGCCGCCGCCGCCGGCGGGGCCGCCCCCGTCCTGTTCACCACCGGCCTCGGCCTCGACGCCGCCGCGGCCGCCCGCCTGCGCCAGGCCGGGCTCTGGGCGCTCTGCGTCAGCCTCGACAGCCCCGACCCCGGCGAGTACGACCGCCAGCGCGGCCAGCCGGGCCTCTTCGGCCAGGCCTTGGCGGCCCTGCGCACCGCCCGGCGCCACGGCTTCTACACCATGGCCAGCACCATTGCCAGCCGCGCCACCCTCGGCCGCCGCGACCACCTCGCGCTCCACCGGCTGCTCGGCGGCCTCCGCGTTGACGAATACCGGCTCGTCGAGCCCATGCCCTGCGGCGGCCTCGCCCACGCCACGGCCGCCGACTTGCTCACCCCCGCCCAAGTCTGCGAACTCCGCAATTTCCATGTCACGGCCAACCGCCGCGGCCGGGGGCCCAAGGTCTGCGCCTTCAACCAGATCGAAAGCCCGGAAATCTTCGGCTGCGGCGCCGGCACCCAGCACCTGTACATCGACGCCGCCGGCACCGTCCGCCCCTGCGACTTCACGCCGCTCGGCTTCGGCAACGTCACGCGGACGCCGCTGGCCGAGCTGTGGCGCGAGATGAACCAGGCCATGGGCGGCAACCCGCGCCGCCACTGCTTCATCCAGCGCCAGTTCCCGCGGCTCCAGCCCCATGCCGGCCGCGGCTTCCCGCTGCCCCCGGAGATCAGCCGCGAGATTTGCCGGGCCGCCGGGGCCGAGCCGTTGCCGGACTATTTCGCCGCCGTCATGCACCCGTCAGGGCGGGAACCATCAGGAGAGGGCCGATGAGCATTCGCAAGCTGTGGCTGGTGTTGGGCTCGGCGGGGATCGGCGTGGCCAGCGGCTTCACGCATCCGGACTACATGATTGCGGGCGGCAGCTTCGGGCTGTTCCTCGGGCTCGGGTTCGGGCTGGTTCCCGCCTGGCCCGAGGGCGCGGGGGTGGCGGCGGCCCGGCGCTGGTGGCTGGGGCTGCTGCTGCTGGCGCTGGCCGTGGGGGTGGCCACCGCCGGCGTCGCCCTGCCGCTGCAACGGCTGCGGCTGGAGCTGTGGGGGCCGATCCCGATGGAACTTGGCTGGGTGCCGGGCGCGGACGACCCGTCGCTGGCCCTGGCGCTGGTGCGGCTGGTGGTGGGGTTTGCGCAGGCCGGCTTCCTGCTCGTGGCCTTCCACGCCCCGGCTTTCATTTGGTGGCCGGGGCGGCGGTGGGGGCTGATCCTGCTCTCCTGCCTGGTCTGCGGCCAGCTCCGGGCCGGGCTTTGGGTGTTGGCGGGGCTGGAGCATGCCCACCACCCGATCCATGGCGTGATGATCGCGCTTTGGGGGCACCTGCCGTTCGTGCTGCCGTGGGCGGTGCTGGCCAGCTTCCTGGCGCCCCCGGCCGTCCGGTTCGAGCCCGGAGCGGCCTGGGGGCGGCACCTTTTCAGATGGCCTGGAAGCGGAGGGCGAGGGTGAGGGGCCCGGTGGGGCGCAGGACGTGGCGGGGCTGGGGGAGCGGGCCGCAACTGTTGCTGCCGAGGCCAGTCTGGAGGGCGTCGAGGCTGAGCACGGTGTAGGGGTCGCGCCGGAGCAGGTGCCGGTGGCTGGTGTTCGTCAGCGTCTCCGCCGTGTAGGGGAGGGCGCTGAAGTGGAACGGCACGGAGCCGGAGACCTTGAGGCCATGGCCGGCGGCGTCGGTGACGGCGACCCAGCGGGTGTCGAGCTTGGCGCCGTTCTCCTGCGGCTTGATGTAGGGCACATACTCGCTTTCGAGCGTGCCCCGCCACTTGCCGACGCGGACGCTTTCGCGGAAGTCGCTGTAGGACTGGTGCGGGCCGAGGCCGAACCATTCCAGCTTCTCCAGCTCAGGCGGGAGGAAGAAGCGGACGCCGAGGCGCGGGATGGAGGGGGTCTGGATCGGCCGCGGGTTGAAGGTCACGGCCAGCCGCAGCTCATCGCTGGCCAGGAGTTCATAGCGGTAGACGCAGTCGAGCACGGGGCGGTGCATGACGGCGGCGAGGGTGGCGTGGACCTCGAAGACAGCGGGGGCGCCAGCCTGGGGCGGGGTGAAGGCGACCTGGGCAATCCGCTCCCGGAGCCGGTCGAGGCCATGCCGGTTGCGCCATTCCGCGACGATGTTGCGGTCGTTGTCGGTGGGGGCCCGCCAGATTTGGACGGCGGGGGCGGCGGCGACCAGGTTGCGGCCGTGGACGTTCCAGGCGGCGAGGCGGCCGGTGAGGCGGTCGAAGCTGACGCCGCCGGCGGCGTCGCGCAACTGGATTTCCGCTCCATCCTCCCGCCATTCCAGCTTCGGCGCCGGCCGTGGCGCGGGGGTGGCGGCGGGCTGGGCGGCCTTGGGGGCGGCGGCGGCCGGGATGGGGAGCTGGCCGCAGGCGACTTCGTGGCCGGCCGGCGCCCAGGGGGTGGGCTGGGCCAGGCGGAAGCTGACGGTGAGGAAGCATTCCTTGCCGGCTTGGGCGGCGTTGCGGGCGGCGGCGGGGAGGGGGACGGCGGCGCGGCTCATGGGCGCCAGGTCGGGCAATGGCAGGGTGCCGGTGGCGACCGGTTCGCCGTCGGCCTCGGCCGTCCAGTGGGCCGCCAGGTGGGCGAGGGTGGAGAAGTCGTGGCGGTTGAACACGGTGACGGTGCCGGCGGCCCAATCGGCGGCCTCCAGCACAACGGGGGCATACACCGCCTTCAGCTCGGTGAGGCCGGTGTGGGGGACGCGGTCGGGGAAGACCAGGCCGTCAACGCAGAAGTTGCCGTCGTTGGGGAAGTCGCCGAAGTCGCCGCCATAGGTGAAGTGCTCCTGGCCGTCCTTGCCCTTGACGCGGACGCTGTGGTCGGTCCATTCCCAGACGCAGCCGCCGATGAGGCGGGGGTAGCGCCAGATGGTTTCCCAGTATTCCTTGAGGCTGCCGGGGCCGTTGCCCATGGCGTGGCAGTATTCGCAGAGGAAGAAGGGGCGGGGGTCGGGGTCGGCGAGGCCGGCGCCGAGGTTGTTGAGGCGGTCAACGTTGGTGTACATCTCGCTGATCACGTCCACGCAGGCGTCGCGGTCGGCGGGATGGTAGTGGATCGGGCGGGGGTCGAGTTCGCGGATGCGGGTGGCCATGGCGACGTGGTTGGGGCCGAAGCCGGACTCGTTGCCGAGGGACCAGAAGATGACGCAGGGGTGGTTGCGGTCGCGGCGGACCATCCGTTCGGCGCGGTCGCTGTAGGCGGCGCGCCAGTCGGGGTTCTTGGAAAGTTCGCCCCAGTCGCCGTGGATGCCGCCGCCGTGGGTTTCCAGGTCGGCCTCGTCCATGATGTACATCCCATGGCGGTCGCAGAGGTCGTACCAGTGCGGGTCGTTGGGGTAGTGCGAAGTCCGCACGGTGTTGATGTTGTGGAGCTTCATGAGCTGGATGTCCTGCTCCATCAGCTCCGGGGTGACGTAGTGGCCGGTGTCGGGGCTGGAGTCGTGGCGGTTGACGCCGCGGATCTTGATGCCGCGGCCGTTGACCCAGAGCTGGCCGTCGCGGATGGCGACCGAGCGGAAGCCGACGTTGAAGGCCAGGTGCTCCAGTTCGCGCCCCGCCACTGCCACGCTCAGCAGCAGCTTGTAGAGGTTCGGCGCCTCGGCGCTCCAGAGCTTGGGGCTGGCGACGGGCAGGGTGGCGCGGAGGGTGCATTCCCCGGCGGGGACGGCGGTGCTGAGGCGCTGCTCCGCCGCCACGCCGCCGGCGGCGTCGAAGAGGCGGGCGGTGACGGTGGCCGCTTCGCCGGCGGTGGCGCCGTAGGCCTTGAGGGCCAGTTCGACCTCCAGCTCGCCGTGGCGGTGGGCGGCGTCCAGCTTGGGGGCCAGCACGACGTCGCGCAAATGGAGGGGGGGGACGGCCATGAGGAAGACGTCGCGGAAGATGCCGCTCAGCCGCCACATGTCCTGGTCCTCCAGGTAGGTGCCGTCGCACCACTTGAAGACCTGGACGGCGATGAGGTTCTCGCCGGGGCAGAGCAGGGGGGTGATGTCGAATTCGGCGGGGAGGTGCGGCACCTTGCTCATGCCGGCGAAGCGGCCGTTGACCCAGACGTTGTACATCGAATCGACGCCGGCGAAGTGGAGGAAGGTGGTGCTCCCCTCCCAGGCGGCGGGGAGGGTGAAGGTGCGGCGGTAGAGGCCAACGGGGTTCTCGTTGGGGACGAAGGGCGGGTCGTTGGGGATCGGGTAGTTGACGTTGGTGTACTGGGGGATGTCGTGGCCATGGAGCTGCCAGTTGGCGGGGACGGGGAGGGCGCCCCAGCCGGCGTCGGCGAACTCCGGCAGCTCGAAGCCGGCGGGGAGGTGGGGCACGCCCCGGGGCTCGTAGTGGAACTTCCAGATGCCGTTGAGCGAGAGGCAGAAGTCGGACTCGCCGCGCCCCTTCGCCAGGGCGTCGGCCGCCAGGGAGAAGGGCATCAAGGTGGCGTGCGCCGGCTCGCGGTTGCGCTCCAGCAGTTGCGGGTTTTCCCAGTCATTGTGGACGGACATGGCAGAGTCTCCGGAAGGTTTGTTTCTCCAGTTGGGCGGGAAAGCTTCGCCCCGGGCGGCGCGGCCTCCCGGGGAGGGGGCAGGTCAGTCGTCGGTCCGGAAGGGGGTGGCGGGCAGCCCCTCCTGGTTGTAGAGGTTGCAGCCTTCGGGATTGTCGGCCCAGGCATAGCGGACGGCCACTGGCTGCGCGATTCCCGGGGCGTGGACGACGACGCTGGCCCCCTCGATCACCGCCTCGGCCCAGACGAACTTCTTGTCCGCGCCGGCGATCTCGAAGCGCTTCAGGGGGCCGCCCTTGGCCACCAGGCCGCCGCCGACATGGTCGAAGGCGAGCCGGACCTTGTCGCCTTCAATCTTCATCGTCCGATAGACCGGCCCGGAATACTCCAGCGGCTGGCCATGGACCGTGGCCAGGGCCCACAGTGCCAGGCGCCGGCCGACTTCCTGCTTGTTCTTGGGGTGGATGTCCTTGGCGTCGCCGATGTCAATGGCCACCGCGAGGCCGGCCTGGGGGGTCTTCCGGGCGGTCAGCAACTGCGCCTCGCGCAGTTCGGCCCAGGCGCTGTTGCCCGGAACGTCCTTCGCCGCCAGGTAGTTGGCGAGCTGGACGATCCCGAAGGGGAATTCGCCCTGCCCCCAGCCCTGGCGCCAGTCGGCGATCAGCGCCGGCAGCAGCGTCCGGTATTGCCGTGCCTGGCCCGCATTCGATTCGCCCTGGTACCAGATGGCGCCGCGGATGGCGAAGGGCAGCAGCGGGCTGATCATGCCATTGTAGAGGGCGGCCGGAGTGTGCGAGTTGATTCCGGGCGGCGCCGGCTTGGTGGCCCCCTTGATGGCGTAGGGGTTCAGCGCCACTTCGATCTGTGCCTTCCAGTCGCCGTCAAGTGCAATCCCCTGGCCGCCGCCGGCGGCGGGGGCGAGGGTCATCCCCGGGTCGCCGAAATGGCTGGCGCCGAAATCATCGAACAGCCGCACGGCGATGAGGGCCGGGCCGGGCTTGGCCAGCGCCTTGGGGACGGTGTAGCGGCGGGGGGCTGTCCACCAGTTCTCGGTTTCCGGGCCGGTGGCGCCGATCTTTTCGCCGTTGAAATAGGCGACGTCATAGTCATCCATGCTTCCCAGGTTCAGGATCAGCTCCTGGCCGGCCCAGGCGGCGGGGATTTCGACGCGCTTGCGGAACCAGAAGGCGCCATTGGTGCCGGGGAAGGGGGTGCCCGGAAGCTTGACCGCCGGCCAGGCGGCGTCGGCGAAGCCGGGCTTGGCCCAGCCCTTCCCGAATCCCTTGTTGCCGGGATCGCTTTGCCGGGGAGTGGCTTTCGGATCCTTCTGGGCCGCCGCCCAAATCTTGAGGTTGGCCGCATACTCGGCCTTGGCCTTCGGCTCGGTGGCCATGGCGATCTGCCGCTGCCGCTGTTCCATGGCCGGCGCCAATTCCGGGAGGCTTTCCAGCTTGGGCAGGCTGGTCCAGGCTTCCGCGGGGGTGCCGCCCCAGGAACTGTTGATCATCCCGACCGGCTTGCCCGTCCGCCGGTGCAGCTCCCGGGCAAAGAAATAGCCGACGGCCGAAAAGCGGCCGGTGGTGGCGGGATTGGCCACCTGCCAGCTTCCGCCGCCCACCTTGAGCTGCGGCTGCGGCGCCACCTGCTTCGGGACGGTGAACATGCGGATCGCCGGATTGGCGGCGGCGCCGATTTCGGCGGCCGCGTCCTGCGAGTTCGCCACCACCATTTCCATGTTGGACTGGCCGGAGCAGACCCAGACTTCGCCCACCATCACATCCTTGACGACCACCGTGTTCTTGCCGGCAATGGCCAGCTCGAAGGGGCCGCCGGCCTGGAACGGGCCGATGGCCACCTGCCAGCGGCCGTCGGCGCCGGCCTGGGCCGTGGCCGTCGCGCCGTTGCCGGAGACCGTCACCGGTTCGCCCGGATCCGCCCAGCCCCAAACCGGCACCGGCATCCCTTCCTGGAGCACCACGCCGTCCGAGAACAGGGCATGGGGTTCGACATTGGCCTTGGCGGTTCCGGCCAGGCTGAGGGCCAGCAACCCCGCCAGCGTCAGCGTGATCGTCTTCACGGCCATGGGCAGTCTCTCTCTTTCTTTCCTGATGAACGGCAAGGGGAAAGGCGAACTATACTCCCGGCCCGGGGCGTTGCCATCGGGGCCCGCGCCCGGGGTGCAAGGCAACCCTGTCGGTTGGCGGCATTGTCCATGAGCTGGAACTTGCGGCTTGGCCATGTACGAAACGGGGGTTGAATCCGCAACTTTGACGGTATTCACCCCATTCACGTTTGCCGGAAAACGGCGGTTGCAGATGAGACGAAGGAGATCTCCCATGTTTCGGATCGCGACCTTGATCGGAGCGGCATTGGCCCTGGCGCTGGCGCCGGCTTGGGGGCAACCGGCCTCGGCTGCCACCAAGATGGATTTCGAGGCGGCCGCGCCGCTCCCCGCCGGCTGGGCCAGCCAAGGGGACGTTGCCATTGACCGGGAAACGGCCTTCAAGGGGGCGCAGTCCCTGCGGTTGCAACGCGCGGCCGCGGCGGTGGAGAAGCCCTGTGCCGTCACCGGCACGCCCTTCGCGGTGACGCCCGGCGTCTGGAAGTTCGACCTGGCCGCCAGGAGCGAGCTGACGTCGCCGGACAGCTCGTTCAATGGCGTCGTGGCCCTGGAGTGGCTCGACGGCGCCGGCCAGGTGCTCGCCAGCGTCACCTTGGCCGACCTCTACGGGCAGAGGAACTGGCAGCCAGTCAGCCGGCGGCTGGAGGCTCCCGAGGGGGCGGTGGCCGCCCGCTTCCAGGTGCGGCTGAACAAGGCGTCGGGGCGGTTCTGGGTTGACGAGCTGGCGGCCGGCTTCGTCGCGGCCGTGGCGAAGACGGACCGCCGCCTCGACCGCATCTTGTTTGCCACGGCCCAGATGGGCAACCTGCTGTTCCCGGAGGACCAGCGGACCGTGGCCGTGAGCGTGGTGGCGCTCAAGCCGCTGGCGACGACCCAGCGCGAACTGTCCTACGTGCTGCGCGACTACTGGGGCGCCGAGTGCGCCGCCGCGGGCAAGGTGGCGCTGGGCGCCGCCAGGCCGGACGGGAAAAAACTGGTCTATGAGGCCGTGATTGACCTCGGCGCCGCGCCGCTGGAGACCGGGCGCTACTACGAACTCCACGCCGAGGTCGCCCAGCCGGGCGACGAGCCGTTCCGCAATTACACATCCCTGGCAATTCTCCCCAAGCCGGTGACGAAAAATTACCAGCCCGAAGAGATCCCCTTCACCAGCCGCAACTGGGAGGGCAACATCGGCGAATTCTTCCACCTCGCCGACCGCCTCGGCGTGCGCATCTCCAACGTCTGGAGCGGCTGGGCGGCCACGCCGCCGTACACCCTGACGCCGGGACGGATGGACCTCTGCGAGAAGCTAGGGATGGGGGTGATCGCCGGCTGCCCCACCTCCGCCTGGGAGCGCCACGCCCCCGGCCATGAAAAGTACAACGACACCGCCCTGCGCCAGGGCGTGCGCAACTGGCTCAAGGCCTACGGCCACGTGCGGCCGATGTTCTTCTCCCTCGGCAACGAGCCGCCGGTGCTGGAGGATCGGCTGCCGGCGAATGTCGCGGCCTACAAGTCCGTCTATGAAGAGGTGAAGAAGCTCGATCCGGGCGTCACGGTGATCGCCACCTCGGTCGGGCCGGTGGAGGAGTTCTTCAAGGCCGGCTTCCACCAGTACTGCGACTGGGTGGACTTCCACGCCTACTCGGACTGGCGGGAAATCCGCGGCGCGTTCCAGGAGTACGACCGGCTCTTCGCCAAGTACGGCCACCGGAAGCCGGTCTGCTCCACCGAGATCGGCTTGAACAGCCAGGGGCTGGCCCGGCAGACCGTGGCCGCGGCCATGATCAAGAAAATCACCAGCTTCTTCGCCTGCGGCGGCGTCAGCATCTCCTGGTTCGACCTGGGCTATCCCGACCCCGACCTCAAGCTGGCCGAAGATTCCACCACGGCGCACAATGTCTTCGACTGCCGCTATGCGCGCTACTGCCCGAAGCTCGACGCGATCGCCTACTACAACCTGATCAACGGCATCTGCGTGAAGAAGCCCGTGGCGGACAAGCTCTATGACGCGGACACCTACGCCTTCCTCTTCCGCGACCGCGACGGCCATTGCCTGCAAGTGCTCTGGAAGGAGAAGGGCCGCCGGGACGCCTTTGTCCCCCTGCCGGGCGTGGGCAAGGTGACGGCAATTGACATTGACGGCCGCCGCGGCGAACTCGACGCCGGCGGCCAGGGGCTGACGCTCACCATCAATGAAGACCCGCTGCTGCTGCTTTACGACTCGGCCACCGCCCCGCTGGCCGAACGCCTGGGCGCGCCGGCGGCGCGCTTGGCGGCGCTGCCCGAAGGTGTCGTCAAGGGCGGGGAGACGACGCTGGAAGTGCTGCTGGCGGCGGGCGTGCCGGCCGAGGCTGTCGAGCTGACGGCGCCGGCGGCCTGGGAGATCAGCAAGGGATCGGCCGCCAGCCGGGAGGCCGGCGTTTCGACGCTGCCCTTCCGCCTCCATCTCCCCGACAGCACCGCGGCGCGCGAAGGCGACCTGCGCGTCCGGATCACGGACGGCAAGGGCGGCCATTGTGGCGAGCTGCGGGCGCGCCTCCCGGTCACCGGCCGCGTCGCGGCCCGTCTGGCGCCCGAGCCCGTGATTGGCGACCAGCCGGCGGGGGTGCGCCTGATCCTTCAGAACTACGCCAATGAAAAGCAGGAGGTCGCCTGGCGGCTGGCCCTGGCCAGCGAGATCCCGATGCTCAACGGCCGGGCCGATAACCGGGCGCCCATTGTCCCCACGGCCTACTTTGCCGAGCTGGCCGAAGGCAGCAAGACCCTTGACGCCAAGGGAACCGCCGAGATCGTGGTGCCGCTGGCCGGCGTGGATCCGCTGAATGTCTATCGCGTCAAGGCCAGCGTCAGCGACGCTTCGGGGCGGGCCGTCACCACCGAGCGCTTCATGGCCGGCTTCCTGCGGGTGCCCCATGCCAAGTCCGCGATCAAGCTCGACGGTTCCATGGCCGAGCCCGACTGGCAGACCGCCCCCGTCGCCAACCTGAACGAGGCCCGGCAGTATTTCGCCTTTGGCCCCGAGGTGAAGTGGAAGGGGCCGGCGGATCTTTCCGGCACCGTGCAATTCCTCTGGGATGAGAAATGCCTGTATGTCGGGGTGAAGGCGGCCGACGATGTCTTTGCCAACCGCAACGTGGACGGTGACCTTTGGGCGGGCGACGGCTTGCAGTTCCTGGCGGATCCGGCGCGCGACAAGGCCGACAAGCCCGGCAAGTACGACATCGCCGTGGCCATCACGAAGAAAGGCCCCCAGGCGTGGTGCTACCTCTCGGCCGACGCCGGCGCTCCGTCCGGCGAGGCCAAGGACATCATCGTCTCCGCCAAGCGGCGCAATGCCGGCCGGGGCGACATCTCCTACGTGGTCGCCATTCCCTGGTCGCGCCTCGCCCCGTTCAAGCCGGCGGTGGGCGCGAACCTGGGGCTGGGCGTCGTGCTCAACGAGGACGACGGCGGCGGCCGCGTGGCCTACCTGGGTTGGCTCTGCGATGTCCAAACCAAGCAGGTGGACACCGTGGGCGACTTGATCCTCGCGCCGTAGGCGAGCCCTTGGGGACGCCCTTGGAGCCCTTGGTGACAGGCAAATTCGCCATCGGCCCGCCTTTTCCCAACGGGCGGGCGGATTTGCCGTCATCGAAATCGGAATCGGGATCGGAACGGGATCCAAGAACGGCCGATGCCGATTGCATGGAGCAGCCCCCAGGCCCGTTTGTCTTGCACTCGGTTGCGGTTTACATACAGCTTGCGGCCCATGGCTGAGAGTTCACGGCTTACAGTGTGCAAAAGTCCATTGGAGCCTCTCGCCATGAGCCAGAAATTGTTTGCGAAGTCCGCACGCTGGATTTGGAGCGCCGGCGATCCGGCCGCCTACCAGGAATACGTCTGCTTCCAGAAAGGCTTCACCGTCGGCGCCGCCGCCGTGGCGGCCGTCCGGAAGGGCGGCCGCGCCACGCTGCGGCTCACCGCGGAATCCTATTACCAGGCCTGGCTGAACGGCCACGTCATTGGCCACGGCCCGGCCAAGGCCGCCGAAGGCAAACGGTCGGTGGACGAACATGAGGTCGGCGCCCTGCTCGCGGCTGGGGAGAACCGGCTGGAAATCCTGGTGCTGGGCAACGGCGTGGGGACGATGACCACCTGCCCGGCCGACGCCGGGCTGATCTTCCAGGTCGAGCTTGACGGCCAGACCGTCGCCGTCAGCGACAAAACCACCTTGGCGCAGCCGGATCCGCGGCGCCGCCGGCGGACGGTGCGCCGCTGGATGCTGCCCTGCCTGGAGGATGTGGATGCCGCCGCGGCCGCCGGGGCGTGGCAGCCGGCGTGCGAACTCCGCAAGCCGGTGGAGCTATACCCCCGGCGCGTGCCGCTGCCGGCGCGCGAGCCGATCTTCCCCCAGCGCCTGGTCGCCGCCGAGGCCGTGCGGCCGCCGAACTTTTCGTGCAGCCTGCGCCTGAAGCCGTACCTGACCAGCCCCAAGGAGGCGCGGCGCTGCAACATCCACCAGGCCCCGGCCTGGGTCGTCACCGACATTCTCTCGCCCGTGGCCCAGGAAATGCGGTTCACCCCGACGCTGGGCAGCCTGGAATGGCACTGCAATGGCCAGCGGCTCTTTGCCGGCTCGGGCTGGGCGCCGTGGGATCCGGCCACGGCCGCGCCGGCCGTCCGCCTGAAAAAGGGGGCCAACCGCCTGGTCGGCGTGCATGGCCGCGACCATTTCGAGGAGATCAACCTCTGCGCCTTCGTGGAAACGCCGGTGCGGGCGGTCAACCCCTTCGGCGCCGGCGCGTTCCAGGTCATCCCCTTGGCGGGCGTGCCGCCGAAGGCCGCGGACCTGGCCGCGCCGGACTGGGCGGCGCTGCGGACGGCCATGCCGGAAATGAATCCGGAGCATTCGTTCGGGGACGGGAATGCCTTTGACCTGGCGCTCGGCGCGGAGGTGCTCCGCGAGCTGGCGATCCCTTTCACCAACCCGCTCGAACTGCCCGCCACCCCTGCCGGCGAAGCCGTGCGCGTCATTCTCGACCTGGGCGTGCTCCACAACGGCTGGCTGGCGTTCACGGCCACCGGCCCCGCCGCCGGCAAACTGGTCATTGCCGGCCTGGAAGCGCTCGATGACGGGCCGCCGCGCCGCCTCCAGTGGCCCGCCGGCAGCAACAATGCGCTGATTTACCGCCTGCGGGAGGGACGGCAGATTTTCGAAAGCTTCCTGCCCTACGGCGTGCGCCACCTCGTCGTGCAGTACAGCGGCCCGGCGCCGCTGCGGCTGGAGGGGCTGCGCCTGCTCACCGCCAACTGCGGCAGCCGCCGGCGCGGCGCCTTCCTCTCTTCGGAGCCGCTGCTCAACGGCGTCTACCAGATTTCCACCCAAGCCATCCTCTCCGCCACCGACGACACCTACACCGACTGCCCGACCTTCGAGCAGGTCAACTGGAACTTCGACAACCGCATGTCCGCCCTCACCGACGCCGGCACCTGCGGCAACTGGGAGGTCATGCGCAACAGCATCGAACTCTTCACCGAAGACCCGGCCTATCCGGGGCTGGTGCGCAGCCAGTACCCCAGCGCCTGGGACAACCGCATCCCGATGTGGTCATTCCATTGGATCTTCCTCTGCCTGGACCATTACCGGCTCACCGGCGACGCCGCGTTCACCCGGCGCATCTTCCCCCAGGTCGCCGCGGGCATCGAGGAGGGGCTGGGCATGGTCGGGCCGCACGGCCTGCTCGAATGGCCGCCGGGGCCGGACACCTGGCATTTCGTCGAATGGGGGCATGGCCGCGACGACGACCATGCCGTGGTCAGCGCCGAACAGGCCGGCTTTGCCGGGGCCATCGCCACCGCCGCGGAACTCGGCCGCGTCGTCGGCGCCGACGAGGCCCTGCTCGCCCGCTGGGGCCGCGCCCGCGCCGCCCTCCTCCGGGCCCTTCGCCGCCAGCTCTGGGATCCCCGGCGCGATGCCTTCCGCGACAGCCTCCATGAGGACGGCACCCCCTCCGCCGTCGCCAGCCAGGCCTCCAACGCCGCCCTGGCCCTCTACGGCGCCGGCGGCCAGCCTTGGGCACGCCGGCTCGCGCGGCGGATCTGCGCCAACGACCAGCAGCTCCTGCCCTACCAGAGCCCCGTCGGCTCCTATTACGTGCTGGAACTGCTCGACCGCTTCGGCAAAGTCGAGGAACTCTTCGCCGTCATCCGCCGCCGCTGGGGACAGATGCTCCTGGCCGGCGACACCACGACCTGGGAGCACTTCGGCGAATTCGGCCATGCCGGCTGGCCCACCCGCAGCCGCTGCCATCCCTTCGCCTCCTACGTCACCAAGTATTTCGTCAAATACCTGCTGGGCATCGAGGCGCTGGCGCCCGGCTTCCAGCGGGTGCGCATCCGGCCGCGGCCGCCCCGTGGCCTGGCGCGCTGCCAGGGTGCCATCCCCACGCCCCACGGCCTGCTCCGCGTCGCCTGGGAACGGGATGCCAGGGGCCGCGTCCAGTGCCGCTGGGCGGCGCCGGCCGGCGTCACCGTCGCCTGACGCCGCGCGTTCACTCCTTGGAGCCACACGGTGTCCCTGATGTTCGCGCCGATTTCCCCTGCCCTGAGCCTGAACGATGTCTGCGACACCCTGGAGAACCACGGCGGTGTGCTGACGACGATCCGGCATGCGGCACCGCCAAGCCGGAACGGGCTCTCCCACGCGAACCGGGAGCGCAACGCCGAGCATCGGCGCCGGACACGCGCGGCGCCGCTGGGGTTGCGGCGTGGGGTTGCGGTGCGGAGTCCGCAAAATGGATTGGGCCTGCGGCGCGGGGACGCCGGGAGCAAACGCTTCCCCAAATCCCCACAAAAAAGTTCTCAAAACCCATGGCTGGCACCCACCCCGGCCAGGCGGCGGGGTCAGCCGCGGGGATGGAACGCATCGATCTCGCGGCGGGCGATCTCGACCGCGCGCCGCGCCTTGCCCAGGTCGCCGTGCAGCGAGTAGACGTCGCGCACCACAAACTCGACGGGCAGCTCCAGCCCGGCCGTGATCTCGAGGGTGTTGCGGATTTCCGCCGCCCACGCCGCCTCGTTGAGTTCAACGCCGACCCCGAGCAGGTTCGGATCCGGCTTGCGCGAGAAGACGATCCCCTTCCCCGCCAGCCGCTCCGCCATCAACCGCTGATCCGCCCAGCGGGAGATGGAGACCGCCTTGAGGTTGGGCAGCTTGGCGAGCGAGGTGTCCCAGATCGGGTCGGCCGGCTCGCAGCAGCCCCAGTAGACCAGGCCGAACTGCGCGGCGAGTTCCTGGTAGTAGGGGAAGCAGAACTCGTGGAACAGTTCGGGCGAGACCCCCACCGTTTCCTGGCTGTCCATGCCCGCCCACATGTCCGACAGCTTGGCCTGCCCCGGGGCGACCGGGCGCCGCGGCAGCAGCGTGGTGAAGTTGAAGCAGGTGCCGCAGGTGCATTGGTTGCCGTTGTTGAGCACCAGCAGCCCTTCCGCCTCGGCCCAGCGCGACATCCGCAGGGCGTTGTCGCAAAGCAGGCGCATGACCCCATGGAGCTGCTCCGGGCAGTCGTACATCGCCAGGAAAAAGGTCTCCATGCTCATCAGCCGCATCAGCCGCTGGGTGAGGCTGCAATTCGCATAGACGCCGGAGCGGATGACGACCGGCAGGATGTCGCCAAAGCTCTCCTCCAGGAACGCCTTCTCCGCCAGCGTCCCCTCCCGGTCCACCCCGAAGCGGGCCGGCTTGACCATGGCGAAGCCATCCCGCCCCAAGTCCTTGATCGGGCAGTCGAAATGGTAGCCGGTGACCACCCCTTCGGCGTCCTTGACGTATTCGGTCTTGATCTCGATGCCGAACTCGTCGTGCCAGACATGCCAGCCCATGTCCAGAGTGCCGGGGCAGACATGGTCGTCAGCGAGGATCTCGTGATGCCGGATGTGGCGGAGGAAATTGGTCTCGAGCCGGCGGCCGTACTCGCTCTGGCAGCGGTAGAGGGTGGCGGGCAGGAAATCGCGGTCGAAGGTCCAGCTCTCGATGGCGAACGGCGGGCGGGCGCCGGGGCGGGCGTCGTTCACCTCCAGCCACAGCCGCTGCCGCTCGCGCATGACCGGCAGCGCGGCGATTTCGGCCTGCCGCCGGGCCAGCTCGCGAAGATAAATCCGTTCGGCGGGTGGGAGGGAGTAGGCCATGGTCATGGAGCTTCGGTTTCCTGATGATCTTGCGCTTGCGGAATTCGCCGTGGCGATAATATTCCAGCGAAATCCCACCGTGGCAACCGCCCAATCTTGCGAAAATGGCCAACCATCTTGCCATGGCACCCTCCCACCCCAGCCCCACCCCGCCCGCCGACGCGGCGCAAACCCTGAGCTGCCCCCAGCCGCCCGGCCTCGGCCGGCTGCGCGGCCATTGCACCATGGCCGGCCATTGGCGCGTGCGCCACCATCACCTGGCCCACCGGGCCACCAGCGACGCCATCCTCATCTACTGCGTCGCCGGCCGCGGCCACTTCACCTTGGCGGGCGGCCCAGCCCGCACCATCCTCCCCGGCGACCTCTTCCTCTGCCCCCCACGCCTCGGCCATGGCTACGGCTGCGACCCGGCCAGCGGCTGGGAAATCTGGTGGGCACACTTCCAGGGCGCCCACGCCGAAGCGCTCTGCCGCGCCGCCAACCTCGATGCCAGCCACCCGGTGGCCCATCCGGGCCTGCTCCCCACCCTGGTGCAACGCTTTGCCGCCCTCCACCGCGCCCTGGAGACGCGTACGCCACAAACCGCCTGGGACGCCGCCGGCTGCCTGCACCTGCTCCTGCTGGAGCTGGTCCGCCTCGCCGCCGGCGGCGGGACGGCCGCCGTCCCCGGCCACTCCCTCGCCGACCTGGTGGCGGACGACGGCGCCAACCTGGACGAGCTGGCCCGCCGCGCCGGCTATTCCAAATTCCATTTCTGCCGCCTGTTCAAGCGGGAGACGGGATTGCCACCCTGGCAATACCTCACCGCCCGCAAGCTCGACCGCGCCAAGGAGCTGCTGCTCGGCACGCGCCGCTCGATCAAGGAGATCGCCCACGAGCTGGGGTTCGCGCATCCCGACTACTTCGCCCGCCTCTTCGCCCGCCACGCCGGCGCCACCCCCGCCCGCTTCCGCGGCAGCCTGGCGGCACCCCACGGCGGCGAGGCGCGCCCATCCTCATGAGGCATGGACTTCATGGACGATCATGGACGGGCGGGCATTGATTTGGCGCAGCGAAGTTTTTGTGTGGTTCCGTGGGTTTTTCGTGGAAAAAGATTCTTCCCCTGGCCGGCGGGCGGGTCAGGTGCGGAGTTCGCAGACCGAGTAGCCGCGGGGCGGTAGGGTGATCTGGCGGCCGCCTTTTTTCCGCGCCGCCGCCAAGGGGGGGGTGCCCAGGAGAGCGCCTTGGGGATCGCCTTGGGGACAGGCAACATCGCCTTGGGGCGCCTTGGGGCGCCTTGGGGACAGGCAACATTGCCGCAGGCATGGACGCCTTGGGGACAGGCGAAAATAGGCGTTGCAGGGTATTGGTAGGTATTTGGAGGTATTGGGGACAGGACGCGAAGGTTCAAGGGCCTAGGCTGGGGGCTGGCGGACGGGCTTGGCCGGCGGGTTTTGGCGGAACTTCATCCCACGTGGCGGCTTAGGGCGGATGATGCCCCCATGGAAGGCCCCCGGAGGCTGGGGAGGGGCGGGAAGCGGGGCCGCAGCGCCCAAGAAGGGCGGAGCGGCCATGCTCCGCCGTGCGTCCTCCTGGCCGGGCTTGGCAAACCCGGGGGGGCGCGGAAGGGGCAAGCGGGAGGCGGTTCAGCCCAGGCCGGGGGCCAGGCTCAGCAGCCCAGGCCCAGGCGCGGGCGGCGCCAGGCGTGGATTTCCAGCGGCGGGGCGTGGGTGGCGCCGGCTGCCACGAGGGTGGTCGGCGGGGAGAGCCGGTGGCGCTGGACGCGCTCGGGCGGCAGGAACAGCCCCAACGTCTCACGGAGGAAGCGCTTGCTGCCGATGGCCAGGCCGTCCGTCCAGTAGCGGACACGCCGGGTGATGACGGTCAGCGCGGGCGGCTCGGGGGCGGCGGCGGCCACGGCCTGCTCGATCTCGGCGGTGGTGGCGCCGGCCTCGCCGGCTTGCACGCGGGCGAATTCCTTGCGGAGTTCGCGGGCGAAGTCGGCCAATGTCCATTCGGCGGTGTGCGCGCCGCGGTTTCGGCGGAGGTGGCGGAGGCGCCTTGGGGACAGGCAACATTGCCGCAGGCATGGACGCCTTGGGGACAGGACGCGAAGGTTCAAGGGCCTAGCCCAACTTTGACAAATGGGCGCCTTGGGGACAGGCAACATTGCCGCAGGCATGGACGCCTTGGGGACAGGACGCGAAGGTTCAAGGGCCTAGCCCAACTTTGACAAATGGGTCTCGGGGAAAATATTTTCCCCGCACGGCCCCCATTTCCGTCGTGCGTAAAATTGGCAAATCCTTCTTTGTAGTTACTATCAATTATTTGAAAAGTCTGGCGG
>JBAZOO010000042.1:0-26484 GCA_041648735.1 Lentisphaeria bacterium
CGGGTGGGAGGTCGTGGCGGATGGTGCCGTCGTCGGTTTTGCCGGCGCGGCGGAGGAATTTGAGCAGTTCCTCCTCGACTTGGTTGGCGCGGTTGCGGGGGAGGGTGCGGTGCGGGTCGCCGGCGACGGTGAACTCGGCGAGGCGCCAGGGCTGGGGGAGGGCGGCGGCGAAGCGGTCGCGGAGGGTGTGGAGTTCGACGGCGCGTTGCGGGTTGCGGACGGGCTGGGGCGGGGTGCGGAGTTCGCAGCTTTGGGTTCCGGCGGTGAAGTTCCAGCGGAGGCTGCCGGTGGCGTCGGGGGCGATGGTGACGCGGATGGTGTTCGGGGCGGTGTCCGCTTCGGCGGTTGGCGTTGGGGGTTCCGCGGATCCGGCGGGGCGGCCGGCGTCGCCGGTGAGGTTGGCGCGGTTCCCTTCCAGGTAACCGGCGGTGAGGCGGCGGCCGGTGTAGGCGCCGAGGCGGTCGGCGGCGGCGCGGAGTTCGGGGGTGGCGCCGTGGTCCAGCGCTTGGCGGTAGAGGCTGACGGCCTGGGCGACCCAGGCGGGCTGCTTGAGGCGGCCTTCGATCTTGAGGGCGGCGACGCCGGCCTCGGCGAGTTCCGCGAGGTGGCCGAGGGCGCAGAGGTCGTGCATGGAGAGCGGCTTTTCCGGGGCGCCGCCGCCGATGCTCCAGGGGACGCGGCAGGGGCTGGTGCAGGCGCCGCGGTTGCCGCCGCGGCCGCCGACCCAGCTTGAGAGGAGGCAGCGGCCGGAGCAGGAGAAGCAGAGGGCGCCTTGGACGAAGGCCTCGGTTTCAATGCCGGGCACGGCGCTGGCGGCGCGGATTTCGGCCAGGGTCAGTTCGCGGGCGAGGACGACGCGGCGGAGGCCGAGGGCGGCGGCGGCGCGGACGCCGGCGGAGGAGCTGATGGCGGCCTGGGTGCTGAAGTGGAACTCCAGTTCCGGGAAGAGGGGGAGGAGGGGGAGCAGGGCGGCGTCGCGCACGAGGACGGCGTCGGCGCCGGCGCGGCGGGCGAGTTCGAGGGTGCGGGCGGCCTGGCCGAGTTCGCGCTGGGCGAGGTCGATGTTGAGGGTCAGGTAGCCGCGGGCGTGGTGGTCGTGGAGGAAGCGGAGGGTGGGTGCGAGGGCGTCGGGGGCGAAGTTTTCGGCGCCACGGCGGGCGTTGAGCTGCTTGAGCCCGAAATAGACGGCGTCGGCGCCGGCGGCGACGGCGGCCTCGAGGGCGGCGGGCTGGCCGGCGGGGGCGAGGATTTCGGGTTTGCGGGGCATGGGGGGGGAGGGGTAAACTGTAAGCGGTAAGCGGTGGGAGGAAGGCCCCGGAGGGGCCTGGGTATAAAGCCCCCGGCGTTAGCCGGGGGTTTGGTTTCCGCATTGTGGAGTTGCGCCCCAACGGGGCGCGAGTGATGGCCGTTCGAAAAAGGGTGGAAAGAAAAAAAGGGGCTCGCGCCCCGCTGGGGCGCAATCGAATGGATGGATCGCCAGACCCCCGGCTGAAAGCCGGGGGCTTTAGGCTTCGGCCCCGCTGGGGCCGGGCAACGGCGTCGGCAATGGCTGGGGGCTGCGGGGGGTGGGCGCGGCGGGAATGGACGGTATGGACAGTATGGACGGTATGGCCGGGCTCGTGGGGGCAGCCACCGAGTTTCGAGTTTCAGGTGTCCTTCCAGGGGCCGGCGTCGTCTTCGACGGGCGGGGCGTAGGGGTCGTCGTCGGCGAAGGGGTCGGGGGTGGTGGCGGCGGGGGTGCGGGGGCTGGCGGGCTTGCCGCCGCCGCCGGGTGGTGGCGTTTCGAGGAGGATTTCGCGGGGGGCGGCGCCGATTTGGGGGCCGACGACGCCGCGTTGTTCGAGGATTTCCATGAGGGTTGCGGCCTTGTTGTAGCCGATGCCGAGGCGGCGCTGGACGTAGCTGGTGGTGGCGCGTTTGTCGCGGAGGATGACTTCGATGGCCTGTTCGATGAGGGCCTCGTCGCCGGCGTCGAGGGTTTCACCGCCGGCGCCGCCGGCGCCGCCGCTGGCGGGGGCCTTGAAGACGTCGGGCTCGAACTGCTGGGGCGCCTGGGCGGCGCAGGCGGCGACGATCCGTTCGATCTCAGGGTCGGCGACGTAGGCGCTCTGGATGCGTTCGAGCTTGGCGGCGCCTGGGGGGCGGAAGAGCATGTCGCCGCGGCCGAGGAGGGTTTCGGCGCCCTTGCCGTCGAGGATGGTGCGGGAATCGATGTAGGAGGTGACTTGGAAGGCAATGCGGGTGGGGAAGTTGGCCTTGATCACGCCGGTGATGACGTCAACGCTGGGGCGCTGGGTGGCGACGATGGTGTGGATGCCGACGGCGCGGGATTTCTGGGCGATGCGGGCGAGGGCGTTTTCGACGTCGCCCTTGGCGGTCATCATGATGTCGGCGAGTTCGTCGAGGATGATGACGATGAAGGGGAGTCGTTGGGGGATGGGGTTGCCGCCGTCGTCGAGGATGGGTTCAGGGGTTGGCTGGCGGTTGTTGAACGATTCCAGGTTGCGGGCGCCGGCCTTGGCGAGGAGCTGGTAGCGGCGTTCCATTTCGCGGATGGCCCAGTTGAGGGCGAGGGGGACCTTGGTGACGTCGGAGATGACGGGGGTGATGAGGTGTGGCAGGGGCTGGTAGGCGCAGAGTTCGACGACCTTGGGGTCGACCAGCATCAGGCGCAGTTCGTCGGGGGTGAAGCGCATGAGCAGGGAGACGATGAGGGCGTTGATGCAGACCGACTTGCCGGAGCCGGTGGCGCCGGCGATGAGGAGGTGGGGGGCGCGGGCGAGGTCGGTGACGACGACGCCGCCGGCGATGTTGCGGCCGAGAAGGAGGGGGAGGGCGGCCTGGGTGTCGCGCCAGGCGGGGGTTTCCATGATGCCGCGGAGGCTGACGATGGCGGCCTTGGAGTTGGGCACTTCGATGCCGACGGTGTTGCGGCCAGGGATGGGGGCGAGGACGCGGAGGCTTTCCGCGCTCAGGTTCATGGTGAAGTTGCTGGCGTAGGAGGCGATGCGTTCGACGCGGACGCCGGGGGCTGGGGCGATTTCGAAGAGGGTGACGCGGGGGCCGCAGGTGGCGTCGCCGACGCGGGCGTCGATGCTGAAGCTGTCGAGGGTCTGCTGGATGATCTGCTTCTTCTCCTCGACTTCCGCCGGGTCGGCGGCGGTTTCGCGGTCCTGGTGGGGGTTGAGCAGTTCGACGCCGGGCAGGGCATAGGGGCCGCCGGGTCGGGGTGGCGGTGCTGGCCGGGCGGGGTTGGCGGTGGCGGTTGGTGGGTCGGCGGGGGTGAAGATCGGCAATTCCGCGTCCGCCGGCGGCGGTGGACGGCGGGGGGGGAGCTTGCGGATGGCGGGGGCGTCCGGCACCTGGATGCGGTCGGTCGGGGGGCCGGCCAGGCGCCGGGCCTGGCGTTGGCGCCAGGCGGCGCGGGCGAGGCCGTGCCAGTCGTAGAGCCAGATGACCCAGAGGCCGATGCCGACCAGGGCCGCGCCGACGAGGTTGTTGCCCACGGGGTTGAGGACCAGCTTCATCCAGCCCCGTTCCGGGTCGCAGAGGCGTTGGCCGAGCACGCCGCCGGTGGTGCGGGCGATGTTGAAATGGTCGGCGGCGGGCGCCAGCAGGTCTGGCCAACTGCTGAAGGCCATGCAGAGCCCCAAGGTGAGGAGGCCGAAGGCGATCGGGTAGTCCCAGCCAAGGGGGCGGACGTGGGGGCCGCCGGTGAAGCGCCGGAAGGCGGCCAAGGCGGCCAGGGGCGCCACGAGCAGGCTGCTGAAGCCGAAGGCCAGGAGGAGGGCGCGGGAGATGCGGGCGCCGGCGTAGCCGAGCCAGTTCTGGAGGATGGGGGTGGTGGCCGGGCCGCCGCCATCCAGGATGAGCAGGTCCCGGTTGTCGTAGGAGAGCAGGGCGAGGAAGCAGAATCCCGCGAAAGCCAGGGGGATGAGGTAGCGGAAGTTGCGGATGGGGATTCCGGTGGTGGTGGCGGCCGGGGGTGTGGAGGGTGCGCTCATGGCGGCGGGGGTGGGGGAGGGGCCGATGGTTCGGAACTTATGAGTCTCATAAGACTTATAGGACTTAAGGGACTTCCTTGAACTTCGGAATATAGCACCGGAAGCGGGTTGGTCCGGCCGGGGCCCGGGCTTGGCCGGGGGGCAGAAAGGATTGCCTTTCCGGCCCCACCGGCTACAGTCTGGCTGCGCTGGCAATGGCTAGTGACCTGTAAAACTGAAACCTTTCGAAGTTCATCTTCTCATGAATGGATCAGGCTAGGGTGCGGATGGGTTCGGGGTGCAACTGGATGCCGGCCACCGGCAGCGGCGGGCGAGGGCAAGCTATGGCGGAAGTGTACAAGCATGGCCGCGGCAACTGGACCATGAACCGCATCGAACAGTTTGCGGGGATTGCGGTGGTGGCGTTGCTGGTCCTGGGATGCCTGATGGTGGTGCGCCCATTCCTTTCCAGCCTGCTGTGGGCGGGGGTGCTGTGCTATTCCACCTGGCCGGTGTTTGCCTGGCTGAACCGGCTGTTCCGGGGGCGACGGAGCTTGGCGGCGACGGTCATGGTCGGATTGACGGCCCTGGTCCTGGTGGCGCCGTTCGTGGTGGTCGGGATTTCCCTGAAGGAGAGCGTGCGCCACGTCAGCGGCAAGGTGGAGCGGCTGCTGGAGGAAGGGGTGCCGCCGCCGCCGGCCTGGCTTTCCCGCATTCCCGTGGTTGGCGACGATTTGCATTCCTTTTGGGCGGAACAGGTTGCCGGGAGTGGGAAGGCGGCCGGGATTCCCCCGGGGCCGGATGTCAGCGGTGAGGAGGGGCTGCCCGCGGCGGCGGCCCTCCCGCCCAACGGCCGCGCCGGCGCCGGCCGGGCGCCGCCGGCTTATTCCCTGCGCAACCAGCTTCAGCAGTGGCTGCTTGATTCCCGCGGCTGGCTTCTCCACCGCGGCGTGGATTTCGGCCAGGCGTTGCTGCAAGGGGTGGTGCAGCTTTCGATGAGCGTGTTCATCGCCTTCTTTTTCTTCCGGGACGGTGAGCGGGTCGTCTCGCTGCTGGCCAGCAGCATCACCCGCATCGCCGGCGACCAGACCCAGCATTATCTGCTGGTGGTGGGCAAGACGGTCCGCGGGGTGGTCTATGGGATTCTCGGCACCGCCCTGGCCCAGGGGCTGGTGGCGGCCCTGGGTTTTTTCATTGTCGGGGCGCCCTCGCCGATGCTCCTGGGGGTGGTGACTTTCTTCCTGTCGCTGCTGATTCCGGTGGGGCCGCCGCTGGTGTGGGTGCCGGTGGTGCTGTGGCTGCTCTCCGAAGGGCGGATGGGTGCCGCCGTGTTCATGGGGATCTACGGTGCCTTGGGGATCAGCGGCGTGGACAACGTGGTCCGGCCCTACATCATCAGCCGGGGCACCAACCTGCCGTTCATCCTGGTCTTCATCGGGGTGGTTGGCGGGGTGATGACCTTCGGCTTCATCGGCTTCTTCCTCGGGCCGGTGTTGCTGGTGATGGGCTACTGCCTGCTCAATGAATGGGTGGCGGTGCGCCAGCAGCAAGGTGGCGGGGGGCTGTTCCCGGCAACGCCCCCCGATCCGGCTGGATGATCCGGCCGCGGTTGGCTCAGCGCGCCAGGCGGCGGGTGACGGCCTGCTCGTAGGCGTCCAGGTCGGCGACTGGCTGGCGGGCGACGCCGCTGGCCATGGCGGCGGCGGCGACGCGGCGGGCGACGCGGGGGACGACGCGGGGGTCGAACGGCTTGGGGATCACATAGGTCGCCTTCAGCGGGTTGGCGCCGGCGAACATGCCGGCGGCGGCGTCCTGCGGATAGGCCTTGGCCAGGGTAGCCTTGACGGCCGCGGGGATCTCCTCGGTGGCGAGTTCGGCCAGCGCCAGGGAGGCGGCCCGCTTCATTTCCTCGTTGATCTGGGTGGCGCGCACGTCCAGGGCGCCGCGGAAGATGCCGGGGAAGCCGAGGACGTTGTTGACCTGGTTGGGGAAGTCGGAGCGGCCGGTGCCGACCACGGCGGCGCCGGCGGCCAGCGCCAGGTCCGGCATGATTTCCGGCGTCGGGTTGGCCATCGGGAAGAGGATCGGGTTCTTCGCCATGGCGCGGACCATCTCGGCGGTGACGCAGTTGCCGACGGAAAGGCCGACGAAGACATCGGCCCCGGCCAGCGCTTCGGCGAGGGTGCGGGCGGGGGTGGCGACGGCGAAGGCCTCCTTCTCGGCGGTCATGCCTTCCTTGCGCCCTTTGTAGATGGCGCCCTTCGAGTCGCAGAGGATGAAGTTTTCGCGGCGGGCGCCGGCGGCGATGTAGAATTCGGCGCAGGCGATGCCGGCGGCGCCGGCGCCGTTGACGACGAAGCGCGCCTGCTCGATTTTGCGGCCGGTGAGCTTGAGGGCATTGAGCACGGCGGCGGTGGAGATGATGGCGGTGCCGTGCTGGTCGTCATGGAAGACGGGGATGCCCATGCGTTGCTTGAGGGTCTGTTCGACCTCGAAGCAGGCGGGGCCGCCGATGTCTTCCAGGTTGATGCCGCCCAGGCTGGGTTCCAGGCACTCGACCACGGCGATCAGCTTTTTCGCGTCGGTGCGGCCGTCCTCGCGGAAGACCTTGGCGAGGCAGAGGGGGATGGCGTCAATGTCGGCGAAGTGCTTGAACAGCACCGCCTTGCCCTCCATGACCGGCAGTCCGGCTTCGGGGCCGATGTTGCCCAGGCCGAGCACGGCGGTGCCGTCGCTGACGACGGCGACGGTGTTGGCGCGGCCGGTCAGTTCCCAGACGCTGTCGGGGTTGGCCTCGATCTCCTGGCAGGGATGGGCGACGCCGGGGGAGTAGGCCAGGGAGAGATCGCGTTGGGTGGCGCAGGGCTTGGTGAGTTGGATGGCGATCTTGCCCGGCACGGGGGAGCGGTGGTAGTCGAGGGCGGCGGCGCGCAGGTCCTGCTGTTTCACGGGGCGTCCTTCCTTGCCTGGTTCACGTTGCATCACGGGTTTGAGGCGGTACTATACCATCGGCGGCGCCGGTTGGCGGCGCCTTTCCCGAAAGTGGCGGCGGGCACCGGCGGAACCGGACTCATGAACCTTGTCCCCTCTTTTTTCCTCTTTTCCGTGCTGGCGGTGGCGCCGGTGATGCTGCGGGCCGCGGCCGACGGGCCGGTGCCGGCGGCGGCGGCCAGCGCCGGCCAGTTGCTGGAGGCGGCGCGGCGGCCGTTCCTGGAGCCTGAGTGGTGCCGGTTCCGGGGGGAGATCCAATGGCGCGGCGCCCGGGGGCGGTTCCAGGGGCCGCTGGCGTTGGCCATGCGGCTGGCGCCCGACCGGCTGGAAGCGGAGCTGGTGCTGGGGGACGGGGACGGGCAGCTCTCGCGGGTCGTCCAGGAATACCGGCCGGCGCCGGAGCTGCCGATGGTGGCCTTGACCTTGCCGGAAGTGGCGCCGGGCGCGGTCACCCTGCGGACGATGGGAGTCGAGCCGGATGACCTGACCTTCAGCTTCCTCTACTGGAAGCTGGCCCAGGAACTGCCGGGCGAGAGCATCCGCGGCCAGCCCTGCCGGGTGCTGGAGCTGGTGCATCCCCAGCGGCTGGAGAAGGTCCGCGCCTGGCTCCACGGCGAGTATGCCTTCCCCTTGCGCGTGCAATGGTTCCTGCCCGGCGAGAGCCTGTACAACCGCCAGCTCGAGTTCACCGACTTCAAGCGCGACGGCGCCTTCTGGTATCCGACGGGCATCCGCCTGGCTGGGCCGGAGTGGCGCACGCGCATCCAGTTCCAGGCGGCGGCGATCGCCTCGCCGGCCGTCACGCCCGAGCCGCCGGACCTGTTCCGGAAGCCGTGACTGCCCGCCGCCCGCGAGTTCAACCGTTCCCCTTCCCGGCATGGGCAGATGAAGTTCCCCTTTGGCAAGCACAAACACCGTCCCAGCGGCGTGATCCAAGTGAAGCTGCGGGAGGTGGCGCAGCTTTTCAACTCCATGGATCCGGCGCCGTTCATCGAAAAGGACTTGGACGACGACGCCTGGTCCTTCATCGAAGGGCGGGCCAGCGACTTCCCCACGGCCACGCCGCTGCTGCTGGTGATCCATTTGGCGAAAGCCCCCGGCGACCCCCGGGCCCAGCAGACGGTCGAAGCCGCCATCCAGAACTTCTTCCGCAACCGGGCGCGGCAGGCGAAGCGGGACTTGAACCAGCTTTTGCGCGACGGCCGGACGAGCCTGGCCGTCGGCGGCGCCTTCCTCGCCCTCTGCCTGGCGGCGGCGCGGCTGGTGCAACGGTTGTGGCCCGAGGCCGGGATGACCCCGTGGGCGGCGGAGGGGCTGACCATCGGTGGCTGGGTGGCGATGTGGCGGCCGCTGGAAATCCACCTCTATGGCTGGTGGCCGCTCCTGCGCCGGCTGCGCATCCTTTTCAAGCTCAGCCGGATCCGGGTTCGCATCCGGGTGCGGCCGCCAGGGCGTGGCGCCGGTGAGCCGGCGGTGGCGGAGGGGATCTGAAGTTCGATTGGCGATTGGCGAATGGGGATGCGGAAATCCCGCATCTGCATTCAACGGGAAAGGTGGCGTGGCGTGGCGAAACCGGACATGCGTGAACTGGAGGCGGAGCTGGGCTATCGTTTCGGCCAGGGCCTTTGGCTGGCGGAGGCGATGACCCACCCTTCCTATCGGGCCGAGCACGGCCGGGTGGAGCGCGACAACCAGCGGCTGGAGTTCCTGGGCGACGCCGTGCTCCAGCTCATCGCCACCGACTTCCTCTTCCGCCGCTATCCCGACTTGGAGGAGGGGCCGCTCACCCGCCTGCGCTCCCTGATCACCAGCGAGCCGGCCCTGGCCCGGTTCGCGGCCCACCTGGGGCTGGGGCGTTTCCTGCTGCTCGGCAAGGGGGAGCGTCACAGCGGCGGCGAAGAGCGCGCCTCCAATTTGGCGGACGCCTTCGAGGCGCTCCTCGGCGCGCTTTACCTGGACGGGGGATTGCCGGCGGCCACGGCCGTGCTTGACCGGGCGGTGACGGCGATCATGCCCGATCCGCTCCAGGCCTTGGCGGCGGAGAACCCGAAGGGGCGTCTCCAGGAGCTGACCCAGGAACGGCAGGGGGCGGCGCCCGTCTACGAGGTGCTCGCCGTCACCGGGCCGGAGCATGAGCCGCAGTTCGAGGTGGCGGTGAAGTTGGAGGGGGAGACGGTGGCGGTTGCCCGCGCCGGCAACCGCCGGCTGGCGGAGAAGGAGGCGGCGCGCCTGGCCCTGGAACGGTTGGCGGCGGCGGCGGCGGGCGGCGAAAGCGGCTGAGGTCACCCGCCTGGGCGGCAGGATTGGCGGATCAACCCGGAGCGGCTATCCGGATGCAGGGAGATAGGGAACATGAATGGCGACTTGCGTTTCAGCAAAATGACGGCGGCGGGCAATGATTTCATCTGCCTCGACGGGCGGCAGCCCGCCGCGGCGGAACTGGTGCGGAGTCCGCAACTGCCGGAGCGGATCCGGCGGCTCTGCCGGCGCGGCCTGGGGGTGGGCTCCGACGGGCTGATCGTCGCCCTGGCGCCGTCGCCGGGGGTGTTTGCCGCGGTGGCCGCCCGCTTTTTCGACCCGGACGGCAGCGAGGTGGAGCTGTGCGGCAACGGCACCGCCTGTTTCACCGAGTGGGCGCTGGAGAACGGCTTGGCGGAAGGTCCCGACCTGCTGATCCAGACCCCGGCGGGGATCGCCCAGGGGCGGCGGGTGGCGGATGGCCCCGGCCGCGTCCGGGTCTGCATTCCGGAGCCGCGGGATTTCATCCTCCACCGCAAGGTCGAGGCGGGCGACCGGGTCTGGACGGTGCATACCGTGGTCACCGGCGTGCCGCACGGGGTGGTGCTGGCGGGCGACGAACTGCCGGAGCTGGATGTGCCGCACTATGGCACCCTGCTGCGGCGCCATCCGGAGTTCGGGCCGCGGGGGGTCAACGTCAATTTCGTCCAAGTGCTGGAACCGGGGCGGCTGGCGGTGCGCACCTTCGAGTTCGGCGTCGAGGCCGAGACCCTGGCCTGCGGGACGGGGTGCGCCTCGGCCGCCTTCCTCGCCACGCTCTTGCTTGACTGGCCGGAACCCTATCGCCAGGGGGAGACGCCGGTCCTGGTCGAGGTCCGCGGCGGCGAGACGCTCAAGGTCTGGTTCACGGTGAAAGCGGGGAAGAGCCCGCCCAAGGTCACCAGTGTCTGCTTGGAGGCGCGGGTGCGCCCGGTCTACGCCGGCCGCCTGCTGCCCGGCTTCTGGTGAGGGCGCTCAGCGGTACTGGACGGGGAGGGCCTTGGCGAGCTTGGCCTTGACGTCCTCGTGGGCCTGGTTCGCCTCGGCGTCGGTGAGGGTGCGCTCGGGATGGCGGTAGGTGAGGCTGAAGGCGAGGCTGCGGTTGCCGGGGCCGAGCAGTGTTTCGTCGGTGAAGAGGTCGAACAGTTCGACCTTTTCCAGCCAGGGGCAGCGGGCGGCGGCGATTGCCTCCTGGATGGCGGCGGCGCTGGCAGTGGCCGGGGCGACGAGGGAGATGTCGCGGGCGGTGGCCGGGAACTGGGGCAGGGGCCGGTACTTGGCCGGGGCCGGCGCGAGGGCGAGAAGGGCGTCGAGTTCGATGAGGGCGACGAAGAGGGGGGCCTTCAGCCGCAGCCCCTTGGTCAGGGCGGGGGCGGCTTCGCCGAAGATGGCGACTTCGCGGCCGTTGACGGTGAAGGCCGCGGCGGCGCCGGGGGCGAAGGCGGGGTGGGTGGCCGGGGCGGCGGTGGCGCCGGCGAGGCGGCGGGTTTCGAACCAGCTTTCCAGCAATCCCTTGAGGTCGAAGAAGTCCAGCAGCTCCGCCCGTTCCGCGCCGTAGCGTTCCGGGTGGCGGTGGCCGGTGAGGGCAATGGCCGCCTGGAGCCGTTCCTCGGGCACGCCGGGGCGCTTCAGGAAGATTCGGCCAATCTCGACGAGGGCCAGCTCCGGGTTGTTGTGGGCGATGTTGTGGGCGACGGCCTGGAGCAGGGTTGGCAGCAGGGAGGGGCGGAGGATTTCCGCCTCCGAGCTGATCGGGTTGGCGACGCGGACCAGCTCCGCCTCGGCGACGCCGGTGCCGGCCAGCGCCTGGGGCTTGGAGATGAGGGTGTAGTTGAGGATTTCGTCAAGCCCGAGGGCGAGGAGCTGGGCCCGCGCCGCCTCGACGGGATACCAGGTGTCCTCGGCGATCGTGCCGCCGAGCAGCGCCGCCGGCTTCGCCTCCGGGATGTTGTCGAGCCCATGGATTTGGGCCACTTCCTCGACCAGGTCGTGCTCCGCCTTCAGGTCCAGGCGGAAATGCGGAATCCGCACGGTCACGGTGGCGGCGTTCTCCTCGGCGACTTCCAGGCCGCGGCGGCGGAAGCAGTGGGCGATGTCGGTGACGCCCAGGTGGATGCCGAGCAGGCTATTGACCTTTTGGACGCGGCAGGCGATCTCCGCTGCCTGCCAAGGGGCGGGGTAGAAGTCGAGCACCCCGTGGGCGGCCTCGCCGCCGGCGATCTGGCAGAGCAGGGCGGCGGCACGGCGGCTGGCGGCCTCGACCGTTTCCCAGCTCACGCCGCGCTCGAAGCGGTGGGAGCTGTCGCTGGCGATGGCGAGGGTGCGCGCCGTGGCCCGGATGTTGGCGGGGTTGAAGGCCGCGCTTTCCAGGAGGACGGTGGTGGTCTTTTCGCTGATGCCGCTGTGTTCGCCGCCCATGATCCCGGCGAGGGCGACGCCGCGCTCGGCATCGGCGATCAGGAGGTTTTCCGGGGTCAGGGTGTGGGTGCGGCCGTCGAGGGTGGTGAGGGTTTCGCCGGCCTTGGCGCGGCGGACGACGAGCCGCTGGCCGGCCAGGGTGGCGAGGTCGAAGGCGTGCAGCGGCTGGCCGTATTCGAGCATCACGTAGTTGGTGATGTCGACCACGTTGTTGATGCTGCGCAGGCCGATGCTTTCCAGGCGCCGGACCAGCCACTCGGGGCTCGGGCCGACCTTGACGTTCTGGATGACGCGGGCGGTGTAGCGCGGGCAGAGCGCCGCGTCCTGGACCTCGACGGCGGCGAGGGCGGCGATGGTTGCGGACTCCGCCAGCTTCAGGGGCGCCTCGGGCAGGCGCAGGGTGCCGCCGGTGGCGGCGGCGACTTCGCGGGCGATGCCGATGTGGGAGAGCCAGTCGGGGCGGTTGGGGGTGACTTCCCAGTCGATGACGGTGTCGCCGGGGATGATCTCGGCCAGGGGCCGGCCCAGGGGGGTGGTTTCCGGCAGGAGCAGCAGCCCTTCGTGCTCAGCGGTGAGGCCAAGTTCGTGGGCGGAGCACATCATTCCCTGGGACTCGACGCCGCGGAGCTTGGCGCGCTTGATCTTGAAACCGCCGCCGAAGTCGGTGCCCTCGGTGGCGAGGGGGACGATCCGGCCGGGGTCGCAGTTGGGTGCGCCGCAGACGATTTGCAGCGGGGTGTCGCCGCCGGTGGTGACGCTGCAGACGCTGAGCTTGTCCGCGTTGGGATGGCGTTCGCGGGTGAGGATTTGGGCGGTGACGACGCCGGGGGGGATGGCGCCGCGGGTTTCGATCCCTTCCACTTCCAGCCCGGCCTGGGTCAGCCGCCGGGCGAGTTCGGCCGGCGTCCAGGGGATGTCCACATAGTCTTGCAGCCAATTGACGGAGGTTTTCATGGGACTGCCAAAAAGTTTTTTTTGCGGTTCGGGTTGGAGCGTCGTGGCGGCGGCGGGCGGGGGGCGGGGGGTGGGGCGCGCCTCAGAACTGCTGGAGGAAGCGGACGTTGTTTTCGTAGAGCAGCCGCAGGTCGTTGATGGCGTAGCGGATCATGGCGATGCGCTCCAGCCCCATGCCGAAGGCGTAGCCGGTGACCTGCTCGGGGTCGTAGCCGACGGCGCGGAAGACGGCGGGGTTGACCATGCCGGCGCCGGCGATCTCCAGCCAGCCGGAGTTCTTGCAGACGCGGCAGCCCTGGCCGCCGCAGATGATGCAGGAGGCGTCGCATTCGACGCTGGGCTCGGTGAAGGGGAAGAAGTGGGGGCGGAAGCGGATCTTGGTGGCCGGGCCGAACATTTCGCGGGCGAAGTCGGCCATGGTCCCCTTGAGGTCGGCGAGGGAGGTTTGGCGGGCGACGTAGAGCCCCTCGATCTGGTGGAAGCTCATGCCGTGGGTGGCGTCGGGGGTGTCGCGCCGGTAGCAGCGGCCGGGGCAGACGACCCGGATCGGCGGCTGGCGGCTTTCCATGACCCGGACCTGGACGGGGGAAGTCTGGGTGCGGAGCAGGCGGCAGTCGGGGTCGAGCCAGCCCCAGTTGCGCTCGTCCAAGCCAAAATAGAAGGTGTCCTCCGGGGTGCGCGAGGGATGGTCGGCGGGGGCGTTGAGGGCGTCGAAGTTGTTGCGGACCGTCTCGATGTCCGGGCCGTCGGCGACGATGAAGCCCATGCGGCGGAAGATGGCCACGGCATCCTCCATGACCCGGGTGATCGGGTGCCGGCGGCCGAGGGGGCGGCGGCGGCCGGGGAGGGTGACATCAACCGCGGCCGCGGCCCGGGCACCGCCGCCGACGCGGGCGAGCGCGGCATCGAGCGCCGCCTGGATGCCGTCCTTGAGCCGGTTGGCGGCCTTGCCCGCCGCCGGCTTCTCCGCCGGGGTCAGCCGGCCGAGCCCCGACATCAGCTCCGCCACCTGTCCCTTGCGTCCCAGGTACTTGACCTTCAACGCCTCGACGGCGGCCTCGTCGGCGGCGGCGGCCAGCGCGGCCGCCGCCGCCGCCAGGAGTGCATCCATTTCCGCGATCAATGACATGGCGACCTCATTCCGTTGCGCAACCGTTCCGCCTGGCGCGGCGGCGGCTTGCTGGGAAACAAAAAAAAGGCGCCCCTTCCATCTGGCGGCAGGGCGCGGCTCCACTCCGGAAATCCCGCGTTCCAATTCGAAAACATTCGACAACCGGAAACCAAAATTGGAATTTAATGTAGCCGGCACCGCGGGGGATGCAACCGTGGTGCATGGCGGGAATATAGCGGTCCGGCCGCCGCCGCGGTGACGGTGCGGCCACTTTGCCCCGCCCCCGAGTGGGTGGGGCCGGCCGGCCCCAGGCGCCTTCGCCTCTCCCCAGCGCCAAGGCTCAGCGGGCGGTACTCCGTCCGATGGAGCCGTTTGTCCGCAATTACAGTGATGAGTTGCATCCCGGTTGGTGCGGGAAAGGTGCTCATGCCATCACCGCCACGCGTTGGACACCAACGAACTGGTTGGATACCGGTTCCTCCACTTCCAAGCACAACTCAATGGCTTCGTTGAATTCTTTAATCATTTATATGCCTCCGTTTTCTGAAAACCACTATCTGTTTTTTCCCCTCTTCATCATCCCCGCCAAGGTGCGAACCCCAAGCTCAGCGACCGCGGAGTGCGGTGCGGCACCTGCTCGGTGGGCGGAAAGGCGGCGGTGGAAGCAGGTGCCGTGACGCACGGAGCGGTTCGCGGCAGCGCATGGTTAGGCGACTGTCGGTTCATGGTGATGCGGAGCAGAGCGGACCAGAAAAGGCACGGAACAAACGAGAGCAGCGAACGACCAGAACAACGCGGACTTTTTGGCCAGGGTACACATTAATCAGCCGGTTTTTGGTTGCACCGTGTCGGAACCACCCGTCCAGGTTTTCTGGCCGGCCGCGGGGCGGGAGAAGGGGGCGGTGTGCGGCGGGCGGAGCCGGTTGATTTCCGCCCGGCCGATGGTATGCTTCTTTTTGTAAGCATGCCATTGGGCTGTGCAGGCGGTGGACAGATGGAGTTGGCGGAAAAAATCCGGATCCTGGGGGAGGCGGCGCGCTACGACGCCTCCTGCGCCTCCAGCGGCAGCCGGCGCGAGCGGCCGGCCGGCGGCATGGGCAGCACTTCGGCCTGCGGCGTCTGCCATAGCTGGTCGGACGACGGCCGCTGCATCTCCCTGCTCAAGCTGCTGCTGACGAACCACTGTGACTACGACTGTGCCTATTGCCTGAACCGGCGGAGCAACGACGTGCCGCGCGCCGCCTTCACCGTGCGCGAGGTGGTGGAGCTGACGGTGGAGTTCTACCGGCGCAACTACATCGAGGGGCTGTTCCTGAGTTCGGGGGTCGCCGGCGGGCCGGATGCGACGATGGATCGGCTGGTCGCCGTGGCGCGGAGCCTGCGGCAGGAGCACCGCTTCGGCGGCTACATCCATCTGAAGGCGATCCCGGGGGCGAGCCCGGCGCTGATCCGGGCGGCGGGGGCGGTGGCGGACCGGATCAGCGTGAACATCGAGTTGCCTTCCGGCGAGGCGTTGCGGAACTTGGCGCCGGAGAAGCGCAAGGAGGCGATCCTGGCGCCGATGGGGCAGATCCATGAGGCGATCACGGCGAACAAGGTGGAGCGACGGCAAAGCCGGCGGGCGGCGGCGTGGGCGCCGGCGGGGCAGAGCACGCAGATGATCGTCGGCGCCAGCCCGGAGACGGACTTGCAGATTTTGCAGCTCTCGGCGGCGCTCTACCGGCATTTCGCCCTCAAGCGGGTCTACTATTCCGCCTTTGTGCCGGTGGTGCGCGACTCCCGGCTGCCGGCGCTGCGTGCGCCGCCGCTCCGGCGCGAGCACCGGCTCTACCAAGCGGACTGGCTGATGCGCTACTACGGGTTCGACGCCGGCGAGATCCTGACCCCGCAGGAGCCGCTGCTGGACGAGGCGCTGGATCCGAAGGCCGCCTGGGCCTTGCGGAATCCGCATCTGTTCCCGGTTGAGCTGAACCAGGCGGCGTACGAGACGCTGCTGCGGGTGCCGGGGATTGGGCCGCGCTCGGCGCAGCGGCTGATCGCGTCACGCCGCTTTGCGCCGATCCGGTACGAGCACTTGGCCAAGATCGGGGTGGTGCTCAAGCGCGCCCGCTTCTTCATTGCCTGCCCCGGGATGCCGGAGGTGATCGACCTGGCGCGGCCGGGCGGCGGACCGGCGGTGCGCCGCCAGCTTGCCGCCGGTGCCGGCACCGGCGGCGGGGCCGTGGCTGACCGGCAGCCGCTGCTGCTGCCGCTGGCGGGTTGACGCCGCCCAACGCTGGCCGCGGCCCCGCCGCCGCCGCGCAAACGGCCAGCGGCCAACTATAGTATTGGGCACATTCATGCTGCTGGGGGAGCCGGGCAAGCCGGCTGAGAAACAAACCGCGTCGTTTGTGACCCCGTAACCTGATCCGGATCATGCCGGCGGAGGGAAGCACGTCCGCGGAGCCCGCGCTCCGCCGCCAAGGCGCCCTTCCAACCCCGGAAGGACGCCTTCCCCATTTTGTGCCCCATGAAACAGCTCCTGACCATCGCCGGCTCCGATTCCAGCGGCGGCGCCGGAATCCAGGCGGACCTCAAGGCCTTCGCCGCCCATGGCTGCTACGGGCTGAGCGCCGTCACCGCCGTCACCGCCCAGAACACCCAGGCCGTCACCGCCGTGCGGGCGCTCGACCCCGGGATCGTCGCCAGCCAGATCGATGCCGTGTTCGCCGACATCCGGGTCGACGCGGTCAAGACCGGCATGCTCGCCACGGCCGCGATCATCGAAACGGTCGCGGACCGCCTCGCCCACCACCGCCCCCCCATCCTCGTGCTCGACCCGGTGCTGGTCGCCACCAGCGGCCGCCACCTGCTCCCGCCCGCCGCCCGCGAGACGCTCCTCCGCCGCCTCCTGCCCCTGGCCACCCTCGTCACCCCCAACCTCCCCGAGGCCGCGGCGCTCACTGGCCGGAACGTCACCACCCGCGCGGAAATGATCCAGGCGGCGGCCTGCCTGGCCGGACGCGGGGCGCGGGCCGTCCTGGTCAAGGGCGGCCACCTCGCCGGCGCCGCCGACGACCTGCTGTATGCCAACGGCCATTGCCAGTGGTTCCCCGGCCAGCGCCTGGAAAGCCGCAACACCCACGGCACCGGCTGCACCCTCGCCGCCGCCATCGCCGCCAACCTGGCCCGCGGCCTGGAATTGGCCCCGGCCATCCGTGCCGCCAAGGAATACGTCGCCCGCGCCCTTTGCCCCGGCCTGGAGATCGGCCACGGCCCCGGCCCGCTCGACCACTTCGGCAACGGCATCCGCCCGCCGGTGGCGCCGCCCCCGCCGCCCGCCGCCCCTGCCGCCAATTCCGGCGCCGCGGAGTCCGCACCCCGGCCTCGCCTGGATCCGCGGCTCTATCTCGTCACCGACCGGAGCTGCGTGGGCGACCGCGACTTCGACGCCGTGGTCGAGGCCGCCCTGCGCGGCGGCGTCACCCTCCTGCAACTGCGGGAGAAGGAACTCGCCGCCGCCGAATTCCTCACGGTCGCCCGCCGCCTGCGCGAGCTGGCGGACCGCCACGGCGTGCCCCTCATCGTCAACGACCGCCTCGACCTCGCCCTGGCCGCGGACGCCGCCGGCCTTCACCTCGGCCAGGGCGACCTCCCCGCGGCCGCCGCCCGCCGCCTGCTCCGCCCCGGCATGATCCTTGGCGTCTCCTGCAAGACGGTCGAACAGGCCCGCCAAGCGGAGCGGGACGGCGCCGACTACATCGGCTCCGGCGCCGTCTACCCGACCACCACCAAGGTCATCACCCGCCACCTGGAGCTGGCGGAGCTGCGCCGGATCCAGGCCGCCGTCCGCATCCCCGTCGTCGCCATCGGCGGGATCACCCCCGACAACGCCGCCCCCGTGCTCGCCACCGGCGTCGCCGGCCTGGCCGTCGTCTCCGCGATCATGAAGGCCGCCGACCCCGAGGCGGCCGCCCGCCGCTTCCGCGCCCTCCTGCCGCCGGCCCCGCCGGCCTGAATCCACTTTTGCCAAACTCCAACCGCGAAAACCGGAAATCTCCCCCATGACCACCCAACTCACCCTTGCCCGCGCCGGCACGACCACCCCCGCCATGGAAACCGTCGCCCACAAGGAACGCCGCAGCCCGGAATTCATCCGCGCCCGCGTCGCCGCCGGCCGGATCGTCATCCCCGCCAATCCCGCCCACGCCGCCCTCGACCCCATCGGCATCGGCGCGGAACTGGGCGTCAAGATCAACGCCAACATCGGCAACTCGGCGCTGAGCAGCGACATCGGCTGCGAACTCCGCAAGCTTGAAGCCGCGGTGAAGTACGGGGCCGACACGGTCATGGACCTCTCCACCGGCGAGCAGGTCGAGGCCATCCGCCGCTCGATCCTCGCCCACAGCACTGTCCCCGTCGGCACCGTCCCCATCTACGAGGCGCTCTGCCGCATTGACGACCCGATGGAGCTGACCCTCGACCTGCTGCTGGAAGTCATCCAGCGGCAGGCGGAGCAGGGGGTTGACTACATGACCATCCATGCCGGGCTCCTCCGCGAACACCTGCCCGCCGCCCTCCGCCGCACCCTCGGCATCGTCAGCCGCGGCGGCGCCATCCTCGCCGCCTGGATGCAGAAGCACCAGCGCCAGAACCCCTTCTACGAGCACTTCGACCGCGTCCTCGACATCCTCCGCGCCCACGACGTCACCATCTCCCTCGGCGACGGGCTGCGCCCCGGCTGCCTCGCCGACGCCTCCGACGCCGCGCAGTTCGCCGAACTCGACGTCCTCGGCGAACTCGTCCGCCGCTGCCGCGCCGCCGGCGTCCAGGCCATGGTCGAAGGCCCCGGCCACATCCCCCTCCACGAAATCCAGATGAACATGGAACGGCAGGCCCGGGTCTGTGACGGCGCCCCCTTCTACATCCTCGGCCCGGTCGTCACCGACTGCGCCCCCGGCTACGACCACATCACCTCCGGCATCGGCGCCGCCCTCGGCGCCATGCATGGCGCCGCCATGCTCTGCTACGTCACCCCCAAGGAGCATCTCGGCCTGCCCAATGCCCGCGACGTGCGCGACGGCGTGCTCGCCTACAAGATCGCCGCCCACGCCGCCGACATCGCCAAGGGCCTCCCCGGCGCCCGCGACCGCGACGACGCCATCTCCCGCGCCCGCGCCGCCTTCGACTGGGAACAACAGTTCGAACTCGCCCTCGACCCCGACAAGGCCCGCGAACTCCGCGCCGAAGCCATCCGCGAACAGGGCCGCCCCGCCGCCGAGGCCGAGGCCGGCGACCGCCCCCACTACTGCACCATGTGCGGCCCCAAGTTCTGCTCCATGCGCGTCTGCGCCGACCTCAAGGCCGGCACCTGACCTCGCCCCTTTCACCGTGGAGGGCGCGGAGTTTTCTCCGCGAAACCCACGAATTTGCTGATCCCCCGGCACGCTTCGATCCGTCTTCGTGCCCATCGGGTGTTGACGCTTCGCTGCCGCCTTTGGCGGCCCGTGCCGCCGCGGCGCCCGTGGCGAATAATTCCGGTCCGGTGGAGCGGAGCGCTGAAGTCATTGTCCTTTGCCGCCGCAGGCGTCCCTGCCCCCCGCGGCCGGCGATTCAGCGGTCACCACGCCCGGCGGGCCTGGAGCGCGGCGGCAATGGTCGCGGCGTCGGCATAGCCGAGGTCGGCGCCGACCGGCAAACCGGCGGCCAGGCGGGTGATGGCCAGCCCTTCCCGGCAGCATTCCTGGGCGAGCCAGGCGGCGGTGGCCTCCCCTTCCACGTCCGAACTGGTGGCCAGGATCAGCTCCGTGACGGTGCCGGCCGCCAGCCGGGCCTGGAGTTCGCGCAGGCGCAGCGATTCGGGCCCCTTCTGCGCCAGCGGCTCCAGCCGCCCCCCGAGCACGTGGTAGAGCCCCCGGTAGCAGCCCGCCTTTTCGATCACGGGAATCTGGGACGCCTGTTCGACCACGCAAACCAGCTCCTGGCGGCGGGAGGGGTCGCGGCAGATGGCGCACAGCTCAGCCTCCGCCAGGTTGCCGCAGGCCGTGCAGGGGCGCAGCCGCTCGGGCAGCGCCGCCAGCAGCGTCCCGAACTCCCGCAGTTCGGCGGCCGGCCAGGCGCACAAGGCCAGCGCCAGCCGTTCGGCGGTGCGCGCCCCAACGCCCGGCAGCCGGCGGAGCTGGAGGATCAGGTGGTCGAGGGTGGGTGGATAGTGGCTGGACATGCTGTTGCAATCAAAGGTGAGCGGGGTAAAGTATCGCCTCTTTGTCGCTTTGCACCTCCTGCCGGAGTGGCGGAATGGCAGACGCATCAGACTCAAAATCTGACGAAGTAACCCTTCGTGCGGGTTCGACTCCCGCCTCCGGCACCACCCTTCCCCCCCCAGCCCCAGCTTCGAGGAGCACCGCCATGTTCCCGGAACGCACCCCCGCCACCGTCGAGGCCGCCTACGCCCTGGCCCGCGACCAGTACGCCAAGCTCGGCGTCAACACCGAGGAAGCGCTGGAGTGCCTGGCCAAGGTCCAAATCGCCCTCCACTGCTGGCAGGGCGACGATGTCCGCGGCCTGGAAACCACGGAGGGACCGGTCACCGGCGGCGGCATCCTCGCCACTGGCGCCCATCCCGGCGCCGCCCGCACCGGCGACGAACTCCGGCGCGACGCCGCCAAGGCCATGGCCCTCATCCCCGGCAAGCTCCGCTTCAACCTCCACGCCATCTATGCGGAAACTGGCACGGCAAAAGTCGGGCGCGACGAACTGAAGCCGGAACATTTCGCCACCTGGATCGACTGGGCCAAGCGCCAGGGCTGCGCCCTCGACTTCAACCCCTCCTATTTCGCCCATCCCCTCGCCAGCTCCGGCTTCACCCTCTCCAGCGCCGACGACCAGGTCCGCCAGTTCTGGATCCGCCACGGCATCGCCTGCCGGCGCATCGCCGAAGCCATGGGCCGCGCCCAGGGCAGCCCCTGCGTCCTCAACCACTGGATCCCCGACGGTGCCAAGGACTCCCCCATCGACCGCTGGGCGCCCCGCCGCCGCCTCGCCGCCGCCTATGACGCGATCCTCGCCGAGCCGATCAGCCCCGCCCACTGCCTGGACTGCGTGGAGGGCAAGCTCTTCGGCATTGGCAGCGAGGATTTCGTCGTCGGCTCCCATGAGTTCTACCTCGCCTACCTCGGCAGCCGCCCCGGCAAGGCCCGCCTCTGCCTGGACATGGGGCACTACCACCCCACGGAAACGATCCATGACAAGATTTCGGCGCTCCTGACCTTCCAGGAGGAGCTGCTGCTCCACGTCAGCCGCGGCGTCCGCTGGGACAGCGACCACGTCGTGCTCCTCAGCGACGACCTGCTGGCCCTCGCCCGGGAAGTCGTCCGCGGCGACGCCCTCGGCCGGATCCACCTTGCCCTCGACTTCTTCGACGCCAGCATCAACCGCATCGGCGCCTGGGTCATCGGCGCCCGCGCCACGCAGAAGGCGCTGCTCGCGGCCCTGCTCGAGCCGTCCGCCCATCTGCGCACCTTGGAACTCCAGGGGCAGGGCGCGGCCAAGCTGGCGGTGCTGGAGGAGCTGAAGACCCTGCCGCTGGGCGCAGTCTGGGACAGCCACTGCCAGCGCGCCGACGTCCCCGTCGGCCCCGCCTGGATCAACGCCATGCAGGATTACGAGGCGGCCGTCCTCCTCCCCCGCGCCGCCGGCTGCCCCGGTGGCTGCGGCGGCGCTTGCGGCTGAGGCGCCGCCCCGCCGCCCGAGGCCAGCAGCAGCAGGGTCTCGCTCGCCGCCGGATCGAACGGCTGGAACTCCAGCCCCCCGAACGCCACCACCCGCGTGAACCCCGCCTCATCCAACCGCGGCACCAGCTCCCCCAGGCGCCAAGGCCGCAGGATGACGGAATTCAGCGTGTGCGCCGCCTCAAGGCCACGCCCCCAGCGGATCGTCAGCAAGTTGAAGCGGATCCGGTCGTCGGCCAGGAAGTCGTAGAAGCGGACAAACTGCGCCGCGCCCCGGCGGTCGATCGAGACGATCCGCTCGCCGCGCGCCAGGATCCGGCCGTAGTTGAGCAGTTGCACCGCCGCCACGCCGCCCGGCGCCAGCACGGCCCGGAACTGCCGGAAGGCGGCGGCCACCGCGGCGTCCGCCAGGAGGTGCGGCAGCGAGTTGCCAAGGCAGAGCACGGCGTCAAACGGCCCCCGCGCCGGCGCCCCCAGCCGCTCCATGGGCGCCACCGCCCAGGTGACTCTGGCGCCCGCGGCCTCGCCGTTGCGCCGGGCCTGCGCCAGCATCTCCGGCGAGAGGTCTGTCCCGGTGGCCGTCCCCCCCTCCAGCGCGGCGGCAATGGCATACAGCCCCGTGCCGGTGGCGGTGTCGAGCACGCGCCGGCCGCCGGCGCGGCGGCACAGCTCCCGGAGGAAGCGCCGCGCCGCCGGCAGCCGCGCCTCGAAGCCCGTCATCGTGTCGTATTCCCCGGCCAACGCCTCGTAGAACCCGCAGGCCTCGGCATGTTCGTCCATCGTCCGGCCCTCCTGGCGGCCACGTCCGGCAATCCGCTGTCCGACTCTACAACGCCAGCCGCCGAAGTTCAACCCGGGCCCAGAATTGTCATGCACTCCATGCCGGCCGGCAATGGACAGAACGCCCAATGCAGGGTATAATTCTTTGTGGCAGAGTGGAACGTTCACCTGAGGGGAGATGCGCATGAAGCCTGAATTTGCCTCGACCTCGAACACCGGTGGCATCCTGGCGAAGGGCAGCCTGCGGGGACGGCGTTTCTCGCTGGTCGAGTGCATGATCGCCTTCGCCATGGCCACCCTGATCCTCGCCGCCGCCGCCGCCCTCTTTTCCGTCTACCGCGGCGCCCAGCTCATGATTGTGCGGCGGACGGCCTCCTTTGCCATCGCCAGCAATCGCCTTGACCTGCTCCGACGCATGACCTACGCCGAACTGGTCGGCGCCGACGAGGAGGACACGATCGTCGACGCGGAAGGCACGGCCGCCACGGACGGCCTCTACCGGCGGACCACGGTCGTCACCCCCCAGGCTGACGACTGGAACGCCGACGGCACCCCAGACGTCGTCCTCATCCAGGTGAGCGTCTCCTATCCCCGCTTCCTCTCCTCGGAGCGGCCCAACGCCGCCCTCTCCACCTATATGGTCACCGACCCGACCATCCCACGCTGGAAGGAGTGACAACGCCCAACCGCGGAAAGGGACTTCCATGCAGCCCGCCAAAATCCAACCGAATCGCCGCTTCACCCTGACCGAGGTGCTGGTCGCCTCCGCCATCACCGTCCTGATCATCGGCTCGATCCTCCCCTTCGCCATCAGCTTGGCCAAGGAATACGCGATCAATGCCGTGAAGAACGACCTGCGGAACCAGACCCGGATCGCCCACCTGCGGATGCTCACCGACTTTGAAGGCACCACCAACAAGCAGGTGGAAATGCCGGCCACCGACGGCGTGGCCAATGGCTTCGCCATCCCGGTCCGTGCCGACGCCGACGCCATCCTGGACAATGCCGACCCGGCCGACGACTGGCAACGGGCCGCCGTCTATTACCTCGACGGCACCCCTTCCCCCAACAACCCCTGCCAGTTGATCCGCGCGGAAGTGCCGTATGCCGAATTCCAGGCCCACAAGGACACCATCGTCGCCGATTTCCGCACCGGCAACACGGATGGCTACACCGTGCTCGCCAGCCGGGCGATCCTGCACCGGGTCACGGCCGCCGAAATCGGCAAGGCCACCACCGCCATCGACTGCTACGCCCCCGCCGCCGGCAAGAAAAGCGTCAACCTCGGCGCGGCCCGGCTCACCGCTGGCGGAAACCACACCATCACCTTCCAAGTGACCGGCCAGAATCAGGCCTCCAGCGGGTTCAATCTCGGCATTGACCGCATCACCACCAGCCTCAGCGGCAAGCCTCTGGAGGCGGAGCTGCTGACCATCACCGCCTCCGACGTCACCCCAACCTATTCCACCGAAGACCCGCCGCTGGGCACGCGCTGGGGCAACAACGCCCTGCTCAATTTCGCGCCCGGCGCGGCGGAGAAGGAGTTCACCTTGCAGTTCTTCCAGGAAACCTGGATGGATCCCGATTTCGAGGGTGACAGCGCCACCCGCCTCAACCTGACCCGGCGCAGCCTGGAAACGCTCGACCCAAGCTATCCCAAGGACATCTTCCTGGAACTGGACGGCAGCAACCTGGTGACCTGGGAAGCCTACAAGCAGGCCGGTACCGGCTTCACCTTCGGCGACAGCCCGGATCTGCAAGGGCAGACCGTCCGGGTGCTCGTCCCCGGCAACCTGCTCAACTACACCAGCATGATCGTCGCCCCCGGCGGCCACCCCGCCTTCACCTTTGCGCGGGGCACCGGCCAGCCGCTGCGAATCCTGGCCGCCACCGTCATGGAACTGGACAGCGGCTTCAACGGCAAGGCCGGAACCAGGCGCGGCCTGACCTTCAGTGGCGGCACCAGCGTCGTGGTCGGCACGGAAGTGGCCAGCGACCCGGTGAACGGCATGGCCTTCGACAGCACGAAAAACTACTTGGTGAGCTTCGCCGTCGAGACCGACCCCTCCCCCAACGCCGAACTGGCCGCCGCCTGGACGCCCCCGGCCGGCTTCACCGAGCCCTACAGCCTGATCCTCGCCGGCAACCAGGCCGATAGCTACAGCGTTTCCGGCGGAAGCAGTTCATCCCAGATCATTGGCCTCAAGGAAATCAAGGTCTCCTATCCGCTGGAGGGCACCTTCGAATCCGCCCTCCTCGACACCAAGCTCGCCGCGCCGCAGTTCAATTCCGCCACGATCGTCAAGCAGGACGTCGCGGACGCCACCCTCACCCTCCAGTACCGCTCCAGCGACACCGGCACCACCACCCCGCCCAGCTTCTCCCTGTGGGTTGATTCCGTCTCCGCCGTGCCCAGCCGGCGCTATCTGCAATACCAGGCGGTGTTCAACACCACCAAGGCCATCGCACAAAGCCCGAAGCTGCGCAACCTGACCATCGAGTGGCAGCACGGCCAGACCCAGGAGATCACCCTTGGCGCCGAGGTCGCCGTCGGTCCGGACAAGGGGCAGTTCAATATCCTGATCGATGGCGCGGCGCCCGTGCGCCCCTATTACCGGGCCGAGTTCACCATCGACAAGGAGTTCCTCGGCAAGACCTACGAGTCCGTCTTCACGCTCGAAGTCTCGCCGCGCATCCCCTGACCGGAATTTTGCCGCCACGAAAGCCAATCGAAGCCTCTACCCACAAATCTCCACAAATCTTCACCCAGAATTAAAACCTTCGCTCGGACTTTGTGTCCTTCGTGACGTTGTGGTGAATGATTTTAGGCCATCCCCAAACTCCCACATAGGAAAGGAGCCGGCACCATGAAAACCAAACTCCAACTCATCAGCCTCCTGCGGGAGCGCGGCTCCGCCTTCATGGCGGCGCTGTTCTGCCTCCTGGTCGTCGGCATGGCCGCGGCCACCCTGGCCGCCATGTCCGGCAGCGAACTCAAGCTGCATCAACGGGCCACCAACCAGATGCGCGCCCAGCGCATCGCCCGCGGCGGCGCCGAACGGGCCATGGCCTGGCTGATGCAGAACTACCAGCCCGCCACGCCAACCCTGCCGACGGATCTTGAATCGCCAACCTTCCCGGCGCCCGATGACGCCAGCGCCTGCACCGTCACCCTGGTGCCCGACAACATCAACAACAAGATCGAAATCATCGCCGAAGCCACGGTCAACCAAAACACCGCGACCTCCCGCGTCCTCATGGAACGCACGCCCAAGGAGATCGACACCGACCCCACCTACCTCAAGGGCTTCGGCATCCTGGTTGGCGGCGTCTTCGGCGGCGGCGGCAACCTCAGCATCCTCGGCACCGCCGCCCTGCTCATCCACAGCAACACCGAGATCGACATCACCAACGTGGACAAGATCATCCAGGACATCCTCGCCTCCGTCGGCAGCGTCGACATCGGCAAGGACAAGAGCGGCACCCCACACACCCTGAAACCGGGGCAATCGTCGGTTCCGATCCCCACCCTCAAATGGGACGCGCTCAAGACGGAGGCGCAATCCCTCTCCTTCACTTACAAGGGCAAGGCCTACCAAAACTACTTTGCCTCCACCGCGGAGTTCGTAGATCTTTTCAAGTCATTGAAAGGTTCACAACTCACCGTCACTGGCCCCCTCTACGTGGACGGCGACGTCGCCCTCTCAACCAATGAATTCGACATCAACATCAACGGTGGCCCGCTGATCGTGGACGGCCAGGTCACCTACAAGGGGGCTGGCAACTCCCTGTTCAGGATCACCAACCCGAAGGTCAGTGGTCAAGTCTCGCCGATCGCCTTTGCCTATGAGGACGGCATCTTCTTCGTCACCGGCAACGGCAGCAACCAGGTTGCCTCCTACATCTATTCCACCAATGGCAGCGTCCGCATGCAAGGCACCTCCGACATGCTCCTTGGCGGCGGCCTGATCCTCGGCGGCGACCTGACCATCGGCGGCACGCCTGACCTGAACGTCGTCGAAATCCCGGGCGACCTCTCCCTGGTCTTCGAGGGCGGCAAGTACAAGGACGGCACCTACAGCGAGGTCAAGATCATTGGCTGGGTGGAATAGCCAAGGGCTGACCGCCACCGCCCCAAGCAGCCGCACGCTTGTGTGAGACTTGTTTCCGGTTTTTCGACAGGCGATAACATCGGGCATGTCGGATCCATGTCCATTTCCATGGGGTTCAGGTTGGGCGTTTGGCTGGGGTTGGTTTCACC
>JBAZOO010000043.1:0-21443 GCA_041648735.1 Lentisphaeria bacterium
ATGACAAAATGCGGCGACCCTCCGCCCGCGACCTCGTGCGACTCCTTCGCCATGGCATCGGCCAGAGGCGACGGGAGCCAGGCGGAGCCCCAGCCGTCGCCGCTTGAGTTTTGCCAATGTCCAGGCACAGGCATTCCTGCCTGTGATGGACGTGGCACGGGCATTCCTGCCTGTGCGAAGGGGGCGGCGGGACAGGGAAAACGCAGCTCCGGGCCGAACGCCGAACGTCCAGGCCGTTTTCTCCTCTCCCCAAGCCCTCAGGGGAGGGCCAAAAGCCGCCGCAGCTCCGCCGCCACCAGCCCTTCGCCACCGTTGCCGCTGAAGAGGTTCTTGGTCAGGCCGAAGGCGAAGCGGCATTGCGGGTCGGCATTTCCCTTGGAGCCGCCGAACCCGCCGTGGCCGATCTGGCGCCAAGGGGCGCCCGCGGCGGTGACGCCCGTCTCGACCGCGTAGCCCAGCGCCCAGTGTGACGGCTGGGGCGTGCCGTCGGCACCCGTCCACGGGGGCGGCATGGTCGTGGCAAGCTTCACCCGGGCCGGGGGGAGCAGCTCCACCCCGTCCACGCCGCCGGGGACGAGGGCGGCATAGTGGCGGGCAATGGCCCGGGCCGTCATGATGCCGCTGCTGGCGGGGACGCAGGCCCGGCGGACTTCGGGCCGGTTCATCCAGGCGTGGAGCGGCCCGAGCCAGGCCGGGACCGGCTGCGGGACGGATTGCCCGGGCGGCGCCGCCGGATTGACGGTGGTGTCTTCGAGGATGGCGACCCGCGGCTCCACTTCGTCCGGAATGCCGCAGTACATCCCGCCCTTGATCCCGAGCGGCCGGCAGATCTCCTCCTCAAGGAGTTGCGGGAAGGGGCGGCCGGCCACCCGGCGCGCCACCTCGCCCAGGATCCAGCCATAGGTGATGGCATGGTACTCCATGCGGCTGCCCGGCGGCCAGGCCGGCGCGAGGCGGGCGACCGCGGCGCACACCGCCGCCCAGTCGCGGAGATCCACCCCCCGGAGTTCCTCGGGGACGTTCGGGAGGCCAGCGGTGTGGTTCAGCGCCTGGCGGATGGTGATGGCTTCCTTGCCGTTCACCCCGAACTCCGGCCAGGACTGGCTGATCCGGTCGTCATAGTCCAGCTTCCCGCGTTCGGCGAGCCGGTGGATGATCGTGGCGGCCATCCCCTTGGTCGTGGAAAAGACCGGGAACAGCGTCTCCCCGTCCACCGGCCGGCCGGTGGCGGCGTCGGCGACGCCGGCCCAGGCGTCAACCACCAGCTTGCCGTCGAGATAGGCGGCCACCTGGATGCCCCGCTCCCGCCCCTCCTTGACCAACCTCTCCAGCAGCGCCTGGATTTCCTCCTGGGCACGATTGTTCTTCATGATCCCTGCTTTTCCAAGGTGGAAGTTGCCCCCTGGCCGGGGCTGGCGCCGGCCGCCCGCCCCTCCGGCTTGGCTTGGGGGAACCATAGCCCCCGCCCCCGGCGGCGCAACTTCCCTCCCCGTGGGCGCCGGGCGAAACCTCCCCGCGCTTCGCGCTCGCACTCGCGCCCGAAACTTGCCAGCACCCCGCCCGCCCGCTGGCCTCCCGGCGTCAGCCGGTTGCCGCGGCCATCCCAATCATCGTTCCGCGACTCCCTTGCACTCCGGGTCGGCGGAGCAGCCCCAGAACTGCTTGCCGGCGTTTCGGCCGCTCTTGGCCGTGCGCCGGATCATGGCCTTGCCACTTGGCACCCGGTGCCCGCCGCGAAGCCGTTTTCGCCTTGTCTGTCCCCTTCGCCCCTTTCGCGCGCCGTCGTGCCAGCCTCGTCGCCAGCGGCGAGCCCAAGATGGCCGCCAGCGGCGCCGTCAGGAGGCGGGATTCCAAACGGCCGACTGGCGGCGGCGGCGGGCGGCGCTATATTACTTAACGTTCGTTATAATTCCGTTCCGCCCCCGGGCGGGCCGGGCAGCGGAGGCAGGCAGCATGGCCGGGAAAACTGCCAGAACAGACCCGAAAAAACGCATCCTGGACAGCGCGGAGAAGATCTTTTCGGGCCATGGGTTCGAAGGCGCGTCGGTGCGGGCCATCGCCGCGGCGGCCAAGGTGAACCTGCCCACGGTCTACTACCACTTCGGCTCGAAGCAGGGACTGGTGCGGGCGGTGCTCGACCGGCGCGGCGACCCGCTCCGGCAGGAACATCTGGAGCTGCTGCGCCGCTGCGAGGCGGAAGCCGGCGGACAACCCCTGGCCGTGGAGAAGGTGCTGGAGGCGATGCTGCTGCCGCCGCTGCGGCTGGCGGCCAGCAAATCCGCGACCCACGCGGTGGCCATGCGGCTGATCGGCCGGATCATGGCGGAACCGAACCTGGGAATGCAGACGCTGCTGCTCCACGGGCACCAGGAAACCCGAAAGGCCTTTGCGGCGGCGCTGGCCCGGAGCCTCCCCGGCCTGCCCCGGGAAACCCTGCTCTGGCGCTGCGAATTCGCCTGGGAGACGCTGGGCGCCCTGCTCTGCGGCGCCCAGCGGATCAACCACGAGACCAAGGGGGCCTGCAACCCCCTCGACACCCCGGCCGTGCTCGCCCAACTCCTCCGCTTTTTGGCCCCGGCCTTCCAGGCGCCGGCCTGAGCCAGCCCCCATTCCCCAAAGAACCGACGAGGAACCACATGCGGATTCAAGCCAAAACCCAACAACTGCTCGGCGCGGGGCTGCTCGGCGCGGGGCTGCTCCTGGCCGGCTGCGGCCAGGCGAAGGGACCAAAGGCGGGGGCGGGCGGCGCGGCGCCGCCGCCGCCCGAGGTTGGGGTCGTGGCCATCCAGCCGGAACGGCTGGTGCTCACGGTGGAACTGCCCGGGCGCACGGCACCCTTCCGGATCGCGGAAATCCGGCCCCAAGTCAATGGCCTAATTTTGCGGCGGGCCTTTGCGGAAGGCGCCGATGTCCAGGCCGGCGAGCTGCTGTACCAGATCGATCCCGCCCCCTACCAGGCGGCCCATGACCAGGCCCAGGCGGCGGTCATGCTGGCAGAGGCCAACCTGCCGGCGGCCCGGGCGCGGGAAGCGCGCTTCAAGGAGCTGGCGGCCAGCCGGGCGGTCGGGCAGCAGGACTACGATGACGCGCTGGCGGCGCTGCGCCAGGCGGAAGCGCAGTTGGCGGTCAACACGGCGGCCCTGGCGATCGCCAAGGTCAACTTGTCCTACACCCCCATCAAGGCCCCGATTTCCGGCCGCGTCGGCCGCTCCAGCGTGACGGAAGGGGCGCTGGTGGCCGCCTACCAGCCCCTCCCCCTGGCCACCATCCAACAGTTGGATCCAATTTATGTGGACGTGCCGCAGTCCACCACCGAGCTGCTCCAGCTCCGGCGGCGGCTGGCGACGGGGCGGCTCAGCCCCGATGGCGCGGAGCAGGCCAAGGTCACGATCCTCCAGGAGGACGGCACGGCCTATCCGCTGGCCGGGACGCTCCAGTTCCGCGACGTCTCGGTGGAGCCCAGCACCGGCTCCGTCATCCTGCGGGTCGTGGTGCCGAATCCGGAGGGGACGCTCCTGCCGGGGATGTTTGTCCGGGCGGTGCTGAAGGAAGGGGTCAAGGAAGATGCCCTGCTGCTGCCACAGCCGGCGGTGGAGCGCACCCCCAAGGGTGAGCCCTTTGCCTTGGTCGTGGACGCAGCGGGGAAAACCGGGCTGCGGATGCTCACCCTCGACCGGGCGATCGGCGACCGCTGGCTGGTGGCCGCGGGGCTGGCCCCCGGCGACCGGGTGGTCGTCGAGGGGCTCCAGAACGTGCGGCCGGGCGTTGCCGTGAAGGCTGTCCCGGCCGGGGCCGCGGCCAGCCAGCCGCCGGCAACCGCGAAGCCGAAGTAACGGAGACGCGACATGCTATCGAAATTCTTCCTGGAACGGCCGGTCTTCGCCTGGGTCATTGCCATCATCATGATGGCGGCGGGCGGACTGGCGATCCATTTCCTGCCGATCGCCCAGTATCCGCCGATCGCGCCGCCCTCCATCGCCATCACGGCCTTCTATCCCGGCGCCTCGGCGGAGACGGTGGAGAACAGCGTCACCCAGATCATCGAGCAGAAGATGACCGGGTTCGACGATCTGCTCTACCTTTCCGCCACCAGCGACTCGGCCGGCAGCGCCCGCCTCGAGCTGACCTTCAAGCCGGGGACCGATCCGGACCTGGCCTGGGCCAAGGTGCAGAACAAGCTCCAGCTCGCCATGGCCAGCCTCCCGGAAACGGTCCAGCGTTCCGGCATCAAGGTCAGCAAGTCCACCCGCAATTATCTGCTCATCGTCGGCCTGGTCTCCGAAGACGGCAGCATGGACGGCACCGACCTGTTCGACTATGCCCAGTCCAATCTGGAAAAGGTGCTGGCCCGCGTGCCCGGGGTCGGCGAAGTGGAAACCTTCGGCGCGCAGTATTCCATGCGGGTCTGGCTGGACCTCGACAAGCTCACCGCCTACCACCTGACCATGGAAGACGTGATCCTGGCGCTGCGGGCCTACAACGTGGAAGTCTCCGCCGGCCAGCTCGGCGGCGTGCCCGCGGTGGCCGGCCAGCGCCTGAACGTCTCAATCCTCGTCCAGAACCTGCTCAAGACCCCGGCGGAGTTCGCCGCCATCCCGATTCGCGTCAATCCGGACGGCTCCGTGGTGCGGGTCACGGACGTGGGGCGGACGGAACTGGGGAGCGAGTTCTACGACGTCAGCTCCATGTACAACGGCCATCCGGCCGGTGCCATGGCCATCCGGCAGGCGCCCGGCGCCAACGCGCTGGCGACCGCCGACGCCGTCAAAGCCAAGCTCGTGGAGATGGCCCCCTACTTCCCCTCGGGACTGAAGGTCGTCTATCCCTACGACACCACCCCCTTCGTCCTGGTCTCCCTCCGCGAGGTCGTCATCACCCTTTTCGAAGCGGTTGTCCTGGTCTTCCTGGTCATGTGGCTGTTCATGGGGAACATGCGCGCCACGCTGATCCCGACCATCGCGGTGCCGGTGGTGGTGCTGGGCACCTTCGGCACGCTGGGGCTGTTCGGCTATTCGATCAACACGCTGACCATGTTCGCCATGGTGCTCTCCATCGGCATGCTCGTGGACGACGCCATCGTGGTGGTGGAGAACGTCGAGCGGATCATGGGCGAGGAGGGGCTGCCGGCCCGGGAGGCCACCGCCAAGTCCATGCTCCAGATCACCCCCGCCCTGATCGGCATCGGGCTGGTGCTCACGGCGCTGTTCGGCCCCATCGCCTTCTTCCCCGGCTCCACCGGGGTCATCTACCGCCAGTTTTCCGTGACCATCTGCGCCTCGATGGTGCTCTCGGTGCTGGTCGCCCTGATCCTGACCCCGGTGCTCTGCGCGGCGATCCTGAAACCGGTGCCCAAGGGGCATGAACCGGCGGAGAACGCGATCTGGTTCCTCCGCCCCTTTTTCCTCGGGTTCGACCGCGGCTTCTTCCGGTTCCGGGATCTCTGCGTGAAACTCGCCGGCCGCGCGGTGGCCAAGAAACTCCGCTACCTCCTGGCGTTCGTCCTGATTGTCGCGGGGCTGGGATTCCTCTTCGCGCGGATGCCGACGGGCTATCTCCCGGATGAAGACCAGGGAATCCTCCTCGCCCAAATCATCCTGCCGACGGGCGCGACGCTGGAGCAGACCGAGGCGGTGGCGGCCGAGGTCCAGCGCCATTTCCAGGAGAGCGAGAAAGCGGTGGTGGAATCCTGCATGGCGATTCGCGGGGTGGGCTTCTCCGGGCGGGCGCAGAACAACGGCATGGTGTTTGTCAAGCTCAAGGACTGGAAACTGCGCACCCGGCCGGAGCAGCGGGCCAAAGCCATTGCCGGCCGGGCCATGGCGGCCCTTTCCCGAATCCGCAACGCCCGGGTGTTTGTCTTTCCGCCGCCGTCCGTCATCGAACTGGGCAATGCCCAGGGGGTTGATTTCCAGTTGCTGGACCGGGGCGGCATCGGCCACGAGGCCCTGATGGCGGCCCGCAACCAGCTCCTCGGCCTGGCGGCACAGGATCCGCGGTTGGCGCGGATCCGCCCCAACGGCATGGAGGACGTGCCCCAATTCCGGATTGACGTGGACTGGGAAAAGGCTGGGGCCATGGGCGTGCCCATCACTTCGATCCACAAGACCCTCGCGGCGGCCTTCGGCAGCGCCTATGTCAACGACTTCATCAAGGCCGGCCGCGTCAAGCGGGTCTACGTCCAGGCGGACGCCCCCTACCGGATGCTGCCCCAGGACCTGGACAAGCTCTACGTCCGCAACCAGGCCGGAAAGATGGTGCCGTTCTCTTCGTTCGCCTCGACCCGCTGGGCCAGCGGCTCACCCCGGCTGGAGCGCTTCAACGGCTTCCCATCCCTGAACATCTGGGGCGAGCCGGCGCCGGGGCACAGTTCCGGGGAGGCAATGCGGGCCATGGAGGAGATCACCGCCAAGCTGCCGCCGGGGGTCGGCTACGACTGGAGCGGGCTTTCCTACCAGGAGCGGCAGGGGACGGCCCAGGCGCCGCTGCTCTACGCCTTTGCCATCTTCGCGATGTTCCTCTATCTGGCGGCCCTCTACGAAAGCTGGCCCGTTCCGGTCGCCATCATCCTGGGGCTGCCCCTGGGAGCCGTCGGCGGCATCCTGGCCTCATCGCTGCGCGGGCTGCCCAATGATGTCTATTTCCAGATCGGAGTGTTGACCACCCTGGGCCTGACCACCAAAAACGCCATCCTGATTGTCCAGTTCGCCCAGGACAAGATGGAGCAGGGGGCGGACTTGGCCGCGGCCACGGTCGAGGCGGTGCATCTGCGGCTGCGGCCGATCCTCATGACGGCGATGACGACCGGCCTCTCGATCCTGCCCTGGGTCTTTGCCGCGGGCGCCGGCGCGGGGGCCATGAACGCGGTCGGCTTCGCCCTGCTGGGGGGGATGCTCACCGGCACGCTCCTCGTCGTCATCTTCACCCCGCTCTTCTATGTGCTGATCCAGAAGACTTTTGGCAGACGCCAGCCGCAACCGGCGGCCACCCCCGCCGTGGTGCCGCCTTCCGGGAACCCACTGACATGAAGACGAACGGTTTTCTCTTGCTGGCCGGGCCCGCCCTCGCCCTCCTCGTCGCCGGCGCCGGCTGCACCCTGGCCCCCAAATACGCCCGCCCCGCCGCGCCGGTCCCGGCCAACTGGCCCAGCGGCCCCGCCTACGGGCCAAGCCTGGCGCCACCAGCGGCCGCCCCGGCCGCCCCGGCCGCCCCGGCCGCCCCGGACTTGGGCTGGCGCGAGTTCTTCACCGACCCGAAGCTGCAACAAGTCGTCGAAACGGCCTTGGCCAACAACCGCGACCTGCGGCTGGCGGCCCTGAACGTCGAACTCGCCCGCGCCCGCTACGGCATCCAGCGCGCCGAACTGCTCCCGGCCGTCACCGCCACGGCCAGCGGCGGCCAGCAACGGGCCTCGGCCGACCTGACCCAGCCCGGCCAGCCCCGCACCACCGAGCGGCACGACGTCAATCTCGGCGTGCTTGCCTGGGAACTGGACTTCTTCGGCCGCCTCCGCTCCCTCAAGGATGAGGCACTGGAAAACTACCTGGCCACGGAGGAGGCCCGCCGCGGGGCGCAGATCCTCTTGGTCTCCGCGGTGGCCAACGCCTATCTCGCCCTGGCCGCCGACCAGGAGGCCCTGGCCCTGGCCGAGGACACCTTCCAGGTCCAGAAGGCCGCCTACGAACTGGTGCAACGGCAATCCGCGGCCGGCATCGCCACCGAGCTGGATCTGCGCCGGGCCCAGACCCCCATGGAGGCGGCCCGCGGCGAGATCGCCCGCCAAACCCAGCTCGTGGCGCAGGACGCGAACGCCCTGGACCTCCTCGTCGGCGCCCCGGTTGACGCGGCCCTCCTGCCCACGGCGCTGGACCAGATCCGCCCGCCCAAGGAGATTTCCCCGGGCCTCACCTCCGCGGTGCTCCTGCGCCGGCCGGACATTGTCGCGGCGGAACATCAGCTCAAAGGGGCGCACGCCTTCATCGGCGCCGCCCGCGCCGCCTTCTTCCCCCGGATCTCGCTGACCACCACCCTGGGCACCGCCAGCGACGAACTCGCCGGCCTGTTCAAGTCCGGCACCGGCACCTGGAGCTACACGCCACAGGTGGTCCTGCCCATCTTCGATGCCCGCACCTGGTCGGCCTACCGCTTCAGCAAAGTGCAGCGGGAACTTGCCGTGGCCCAGTACGAGAAGGCGATCCAAACCGCGTTCCGCGAAGTGGCCGACGCCCTCGCCGCCCGGGGCCCGCTGGACCAGCGGCTGGCCGCCCAGCAAACGCTCGTCAACGCCCTGGCCGAGACCCAGCGCCTGGCCCAAGCCCGCTTCGAGAAGGGCCTTGACAGCTACCTGGGCGTCCTCGACGCGCAACGCTCGCTCTTCGCCGCCCGCCAGGGCCTCGTCGCCCTCCGCCTGGCCCAGGCCGCCAGCCAAGTGCGCCTCTACGCCGTCCTCGGCGGCGGCGGGGCGGACGCGGCGGCGGCCCCCGCTACTCGTATTCGATGAGCCATTCCGTCGCCGGCAGCACCAGCTTCACCTGCTGGCGCGCCGCCGAAAGCGTGCCTTTGCGTTCCGCCTCCTGGCCGCGGCAAGTGATCTTGAATGCCTTGCAGGTGTCAAGCTTGACCGCCTTCAGGAACGCCTCGGTCCGCACCAGCATCGAGACCATCCCCACCATTCTGCCGTCCTTGACCAGCGGGTAACGCAGCGCAATCAGCCGCGGCTGCAAGAGGTTGCCATGGCCGGGCTCGCTGAGCTGGGGGCCAGGCTTTTCCGCCATCACCTTGCGGAACGCATCCAGTTCCTTGACCTTTTTCAGGCTGAACCCGACCGCCAGGAAATCACGCTTGAAGTAAACTTGCCGGATTTCCCAGTCGGCGTTGATCAGCGTGGCGCCGAACAGCCCGGCGACCGTTTCGATCTGGGGCTTCATCACCGTGCGGAAATTCCCCGCCGTCGGCCCCTGCGCGGCCGCCTTGCCCAAGCGCTGGAACAGGTCGCCGAAGTAGCTTTCGACCGCGCCCTGCATTTCAGCCTCAGCCGGCGCCGCCCGCAGGTCGCCGGCCACCACGGCGGCAACCACCGCCGCCAACACCCAAACCCACTGGAGTTTTGCCTTCATCGCTTCACCTTTCCCGCGTGCGGCCGGCCGCAACGCATCTCCCTCACTTGACCGCTTGGAACACCGTCACATGCCCGGCGTGGTGCGCCACCCGCGTCACCTCCCGGAAAGGGATCTCCGCCAGCGCCCGGCGCAACTCGCCGCGGATGTTCTCGCGGATCTCCGCCTGCCGAAACAGCCAGTAGCCGGACCAGGCGCAGAGCCGCCCAAACCAGTTGCTGGGGACATCCACATCCACAATGACCAGCTTGCCGCCAGGCTTCAGCACCCGCCGCAGCTCCGCCAACGAGCGGCGCTTCAAGTCGGCGGCGATGTGATGGAAAAAGAAGGTCGAGATTGCCGCGTCGAAGGACGCGTCCCCGTACGCCAGCGCCTCCGCCACGCCGACGTCGAACCGCAGATGCGGCTGCCCCGCCGCGCGCCGGCGCGCCACCTGGATCATCTCCGGCGCCGCGTCGAGCCCCACCGCGCACGCGTCGGGTTCCGACAGCCGCTGGGCAACCAGGCGGGTCAGCACGCCGGTGCCGCACCCCACGTCCAGCACCCGCTCGCCACCCCGCAGATCCAGCAGGCGGAACGCCAGCTTGCGGTAGCGCCCCTCCTGCCCCAGCATCATCACTGGCGCGAGAAGGTCGTACACGGCGGCCACGTGGCCAAGCGTGCGGCCGCGGGTCAGCGGCGCCCTTTCATTCCGCGGCAACGCCGGCATCCACCAGATCCTCCAAATCCAACAGCTTGAACATCGCAAGCGCCAGCTCCGCGACCGGCGCGCCGGCGGCGATCACGCCCTCCTCCCGCAGGAGCGCACAGGCGTCGGCGAGCCGCCGGCAGCCCAGCCGGGCGGCCGGAAGGCTCACGGGGAGCACCTCGAAGTAGAGGCGATCCCCCACTTTGATCTCACGCCGCGACCAGGCGTCCAGGATCCCAGGCCGCTCCTGCGCCAGCACCGAGAGCACGTAGTTGTGCCGCCGCTCGACGAAATCCCGGGCGAGGTCGCGGACGTCGTCCAGGATCTGGCAGCCCCCGCCAAACCCCAGCAGCGCCCGTTTCAAGCGCGCGACGCGCCCAAGGTCCACTTCCGTTTCGACAATGTCGCCGCCCATGAACGGGATGTTGAACAGCAGCCCCGTCTTCAGGACGTGGAGCGTGTCGAGCACATGCTCCGGCGCGGGGCGCACCGTGACGCCGCCCTCTTCGCTGCCCTCCTGCGCCGCGCTCGGCAGCAGGCAGCGCAACGATTCGTCGGCCAGCGCGGCCGCCTGGGGCGCGCTCACCGTCCCTGCCGCCACCGCGCCGTCCAGAAGATGCCACAACACCCGGTCCGCCGCCATGATCGCAACCACCTCCCGCATCACCCGGGACGAGCCCGGCATGGCGAGCGGCAGCACGCACTTCTCCTCGTCATCCAGCAAGTTGTCGGCGCTGGTGACCCAGATCCGGAACAAGTGGTTCAGCTTGCCGTACAGGAGCCGGCGCGGCGGGGGAATGCCCAGCGCCAGATAGGTGGCTTGGAAGAGCGTCGAGAAGATGTTCCTTCCTGGCGTGAAGAAGGCGGCCGGGATCTCCCCCAGCCGGACCGCATACTCCGGCGCGGCGCCCGCCGGCGGCCGCACGACTTCGCCGGCCAGCGCATACACCGCCCGCAGGCAGGCCGCCTGCTCGGCAAAGGCCTGGGCCAAGAGCGGATCCGCGCCCCAGCCGCCGAGCGGATCCGCCGCCGCCAACCGTGCCCTTGCCTTGTCGTCGCCCATCCGCCGTCACCCGCCCTTCCCGCCGTGCCTCGCCCGCCGCAAAAGCAATTCTATAATAGTACTATACTTTCGCCTGGCCGCCTGTCAACCGGGTGGGTCCGGCGCGGGGCCATGGCATTTGTGTGGTAAGGTGCTATATTAATTGTTGCCATTTTACAGCCCGGAACAACGGCGCCTTTCCTGTGGCCCTGGGAAATAAAACGCAGGCCAGAGACCCCCAAGCGATCCATAGGAGATCAACCATGGCCAAGAAACTGTACGTCGGCAACCTCAGCTACGATGTCGCGAGCGCGAATTTGAAAGAGATGTTCGCGGCTTACGGCGCGGTCATCAGCGCGGATGTCATCATGGATCGGGAAACCGGCCGGAGCAAGGGCTTCGGGTTCGTTGAAATGAACTCGGATTCCGAGGCGGCCGCCGCGATTGCCGCCCTGAACGGGCAGATGCAGAACGGCCGGGCGCTGACCGTGAACGAGGCGCGTCCCCGCGAGGAGCGTCCCCGCGGCGGCGGTTTCGGCGGCGGCAACCGCCGGTATTGAGAGTCATCGCGGGTGACCACCCGTGATTTCGGAAAAAAGAGAGGCCACCTTGACGGGTGGCCTCTTTTTTTGGGCGCTTCCGGCTTTGGGGTGGGTTGCCGGTCAAGTTTGGGCCGCGACGCGGCCAGGGTTGGTAGCCACGGGCGCGGGCGTCCGTGGCCTTGTGGCCGCAAAGGGCTTGGGGCCGCCGAAGTGGCCGCACCGTCCCCGGTGCGCCGCCGCCTTCCAGGCGCAGTCCTGAGCCACGGGGCCGCCGCGGTGGTGGCCGGCGCCCCCCGCCCGAGGGGTGCCAGGCGTGCGGGTCACGGCGCCGCCGGCACGCCGGGGGCGGGCTCAGCGTTCTCTTTCCCGTGGAGATACTTGATCACCTTGACATTCTCCACCGTCACCAAGCCGCCGCAGTGGGCCGATTCAAACAGGTCGTGGAGCACCGGGAGGAAGCGATTGATCTTCCCCTCCTCGTCGGCAATCTCGACAATGATTGGGAGATCCGTGGAGAGGTCCAGGATCCGCTCCGTGCGGATTCGGCTGGTGTGGCCAAAGCCCATGATCCCGCGCCACACGGTCGCCCCCGCCAACCCCAGCCGTTTGGCCTCACGCACGATGGCTTCGTAAAGGGCCGTGTGTTTCACCCGGTCGGCTTCGCCAAAGAATATCCGCAGCAGTTTCGCCTCGGCCTTCAACTCCATGATCCACCTCCGATCTTGACAAGGATGCGTACGGCCAGGACACCGACAACGAAGGCGCCCATGGAGAGGAGGAAGGTCCCCGCCGCGTACCAGGACGCATGAAAATACTCGCTGCCGCGGAGCATTTCGGCGGTTTCATAAATCATGGACGACAGGGTCGTGAAACCGCCGCAGAAGCCGGTGGCCAGGGCAAGCCTGAGCGCCGGCGGCAGCGTTTCACCCCGGGCTGACAGCCCGGTGATGATGCCGATGGCGAGGCACCCCAAGACGTTGGCGGCGAGGGTCCCCAGCGGCCACCCAATGGAAAAACGTTGCCCGGCGATGCTCAGCCCATAGCGCGCGAGCGAGCCCGCGAATCCGCCCAGCCCCACCAGAAGCGACATGCCCCAGGCTTTAGTCATCCTTCACCCTCAGTCCACCGTGCCGATGGGCGGCACCGCAGCTTGGGACGGGCGTGCCCCTCGCGCAAAAGGCGATCCCCCCGCGCGAGTTCCGCGGGTTCGGCTTCGCGGTTGGCGGCCGTCACGGTTTCGCATCCGGTTTCGCGCACTCGTCCTGGGCGGCTTTTTCATGCTCGGCCGCCGCTTTCTTCTTCCACTCCTCGATGTCCAGGTTCCCCAGGCATTCCGCGGCTTTCGCGCACCAGGCCAGGCAGACATTGCCGAGGTTGGGATTGAAGTTGACTTTCTTGCAGTTCGGACAGATGCGCTTGACATCGTCCTTCCAGAACTCGATCATGGCGCCGCACTCGCACTTGTGCTCCGCGATGTCCGTGATCTTCCAGTTGCTCGGATCCATGCCGGGACACTTGGCCATGGGTCACCTCGCCTTTCTTTCGGGAATGGGATCTATGAGACCTATGGGACCTATGGGACCTATGGCCACTTTGGCCCGGCGCGGCGGCCGCCGCTTTTATAACAATCCCAGACAGATGCGGCTGGCGAAGGCGGCGGCGTCATCGGCGCCGTAGGCCCGCTTCACCCCGGCGCTGAAAAGCAGGTCGCAGGCCGGCGGGAACTCGGCGTCGCCCAGACTATAGCGCAAGGCCAGGTAGAGGTTGCCGAGGCCGTGGATTTTCGCGCCGAAATCGCCAAGCGCAACCCGTTCCCAGTCAAAGCGCTGCGTGAGGCTATCCGCCAGTTTTTCCAGGTTGTCCCCGAGCCGCGCCGCCAGCGGCCGGGCCGTGCGCGCCAGGAACGGCTCCAGGTAGAACGCGCCGCCAGGCAGGTCACGGAAGGGGATCCAGTCCGCGATGCCGTCCGCGGGCGGCGGCACGGGCCGGCCGCAGCCCAGGTAGTGGAGGATCATGATTTGGTCATTGAGGCTTGCGGGCTTGCCGGTCCGGCGGTTGAGCATCGTCCAGTCCGCCAGGCGCACCTCGAGGTCGGCGCCGAAGGCGCGCACCGCCAGCGCGCCGTCACGCAGCGCCGGCAGGCCCAGGCCCGGCAGCCGCGCCGGCCAGTCCACCCCCGCCAGCCGCGCCTGCGCCTGACGGAGCGCCTCTTCTTTTGCCGCCTGCATGGACATTTCAGACACTCCTGAATCGGGGGATGGCTTCCTCCCATCCCCCGAGCCCCCTGAAGGGTGGCGCTTTGCCACTTTTCTCTTGGAGGAAAATTGGAGTTGCGAAGTCCGCCGGCGGCCAACAATGCGTGGTTATTTCGGCACGGCTTCATCCGCCGGCGCACTTCGCAACTCCAGGCTGTTCAAAAAGAAACGTGGCAGTGCCACTCTCCAGAGGGGTTCGGGGAGAGGGGAGAACGCCCTCTCCCCGTTTTGTTTAGGTTGGCAGTTTCACGGTTGGGAAGCGGCTGGCGTCGGTGTGCGGGAGGAAGAGTGCGCCGGTGTATTCGTCCATGTAGCCCGGATCCGTGCTGAGTTCAAGATAGGTCATGCGGTTGGCCAAGGCGGCCTGCTTCTGGCGCCAGGCGTCAGAGAGCAGGATCATGTAGGAGCCCATCAGCGAGGAGTTCCCGATGTAGTGGAACCTTTCCGCCGGGAGGTCGGGAATGAGGCCGATGACCTTGGCGTGTTCGAGCACCAGCGAGCGGCCGAAGCCGCCGGCGATGTAGAAGCGGGCGATGTCGTTGAAGGTCAGGCCGACCTGTTTCAGCATGATGGCGCAGGCCGAATAGATCGCGGCCTTGGCGCGGATGAGGTTGTCAATGTCGAGTTCGCTGATTGAAACCGGCTTGCCGGTGCCGCTGGCTTCCGCCGGGGCGAGGAGATAGCGCGCATGCCGGCCGCCGTCGAGGTGGATGTACGGCGACGGCCGCGTCCGGTCGAGCTTGCCCGCCGCGTCCAGCCAGCCGCTTTGCAAGAGATTGGAAAGCAGCGAGATCATGCCGGAGCCGCAGATGCCCTTGGGTTTTTCGCCGCCGATGGTGGTGATCGTGGGCGCGCCGGTGCGGGCGTCCACCGCCACGTGGTCAATCGCGCCGTGGGCGGCGCGCATGCCGCAGTCAATGCCGCCGCCCTCGAAGGCCGGCCCGGCGGAACAGGCGCAGGCCAGCAGGAAGTCGCGGTTGCCGATGACCACTTCGCCGTTGGTGCCGATGTCGATGAACAGGCAGACCTCGTCGCGGTCGGCCGCCAGGTCGGTGCAGAGCAGGCCGGCGGTGATGTCGCCGCCGACGTAGCTGCCCACGGCGGGCGAGAGGACGACGGGGGCGTCGGGGTGGATTTCCAGCCCGAGGTCGCCCGCCCGCGGTTCCGGCGCGGCCATGACGGTCGGGGTATAGGGCTCCAGGCGGATGAATTCCGGTGGCAGCCCCAGCAGCAGGTGCGTCATGGTGGTGTTGCCGGAGAGCACGGCGGTGACGACGTCGGCGGGCCGGAGGTCTTCGCTTGCCAACACCTGGCGCAGCAGCCGGTTGATGGTGGCGACGACGCGCTGGCGCAGCTCTTCCAGCCGTTCCGGCTTCTTCGCGTAATTGATGCGGCTGATGACATCCAGGCCGCAGTCCACCTGGTCGTTGTACTCCGTGCCGGTGCCCAGGATCGTGCCCAGCGGGAGATAGACCAACTGCACCGCGATGGTGGTGGTGCCGATGTCCACCGCGATGCCGTAGTGCCGGGACATGGTGTCGCCCGGCTCGACATCCATCACCAGGCAATGCCCTGGCCGGCGAATGACCGTGACCGTGATCTCGCCGTTGTACTCGCCGCCCGCGGATTCCACCATCTTGGGAAGGGTGGCGGTGCCACTCGCCAGAGGGGCTCGGGGAGATGCGGGAATGGCATCGCCCCGATACTCCGGGCTCGGCGTCCGCAGCGCCGCCGCCAGCTTGCGCAGGGCATAGAGGGAGAGCCGCACCTCGGTCTCGCCGAAATCGGTCTGGAGCTGGCGGCTGAGCCGGTCGGCGTCGGCCAGGCCGTCCTGGAGCCGCGGCGCGGGAATCAGCGTATGGTGCTTCGTGGCCAGCGGCTCATAGTCGCGCTCCCGCGGGATCAGCTCCTCGGCGACCAGCTTGAGATTGTCCGCGCTGTCCAGGAACCGGCCCTTGGCGCGGCCGATCTGCTCCAGCACTTCCACGACCACGGGCGTCTGCTTCACCTTCGTCTTGCAGGCGAGCACGAACCCTTCCTTCACCGTCGCCTGCGAGAGCGCCCCGAGACTGTCCGACGCCACTTCGCCCGCGCGGACATGCACCAGGCACTTGCCGCAGGTGCCCTTGCCGCCGCACGGCGCCGCGATGACCACGCCGGCGCGGCGCGCGGCGTCCATCAGCTCCGTGCCGGGCGAAACGTCAACGGTCTTGCCGGAAGGTTGGAAGGTGACGAGGGGCATGGGGAATTTTCGATTTGCGCTTGCCGATTTTCGAATTGGCGGAAGTGGGAACTCCCAACGGGGGCCGCCCGAGTTCGGAGTTCCGCCTTCAGGCGGTGCCTTTTCCCGACCGCCTCACGCCGGGGCCAGGCGGGCCTTGACGAAGCTTTCGATGTCGCCAGCCTCCTGCGGGCCGACCAGCACTTTCCAGCCGGGCAACCCTTCCTCCAGCTCGCCGCTGATCTGGGCGACGTAGCCGGGAATGACGATCTCGCGGGTCTTGACCTGGCTCTCCAGCTTGATCGCCGTGACGAACTTGGCGATGGAGGCGCCGGAGAACTTGCCGGCCGCCCAGGCGGTCAGCACGCTCATCCCCTCGCACTCGGGCACCACCAGCCAGGCGCTGGTGCCGCTGTTCTCGATCTCGCCGGAGACGATGAAGTAGGTGAGCGAGAAGTTGGTGGTGACGAACACCGGGGAGTTCTCGTCCGGCTCGCCGATGGGATAGACTTTGGGCTCGACCTGGATCGGCTTCTGCGGGTCGGTGTAGATGTTGAGCCGCAACGTCATGAGCGTCGCCATCTGCGCGGCGTCGAACCGCGGCAGGATGCAGAGCCCGCCGTACTTGGATATCTCGGTGATGGCGGCGGAAGTGCCCTCCAGAAGGTCGGCCGCCTCGATGAAATGCAGGGTCGCGGCGCCGAACGGCCGGAAATTGTCTTTCAAGGCCAGGGTGCGGAGGATGGAGTTGACCTGGAACTGCTCGGCCGCGGAGTGGGCCGGCGGCTGGAGCAGGACGTCCTTGAACCCGGCGTCCCGGAGCTTGCTGGCCAGGGCGGCGAGCGCATCGAGGTCGGGAGCGGTGATGGCCAGGGCATGGCCGTTCTCCGCCGCGGCCTTGGCCAGCTCGTCGGCCGTCGCCGGCGTTGCCGCGGCCAGGACGCCGCGGGAACCCTTGACCGCCGCGGCCGCCAGCGCCAGCGCCTTCGGATCGGAACTGCGCAGGACCAGCGGCTTCTGCGTGGTCTCGTACGCTTTCTTCGCCAGCGCGGCGAACCTCTCCGCGGAGCCGCTTTTCTGGGTGACCGCCACCACGTCCACCACCAGCGTTTCGCCGACGCGCACCAGGGTGTAGTCCTTCACCGCCGCCAAGGTCCGGTCAATGTCGGCCGCCGGATCGGTGTCGTTGACGTTCACCCCCAGTGCGGTCTGGTGGACGAAGGTCTTCTCATGCCGGTAGAGCACGGTCTCGCCGCCCAGCTTCAATTTCTTCTCCGGGCCAAGCTCAACCACGCGCACCGGCGGCTCGCTCGCCGCGCCCAGGACGCGCTTGATCTCGTCGGACGCATAGGGGCAGGCCGACAGCTCCGCCTTCTTGCCCGCCAGCTTCATGGCGAACGCCAGGCAGGTGTTGGAGCCGCATTCCTTGCAGTTCGTCCCCGGCAACAATTTCTGAATTTGCAGTCCGGTCAACGCCATGTTTGCAATCTCCGATGTGATGAAAGCCAGTCGTCAGGGGATGGCAGCCGCCCATCCCCCGACATCTCTTGGATGGTGGCATCCGCACGCTTCCCCTTGGGAAAAGTGGCAGCGCCACTCTCCAGAGGGGTCCGGGGAGAGGGGAGAAGCCCTCTCCCCGCGGTTTGGTCAGTCCTTACGGTCCATAAGGTTGGTGATGGTTTGGTGGACGCCCTTGACGGCGTCCGGGTGGTACATGACCAGCAGGTCGGCGCCGGCGTAGAGCAGGTTCACGGCGGTGGTGAGTTCCCAGAGGGCGGCGCGTTTGCCGAGGTCGCCCCAGGCCGGGAAGTCCTTCTCCAACGCCTTGAACTCCTTGATCTTGGCGCATTCCTGGCCGGGGGAGACGATCATCGGGCCGGCCAGCATCTTGTCGCCATGGATGCCGGTGTAGCGGATGCGTTCCATGACGGAGTAGGTGTATTCGATGCCGTACCCCGTGGCGCCGGTCATCGGATCCATGACGATCTGCCCTGGCTTGACGTCCATGTTGGTCAGCAGGATCGCGAGCTGCTTGCCGATGTTGACGTCAATCGGGCTCTGCGCGACCACGCTGTGGCCGTAGGCGATGGCGGCGCCGGCGATGGTGCGGTAATTGTCCTGCTCGACCCAGTTCAGGAGCAGGTTCTCCCCGGCGCAGGCCTGGGCGACGGCCTTCATCACTTCATTGTTCTTCTCGAAGTGGTTGTGGCCGGTGACGATCAGCGGCACGTCCACCGCCTGGAGCACGGCCTTGACCAGCTCCACGCTCTGCTCGGCGGAACGGTTGCCCTTCTCCGGATGCGTGCCTTCGAGCCGGATGCTGATCAGCTCCGCGCCGAACTTCTCGACGCAGGCCTTGGCCATGGCCACCGGATCCTTCAGCAGCTCGCCGTAGATGCCGCGGAGCACGGCCGGATATTTCTCGCTGACGACATCGAAGACTTCCATCGCCACCCGCGGCCGGTTCGGCATCTCCCCTTCCCAGAGGTGGAAGGGCATGCAGGTCGCGCCGCCGATGGTGTAGGTCCGGCCGCGCGTGCCGCCCTCGGCCTTGGTCGCGCCGAGCTTGACGCTGCACACCGGCACTTCGCAGGCTTCCTTGCGGATCTTGACCGTCTTGAGGGCGGCGAGCCGCTCCTTCGCCGTCGGGCCGGCGGGCTTCTTCGCCACGGCCGGCGCCGCCGCGGCGGCGGGCATGGCGGCCAGGCCGGGAACGGGCGCGCCGCCCAGGAACTTGCCACTCAGGGTGCCGATGATCTCGCCCACCACCTCGCGGGTGACGCTCTCCTTCAGATCCTTCAGCAGCGACGCCTTCAGCTCGGCCAGCAGTTCGCCGGTGAGCTGGGCCGGCGCGGCGGCCGCCGCGGGCGTGGCGGCGGCCGTGGATGCCGCGACCGCGGACGGTTCCGCGGCGGGTGCGGCCACCGCCGCCGGCACCGCCTCGGCCTTTTCCTGTTCCGCGAAATCCGCCAGGTTCGGCAGGGTCAGCGCGGGATGGCCGACCTTTTCCAGATGGGCGCGCAGCTCGGCGGCGCCGGTGGCGACGGATTCGTCGGCGATCTGGTCGAACAGGTCGGGCGCGCCCTGCTCTTGGCAGCGCTGCTTCAGGTCGGCGCCGATGGCTTCCTTCAATTCCCGCGGCATCCAGACCAGCCGCTTGAAGCCGCCTTCCGCGAAGAGGAACTTGCGCGAGGTCAGGAAGACCTTGCCGACGCCCATGAAGCCGGGGGTCTGCTGGCCGCCGCCGACGCTGCCGGCGAGGGAGGAGAAGGTCATGCCGACCGGGGTCTCGCCCTGGAACTCGCGGTTGACGACCATGACGCCGTTGCACTCCGGCACATAGGCGCAGATCGCCTCGAAGCAGCCGCAGCTTGTCATCGGCCGGTCCATGATCGAATAGGCACAGAAACTCTCCAGCTTCTTGTGGCTGTTGGTGAAGACGTAGTCGTTCACGCCCTTCCACACGCCGCGCAGCGGATCCAGGCACTCGCCCTTCTTCACCGGCTGGTTCGGGCCGGTCGGGTCAATCTCGTAGGCGGCCTTGCCGTCGAGCCAGTTGTAGGCGCCGCAGAGGCCGAGGCGCTCGGGGGTGATCATGCAGACATGGTCGGGGGCGAAGGACTGGCAGAGCAGGCAGGAGTAGAAGGTCTCCACCGACTCGTCGGTCATGGCTTCCAGGCGGCGGTTGCGTTCGTCGTAGACCTTGCGGGCGACGGCGAGGCGCTTCTCGACCTCGGCCTGGTCGGTGACCAGCGTCACCTTGACCTTGTCCACGATCGCCGGGTAGTCGGCCAGGAACTTGGCGTGGATGATCTCGCCGTAGTGCCTGAGGCGCAGCCCCTTGGCAAAGCCGTTCTTGGAGACGCGGGTCCAGACGATGTCGCGCTGGCCCATGTGCCAGATGCCTTCGGCGCCGTTGACCATGTGATGGATCTGGCGCTCCAGGATCGGCTCGAAGTCGCTCTGCATCTTGCGCCCGGCGACCTCGACCCAGATGGCCAGCGGCAGGGCGGCGCCGGGCTTGACCGTGTCGATGTCCGGCCCGATGACCTCGATCTCGCCGTCATTGATCTGCTTCAGGTCCGCCGAGGTGACGAACTCGAAGGCCGGGGTGATGTTGCCGCCGAACTCGACGTGCGTGTCCGCCTTGCGGATGCGTTCGCCCTCGAAGGCCGGGCCATAGGGCACCGGCACCGGCACCTTGGTGACCCTGATCTTGCAGCCGCGGACTTCCAGGGCCCGCTCGACCATCGTCTCGTAGGGGACGCTGGAGACGACGTGCTCGTAGGTGCAGATGCCGGTGGGCAGGATCTGCGGAATGGCGGTGTCGGCAATGACCGGGAAGCCGTAGTTGATGGCGCCGGCGGCCGCGGCGTACTTCTCGTTGTCCACCTCGCCGAAGGCCAGGACAAAGGCGAAGATGCGGTTCTTGTTGTACTTGAGGTTGGCCTTGAAGTCGCCGGGCTGGACGCTGCCGAAGGAGAGTGCGGCGCGGTTGGCGAAGCCCAGGGCGTAGATCAGCGCCGACACGTCCTTGCCGAAGGGCACCAGGCGCGTCTCCCAGCCGAGCTGGACGCCCTCCTCGGCAAGCTGTTCGGCAAACTGTTTGCCATTGGTGCTGCCGCCCATGAACACATACAGGTTCTTCTCTTGCAGTTCCGTGGCGATCTTGACGGCGATCGCGTTGGTCGGCGCGGCGCCGGTGATGGCGGCGAAGCCTGGCGCGGAGCCGTCCACGAACTCGATGCCGCGTTCGCGCATGATGATGTCGTTGGCGGCGCCGAGCCAGATGCCGTCCACCGGGTTTGGCCCGATGATGTACTTGCAGGCCTCGATCACTTCGCAGGCATAGAGCGCGGCGACGCCGGCGTCCATGGTGTTGCCCAGGTACGGCAGCCAGACGTTGTCCGCCGGGCGCGCCGGCAGCAGGCGCTTGGCCTCCTGGAGGATGCCGGCCAGATCCTTGAGCGTCTCCATCTTCCGGCCGGTGAAGGAGTAGATCACGGGCAGGGAATAGGCGGTGGAGGGGAAGGCGACGGGGCAGTCCGCGCCCTTGGCCTTGATCGCCTCCGCCAGCTTGGCTTCCGCCCTGGCGACAAACCCGGCGGCGCCGTCAATGGCACTGCTGCAAATTATCTTGGACATGGTGGATTCTCCAGTGGATGAGGAATGAAAAAGACTGGGAAGTAAGTGATCGCGAATAATGGTTGAACAAGGCCTTCAGCCTTGGATGGTTTTGTTTCCTTACCCTGGGGCGTTGCCCCAGGCTAGGTTGAATTGCCCCCTTGGGGCGACGGGCCGCGGAATGTTCCCGGCCATCCTCGAATTTTCCCTTCTTTCCTCTGGGGTAGCGCCCCAGGCTTAGGTTGAATTGCCCCCTTGGGGCGACGGGCCGCGGAATGTTCCCGGCCATCCTCGAATTTTCCTTCTTTCCTCTGGGGTAGCGCCCCAGGCTTAGCCCAACTTTGACAAATGGGTCTCGGGGAAAATATTTTCCCCGCACGGCCCCCATTTCCGTCGTGCGTAAAATTGGCAAATCCTTCTTTGTAGTTACTATCAATTATTTGAAAAGTCTGGCGGCC
>JBAZOO010000044.1:0-19267 GCA_041648735.1 Lentisphaeria bacterium
CGCAACGCCGTCGCGACGAGCCTCTCCAAGGCCCGCCAGGAGGGCCACGTCGCCGGCGGCTTCACGCACAAGATCTGGCTGCACTCCCGCGGGCCCGGCGTCCGCCGCCTGTCGCACGTCGCGGCGGAAGCGGAGTATCGCGCGACCCCGGTTCCGATCAGCGACCCGTTCGTTGTCGAGGGCGAGAGCCTGATGTACCCCCGCGACCCGGCCGGCTCGCCGGGCAACACGATCAATTGCCAGTGCCTGTCGATCGGCGTCCGCGTCATCGCCGGCGTTTCTGGGCCAAAGCAATACGCCGCCGCGATCCCGTCCGCCTTCGAGCAGGAACAGGAGCGAGACCATGCAGAACGTTGACACGATGCGCCGCCTGACCGGCGTCGTCAAGGCCGCCCCCGAGGGCGAGAGCGGATACGACGTGGAGGTCGTCTGCTCGACGGCCGCCGTGGACCGCGAGAGCGAGATCATCGACCAGGCCGGGTGGGATCTCGGAAACTTCCGCAAGAATCCCGTCTTCCTGGCCGCGCACCAGCACCGGCTGGCGGACGGCCGCTCGTCCGTCATCGGCAGCTTCACGTCGATCGACGTGGCGAAGGGCTCGGGCCTGGTCGGCCGCGTCCGCTTCGCCGACACCGAGCTGGGCCGCGAATACCGGACGCTCTACCGCGACGGGCACATGCGGGCCGTGAGCGTGGGCTTCCTCTCCCGCAAGGGGGAGACCCGTCTCCTGGAGGCCCCCGGCAGGCCCGTGCCGGAGCAGCAGGGCCGCCGCGTCTACGTCCACACCGAGTGCGAGCTGTACGAGGTCTCGGCCGTGGCCGTGGGATGCAACCAGGAGGCCCTGGCCCGCCTCCGCGAGCTGGGGCTGGACGGCTCCGCACGCGATCGGGCGGCGGACCTGGAGAAGCTGATCCGCGAACTGATCGGCGGGCTCCGCGAGGATCTGCTCGCCGAACTCGACGACGTGAAGGCCATGATCCCGGACACCGTGAATCCCCGTCCCGGCACGCACTCCGAAGCGGCCGGCGCAAGGGAGGACGGCGCGGAACGTGGCGCGGGCGAAAGCCCTTCGGATGCGAAGGCGGTGCGCAAGACCTCCGCCGAACTGACCGCCGCCGCGGACCTGTGGCGGTGACGCGGGGCCGCGCCCTCGCGGCCCGGAGACAACGACCATGCAGAAACTGTTCAACGTGTGGAGCGCCCTGATGGCGCAGCTCGCGCTGGCCCCCGCCGAGCGCGACGAGAAGGCGATGGCCCAGCAGCTCAAAGAGGCCAAGCAGTTCATGGAGAGCGACGAAGGCAAGGGCCTGGCCGGCCTGCCGAGCCGCCTCGCGCAGCTCCAGAAGCAGATCGACGACCAGGCCGAGGCATCCCGCAAGTGGCAGAAGATGGGCCTCCAGATCGGGGCCGACAGCGTCCTGACTCCGCGCGGACGGACCGAGCGGCTGGAGATGCTCAAGGACGGCCGGGGCTTCCTCAGCGACAAGACCGCCGAGCGGTTCGCCTCGCTGGTCCTCTACCGGGTCGCGGCGCTGCGGCCCGGCGGGATGGACATGCTCAGCCTCCGCGTCCGCGAGATGGCCGAGGGCGTCATCAAGGACAACCAGATGGGCCGCGAGAAGGCCGACTTCACGCCCGGCACCGGGACGGGAAGCTACCTCTTCGCCGACGAGTTCCGGCCCGAGATCATCCGCAACGTGGAGGCGGCGGGCGTCCTGTTCCCCAAGTGCATGCGCGTCCCGATGCCCGTCCCGACCGTCAAGCTCCTGCGGGAGACGACCGGCTTCCAGGCGTACTGGACGAGCCCCGCGACCCAGCCGACGCACTCGGCCCCGGTCCTCGCGTACGTCACGCTCTCGGCCGAAAAGCTCTTCGGCCTGATCTACCTGGCCAACGAGTACTTCCGCGGGGCGACCCTGGCGGACGTGGGCCAGTGGGTCTCCAGCGGACTCGCCTGGTACCTGTCGGACATGCTGGACGACGCCCTGGTCAACGGCGACGGCTCCAGCACCTACGGCGGGATCACCGGCTTCCTGCAGTCGAGCAACTTCTCCACCGTGGCCCCGGTCGACGACCACGACACGCTGACGGAGATCACGGCGGGCGACTACGACCTCGCCCAGGCGGGCCTGACGAAGGACTACGCCATGCGGGAGGCGGAGAACATCATGTCGCTCTCCGTCCTGATGACCCTCAAGGCCATCCGCACGTCGAGCGGCTACCCGGCCCTCTACAACAGCAGCGACACGCCGGGGATCCCGCCGAACCTCAACGGGTTCCCCATCGCCGTCTGCCAGAAGATGCCGGCGGCCTCCGCCTGCACCACGAGCGCGAAGTACGCGGCCTTCGGGTCGCTGCGGCGCTCCCACGCGGTCGGCATGGTCCACGACCTCCAGTTCGACGTGGACGCCAGCGTCGGGTTCCTCACCGACCAGACGGCCTGCCGCGCGATCCTCGAAGGCGACATCCAGGAAGTGGACACCAGCGCCCTGGTGATCCCCATCACCCATAGCTGATCCAGCGACCACCCAGCGCCTGTGAGCGCACCAGTGTTACGGCCGAGGGAGGGGCCCGGACGGCCGGGCCCTTCCCAAGGCGAGCGAAGAACCAAGGAGCAAGCACCGTGAAGAATCGAAACCTCTATGCGGCCCTGTGGCTGATCCTGCTCGGGGCCTTCGTGTTCTCGATGGCGTCCCTGTCCGGCCCGGACGCCCGCGCCGCCGACACTGTGACGGCCTATACCGCCCGCGCCGACGGGCAGATCGTCGAGGGCCAGTTCGTCAAGATCACCGCCGAGGGCAACGCGAAGGCGGCCTCCGCCGCCAGCGACGCGATCCTCGGCGTGGCCGAGTCCAACGCGCTCAATACCGGGGCCTTCCGCTATGCGGCCCCCGGCACGCGGACGCGGGTCGGCACCCGCGCGAGCGTGACCGCCGGGCAGATGCTGACGGCGGGGCTCTCCGGCTACGCCGAGCCCGTCAACACGGACGCCAATACCGCCCAGACGATCGCGGCCGTGGCCCTCACGACCCGCGTCGACGGCAACGCGACCTATCACCCCAAGGTGGACTGCATCGTTCTGAAGGCCGGCGGCGTGGCGCTCAAGCCCGGCGGCGTCGAGCTGCTCACGAAGGACACCGAGCCGGGCATCCCGTTCATCGTCTGGGCCGACGCCAATCGGGACATCTCCTGGATCGTCCCGGCCGGCAAGGCCCTGAAGGTGATCGACGTCTGGACCGTCCAGGATGACGCCTCCAGCGACGCCAACAACACCGTCGTCGTGAAGAACGGGAACAACGCCCTCTGCGGCGCCCTGGCCCTGGACAACGCCGACAATGGCGTGGAGCGGGCCGCGACGATCATCGAGGCGTACGACAAGGTGGCGGCCGGGACGAACCTGACGGTGGACGTGACCCTCGTCGACGTGACGCAGGTCAAGGTCTACATCATGTGCTGCTGGGTCACGCCGTAGCCGGGCAGTGACCGGCCCCTGCGCGACGAGTTGAGAGTGAGACCGTTTAGCCGCAAGCCCGAAGGGCTGCGGATGAGGAGACAGCAATGATCGACGGACGGACGAAGGAAGAGCGTGCGAAGAAGCGCGCGGCGATCCAGGCGCAGCTCAAGGGCTCGCCGATGGTCCGCGTGAAGGTGATCGCGGCGATCGCCGTGGGCGGGACGCGCATCGCCCCCACGATGGACGGCGAGAAGAAGATCCCGGCCGATTGCGTAATCCCCCGCCAGCAGGCGGTCGCGTTCGGCCCCGCGTACGTGCAGATCGTCGCCGACGCCCCCGATGGCGCGAAGATCGGCCCGGTCGCCCCGTAGCGAGTTGCGGTGTCGCCCTGGGCGCGGCTTGTGGCCGCGCTCGGGGCGCCCGATCCGGGGCCGGTTCCCAGATCGCCGGCCCCCGATCCGGCGCCCTCGCGGCGCGGCGGAGCGATGACATGGCGGACAGCAAGATCGAACTCATGCGGAAGCTGGCGGACGCCGTGGACGCCGCCTGGTTCCTGCGCGGCGATTCGATCCGCGCGGCCGGCGAGCTGACGAAGGCCAAGGCGGAGGTCGCGCGGCTCCTGAAGGAAGCGGGCCTCGCCACCGCCAGCGGCGCGCACGGCGTGGCCGACCTGGTCGAGACGGAGACGCTGCGGGTCTCCGTCGCGAAGCTCGCCGGCGTCCTGGAGCCCGAGCAGATCGAGAGCTGCCTCCGCGTGGACATCGAGGCCGCGCGAAAGGCCCTGGGCGACGAGGCGCTCCGCAAGATCGCGACGGCGAAGGCCGGGAAGCGATTGGATCTGCGGCCGCTGAAGGCCGAATGACGACCGACCGGTCCGCCGGGACTTCGGCGGGCCATCGGGCAGGTGAAAAGATGCTGGCGACACTGGCGCAACTCAAGGCGAAGCTCGGGATCGCGACGGCGGACACCACGCTGGACGACGCCCTGACGGCCATCCTGGAGGAAGTGTCCTCCGCGATGTGCGGACCGTCCGGCGCGGGCCGCGCCCTGGAGCGGGCGTCGCGGACATTCTACGCCGCGCCCGAGCCCGCGCAGCACTCGCTGTATCTTCCCGTCTTCCCGATCGTCTCGATCACGGAGGTCGTCGAGGCCCTGGACGGGGCGTTCGACGACGAGACGGACCTCACCGAGGACACCGATTTCTGGGTGGATGAGGCTCGCGGAATCCTCCACCGCGTGGGGTGCTGGCTGGCCGGGCGGCCCGGCGAGCCGAGCGTCCGCGTGGTCTACACCGCCGGGTACCCGGACATCGCCGCGTGGAGCGAGACGGCGGCCTATCTCAAGGGCGCCCAGGTCGAGGATGAGGGCGTCGTCTATGACTGCATCGTCGCCGTTACGGCCCCCGCCGAGGGCGAGGAGAACACCGCCCCGGCGAGCGACACGACGCACTGGTCGGAGGCGACGGACCAGACGCTGGTCCCGGCGGACCTCCGCCTGGCCTGCCTGTCGGAGGCCGCGCACCGGTACGGCAACCGCCTTGCGCCGGGCGTGCAGTCGGCCGGCGCGGGCGGCGGGAACGTCTCGATGCAGGAACCCGGCGCCCTGCTCCCGGCGACCGTCGAGGTCTGCCGGCGGTACAGGAGGCTGACGGCCTGATGATCGTGTTGATGACCATCCCGGACGAGACGCGGCGCAAGGTCGAGGCCGACCAGGCGGCCGCTGCCGGCCTCCAGGCGGCCGCCAATGCCGCGATCGGGGCGGCGGCCGGCGTCGGGGCCGAGGTCGTCGCCGCCGGGCTTGTGACGGGCTCCTATCGCCTCAAGGCGCGGAACCCGGCCAGCGGCGTCGCCAGCGGCATGATGGCATGGCCCATCGACGAGGGCGAGGGCCTCTGGGCGATGGGCATCCCGGCCAATCATCCGAGCTGCGGGTACGCCAGCGCGCAGAACGAGGGCGTCTACCCGGTCCGGGCGAAGGCGCTGGCCATCCCGGTCTCGGCGGCGGCGCGGTCGTTCCGCTCGCCGCGCGAGCAGAGCGGCCTGGTCCTCGTCTCGCGGCGGAAGCAGGGCAAGCCTCCCCTCCTGATCGAGGAGGTTCTGGGCGGCCGCAAGGGCGCGAAGTACGTCCGGAGCATCGTCGTCCATTGGGTGCTCGTCTCCAGCGTGACGGCGGCGGTCGGCTGGTGGGAGCAGGCCGTCGCCGACGCCGTTCCGCAGATGACCGAGGCGTTCCGGGCCGAGCTGGGCAAGCTGTGGCCGGGAGGGGGAGGGATCAACTGATGGCCGAGCCCGTGACAACCTACCGGCTCAAGACGGTCCTGGACGGCCTGGCGACGGAGCTGGACAAGCTCGTCGGCCCGGGCAAGACGCTCCGCGCGTTCGGCCGAGAGATCCCGAATCTGATGGCCTCGCCCGTGCGGCCGTGCCTGGGCATGGTCCTCTCCGGGCTTCGCCGTCAGGACGAGATCTGGGATTGCCAGCTCAAGCTGTGGCTCCTGGTGGACACGGGCGCGGACGTGGACGCGGCGATCATCGCGGCCGTCGCGGAGGTGGATACGGCGATCGCGACGTACGCGGCCGGCGGTTCGGCCGGCGGGTGCATCGACCAGCCGACGTGGGAGATCGCGGTCCTGCCGCTCGCGAACGGACAGTTCCAGAAGTGCGGGGCGGAAGGAACGCTCCGCGCGCGGGTCGCGGACCCGCTGAAGACGACGAGTTGATGGTGCCGCACAGGTTGAACACCTGTGCCACCGAACAGGAGATGAATCATGGCGGCGGAATTCGTCTACGCATTGAAGTCGGCTACGAAGGGCGGTGCGGCCGTCGACGGCGTCCGCTTCGCGAAGATCGTCCCACGGACGCAGTTCAGCGTCCATCGCGGGCACGCAGAGGCCCAGTTCGACGCCGACGCGATCGTCACGTACCGCGAGCTGGCCGTCGAGCTGCACGGGACGAAAGACCTCACGCTGATGACCCTCCTGGGCTCGGCCGCCGGCGACGTGGTCCTGACGGTCCTGGGCGCGGCCGGCGCGAGCGAGACGCTGACGATCCAGGACGTGGACTTCTGCGAGGTCGCCGGGCAGATGCAGGCGAACGAGAAGGACGCCGGCGGGCAGGCGGGCCTCATCGGGATCCGCGGGTACGCCCGCTTCGCGGCGGACAACGATTTCTCGGACATCCTGGCGGCGGCATGAGGTAGCACAGGTTTCCAACCTGTGCCTGAGGTGAGCGATGAGCGAATTGAACGTGATGAAGGCGCGGTACGCGAAGTGCCCCACCGACGAGGTGAGCGGGATCACGCACTGCCGCTGGTACATCGAGCCGGTCGCGGTGAACGATCCGGGCGGGTCGGGCTCCACCGGGCGCGCGGCGACGCTGACGACGGCGATGCGCCTCTTCGTCGAGCTGCACGGGACGGACCTGGCGGCGCTGCTGGCCCTGATCGACCAGGCGGCCGCGAACTGCGTCGTCGGGTACCAGGCGAGCGACGGGACGCTCCGCAAGCGGACGTTCAAGGGCGTGAAGTTCGTCGAGTGCGTCCAGGGCCTGGACGTCCCGCCGACCGACGCCCCCGGCGCCAAGCCGCCCCGCTGCGGCGTGCGAGGGATCGCCTGCACCGCGACGAAGACGGACGTCCTGGCCCAGATGATCGTGGACGCGGCGGAGGCGTAGCGATTGCGGATTTCGGATTTCGGATTGCGGATTTCGGATTGCGGATTCCCGGAAGCCGGCTGCCACTGGACTTCTCTCCGTGTGAGCGACGATGTCTGAAGACCTGAAAATCAACGTGCAGGCGGCGGGGGCCCGCGAGGCCCAGGCGCAGCTCCAGGGCGTCGCGGCCGCTGAGAAAGCCGTCACCGGCGCCGCCACGGAGGCCGCCGGCGGCGTCGAGAAGAAGGCCAAGGCCAGCGACCTGGCCGCGACGGCGAGCGAGGAGCTGCGGATGCGGGACCGCGCGCTCCTGGCGGAGCTGAAGGCCCTGGGACCGGAGGCGTCGGTCGCGGCGGACATCATCAACGTCCTGGCCAACAAGACGACGACGGCGGGGGTCGCGTTCGGCCTCATCGGAGCGGCCGTCGGCGCGATGAGCCTGGCGATCTCCTCGTACAACGAACACCAGGCCGAGACGAAGAGGAAGGCCGAGGACCTGACGGAGTCTCTGAAACGCCAAGCGGATGCGTATCTTGCCCTGATCGAGGCGGCCGCGCGTGCTTCTCGCGGGCGTGGGGACCCGGAAGCCTACGCCGCACAGGCGCTCGACATCGCCGGGGAATACGGACTCGGAAAGGCTGGAATCAGCTACGTCAATGCGGAACTAGCCAAGAGTGGCGGGCGTGGAGCAGAGGCCATCGGCAAGAGGGCGGTCAAAGAAGGCTATGGTGCAGGGGACTCGAATTACCTCGCGGCGCTGTTCGCGCTGGAAAGGATCGAGGCGCAGCCGAAGGCGATGTCCGCTTCCGAAATCGTGGGACGGATTGCCCCCCTGGAGGGGAAGTCACCATCGGAGATGTTCAAGTACCTTTTCGACATTGCGAGCGGGTCGCGACAAGCGGAAGCCGAGGCGATGGTCGGAAAGCATCCTCTGCTGTCGGGAATGGAGATTGGCCGCGAATATTACGAGCAGGCGGGCTGGTTCGCGGGGAGCGGCACGCGGGAGATGCGAGTTCTTCCACGAGCCGCGAACGTCCACATCGGTGGGAACCAGTTTTACAACTTGGACGGCATCGACGCCGCCGGGGCGCGGCGGCAGCAGCAGGCACCGTAGGCACGTGAACCGCTCGCGGGTTTAGCCGCGAGCCGAAGGCGAGCGCTGTGGCAGAGAACATCGGCGGAACAGACCTGCTCGGCAGCGGCGGCCACGTGTGGCACTGGCTGGAGAAGCCGCTCGTCGAGAAGCGGCTGACGAGCGTCGGCGCGACCGGCGAGGGCCGGATCGTCCTGGCCTCCGGCGGCATGGCCTTCCGCATCGTCGGGGCCCACGGCGAGCCGCCGCTCTTCCGCGTCAGCGACGCCGTGCTCGCGACCGCCAAGACGGCGATGAACGCGATCGAGGCGGCCATCCAGTCCCTCCGCGACTCGGGCGTCCCCCAGACGTGGGAGGATGACGTCGGCCGCACGGGCAGCTACCTCGTGATCACCAGCTTCGTCCCGGGCCCCCGGCAGTACGGCTACTCGGGCTCGACGTGGCAGATCTGGGAAACCTATGAACTCGCCGGCGTGGAACTCGCCGGGCGACCGTAGGAACGGCGATTTCGGATTTGGGATTTCGGATTGCGGATTGGCGGACCGGAGCGAATGGCAAGAGTACTGACCAGGACGGCGCAAGGCTACGACGTGTGGCGGAAGGCCCACACAGGGACGGGCTGCGACCCCGCCACGGACTGGGGCGAGTGGACGCTCGACGCGAACCTGCTCCCCGTCGCGGTGCAGCAGCTCCTCTGCCCCCGCGTCCACGCGGCCAAGGTCGAGATCGACCTGGCGACGCTCGACGACTGGCCCTGGAACTGGGCGGACTACGTCAGCCGCGACGACCAGATCGCGATCATCTCCCGCGAGACGGCGGGCAACGAGGCGGACCGCGTCGTGCTGTTCGCGGGGTTCCTGACGGACGTGCACTGGGGATTCTCCCGCGGGGCGCAGGCGCTGCTCACGGCCGTGGGGACCGCGCGGCGGCTCTCGGCCGACGTGGCCTGGCGGGTCTACGGCCGCTACATGCTGGACAAGGGCGGCGACCTGCGTCACTTCTCGGGACTGCCGTGCTCGTTCAACGCGGGCGGGGAGCCCAACCGCGCGGCCGACAAGGTCGCCCTCGTCGGCGGTCCGGCCGGGGGCGTGCCGGTCTTCACCTACGACGAGGATCCGAGCGCGGTCGCCTGGACGATCAGCGACATCCTCGATTACCTGATGTGGCAGCACAACGCCGCGCAGACGTGGATCGATAACGCCTCGCTGGGCGAGGCCGATTACGCCCGCGCCGAGCCCATCGTCCTGTCCGTGGACGGGATGGGCCTATGGGCTGCCCTGGGCGCGGCGTGCGACCGCGCGGGCTATGACCTGTGGGAAAGCTACACGATCGACGCGGTGAATCACCTGCCCGTCGTCTCGATCGCGATCAAGGCCCGCCACGCGGGGACGCAGAGGACGGTGAAGCACCAGGCCCCGACGTGGGACGCGGAGACGGAGACCTGGACGCGGGCCGATCTGGACCTCACGCTGACGAACCTCTTCGCGGCGCAGGTCGCGGAGAGTTCCGCCTCGTGCGTGACGGCGCCGGTCGTCGCGGGCGGGCGGAGCCTGTACGAGATCACGATCCCGCTCGGCCGCGCGTGGGATTCGTCCCGCCTGGCGATCCCCACAGGCGAGGAAGCCGAGTTGCCGGACCCCGACGAAGAGAGCGACTACTTCACAACCTACTGCCAGGGCGGGACAGAGTTCCCCGGCTACGCGGACGTCGGCCGCCTCTGGGACGCCAACACGGACGGCCGCTACTCTGACTCGCCGTACTACATCGCCGTGCCGGACGTGGCGGACCTCGCCGGCGAGACGGCCGCCACGTGGCCGCAGATGCCGTACCCGCCACGCCCGTGCCTCTCGCGGCTGTACCAGCTCACGAGCGGACCGTCGCACGAGAGCCTCCTGGAGGTGACCTTCGACGGCGGGACGAACTGGCAGGCGGTGAACGGCTACGAGGTCCTGAAGGACCGGCTCGGCGTGCGGCTGACGGTCGGCAACCTGGCGGACATCCGTCCGGTCGGCTGGACGGACGAGTACACCGAGAACCTGTTCTACGCCCTGGCCGAAGACGTCGCGAACGAGACGAACCTTGTCCAGATGCGCCTGACGTGCACGATCGAGGGGCCGGAGCGGAACGTCGTCGGGTCCGCGATCCGCGCGTCGGCCGGGACGTGCTTCCCGCAGAGCGAGTGGGTCGAGCGCGAGGCCCTGGGGCAGATCAAGACGCTGGTCGGGACGACCCTGTCGGCCTACGGCGTCGTCGCGGACACGGAGACGGAGGCCAACGCGACCGCCCGCCTGACGGCCGTCGCGACGGCGTACCAGGACGCCTACGAGGGGCGGAGCATCGAGGCGAGCCTGCCCATCGAATGGCCCGACGAGGCCCTGGGCCTGTCGGACGTGGTGACGGCGATCGACGGAATCGCCTACTCGCTGCAGACCAATGCGGGCGAGACGGCCCGCTACCCGCGGATCGTGGCGATCCATTTTCACCTCACGCCCGAGACGCACAACATGGTGATCGGCCTGGACACGGACCGGCTGCTCGGCCTGTCGCGGGCGATGGAAGGAAGCTGGTAGTCGGCGGAAGGTCATAGGTCGTAGGTCATAGGTCATAGGTCAGAGGCGACAAGACGGTTTAGCCGCGAGCCAACGGCGAGCGCTGTGTGACGATCGCGGCGGGAGAACGATGATGATCGTGCGAATGAAGAACTCAGGCAGGGTGCTTGCAGCGGCCGTGCTGACCTGCTGCGCGGTGGGCTTCGTGGCCCTGGTCCTGGCGGTGTTGGCGTCCCCCTTCGCGAAGGCCGAGCCCTCCCCCGCGAACGCGAACCTCTACTCGTACTCGCGGACGGGGACGGTCAAGGCGATGTACCGCCTGACGATCGACACGACGAGCCGCCTCCTGATCGACCCCAACGTGAACGCGGCCGGCTCGGCGATGGTCCCGGACGGCCTGGCCGCCTTCGGGATCGTCCGCGAGGACGGAACGACCGGGCAGATCCGCTGCGAGATGGGCGCGACGGCCTCCGCGACGACCTCGCCTGAGTGGCCGGCCGCCGGCGTCGGGACGATGACGATGACGGTCGCCGACCTGAAGGCCCTGCGGGTGATCTCCAGCAGCGGGACCATCTACGCGACACTGATCGTGATGGAGCAGTAGAGCCATGCGCCGCGCCTCCGCCATCGCCGCCTGCCTGGCCGCCTTCGCGGCCGCCGCTCTCGCCGGCTGCGAGCCGCAGCCGAAGACCTACCCCGTCGCCCTCAAGGGCGGGAGGGGGCAGGCGGTCCACTCGATCACCGCGAGGGACGGGAACACGTTCGCGCTGGTCGCCTCCGGCGGCGACGGACTCACGATCCGGGGCTGCACGTTCAGCAACTTCGGCCTGGGCGCACTGGACCTGATTCAGGAGTCCAACGTCCTGATCGAGGACTGCACCTTCACCGGCTGTGACCGACTCGCGCCGCTCAGCGGCAACGGCCAGTGGGTGACGGGGAAAGTAATCTCGCTCTGGGGCTGCCGAAACGTCGTCATCCGAAACTGCACTTTCCGCGACCAGCGTGGCGGCCGTTGCGTCGTCTTCTGGGGCGGGACGACGGACGCCAACATCACCGGCTGCGTGATGCAGGGCCTCGGCCTGGGCGAGCCGAACCGCGCGGACGACGGGGCTGTGTACCTCAACGAGTGCTTCCCCGGCGAGCCTATCACCGAGCGAATCCTGATCCAGGGCAACCGGATCGACTACCCCAACGGGATCGGCGTGTACGCGGACGGGCCCGGCGCGGGGTCGGCACTCGGCAGCCGGTTCTGCGAGCGGGTCACGATCAAGAACAACGTCATCGCTGCCGACCGGGGCATCCTCCTCTGGGCCAAGAACTCGGCGGCCAGCGGGAACGACCTCTCCGCCTGCCGCCAGCCCTACGGGGTCGTCTACGCCGGCGGCGGGAACGTGATCGACGGAGTGAAGAAGTGAAGCGGATCATCGCCCTCGCCATCCTCCTCTGCCTGACCGCGACGGCCCACGCCGCGACGTACTACTACAGCCGCGACGGGAACGGGGCGGCGACTGGCGCGGACTACGCCAATCGCGGGGCGTACAAGGACGCCAATGAGCTTCTGTGCAACTCCGTCGCTGCCGGGGACAGCGTGTACCTCTGCGGGAATTGGGTCAACACGACGGCCATCGCGAAGACGCTCGTCGTCGGCAAGAGCGGGACCGCCGCGAACGTCATTACCATTCGCGGAGACTACGAAGACGATCCGGGCATCCTCTACAACTTCCGGGGGCCCTACGGCGGAACGTGGTCGGGGCCGGACGGGAACGGGTATCACCTGTACAGCAAAGAGTACAGCGGGCTCGTGGCCTGCTACCTGGGCGACGCCAACCTTGAACACATCCTCCCCCTGGCGACTCTCTCGCGTGAGGACCCCAACATCCTCATGCTCGACACGGACGCCAACGGATTCGCGTTTGGCGACACGGGTACGTTCGTCAAGCTATCGGACGGGGCCGACCCCAACAACGGGCTCAGGGTGTACCCCTCCGGCGCTGGATACCGATTCGGTATCGCGAACCAGTCCTATATCACGTTCAAGGAGTTGACGTTCTGGGGATTCCCGTTGGACACCACGAGTACTCCTGGATACGCCAACGCGACGCACATTACCTGGGACACCTGCACGGCCAGGTATGCCAGCGGAGGGAACTCCTATCTCATCTATGGCGGGTTCGGGAACGACGACTGGACGTTCGTCGACTGCGAGTTCTCGCACGCGCCCGGCGCGGTAGGCGGCGTCGGGTCTATCGCGTGGCTCGATGACCCGAACATCGTCAACACGGCCCCGTCGCGGTGGACGATCCGGGGCGGGCACTTCCATCACTTCGGCTGGCAGGCGGGCTGGGCGTACTACGACGCCGACGCACACGCCATCGGCAACTCCAATGCCTCCAACTGGACCGTGGACGGCGTGGAGATCGACCACTGCTGTTCCGCCGTGGAGTTCTTCCAGAACTGGAACAACCCCAGCGGGGACAACACGTTCGTCAACAACTTCATTCACGACACGGAGCCGAATCACGCCATCACGAACGCCGGCGGGATCACCGTCTACAAGGGCTCGGCGACGATCCGCAACAACATCTTCCTGAACATCGGCGGCTCGGCCGTCTCGGCTGCGGTCAGCGAACAGGTCATCGTCGAGAACAACACGATCTATAACGCCAACCTCTTCCCCGACTACTGGGGGGCTCGCGGGGCCATCTTCATCCGCAACGGCGTGGTGCGCAACAACATCGTCAAGGGCTGCAAGTACTTCGTCTATCGCGACAGCAACTCGGTCGCGCTGACTGTGAATTGGAACTACTTCGTCGGCGACCCGACGACGGCCGACTTCTACGCCCTGGGGACAGGGACGCGGACGGCGGAAGAGTGGCAGGGCCTCGGATACGACGCACACAGCACGTTCACGGAGACGGACCCCGGCTGGGCTGTCGCGGACCCCAACACCCGCGAGGGCTTCCGCGTCAACAACCTCTCCCCCGTCTGGAAGTCGGGCACGATGATGAGCGGCCTTGATCCAAACGGGGTCCGCATGAACCGCACGGCGGGGGCATACGGCTACATCCCTGAGCGATTCGGAGTGAAACAATGAAGCGACTTGATCTCGCGATTCTGTATGTCTGCCTGCTGCTGATTCCCGCCGCGTGCTTCCTCGCGACGGCCAGCGGCGCGGACATCTGCCTGCCTGGCCCCGACGCCAACTGGTCCACCTGCGCAGGCGGAAACCCCCCGGCTGCCGGAGATCGCATCTTCGTCGTGGGCACACTCCGCCTGGACGTGGGGCCGTTCGCGGGCGTCGCGGCGATTGCGGCACGAGACCTTCCGTGGGAGGACGGGAACAGTGCCGCGTCAGACGGGAACCTCGCGTTCACCGCCGAATCCGCAACGGCGAACCTTGGAGAGGCCAACCTGTACGCGGGGACGGTGACGCTCATTTACGGCCACACAGGGCCACTTACCAGCTTATCGTGCGGCGACGTGACCGGCACGGTGTCCGGCTCCGTCACGGCGGCCTGCATCTATAATACCACCTCCGGCAATCTGGCGACAATCGCCTGCCGGAACGTGTACGCCGGGAACGGGCTGGGCGCGATCTTCATTCACCTTGCCGGAACAACCGTGACCTGTGTTGACGCCTACGCATCCGCTTCCGGGGCCGCCGCCATCTACAGCGACCGGGCCGGCACGATCAACGACGGCAACGCGGTAGCAACAGGGCCTGGAGCGGTCGCCATCGAAGCATCTGGCTCCAATGGGCTTGTCACGGTGAACGCGCAGCGGGCATGGGCGACGGACGCCAACGCGGCCGCGATCAGCCTGGGCGGGACGACGGCCGCAGCGGTGGGCACGCTTGTGCTTGGCGACATCCCCGCCGCGAACATCGGCAAGGCGTGGATTGGGAACAAGTACTCATGCGTCAGACTCGACCCCAACGTCAAGGTCAACTGGCTCCAGAACTCCGCCGACTCGACGCCGATGGTGTACCGCGCCGTGCCACTTGTCGCCACGGATGATCCGAACGCTGTCTTGAAGGACAAGGTCGATTGGGGGTTGGCGGAGGAGGGCGACGCGAACACCACGATCGCTTCCGCTGGCGGGCGATGGGATGATATGTGGTCTGGGGATGGGAACTACCTGAGCGAGGATGCCAACACCGGCCTTGACGGCCAGGTGCGCGGAGTCGTGCCTGTAATTGACCCGAACGACGTGGACGTGGAGGCTGGCGGAGCCTTGCCCAGAGTGGACCCGGCTATCGTCGCGGACGGCAACTGGTACGGCCCGCGCGACGCGAACCGCGGAACCCGCAAGATCGTGGACGTGCGCCGGTACTGGTACGCGGACGCGAACGGGTACTCGTGGAACGATCCGAACTTCTGGTTCTCGGACGCCGCGCACACGCTGGCCGCGTCCGTGCCGGACGGGAACACGGACTTCGTGGATGGGAATGTCTACCTGATCGGTCCCTGTTTCCCGGCCACTGGACCCGATCACCTGATCTGCCGTGTCTTCGACACAATAGCATGCACCAGTGCCGCTGGGTTGGCGAAGGACATCACCTACAACAAGATTCAGATCTCCAAGGGCGGGATCGTCAATATGGGAAGCGCTGTCGAGGGAGAGTGGATCGTTTGGGCTGGAGACGCACTGGATGCGTCGCAATTCGACACGTCGAACATCAACGGGATGGTTGCGACCGGCGCAACGATGCCTCCAATGAGAATCGGGTTCGACGATTATCTTCCGATGCTGTTCGTGGAAACTCCAGCCGGGAACACGAGAGCGTACTTGGACGGAAATGCGCAGATTTACATAGGTTCTGGAGAGTGGGATGTCTCGCAGGGCATCTGGTTCGCTAAAAAGAGTTCTGGTTGGCCGATTCGATTCGGGGACGGCATTGGCGTCACTGGCCCTCTAATCGCGGCAGCAGAGTACACACTCGATGCCAACGACGGGTGGGTGGTCTTCGGAAAGGGAACCAGATTCACGGAAGCGAATATCTACCTCTTCAATCCGCTCGCGGACCCCAACCTGGAGCATTCCGGCTATGGGATCAAGCTGGTCGTGGAGGGATTCGACGCCAACCAGCCGCAGAACCTCACGTTCTACATGAACGCGAACTGCACGCTGGACGTGACGGGTGGCCCTCCCACGATGAAGGTTGTCGGGACAGAAGGAACCGTGATCGCACGTTACCCGGATGGTCATGTCGTCACGGGGACTCCGGCCACGCTGCCCAGACCCTTTGGGCACTACTCCCTGACGCAGATCGGCGGGCGTGTCGTTCTCCCCGGCGGCGGGATGGGCGACCCGAACCTGTGGAAGCTCGGCGTCGGGGCGGGACTGGACGGGAACTCGACCGGGAAGCTCAGCGGGAGCGGCGGCATCCTCAACGTGGGCGGCGGGAACTGACGCGGAGCGAGGCGAAGTCGATGAGAGAAGCCGACAAGGCCATCCCGAGCCTGCTCCAGCGAACACGCCCCGACGCGACGGGCGAGCGCTACGGCCGCACGCCAGCGGGGCGGCCGCCGGTGGCGCGGCCGGGGGCCGTCGATCTGTCGGCGGTCGGCTACGGGAAGCAGTGGCGGTATCACTTCAAGGGGGAAGGATCGGAGACGTTCACGCTCGATGACACCGTCGATTGGCGCACGCTGCTCCTGATCGGGGCGCTCCGCATTTCGCAGGAAGGATATGCGGGGCTGATCGACAAGACAGAATCTCGCGGGATGGGAAAGGTTGGCAACGGCCCATGGAGCGAGCTGAACTTCATGATCGTTGCCGCCACCACGCCCAACGAGAGTTGCGTGGCGAGCATGTACGTGAACGAAACGTCGGGGGACCTCGAAATCAACCTCGGCGGTACAGATTGCTGGGTTCACTGCGCCGTCTACGTGATCGGGTCGCGCGGCGCATCGACGGCTTATGAGGAGATCGGAAGCGGTTGGTAGGACTACCAGAAGGAGTGAACGATGAAGCGAGCGATTCCGGTTCTTGGCGTGCTGTGCATCCTGCTGGCGGGGCCGCTGCTCGGCGGCTGCGTGAGCCAGGCCGAGCGGGACTTCGTGACGGCCGACGTGAAGATCATCGGCCAGTACGTCGCCCAGGCGCAGCCGGCGGTGGAGATGTACTGCCTGTCGCTGGAGTCCCAGGGCGGGGACCAGGCCCTCCAGGGCCGGCAGCTCCGCGCCGACACGCAGGCCCTGGCCGAGCAGATCATCCGCGACCAGCAGACGCGCCTCGACAAGCTGTCGGCCGAGAAGCAGGCCGTCGCCTCCGCGCAGGCGGCGCTGGACTTCTCGCTGGCCGTCCTGAAGGCCTACGGGGCGACGGGAGCGGACGCCAATGAGTAAGACCCTCATCACGAACGAACAGGTCGCGGCGGCGCGGGCCCTGGCGGAGGCCATCCAGGCGGCCCTGGCGAAGCTGGAGGCCGGCGCGGCGGGCGAGGAGCTGCCCGAGTTGCCCGAGGTGACGGTGACGATCACGCCGTCGGTCGCGCCGTCGGCCGACGTGGCCAGCGCCGTCGCCGACGCCGAGCGGGCGCGGGACGCCTTCGCGGCGGAAACCGACGCGCGGCGGGCGATGGCCGTGATCCTCACGGTCGGGGCCGAGGTCGGCAAGGCCCTGCTGCCCTTCGCGGCGGCGCTGCTGTAGGACGGCGAACCGAGGCGAGGTGACGCATGACGCACGGATGGGACATCCCGAGCATGATCCTGGGCGCGGCGGGCGGCGTCGCGGTGGGGCTCGGCCTCTTCGGCCTGGTGCTGTGGCGGATCTGGCGATCCACGCGGACCGACCGCTGGCCGCTCTTCGCGCTGGTAGGGGCGGCGTACCTGGCGGCGATCTGGCTGTCGGTCGGGGCGGGGTGCTCCGTCCCCGTCCAGGGGCCGGTCGTCCAGATCGCGTCGGCGACCCAGCCGGCCGTCGCTCCGGGGGCCGTCTCTCCGGGCGCGGCGGACATCGATGTCGCGCCGGGGGCGGTCGACGTCGACGTCCAGTTCGGGCCGGCGAGCCAGCCGGCCGGCCAACCCGTGATCGCGGCAACGGCGACTGTGCAGCGGGGGGCGGTCGCGCCGGGGGCGGTCCAGGCGGTCGGGTACCAGGCGGCCCCGAGCGGGCCGGCGAGCCAGCCCGCGGAGGCCGTCAGCGGCCCCAGGACGGCCGGGAGGGACGTGAGCGACCGGACGCTCATCGTGAACGCCTCGGGCTCGGCGTGGCCGATCGTGGCGTGCGTGGCGGCCGTCGTGGCGGGCCTGGTCGCACTGGGCTGGCTGCGGACGGCCGGCAAGGCGAAGCGGCTGCGGGGCAACGCGCTGGCGGTCGCGCGGGCCATCGCGGCACAGGCCCCGGCGGAAGCGGCCCCGGATGGCGGCGTGATGTTCCTGCCGCGACGCAAGGGCGTGGCGGACGGGGTCAAGCCCGTCCTGGGCATGATCGAGAAGACACTGCCCCACCGGGCGGACTGGGACCGCCTGCTCGACGCGGACGGCTGCCGGGTGCGGAGGAAGGCGTGAAGGTGGAGCGAGTCGAGATCGGGCCGCACGTGCTGATTCTGGGCGACGCGCTGCGGGTTCTTCCGACGTTTCCGTCGCAGTGTGCCGATGCAGTTGTCACTGATCCTCCGTACGGTGTCGGTTTCTCTCGCGCCACGTGGCCTGACGATCCGGATCAGTATGGAAATCTGATATCGACGGCGGTGCGGGAGTTCAATCGCATCATTGTGGACGGCTGGGTCTTCGTGTTCCAAGGAATGCCAAACTGTGGGCGTTTCCATGAGTGGTTTCCGAACGGCTGGAGGCTCTTCGCCTCGTGCAAGAACTTCGTCCAGATCAGACCGAATCGGATTTGGCACGCCTGGGACCCGGTTGTCTTCTGGTCGAACGGCCCCTGTCGCAGGCCGTTTGCGAGGATCAATCGAGACTACTTTGTTGCGAACACGGCAGTGCGTCGTCGCGACAAGTCGCATCCGTGTCCCAAACCCATCGACGCGATGCTCCGCATTGTCGAGATGAGTTGTGCAGAGGGAGGGTGCGTGCTGGACCCGTTCATGGGGCAGGCGAGCACAGGGATCGCCGCCGTCGCGCTGGGCAGGCGGTTCATCGGGATCGAGATCGACCGGCGGCACTTCCGCAAGGCGGTCGCGGCGGCCCGCGATGCCGTGAGACGGAAGGACGCGGGCGAAGAGCTGGCTGTCGGATCAGCACGGAAGGACATAGCGCCCCGGCCTCGATCGTGAGGCGGCGGCCGCCCGAGTCGCCCCGCCGGACAGACACGGCGCGGAGGCGAAGCGGGCCGGTTGCAAGGGTCGCGCAAGGCCCCTGATCGGGCCGAACTCCGCCGCGTGAGAGGCGGCGATTCGGCCCGGTCCGGGAGGCCGCGAAAACCGGAAGATGCGGCGAGTTAGATGGATGGATAACTCGACCGCTTGGGCTTTGCGCGGGGGGCAATTGTGGTATGATCTGTACGGTTTCATAAACCCCGAAATGCGTTTCATTCTCCGCGCGCCGCTATAGTTGTCCGT
>JBAZOO010000045.1:0-18592 GCA_041648735.1 Lentisphaeria bacterium
GGTTTGGAGCAGTTCCAGCACCTGCCGGGTGGTCGGGCCGAGTTTGGGGGGGGGTGGGGGTGGGGGTGTCACGGGATCGGCGCGAGGCGGGTCCAGCTTGCGGGGGACCAGGCGGGGGCGGGGGCCGGGCCAGTGCGGAGTCCGCAGAGGGCGGCGAAGTGGCGGTGGAAGGCCAGGCTCGGGGTCAGTTCGGGGTGGAAGGTGGTGGCCAGGAGGTTGCCGGCTTCGACGGCGGCGATCCGCCCCGTGAGTTCCAGGAGCACGCGCACGCCGGGGCCGGTGTGGGTGATGATCGGGGCGCGGATGAAGACCAACGGCACGGGGTCGGGGTCGAGTTCGGGGATGGCGGCGGTGGCGATGAAGCTGTCGAGCTGGCTGCCGTAGGCGTTGCGGCGGATGGTGATGTCGAGCAGGCCGAGGTGCGGGGTTTCGCCGGCGATGCGGGCGGCGAGGAGGATGGCGCCGGCGCAGGTGCCCCAGATGGCGAGGCCGTGCCGGCGGTGGGCCTCGACGATGGCCGTGTCGAGTCCGTGGTGGCGGAGGAGGCGGCCGAGGCAGGTGCTTTCGCCGCCGGGCAGGATCAGGCCGGCCAGGCCGGGCAACTCGGCGGCGGTCTTGACGCGCCGTGCCGGCACTTCCAGCCGCTCCAGGTGGTCCAGGTGCTCCACCACGCCGCCTTGCAGGTCGAGGACGCCGATCATGGGCATCTCCGGGGAGGGGGCCGTCGCCGGTTGGTCACCAGCCGCGGCCGGCCAGCCGTTCGTGTTCGGGGATGGCGCTGATCTCCAGGCCGGGCATGGGTTCGCCAATCCCCATGGAGACTTCCAGCAGCTTGGCCGGATCCTGCCAGTGGGTGACGGCGGCGACGATGGCCTTGGCGCGGCGGGCGGGGTCGGCGGACTTGAAGACGCCGGAGCCGACGAAGACACCGTCGCAGCCCAGTTCCATGAGCAGGGCGGCGTCGGCGGGGGTGGCGATGCCGCCGGCGGCGAAGTTGACCACGGGCAGGCGGCCGAGCCGGCGCACCTCCAGGGCGAGTTCGTAGGGCAGGCCGTTGGCCTTGCAGAAGCCCATGACTTCCTCCTGGGGCATTCCCTGGAGCTGGCGGATCTCGCGGTTCACGGTGCGGATGTGGCGGACGGCCTCGACCACGTTGCCGGTGCCGGCCTCGCCCTTGGTGCGGATCATGGCGGCGCCTTCGGCGATGCGGCGGAGGGCTTCGCCGAGGTTGCGGGCGCCGCAGACGAAGGGGATGCGGAAGGCGTCCTTGGCGATGTGGCATTCCTCGTCGGCCGGGGTGAGCACTTCGCTTTCGTCAATGTAATCGATGCCGAGCGCCTGGAGGATGCGCGCCTCGGTGATGTGGCCGATGCGGGCCTTGGCCATCACCGGGATCGAGACGTGCTTCTTGATGTCCTCGATCATGGCCGGATCCGACATCCGGGCGACGCCGCCCTGCTTGCGGATGTCGGCGGGGACGCGCTCCAGGGCCATGACGGCGACGGCGCCGGCGGCCTCGGCGATCTTGGCCTGTTCGACGTTGGTCACGTCCATGATCACGCCGCCCTTGAGCATTTGGGCGAGCTGGCGGTTGAGTTGGGTGCGCTCGGCGGGGGTTGGGTTGGTGGCGGGGCTCATGGGGTGGCTCTCCGTGGCTTGCGGATCAGGAATGATGTACTACACTTTCCGGAAAGGCGGGGCGGCCGGCGGTGGCGCCGGCGTTGCCGAATACTATAGCCGGCAAGGGAAGGAAGGCCAGCGGATGGCAGGCGGCAGGCGCGGCGCGGCAACTGTGGTAATACGCTTGGCGCCCCGGGCGGAAGCCGGCGGTGGCGTCGCGGCGCAGATCGTCCAGGCCTTGACCGCCGCCATGGCGGGCGGCGAGCTGGCGGCCGGGGCGCGGCTGCCCTCGACCCGGATGCTGGCGCGGCAGTTGGGGGTGAACCCGCTGACGGTGGCGGCCGCCTACCGCCGGCTGGCGGCGGCGGGGCTGGTGGCGGCGCGGGTGGGGAGCGGGACGCGGGTTTCGCCGTTGGCGGCGCTGCCGCCGCCGCCCGCCGGGGGCGGCGGGGGCGCCGGCGACCCCGTTGCCGCCCGCTTTCCGCTGGAACGGCTGCGGCGGATCATGGATCAGGTGCTGGCCACCGCGGGGGCGGCGGCGTTCGGCTACGACGACCCTGGAGGGCTGCCGGAGTTCAAGGCGGCGGTCTGCGCCTACCTGGCGGGGCGCGGGATCGCGGCGGCCGCGGAGCGGCTGGTGGTCATTTCCGGGGCGCAGCAGGGGTTGAGCGTGCTGGTGCAGGCGCTGATCCGCCGGGGCGACTGGGTGCTGGTGGAGCGGCCGACCTATCCGGGGATGCTGCGGCTCTTGCAGCGCGCCGGGGCGCAGGTCGAGGGGGTCGACCTCACCCCGGAAGGGCCGGATCTGCGCGTGGTCGAACGGCTGTTCCAGACCCGGCCGGTGCGGCTGTTCTACACCATGCCGGCCTACCACAACCCGACGGGGTTCTGCCAGCCGCCGGCGGTGATGGACCGGCTGCTGGAACTCTGCCGGCGGCATGGCGTGACCCTGGTCGAGGACGACGCTGGCAGCGACCTGGACTACGGGCTGGGGCGGCCGCCCGGTTTCGCCCAGCGCGCCGCTCCGGGCGATGACCTGATCCATCTCAAGAGCTTTTCCCAACTTCTCCTGCCGGGGCTGCGCCTCGGCTTCTGCCTGGCCCCGGAGCGCACCGCCGCGCTGCTGCGGCAGGTCAAGCAGGAGTCGGACCTGATGACTTCCGGCTTCTTCCAGCGGGTGTTGTGCCAGTTCCTCGCGAACGGCTGGTTCGACGACTGGCTGCGGGAGCTGGAGGCGCTGGAGCGGGAGCGGTTCGCGGCGCTGCTGGCCGTGGCGGCGGGGTTGCGCGAGGCCGGGTTCCAGGTGGCGCCGTCCCGGGGCGGGTTGCGGCTCTGGGTGCGGCTGCCGCCCGGCACGGCCGCGGAGCGGTTCCTGGCCACGGCCACGGCCCGGGCGCTGCCGGTGCGTGGCGCCGCGGAGTTCGCAACCGACGGCGCGGCGTTGGGCGACTGGTTCGTGCTCAACGCCGCCGGGTTTGCCGCCACGGCGCTGCCGGCGCTGGCGCGGGCGCTGGCGGCTTGCCGGTGAGGGCGGGGCCGTGCCGGTTCAAGCTTGGAGCTGGATTTCGCCGGGGCCGGGCTGGTTCTGCTGCATCCACATCCACTGTTCGACCACGGGGGCGAGGAGGAAGTCGTCCAAGTCGTCGTTGTGGGTGAAGCGGTGGTCGCAGTAGGGGCAGTGGCCGAAGTCCTCGATGTCTTCCTGGCTGAGCAGTTCGAGGCAGGTTGGGCAGACGAGGTGTCCGGGGGCGATGTGGAGGGGGGCGGTCTTTTTGGGTTTCATGGGGGCCGGGGCAATCCAAGTTTTCGCCAATACATTGTTGCCAGTTGCGCCGATTGCAAACCGGCGCCGGTTTTGGGGTGGAGGATTCACCACGAAGGCGCGAAGGGCACGAAGCCCGAGCGAAGAATTTTCCCAGAAATCCTCACAAATTCGCGCAAATGAATGGAGCAGCTTTGGGATGAACATGACTGACGCGAGGCCCGCCCCGGCGGTGGCGGCCGGCCCTGTCCGCCGGCGGCATGACGCCTTTGCGACGCTCTGCCAGAAGGCCGGGCACGCAGTCGGCCGGTTCAAGATGATCCAGGAGGGGGACCGGATCCTGGTGGGGCTGAGCGGCGGCAAGGACAGCTTCATGCTGATGCATGTGCTCACCCGGCTGCGGGAGCGGGCGCCGGTGGCGTTCGAGCTGGTCGGGGTGAACATTGACTTTGGGTTCCGCGGCTTCCGGGGGGAGGCCTTCGATGCGTACTGCGCACGCCAGGGTTGGCACTACGAACGCATCCGCTTCCCCGGCAAGGAGATCCTGGAGGAGAAATTGCCTGCGGCCCGGCCGTGCAGCCTCTGTTCGCGCCTGCGCCGGGGGCAGTTGCACGCCGCCGCCGACCGCCTGGGCTGCAACGTCATCGCCCTCGGGCAGCATTTGGACGACCTGTGCGTGAGTTTCCTGATGTCGCTCTTCCGGGGTGGCGGGCTGAAGACGATGGGGCCGCACGTCCTGGCGGACGGTGGGCGGAAGCGGCTGATCCGCCCCTTTTGCGAGGCGCCCGAGCGGCTGATCCAGGAGGCGGTGGCGGCGGCGGCGGCGGGGGTGGGGGCCGCGGATTTCGGGGCCTGCGACTACCTGCCGGCGATCACCCAGGATGGCGACCGGGCCCTGCTCGGCCAGTGGCTGGGCGACTTGGATGCGCGCTTCCCCGCCATCCGCCAGGCGATGCTCCAGTCCATGGCGTCGGTGCAGACGGAGCACTTGCTCGATCCGCGTTTCCTGGCCTTGCCGCCCGAAGGCGCAGGGGGGGGCGAGTTTTTTTTGTGAGCCGCGAGCGGTGGGTGGTGGCTGGGGTCAGGGGCGGGCGAGGGCGGCTGGCGGGCTTTGGACGAAGGCCAGGATGAGGTCGGCGAGGGCGCGGAGGTCGCACCAGCGGGCTTCTTCGCGGGGGGTGTGGTTGCCGCGGGTGGGGAGGAGCAGGGGCAGGACGGGGGCGGGCAGGCCGTGGAGGGGGAAGGCCTTGCTGTCGGTGCCGCTGTAGTTGTAGGCTTCGAGCTGGAGCGGCAGGCCGCGGGCGGCGGCCCAGTCGCGGAGGGTGTCGCGCACCGCGGGGCTGAGCAGGACGGAGGCGTCGGTGACGGTGAGGACGGGGCCGCGGCCGAGGCGGACGCCCATTTTTGGGGCTTCGTAGGTGGCGTCGAGGCAGAGCACGAGGTCGGGGCGGCTGGCGGCGGCGAGCACGGGGGCGCCGAAGCCGCCCAGTTCTTCGCAGGCGGTGGCGCCGAGGACGACGTTCCAGGCGCGGCCGGTGGCGGGCAGTTCCCGGGCGAGCATGGTGAGGAGAAGGCAGCCGAGGCGGTTGTCGAGGAAGGGGGCGGCGAGGTGGCCGTCGCGCGGGCGGAAAACGGGCGGGGTGTCGAAGCAGGCCCGGTCGCCCAGGGTGACGGTGGTGGCGGCGGCGGTGGCGGGGAGGGTGGCCACGTAGCGGTCGCGCTGGCCGGGTGCGTGGGCCGGCAGCTTGCGCAGGGTGAGGGGGTGGCGGCCGGTCCGGGTCTTGAGGCTGGTGGCAAAGGTTTCGCCGTCCGCCGCCTGGATGGCGCCGAGAGGGACCAGGCCGAGGGTTGCGCGGCCGATCTGGTCGACGACGAAGCCGGGGGCGTCCATGTGGGCGCAGAGCAGGAGGGTGGGGTGGCGGCGGTGGCTGGCGGCCGGGTGCCGGGCGGAGATGGCATAGGGGCCGTGCCGGGCGGTTGCCCAGCCGGCGGCGTGCCATTCCTGGAGCAGCACGGCGGCCACTTCCGCTTCGTCGCCGGGGGTGCCGTGGCAGGCCACGAGCTTTTCCAGCAGTTGCCGTTCGCCGGGGCTTGGGAGGCGGCTTCGTGAGATGGGACTTAGAGGACTCATAAGCCCCATGAACCTCATCCGGCGTCGGGGTGGGAGCGGAAGGCGTCGGGAGCACTGCCGAGGAGGAAGCCGAGCAGGGCGGGGGCGGCGGTTTCGACGCGCAGGATCCAGTTGCCGAGCCGGAGGGGGGCGATGCCGGCCTGCCGGAGCGCCTGCCGTTCGGCTGGGGAGAAGCCGCCTTCCGGCCCGATCCAGAGCGTGAATTCCGCCGGTGCCGGCTGGGGGAAGGCGAAGGGCGGCGCGTCGGCCGCCAGGTCGCCGAAGACGCCGGGGGTGGCGGCCAGCGCTTCCAGGGCGGCGGCGAATGTCCGGGGCGGGTCGAGTTGTGGGAGGAACGGGTTGCCGGACTGCTTCATGCCGGTGTGGAGGTCGTCGAGCCAATGGCTGGCGGCATGGGCGTTGGGGCGGGCGATGCTGAATTCGCAGAGCAGGGGGGTGATCTGGCCGACGCCGAGTTCGGTGAGGTCCTTGAGGAGCTGGTTCCAGAGCTTGGCCCGGGGCGGGGCGATGCAGACCCGGAGGCGGCAGGCGGGCGGCCGCCAGCACTGGCGGGCGAGAATCCGCAGCCGGGCCATTTCCGTGCGCCCTTGGTGGCCGGCCGCCAGGATTTCGGCTTCGGCGGTGGTGCCGTGGCCGTCGAGCAGGCGGCAGCGGTCACCGGGGCGGGCCCGGAGGACGCGGACGGCATGGAACGCCTCGGCGGCGGCGAGTTGGAGTTCCTGGCCGGGGCCGGGGATGGGGTCGCAGCAAAAAGCGCGCATGGGGATCTTTTCGGGAGGAAGGGGATGAGGATAGGGAAAAACGGACGGATCGGCGGTTCAGCCGGCGGCCGGGCGCCGGCCCCGGGGTTTGGCGGGGGCGGCCTTGGCCGTCCGGGGCTTGGCGGCGGTTTGCCGGGGGCGTTTTGGTGCGGGTGCGGGCGTGGGGGCGGGTGCCGCCTCGGCCGTTTCCGCTTGGGACGGTGCGGCCGGTGCGGCGGGGCGGGTGAGCAGGTGCAGGAGCCGCAGCAGTTCCGCGACGTTCCACGCCTGGGAGATGGCGCCGCGCTGGGTGTGCGGTTCGTCGCCGTCAAACACTTCGGAGATGGAGCCGACGCCGCCGATGCGCAGGTGCTGGACGAAGGCGGCGATGACCGGCTGGAACAGGGCTTCCGTTTCCGGCGTGCGCCCTTCGACGCGGAAGAGGGCTTCGGCGAAGTGGGGCAGGAACCACGGCCAGACGCTGCCTTGGTGGTAGGCCAGTTCCCGCACCCAGCTTTCCCCCTGGCAGACGCCGCGGTAGCGCAAATCGGCCGGGGTCAGGCTGCGCAGCCCGAAGGGGGTGAACAGTTCGCGGCGGATGCCGGCGAGCACCACCTTCTGCTGTTCCGTGCTCAGCGGCGAATGGGGCAGGGAGACGGCCAGGAGCGCGTTGGGCCGCAGGCTGCCGTCCTGGGTGGACTCGTTGACGAAGTCGTAGAGCCCGGAACCGTCGGTCTTCCAGAACTTCTGGACGAAGGCGTGGCGCACCCGGATGCTGGCGTCCGAGTCCAGCACTCCCTCCAGCGTCTCCCGGAAATGGCGGTGGGCGAGATCCTCGACGAAACAGAGGGCGTTGTACCACAACGCGTTGATTTCCACCATGTAACCCCAGCGCGGGACGATTGGGCGGCCGCCCACCTGGGCGTCCATCCAGGTCACCGCCAGCGCCGGCGCGCCGGCGCGGAGCAGCCCGTTTTCCACGTCCACCAGCAGCCCGCTCCGGGTGCCGCGCTGGAAGTTGCGCAGGATCGCGAGCATGGTTGGCCAGAACTCGCGCCGGACCGTCTCCAGGCTGCCGCCGCCCGCCAGATATTGCTGGACGGCCCAAAAGAACCAGAGGGAGGGATCGACGGCGGTGTAGGCGGTGCTGCCGTCGGGGTTGATGAAGTTGGGGAGCAGCCCCTCCTTCTCCAGCCGTGCCAGGCTCTTGAGGATTTCGGCGCCGAACTCCCGTTCGCCGTTGAGGAAGGCGATGCCGGGCAGGGCGATGAGCGTGTCGCGCCCCCAGGGGCCGAACCAGTGGTAGCCAGCGTGCAGGGCGGCGCCGCCGCTGGGCAGGCGGAGCATGAACTGGCGGGCGGCGCGGTGCAGGCTCAGTTCCAGGCGGACGGCCGGCTCGTCGAGCCCCGCGCCGTCGGGGAGGCGGGCGAGGTCGGCGGTGGCGGCACGGCGCCGGCGCTGCTCCTCCGCGGCCCACAGCTCGGCCAGCGGTTCGCTGACCGGTCCGGTGGCCAAGGCGATGTAGACCGGCGTGCCGGCGGCCAGCGGCAGGCGCACCAGGGCCGGGGTGAAGAGATCCTCGGCATGCTCCAGGCCGTAGCGGGCGTCGGTGGCGTAGAAGAATTTGTAGTACCAGGCGGGTTCGGGCGTGCAGGCCGGCGGCGGGGTGGTTTGGAGGTGCAGCCGGGGCAGGGCGGCATAGGGGGCGATGCTGAACCCGTCCGGGAGCAGGGTGATGGCGCCGTCCAGGGTGCCATTGGCGCGGGTGATGTGATGGATGTCCCGGAAGGCGAGCAGGGGGCGGAAGGCCAGGGTCGCGCCGCCCCCTGGGGGAGTGCCCGTGAGGTCATAGCGGAGCAGGGTCAGGTCGCGCCCTTGGATCATCTGGATCCGGCGGGTGACGGTGAAGTCGCCACAGCCGTAGGTGAAAGTCGGCATCAGCTCCTGCTCGAAGCGGGTTTGGCGGACATGCCCGTCGGGGTGGATGGTGTTCCCGCAGTATTCATGGCTGGCCAGGGGCAGGGCGCGGCCGGCCGCCGTCTCCACGGCGTCCTCGAGGGCGGAGACGAGCACAAAGCAGCCGGACGGCCGGGGCAGGCGCGTGACCAGCAGCCCGTGGTACTTGCGGGAGTGGCAGTTGAGGATGGTGCTGGAGGCGTAGCCGCCCAGCCCATTGGTCTCCAGCCATTCCGTGGAAAGGGCTTCCCGGAAGTCGGCCAGCTCCGCCTGCGTGAACTCCAGTTTCATCTCATCCTCCTCGCTTGGATTGGAAAGGTTCCCGGCCCGGCTGGCGGGCGCGGAGTGGATTGCATTTTGGTTTTGATAGGGAAAGGGCGCGCGTCCGCAAAGCCCCCAAGAAAGGCGACGACCGGTTTCCGAATGGTGGATGCGCCGGCGTCGTTTGGCAATGTAGCTTTACACCCCCCCATCGCCAATCGCCTTGCGAAATCCTCACCGCCGACGAATTTCCCCTGAGCTTGGCGCGGTCATCGGGCGGCGGGTTGGGCGGCCATTGGGAACCGGAGCGGGATGGGGGTGGACGGGCGGCGGGCGCCGTCAACGGCCATTCAGGTTGATGGCGCGGATTCATGTTCCAGCGGGTTCCGTCTATTGTTCCCAGGGCAAATCCGGCTTGGTGCCGAAATGGCCATAGTGGGTGGTGCGCCGGTAGATGGGGCGGAGGAGGTCGAGCTGGCGGATGATGGCGGCGGGGCGGAAGTCGAAGCGTTCCCGGAGGAAGGCGGCCGCCGTCCGTGGATTGCCGGTGCCGAAGGTCTCCAGCGACAGGGACACCGGGGCCGCCTCGCCGATCACATAGGCGACCTGGATCTCGACGCGGCGCGCCAGCCCGGCCTTGACTAATTGCCGGGCGGCATGGCGGCAGAAATAGGCGGCGCTACGGTCAACTTTCGACGGATCCTTCCCGGAAAAGGCGCCGCCGCCGTGGCGGGCCATCGCCCCATAGCTGTCGACCATCGGCTTGCGCCCGGTCAGGCCGCAGTCGGCCGCCGGGCCGCCGAGGATGAAGCTGCCGGTGGGGTTCACGTGGAAGGCGATGGCGGCATGGTGCCAGCCGCCCAGCTCCCGCGGCGCCAGGCGGTGGCGGACATAGTCGAGGATGTCGCCCTGCTTCACGGCCGGGGTGTGCTGGGCCGAGACGACCAGATGCGTCACCTCCCGGGGGCGGCCGTCCGCGCCGTAGCGCACGGTGACCTGGGTCTTGCCGTCGGGGCGCAGCCAGGGGATGGCGCCGCTTTTGCGGTCGGCGGCCAGGCCGCGGGCCAGCCGGTGCGCCAGGAGGATGGGCAGCGGCATCAGCTCCGGGGTCTCGTCCGTGGCATAGCCATGCATCATCCCCTGGTCGCCGGCGCCTTGGTCGGAGCGGTCCACGCCCTGGGCGATCTCCGGGGCCTGCCGGGTCAGGTGCTCCAAAATCTCGACGCCGTCCGCCTGGAACGCTTCGTTGGGATCGGTGTAGCCGGTTTCGCGGATGGCTTGGCGGGCGACGGCGGCATAGTCCACGGCCGCCGCCGTGGTGATCTCGCCGGCGAGCACGACCAAGTTCCCCTTGCAGAGCACCTCGCAGGCGACGCGGCTGCGGGGATCCTGGGCGAGGCAGGCGTCGAGGACGCTGTCGGCGATGAAGTCGCAGAGCTTGTCCGGATGCCCTTCCGCGACCGATTCCGAGGTGAATTGCCGATTCATGCCCGTCGTGCCGTCCCTGTGCCGCCGTGACCCGTTTGGGATCCTGAACCACCATACCGGCGGCGGCCGGGGATTGCAACTTCCCAAGCACCAGCGCCGCGGCCCTGGTGCCCCAGAGGGGGCGGCGGCGCTGGGCTTTGGGATGGCTTGGCCGGGGTGGGCTCTCAGCCGTTGGCGGCGGCGATGATCGTGGCGAAGTCGGCCGCCTTCAGGCTGGCGCCGCCGATGAGGCCGCCATCAATGTCCGGCTGCGCGAGCAGGCCGGCGGCGTTCTGGGCGTTCATGCTGCCGCCGTAGAGGATGCGGGTGGCGGCGGCGACGTCCGCGCCGAAGAGTGCCTTCAGCAGGCCGCGGACGAAGGCGTGGGCCTCCTGGGCCTGTTCGTTGCTGGCGACCTTGCCGGTGCCGATGGCCCAGACCGGCTCGTAGGCAACCACGACGGTCGCCAGCTCGGCGGCGGTGAGGCCGGCGAAGGCGCCGCGGACCTGCCGTTCGAGCACGGCGTCGGTCTGGCCGGCCTCGCGTTCGGCCAGGGTCTCGCCGATGCAGACGACCGGCTTCAGGCCGTGCTTGAGGGCGGCCTTGGTGCGCTGGTTGACCGTCGCGTCGGTCTCGCCGAAGTACTGGCGGCGTTCGCTGTGGCCGATGATGGCCCAGCCGGCCGGGATGTCCTTGAGCATGGCACCGGAGAGTTCGCCGGTGAAGGCGCCGTTGTCGGCCCAGTGGATGTTCTGGGCGCCGACCTCGATGCAGCTCCCCTTCAGGGCGGCGGCGACCGCGGGGGCAGTGGTGAACGGCGGGCAGACCAGCACCTCGACGTTCGGGCAGGCGCAGCCGCCGCCGGTGCAGGCGCCTTGGAGCTTGGCCTTCAGTTCCTGGGCCAGCGCGACGCCTTCGGCCGCGGTCTTGTTCATCTTCCAGTTGCCGGCAATCAATTTCTTGCGGGACATGGTGTCTTCCTTGCTTTGGTTTTCAGGGCTGGGCCGGACGGGGCTCATCAGTCCCATGAGACCCATGGGACTGATGCCTTTTTCCGGTTCCTTCACTTCTCGTCGAGCGCGACCACGCCGGGCAGGGCCTTGCCTTCGAGGAATTCGAGGCTGGCGCCGCCGCCGGTGGAGATGTGGCTCATCTTGTCGGCCAGGCCGGACTTGTTGACGGCGCTGACGCTGTCGCCGCCACCGATGATGCTCACCGCGCCGCTGCCGGCCACGGCCTTGCAGACGCCCGTCGTCCCCGCCGCGAACTTCGCCATCTCGAAGCAGCCCATGGGGCCGTTCCAGACGACGGTCTTGGCGCCCTTGATCTCCTGGGCGTAGAGTTCGACTGTCTTCGGGCCGATGTCCAGCGCCATCCAGCCTTCGGGGATCTCAACTCCGACGACCTTGGTGTTGGCGGCGGCGTCGAACTTGTCGGCGATCACGTTGTCCACCGGCAGCAGGAACTTGACGCCGGCGGCCTGGGCGGCGGCGAGGGTCGCCTTGGCGGTGTCGAGCAGCTCGTCTTCGCAGAGCGACTTGCCGATGGCGTGCCCCTGGGCCTTGAGGAAGGTGTAGGCCATGCCGCCGCCGATGAGGATGGTGTTGACCTTCTTCATCAGGCTTTGCAGCACTTCCAGCTTGCCGGAGACCTTGGCGCCGCCGATGATGGCGACGAACGGGCGCCGCGGGTTCTCCACCGCGCTGCCCAAGTAGTTGATCTCCTTCTCCATCAGGAAGCCGGCCACGCAGGCGCCGCCCTTCTCCTTCATGAACTTGCAGATCGAGGCGGTGGAGGCGTGGTCGCGGTGGGCGGTGCCGAAGGCGTCGTTGACGTAGAGGCCGCCGTAGGTCGCCAGCTTCTTGGCCATCTCGGCGCGGGCGGCCTTCATCTCCGCCTTCTTCGCCTTGGCCGCCGCTTCGTCCAGCCCCTCGGTCTTGGCCTTGCCTTCCTCGGCCTTGTAGAAGCGGGTGTTCTCGAGCATCAGCAGTTGGCCGGGCTGGAGCGCCGCGACTTCGGCGTCGGCCTTCAGGCAGTCGGCGGCGAAGGCCACCGGCTTGCCCAGGCACTTGGCCAGGTGCTCGGCCACCGGCTTGAGGCTGAATTCGGCTTCAAACCCTTTCCCCTTGGGGCGGCCCAGGTGGCTCAGCAGCACCAGGCTGGCGCCTTTTTCCAAGATGAACTGGATGCTGGGCAAGGCCGCCTTGACCCGGGTGTCGTCGGTGATCACACCGTTTTCGAGCGGCACGTTGAAATCCACGCGCATGACGACGCGCTGGCCTTTGAGTTCCACATCGCGGATGGTCTTCTTGTTCATGCTTGGCTCCCTGTTCCGGAGGCTGCTGGGTGGGTTGGGGGCGGGGTGCTGGTCAAAAGTGGGTTATACTATAGCACGGCCGGAGCTGTGAAAAAGCTAACAGCCCCTCCCGGCAGGCACGCGGCACGCGACCAACCCTGGGCAGGAAAGGCGGATTCCGCGACGATGGAGAACGAACGGGCGCTGGCCAGGATCGCCGCCGTTGCGCCGCCACCCTTGCCTTGGCCGGCCGCCAGGTTCCAGGGCTGGCGGCGCTGGCGCTGCGCCTTTGGCCTGGTTGCGGCGGTGCCGATCTTCCTGTTGCTGGCCACCATGGTCGGCCGGCTCCTGGGGCGGCTGGCGCCCGGCCCCGCGGCCCAGCTCTGCCTGGCGCTGCTGCCGCTGCACCTGGGCGGCTTGGGGGTGCTGCTGCTGTTCCTCGCCGGCGGGGCGCGGCGGGGTGGCGTCACCCTGGCGCGGGTGCTGGAGCTGGAAACGGGCGGCTGGCCCCGGCATTTCCGCCAGGCCCTCCGCACCTGGATCTGGATCCACCCGCTCAGCCTGCTGCTCACCTTCCTCGCGTCCCTGCTGGCCAAGCAGCTTTTCGGCCGGCCGCCCATGGAGCAGCCATTGTTCGAGCTGCTCCGGGGCGCCTCCGCCGGCGCCTGGCTCCTGGCCGTGGGGGGGATTGCGCTCCTGGCGCCGCTGGCCGAGGAAATCATCTTCCGGCTGGCGCTGGCCGAGGCATTGGGGCTGCTGGTGCAGCGGGCCGCGCCGCTGGCCGTCGCCGTCGTCTTCAGTGTCGCCCACGGCATTCCCGAGCAGATCCCCGCCTTGTTCCTGCTCAGCCTGGCCTTGCAGCGGCTGCGGCGCCGCGGCGGCTCCCTCTGGCCGGCCGTGTTCACCCATGCCTTGTTCAACGGCACGAGCCTGGCGCTCTTCTGGCTCGCCTTGCGGCTGGGGTTCGCCCTGGAATGAGGGGAGTTCCGATGAAATTCACTGCCACCCGCTCCAGGGCGTGATGGTGGAAGTCCAGGATATGGAACCTCGGATTGGCCGACAGGCATGTCATGCCCCCCGTGGTTGCCAGGCCTGGAAACGATTGTATGGTACGGGGTAGGCCGGCGGGCGGGACGTCCGGCCATAACCGAAGGTTGGATCATGGCTTTCATCAATTATGCCACGCGGGAAATCCAGCTCAAGATTGTCTATTATGGGTGTGGATTGTGTGGGAAGACCACGAACTTGCAAGTGATCCACGAACTGCTTGGCGACGATTCGAAGGGCAAGCTGACCTCCTTGGCCACCAACCAGGATCGGACCCTGTTCTTCGACTTCATGCCCTTGGCCGCCGAAGCCATCAAGGGCTTCACCACCAAATTCCAGATGTATACGGTTCCTGGCCAGGTGATGTACAACCTGACCCGGCGCCTGGTGCTGAAGGGGGTTGACGGCATCGTCTTTGTGGCCGACAGCCAGTGGGAGAAGATGGAGGAGAACGTCGAGAGCTTCAACAACCTGGCGGAAAACCTGAGCCTGCAAGGGGATTCGGTTGACAAGACCCCTTATGTCCTGCAGTACAACAAGCAGGATTTGCCGGATGTCGCCCCCGTCAACTTCCTGGAGTTCCTCCTGAACAACCGTGGCGTCCGCCATCCCAGCATTGCCTCCTCGGCCAAGACCGGGCAGGGGGTGTTGGAGACGCTGAACCTGATTGCCCGGCTGGTGCTGAACAACTTCGTCCGCACCCAGACGGGGAAGTCGGCCGCGGAACAGCGCGAACTAGTGCTGATGTGACTGCCCGTTCCGCCTGGCCGCGGCGCGGCGGGCTTTGCCCCTTTTGAGAGCAGAGGATTTGAACGATGGCCTTTTCCCTGGTGCAAGCGGACGTGGAGAAGCTGGACTACATCCTGCGGGAGCTGCTGATCCAGTCGGAGTCGAATGGTTGCCTGGTCTGCGATTACAGCGGCTACGTCCTGGCCCAGCAAGGGGTGGAAGACCAGCAGGATCCCCTGCTGATTTCCGCCTTGGGCGCCGGCGTGTTTTCCGCCAGCCGCGAGCTGGCCCGGCTTCTGGGGGAGGAGAAGTTCAGCGCGGTTTTCCACCAGGGGGAGCGGAAGAGCATTTTCATCTGCGCCGTCAACTTGGACGTGCTGCTGGTGGTGATCTTCACCAACGATGCCAGCGTTGGCCTGGTGAAGCTTTATGCCGGCCCGGCCACCGCCGCCATGCGCGAGGTGCTGGAAGAGGTGCGCCTGCGGGAGGAGACGGTGCCGGTGCCCGAACACACTTTTGTGCTGATGGAAGAGGCGGGTGGCGTCTTTTCCTCCAAGCCTTGAGCCGTGCCGGCGACGGCGTTCCATGGCCGTTCCCGCCGACAATGTTGGAGCCGCGAGCGAGAGACCATGCGAATCCTCAATGAAAAGCATTTGGCGTTGATCTGGTCTTGGGATGACCTGGAGCGCAATGAACTTTCGCTCAAGTATCTGGCCAACATCGAACGTCTGGTTGCCGTCATCGAGGAGCGGATCAGCCGGAATGAAATGCCGCCGCCCGAGGATCTCAAGGATCTGGCGCTGGAATTGCAGCAGGCCGGCGAACTCCTGCAGCAGTGTTCGAGCAACTGCCTGAACGGCGCCCAGAAGTTCTACGCGCTGGCCGGCCTCACCACCGCCGAACAGACGGAGCGGCGGAAGTTCATCGAGCGGATCAAGAAGCATGTCGGCAAGCCGGTGGTCCTCAAGCAAACCTCGGTTGACGCCATCCGGGGCAAGCAGCTCATCCTGGAGGAGGTGCGGGGGATCAAGGGGGTGCTGCGCGACGGCAACGAGCTGTGGGAGGCCATGGTTGACTTCCTCGTGCCCGTGCTCAGCATGACCCCCACCAACACCAACGAGCCGGCGCCGAAGCCCCTCTCGCCCGCCGCCACCCAGCCGCTCAACCTGGAACGGAAGCCGGGGTGAGTGAGGCGGGCTTGGACCGCGGGGCGGCAACGGAGGTTGGCAAAGCCATGGCAGTGGCAGCTTCTTTCCCGCGGGTCGCGGTGATCGGTGCCGGGGCGGTCGGCGGCTATTTCGGCGTCCGGCTGGCCTTGGCTGGCGCCGAAGTCCATTTCCTGGTGCGCGGCGGTGCGGCGCAGATCCGGCGGGAAGGCTTTCGCGTCCACAGCGACCTTCACGGGGAACTGGCGGTCGAAAAGCCCCAGGTCTGGGAAGAGGCGGCGGCCATCCCCGCCTGCGATTTCGTGCTGGTGGCGGTCAAGACAACCGCCAACGGCCAGTTGCCGGCGTTGCTGCCACCGTCGCTGTTGGCGCCGGACGCGGTGGTGGTCATGCTGCAGAATGGCTTGGACGTGGAGGCGGCGGCCGCCGCCGCCGCGCCGGGGCATGCCGTCCTTGGCGGCGTCACCTACATCAGTGCCTGGAAGGAGGCGCCGGGGCGGATTCGCCATTCCGAAAAGGGGCTGGTGAAGCTGGCGGAATGGACGGCCGACGGCCGCCCGGCCGGCGTCACCCCCGCCGTGGCGGCGGCGCGTGGCCTCTTCCAGGCCGCCGGCATTCCCGCGGAGGCATTGCCGGATCTGCTGCTGCCGCGCTGGCAGAAGCTGCTCTGGAACATCCCCTACAACGGCCTCAGCGTCGTGCTGGGCGCGGACACCGCGGCGCTTTCCGCCGATCCTGCCGCCCGGCGGCTGGTGGCGACGCTCATGGCGGAGGTGCGCGCCGCGGCCGCCGCCTGGGGCCGCGAAATCCCGGCCGCCTTCGCGGCAGCCATGGCCGCTGGCACGGCCGCGATGCCGCCTTACCGCCCCAGCATGCTCCAGGATTGGGACGCGGGGCGCCCCCTGGAGATCGAGGCAATCTACCGGACCCCCCTCCGCCGCGCCGCGGAGAAGGGGGTGGCCATGCCGGTCACCGCCGCCTTGGCGGAGCAACTGTCCTTCCTGGCGGGAAGGTGTTCCGGGCTGCGCTCGCCGCCGCGGGTTTGTCCAGCCGCGGGAAGGATGGGGCGATGACGATGGCCGCGGCGGCATTGGCGGAAAAGCTGGCGGCGGCCTTGCCGGCGGACTGGCGGCGGGAGCTGGCGCCGGCCCTGGCGTTGCCGGCCTGGGCGGAGCTGGCGGCATTCCTGGCGGCGGAACGGGCCGCCGGCCCCGTCTTCCCCGCGGCTGGCCAGACCTTCGCCGCCTTCCACCAGACCCCCTTTGCCGCCGTCCGCGTCGTCATCCTCGGCCAGGATCCCTACCATGACGACGGCCAGGCGCACGGCCTGGCTTTCTCCGTGCCGCCCGGAGTGAGGCCGCCACCCTCCCTGCGCAACATTTTCCGCGAACTCCGCAACGACCTTGGCGACGCGGCGGCGCCGGCCACCGCCGGCGGCGACCTGAGCCCGTGGGCACGCCAAGGCTGCCTCCTGCTCAACACGGTGCTGACCGTGCGTGCGCACCAGCCGCATTCGCACAAGGGGCGCTGGGAGTTCTTCACCGACGCCGTGATCCGGGCGCTCTCCGCCCGCCCCGCGCCGGTGGCCTTCGTGCTCTGGGGCGGGCCGGCGCAAGGCAAGCTGCCGCTGATCGCCGCGGAACGGCAGGCGGTCATTTGCGGGCCGCATCCCTCGCCGCTGTCGGCGCACCGCGGCTTTTTCGGGAGCCGCCCCTTTTCGGCCGTGGACCGGGCGCTGGCGGCATGGGGGCAGCCGCCGTTCGCCTGGCGCCTGGCGCCGGCGCCGGCGGCCGCCGCCGGCGAAGAGGCCTTGGCGCAGCCGTTGCTGGCGGGGCTGGGCTGAGGGCGAAAAAACTGGCTGCCATGGCCGCTATGGCCGGCGCGGTTCCGGGGCGCCGTGGTCCAGCAGGGCGGCCCAGGCCGCGGCGATGGTTGCGGCCAGCTCCGGCTCCGGGATGGCGTGGAGGCGGGCCAGTTCGGCGAGGACGGCGCGGACGTGCCAGGGCTCGCTTTCGCCGCCGCGCCAAGGTTCGGCGGGCAGGTCTGGGGTGTCGGTCTCGGTCAGGAGGCGGTTGGTGGGGGCGAAGGCGGCGGCCTCGCGGGCGCGGCGGGCGTCCGGCCAGGTCAGGGTGCCGCCGAAGGAGAGGTGGAACCCCAGGTCCAGCGCCCGGCGGGCCAGGTCGCGGCCGCCGCCGAAGCAGTGGAGCACGCCGGGGATGCGGCCGGCGGCCTGCCGGTTCCAGATGGCGAACAGCTCGTCCCAGGCCTTGCGGCAGTGGAGGATGGCGGGGAGTTGCAGTTCGACGGCGACGGCGAGCTGGGCCGCGAAGGCGCGGAGCTGGAGTTCCCGGGGGCAGCGGGCGATGGTTGCGGGGAGGAAGTCGAGGCCGATTTCGCCGACGGCGCGGAGCTGTCCGGGCGCCGTGCGGAGTTCGCGGGCCAGGCATGGGGGGAGGGCGTCGTCCCATTCGTCGAGGTAGAAGGGATGCAGGCCGAGGGCGCCGCGGAGCAGTCCCGGCTCCTCCCGGGCCAGGCGGGCGATGATCGGCCAGTCGCGGCGGCGGGCGGCGTTGGCGAGGATGCCGGCCATGCCTACGGCGCGGCAGCGGTCGAGGATGCCCGGCAGGCGGCCGGCCAGCCGTTCGTCCGCCAGATGGGCATGGATGTCGTAGTATTGCAAGGGGAAGTGCCTTGCCGGGTTCAGCGCAGGGTGCGTTCGTAGTTGAAGCGGTGGCCGCCGCGGCGGCTGGGGAGGGTGCGGAATTCGCCCACGGGGTCGGGGGAGGCGCAGAGGTCGGCGACGAGGTGGGCGACGCGCAGCGCCGGGTTGCGGAGTCCGCAGAGGGTGAACGGCTCGGTGGGGCGGAAGGCGGTGATGGCGCCTTCGCGGCGGGGGCGCAGGGTGACGCCGCGGGCGTCGCGGAAAGAGGCGCCGCCGGCGGCGTAGGCGGCGGCGGGGAGTTCGACGCGGGTCTGCATGAGGGGCGGGCGGGCGAAGATGGTGAGGCTGAGGGGGGCGGCGGCGGCGGCGCAGGCGTCTTCGAGCTGTTGCCGGTCGGCTTCGAGGGAGAGGGTGACGGCGGCGCAGCCGAGGCGGTGGAGGGCGGTGGCGGCGTTGCCATTGAGCGCCATCAGGCCGGGGCCGGCTTCGAAGGTGACGTTGGCGGCCTTGGCGAGCCACCAGCCGTCCCAACTGTTGACTTCCACGGCGAGGGCGAGGCCGCGGCAGCGGTGGAGGAGGGCGGTCAGGGCGGGGATTTGCGCCTCGTAGAGGACATGGGGCAGGGTGGGGATGAGGGTGAAGGTGGCGCCGCGGGGTGCGGTGGCGAGGCTGGCGCGGGCGGCGTCGAGGTCGGCGGGGGTGAAGCATTCGACGAGCAGGGCGGGGGTTGGGGCGGGGCCGGCGGCGGCGGCGAA
>JBAZOO010000046.1:0-18212 GCA_041648735.1 Lentisphaeria bacterium
GCCGCCAGACTTTTCAAATAATTGATAGTAACTACAAAGAAGGATTTGCCAATTTTACGCACGACGGAAATGGGGGCCGTGCGGGGAAAATATTTTCCCCGAGACCCATTTGTCAAAGTTGGGCTAGTACGGTCTCGAATCACGCAGAGAGAGTTCGAAATGGCGGTGGGGTCCGGGACGAACGAGCCTGTTAACCACAAACGGGCCGTTCACCAGAGAGTCCGAGAGTTTTGGGGGTTGCTCTCGGGGTCCGGTACGAAACATGACGTTTCGCGGCGGAACCCGGTTTCTCGGTTTCGGAACAGAGAATCCGCCTGGCGCGGCGGGATCGCCGGAACCCTTTGGAATCAACGGAAAACGCAAACGGCCCGGCCAGATGCCTGGTCGGGCGTTCGTGTTAACCGGAATGTACGGAAATCTTCCGCGAAAAAAAATGGCTCCGGCAGTAGGATTCGAACCTACGACCAAGTGGTTAACAGCCACCTACTCTACCGCTGAGCTATGCCGGAGTTTGGGAGAGTCGGCCGCGCCCGGGGGGCGGCAAACGCTTGATACTATAGGCGGGGATGCGGAGTTCGCAACCGGGGCGGCGGGCTTTTTTGCGGACTTGGGAAAAGGCGATGGGTGGCGTTGCAATGGCGGGAAGGCGGAGTATCTTAAGCGCGTTTTGCGGCACCCACTCGCGGAGAGATGGCTGAGTGGTCGAAAGCAACGGTTTGCTAAACCGTCGTACGGGGTTCTCCCTGTACCGGGGGTTCGAATCCCCCTCTCTCCGCCATTTATTTTCAAGCGCAACCCACGACTGCCGAAGGGGTTGCGTTTTTTTTGCCGCGGCACCCGCCCGCCGGCGGGCCGCCGCCGCTTTCCTGGAGGATGCAATGGCCGGACGTGAACGGGTGGTGACGATGGCGGGGGTGCGCCTCTGGCGGGGCGACACCGTGATCCTGGACGGGGTGGACTGGGCGGTGGAGCGCGGCCGGCACTGGGCGCTGGTCGGCCCCAATGGCTGCGGCAAGACGACCTTGTTGAAGGTGCTCTGCGGCTGGCTGTTCCCGTCCGAGGGGCGGGTGGCGGTGCTGGGGCGGGAGTTCGGTTCCTGCGTGATGGCGGAGCTGCGCCGGGAGATTGGCTGGGTCACGACGTCGCTGGTGGGGATGATTCCGGAGGGGATGGTCACGCTGGGGGTGGTGTTGGGGGGGGGGCGGAACGCGTTCGTGTTGCGGGAGGAGCCGACGGAGGGTGAGCTGGAGGCGGCGCGCGACCATCTGGCGGCGGTGGGCTGCCTGGAGCGGTGGGAGCTGCCGTACCACCAGCTTTCGCAGGGGGAGCAGATGCGGGTGCTCATTGCCCGGGCGCTGATGGGGGAACCGCGGCTGCTGATCCTGGATGAGCCCTGCACGGCGCTGGATCCGGTGGCGCGGGACGCCTTCCTGGGGAACGTCGGCGAGCTGCTGGCGCGGCGGCCGGAGCTGACGCTGGTCTACGTCACGCACCACTTGGAGGAGATCCTGCCGGCGGTGACGGAGGTGCTGGCGCTGCGCCGGGGGCGGGTGGTGGCCTCTGGCGGGAAGGAGGCGGTGTTGACGCCGGCGACGCTGGAGCGGGTGTTTGGGCGGCCCTTCGTGGTGCGGCGGGAGGGTGGGCGCTTTTTCGCGCAGCCCCAGGTGGCGCCCGGTTCCGCCTGGCATTTGGGGTGAAGGGCGACTTCGGATTTCCGATTTCCGATTTCGGATGCGGGAATTTGGGGCAAGCCAAGGGGTGGGGAGGGGGCGGCTCAGCCTCAGCCGGCGGTGGCGCGGGCGGCCTGCTCGAGCTGCCAGACGTAGGTCCAGGCCAGGCGGTAGTCGCTGGCGTTGAGGATGTGGCGGGTGCCGCCCTGGGGTGACTGGGGCAGGAGCGGTTCCGGCTCGCTGAGGGCGAGGTAGGCGTAGCCGAGGTTGCTGCCGGAGACCACGCCGCCGCCGCGCTGTTCGATCTTGGTCAGTTCGACGATGGCGCTTTCCAGAGCGTCGAAGAGCATGGCGGCGAGGCGGAAGAACCATTCCACCTGCCGTTCCTGGAGGAGGCGGCCGCCGTGCTCGGGGTCGCCGGTGGCGGCGATTTCCAGGCCGAGGCTGATCCAGCGGCGGACCTTGTCCACCGCCTCGCGTTGCTGGCGCAGGTCGCCGAGGTCCACCTGGTCGGCGATCATGACTTTGTTGGCGACCTCGACCAGTTCCGCCTCCCAGCGGCCGGCGCTTTCCGCGGTGGTGGCGGCGGCGGCCTGGTCGGCCAGAAGCCGGGTAACCTTGGCGAGGAAGAGGCCGTCGGCCGGCTGGCTGCCGCCGGCGCGGACGGCGGGGGCGGTGCCGGGCGGCGTTGCGGGGGTGGCCGTGGCGGCGGTGCGCCAGCCGGCCAGCAACCCCTTGATGTCGAACTCGACGGGGTAGTAGACGGTGATGGCTAGGCTGGGGGCGGGGAAGCCCTTGCCCTTGAGGCGCGCCTCGCGCCCCTCGATGGCGTCGGCCTCGATGGTGCCCTTGCTGTTGGTGCGCACCCAGGCCAGGAGCCGGATCCAGAGGTTGGGGTCGAAGGCGTAGAGCCGTTCCAGGAACTGTTGGACGACGGGGTTGCCGCCCTTGACCCAATCGGGGTCGAGGTAGTACTGGTCCTCGATCATGAAGTCCTTCTCGAACTTGACATGCTTCTTCAGGGCCAGGGCGAGGAGGTCGGCGTTGATGGCGGTGAGGATGCGGAAGATCTGCGCTTCGTCGCATTCGAGGAAAAGCTGGAGCCAGTCGGCGAACTTCCGGCCGTCGAGCGCTTCGCCGCGCCAGCAGTCGTGGTCGAGCATGAAATTGAGCTGTTCCTGGGAGGCGACTTCGACGACCTCCTGGGCCTCCCACTTGCCGACGCACATCACGGTCCGGTGCAGCTCCATTTCCGGGAGCGACTGGACCAGGCGGGTGGCGTCCTCGGGCAGGTTCAGCAGGTCCAGCCGCTGGTCGGGGGGTGCGCTGAGGACGACCGCCTGCTGCTCTTCCAGGGGCAGGGTCTTGAACAGGGCTTCCGCCTGGGCGCCGGCATGTTTGACCAAGGCGAGCAGCGCGTTGGCCTTTTCCGCCGGGGCCACGGCCAGGCGCCAGGATTCGGGAATGGGGGTGGGGGGCGGTTCCGGGATCATGCGCAACTCGTGGGTTGAGGCGGTGGGGGTTCGCTACTTTAGGAGTGGTGGCCGGCAATTCAACCGCCCGGCCGGCAACTGTCCGGATTTGGCGGCATTTGACGGGATCCGGCGGCCAGGGGCGCCTTCCCCGCGGCACCCCCTCAGATGGTGCGTCCGTTTTCAAGTGGCGGCGGAGACTTTTCAGCGCTGCCACGCGCGGGTGGGGCTGGGCTCGAATCCGCGGTGGGCGGGGGTATATTCCGGGGTGCGCGGCAACTGGCGCGTCACCGATCGGCGCGGGTTGCCATCCCGGCGGGGAGAACCATGGAAATCAAGACCCAGTGTCCGCATTGCCTTGGCCGCTACCTGGTTGACGACGACATGCTGGGGGAGAGCATCCGTTGCGTCCGTTGCGAGAAGGCCTTTGAAGTCAAGGAGTACTTGCCGCCGGCACCGCCCCAGCGCGCAAAGTTGCGGCTGAAGGCGGCCGTGGACGTGGTTGTCCGCGGCGGTGCGGATGCCGCCGAGAAGCGGGTGCCGCACCTTGGGCTGGAGTTGGCGGCGATCCCGCCGGGCTCGTTCCGCCAAGGGGCCGAGGGTGGGTATTTGAGCGAGAGGCCGGTGCGGACGGTGCATCTGACCTATCCCTTCTGGATGAGCCGCTGCCTCATCACCCAAGCCCAGTTCCGCGAGGTGATGGCCCGCAACCCCAGCTATTTCGAGGGGGATGACCTGCCGGTGGAGTCCGTCACTTGGCAGGAGGCGCTGGAGTTCTGCCGGCGGTTGACGGAGATTGAGCGGGTGGCGAAGCGGATCTCCCCGTCGCTCCATTTCCGCCTGCCGACCGAGGCCGAATGGGAATACGCTTGCCGCGCCGGCCTGCGGCCGGCCGCCGAGGGGCAGGAAGAGCCGGCGGAGCTGCGCGCCTTTTGGCGGGGCGACCCGGAAGCGCTGAAGGCGTATGCGTGGTTTGACTTGGACAGCGAGGAGACGCCCCATCCCGTGGGGACGCTCAAGCCCAATCCGTGGGGGCTCTACGACCTGCTCGGCAACGTGGCGGAATGGTGCATGGACTGGTATGGGCCGTATCCGGAGGGCGAGGTCACCGATCCGAAGGGGCCGGAGGCCGGACGGCGCAAGGTGCGGCGGGGCGGGGGCTGGGCCAGTGTCGCCCGCCGCTGCCGGGCCGCGGACCGGATCGGGGTTGCCCCCGCGACGGCGTCGGGGCTGATCGGCTTCCGCGTCGTGGCGGTGCGTATTGGGGAGCCGCCGTTCTCCTACAACTACCACGTCTGGTGACCGCCGCCGCCGGGAGGGGGGGTCAGCCCGTCATTTCGTCGGCCATGACGGAGGCTTCGAGGAGGATCGAGGAGAGCGGCAGCTCCAGGCTGGTCGTGGCGGCGGCCTTCCCTTCGAAGAAGATTGCCTCGATCTGGCCTTGGCTCATCATGTGGGCCATCGCCTCCAGCCCGGTGAAGGTCCGGAAGGCGGCGTGGACCACCGTGCCCTTGGCCAGGCACATGATGCCTTTCTCCTCGGAGGCGAACATCAGCATCAGCTCGCCTTCGCGGGAGGACATGGCCAGGAATTGGAGGGCGTTGCTGATCTCGTCGCCGCTGTTGAGCTGGAAATGCATGCGGCCATGGGTTTCCAGCGCCGCCGCGGCCGCGCCGCGTTCCAAGGTGACGCCGGCGGGCAGGTAGCCGTGGATCTCCTCCAGCACGGTTTCCACCGGCAGCATGTCGTCGGCGCCGGCTTCCAGGAGCCGGAGGCGGTTGATCTCGCGGAAGGCGTCGGTGTAGACGACCAGCGGTGTTTGGGCGAACAGGCTTTTGAGCAGGACGACGGTGGTCAGGTGCTGGCGGCCGGGTGAATGGCAGCCGAACAGGATGAGGTCGGGCGCCGGCGTTGCCGGCGCCTCGATCAGCCGGTGCGGACTTTCCAGCAGGCTCACGTCAAGGCCGTTGCCACGGCTGCGCAGCTTCTGGAGCAGCGGCTCGCCGCGGGCGGCCTGGTCGTCGAGGATGACAATGCGGGCGGTGGCGTCGGCGGTGGGGGGCATGCGGCGGTTTCCTCAGGCGCGGGTCAGAGCATGGAGCGGACAATGGCCCGGCTGGAGAGCCACCAGGAAAGCTCGTTGACGATGGCCTGGGCCTTCTTGATGTCCCGCGCCCCCATGAACTGTTCCGTGGCGACGAAGACGAAGAAGGCGTTGGCCGAGGCGAAGAGGATCAGGGGCGGGGCGCTGGCGGGCAGGGTCAGGCATTGCACCTCGCCGCCGGTGATGGAGCGCAGGTACTTGCCGGTGCGGCGGAAGAGCTGGGTGCCCAGCGCCGCATAGCCGTCCGCCTTGTCGGCGAGCGCCTTGGTGCAGGCGAGCGGCATGCCGTCGTCGTTGGCCAGCACGCAGCCGACCATCCCCAGCCGTTCGATGGCGTGGTCGAGGATCTGGGCAAGCGTGAGCCGTTCCTCCGGCCGCTGCCGCAGCAGGCGATAAAGCTTGGCGTGGCGGTCGGTGCCGGTGGCGAGGTTCAGGCCGGTCATGAGGTTGAAGGTGGCCATTCGCACGCCGGGCACGCGGGCGAGTTCGTAGATGTGCTTGAATTTGCCCTGGGTTTCGCGATGCTTGATGATCTCCAGGGCCCGGGCCCGGCCAACGCCGGGGATGGTCTCCAGTTCCTCGAGGCTGGCGGCGTTGATGTCCACGCCATGGGTGGCGCCGGCGAGGGTGTGTTCGACGCCGTCCCAGCCCTTGGGGGCGTGGCGCGCCAGCCGTTCCTCCTCCGGGGGCGCCGCGGCGGCGGCCGGGACGGCCGGGGTGGCCGGAGCTGGCACTGGGGTGGGGGCGGGTGCCGGGGCGGGAACTGCCGGCGCCGCCGGGGCGGGGGGCGGCACCGCGGCGGCGGCGGGTGCGGCTGGGGCCTTGGGCGGAACCGGCGGTGGGGCGGCCGCGGCCGGTGGCGGGGCGGCCATGGTGGGGGCGGCGGGTGCCGCCGGAGCCGGTGCGGGTGCGGGTGCGGCCGGCTTGGGGACAAAGGGGCGTTTGGAGGTGAAGAGGCTCCCCATTTTTTCCGCCTCCTCGTACAAGGCCGACTTCTGCTGGGCGCCCTGGAGGAATTGTGGCGGGATGGCGGCGACGATCTGGGCCAGGTCGAACTCGATGATGGCCGTCGGGTTCTCGACGACCCAGCCGGCGGGGATCTGGGGGAAGATCTGGGGGAGGGGGATTTTGACGCTGCCGCCTTTCATCTGCAACATCACCTCCAGGCGGTTGAGCAACAGCCGTGCCGCCGGGATCTTGTCCGGGTTCCAGGCGGGGCCGCGCAGGCTGGCGGGGAGCTTTTTCAGCATGGCGGCGAAGGGGATGGCGATGCAGTTTTCCTCATCCAGTTCGACGGGGGGGGGCGGCGCGGCGGCGGCGGGCTCTCCAGCCGTGGCCGCCGGGGCGGCTTCGGTGGGTGCTGGTGCGGCTTCGGTGGGTGCTGGTGCGGCTTCGGTGGGTGCTGGTGCGGCTTCGGGGGGGAGGGGTCGGGGGCGGGCGGCAGGGAAGATGGCATTCTTCATGACGCTGGCCTCGTCGAGTTCGGCCTTTTGGGTGCTGCCCTGGAGGAGGCCGGGTGGCAGGGCGGCGACCACGGCCGGCAGCGGAAGGTTGATCATTGCTTCCGGGGCATCGGCTTTGGCCCAGCCGGCGGGGAGTTCCTTCAGGATGTCGCCCAAACGGCATTGGATCCGCCCTTTCTTGAGCTGGGTGAGCAGGTCGGCGCGGTCGAAGGCGACGGTCTGCTCGGGGAAGCCGGTGGGGGCCCAGGCCGGGCCGCGGAGCGCTTCCGGGAGCTTGCCCAGGATCACCGAGCAGGGGAGGCTCACCATGTTCTTCTTCACCTCGGGCGTCAGGATGGCCTGGATGGCGCCGAAGCTTTCGAGGACGTCCGCCATGCTGGGCGGGGTCGGGGGCGGGGTTTCGGCGGGCGGCTGGGGTTTCGCGGCCGCTGCTGGCGTGGCTGGTGGCGCAACGGCGGCGGGTTGGGGCGCGGCCGGGGCGGCGGCGGGTTGGGGCGCGGCCGGGGCGGCGGCGGGTTCCACGGGGATGTGCAGGGGCGGCTTGGCGGCGGGGCCGGCGGCGGCGGCGGCGGCGGGGTGTGGCGGCTTGGGATGGAAGGGGATGGCTCCACGCGTCTCCGGGGCGGCGGGGGGCTGGGCGGGAGTCTGTGGGGAGGAGGTGCTGGAAAAGAGCTTGCGCAGTTTGGAGAACATGATGATATCCTTCCTGGAACGCCCGGTGGCACCCAAGGCCGGCGCCCGCCATCCCCTTGTGGGGCGGTTCCGGCTTGGGCTGGCAAAACCGTCACAACATATATGCGCTTCCAGTGGCCTTCAATAAAGGACGTACGCCCGCCCCGGCCTTTTTCCATTTAGGGTGTCGAGTTTGTCCATGGTTTGCACTTCCAGGCGGCGGCGGCGGTGCCGCGGAGGGTGGGGCTGGGGTCGGCCAGGAGGCGCTGGCGCCAGGCGTCGCGCTCCGGGCCGGGCGGGAGGGCGTTGAGGAGCACCGCGGCGGCATTGCGCCGGAGCAGGGTCGTGCCGGCATGTTCCAGCGCCGTGCCGGCGAGGCGGCGGCGCAGTTCCGCGGGCGGGGTTTCCAGCAGCCAGGCCGGATCCACGGCGAGGCGCTCTTCCGGCGCCAAGGCGGGGGGGCAGCCGGCGGTGCAGCCGTCGCAGCCGAACAAGGCGTCGCCGAGCCAGCGTTGTTCCTCGCCGCCGAGGGGGCCGCGGCGTTCCATGCTCAGGTAGCTCCGGCAGCGGCGGACGTCCAGCGGCCCGCCGTCGGCGGGGAGGGCGCCGGTCGGGCAGTGTTGGACGCAGGCGTTGCAGGTGGCGCAGGGCGGCAGGGCGCCGGCGGGGGCCGGCTTGGTTGGGGGCAGGGCGAGGGCGGAGAAGAGGGTGCCGATGAAGGCGCGGCTGCCGTGGCGCGGAGTCCGCAGCAGGCCGTTGCGGCCGCGCTCGCCGAGGCCGGCGGCGAGGGCGAGGGCGGTGTCGGGCACGGGGTGGGTGTCGAGGCCCGGTTCGGCTTGGGCGGGCGCGAACTCCGCCGCCAGGGCGGCGGCGGCCCGCGCCAGGATTTGGCGTCCCGTCCGATGGTAGTCCGGGCCACAGGCATAGAGGGAGAGGAAGCCGGCGGGGCGGCCGGGCGGTGGCGGCGGGAGTTCTGGCCGGCGGTGGCGGTTGCCCCAGTCGCCGGCGAAGGCGATGACGATGGCGCATTTTGCCCAGGGGCGGGCGGCGAAGGGGTCTTGGCGGGCGGCCAGGGAGCGGTCCAGGTAGCCGAGCGCGCCGGCGTTCCGTTCCAGCCAGGCGGCGAAGCGGGCGGGCAGCGCGGGGCGGGCGGCGGCGGCGAAGCTTTCCGGGGTCACCACCCCGGCCGCGAGGGCGCCGGTCTGCCGGGCGAGCGTCGCCAGCCAGGTTGGGAGGTCGGGGGTGAGGGACATGGGGTTCAGGAGAGGCGGGCCTTGTAGTCCGCGTAGCCGAAGGTGCGGAGGACGCGGAATTCGCCGCTGGCGGAGTTCCAGAGGCAGATGGCGGGCAGGCGGATGCCGTTGAAGGTGGTGGTCTTGACCATGGAATAGTGGGCCATGTCGAGGAAGGCCAGCTTGTCGCCGGGGCGCAGCGGTTGGGCGAAGGAGTAGTCGCCGATGACGTCGCCGGCGAGGCAGGTCAGGCCGCCGAGGCGGTAGGTGTGGGGCTTTTCGCCTGGCTGGCCGGCGCCGGCGATTTCCGGGCGGTAGGGCATGGCCAGGACGTCGGGCATGTGGCATTCCGCGGAGGTGTCGAGGATCGCGATGTCCAGGGCGTTGTGGACGATGTCCAGCACGGTGGCGACGAGCACGCCGGTGTTGAGCGCCACCGCCTCGCCCGGCTCCAGGTAGACCGTTTCCAGGTGGGGATGGCGGTCGCGGAAGCCGCGGATGAGCCGGACCAGCCGCTCGACGTCGTAGCCGGGGCGGGTGATGTGGTGGCCGCCGCCGAAGTTGACCCATTTCAGCCGCGGCAGGAACTCGCCGAACTTGGCCTCGAAGGCGGCGAGGGTGTGCTCCAGGGCGTCGCTGTCCTGTTCGCAGAGGCAGTGGAAGTGCAGCCCCTCGATCCCCGCCAGCTCCGCCGGCTCGAAGGCGGCGCGGGTGATGCCGAGCCGGGAGCCGGGCGCGCAGGGGTCGTAGAGGGGGACGGCCACTTCGGAGTGTTCGGGGTTGACGCGCAGCCCGCAGGAGATGGGGCGCGGGGCGCGGTGGACGGTGGCGCGCCATTTCTTCCACTGCGTGAAGGAGTTGAACACCAGGTGGTCGGCCAGGCCGAGCAGTTCCTCCAGGTCGGTGGCGGTGAAGGCCGGGGCGAAGGCGTGGACTTCGCCGCCGAACTCCTCCCTGGCCAGGCGCGCCTCGATGACGCCGCTGGCGCAGGCGCCGGCGAGGTGGCGGCGGCAGCGGGGGAAGGTTGCGAACATCGCAAACCCCTTGAGGGCGAGGAGGATCTTGCAGCCGGCGCGCCGCTGGATCTCCGTCAGCAGTTGGAGGTTGCGTTCCAGCCGGGCCTCATCAACGACGAAGCTGGGGGAGGGGAGGCCGGGGCGGGCGGCGAGGCTGAGCCAGTCGGGGTTGGGCATGGCGGGCTCCGGGGCGGCGGCGGTGGCTGGATGTGGATATGGGTGTGGGGGTTAGCCGGAATTATCCACCACAACGGTCTCAGGGGGCACGGGGGAAATCACCGGGAGCTGTTCATGAATAGATCGGGCGAGTACTGTAACCCCCGCCGTCCCCGGTGCGTGCCAGCCCGTCGCCCCTCTGCCTATGGCACAATGCCGCTGGCCGACCGCAGGCCGGTGGCGACTTGCGGGATGATCCCCCGCCGTACGTAGATCGGGTGGACAAGCTCGCGCAAGGCGGGAAGCCGCCGGGCGAAGCCGGCGGCGGCGGCAATGCAGCAGATCCCGCTGAGGCTCACCATCAACGGCGCCCCGATGAAGTGCGCCAGGCTGCCGGCGAGCAGGCTGCCCAACGGCACCATGCCCATGAATGCCATCGAGTAGAAGCTCATCACCCGGCCGCGCTTGTCGTCGTCCACGATCGTCTGCAGCACGGTGTTCGTCGAAGCCATCTGGATTATCAGCCCGAGCCCGACCACGGGCATCACCGCCAGTGTCAGCCACAGCCACGGCGACAAGCCCAGGGCGACCAGGCCGGCGCCAAAGACGGCGGGGGCCCAGGCGATCACCCGTCCGAGCCCGCGCACGCTGCGCCGGCCGGCCAGGTACAGTGCCCCGGCGAGGGCGCCGGCCGCGGCGGCCGAAACCAAAAAGCCCTGCGTGCGCGCGTCGCCGTGCAAGATTTGCTGGGCGAAGATCGGCAGGAGTTGCGTGTAGGACGCGCCGGCCAGGCTGACCAATGCCAGCAGGAGCAGCAGGGCGCGGATCGGCGGGAAGCCGAAGGCGTAGCGGAACCCTTCCCCAAGGTTGGCGAGGATCGCGGTCCGGGGCCCCATCCGCGCGGTCGGCGGGACGCGCATCAGCAGCAGCCCGGCGATCACGGCCAGGTAGCTGAGGCCGTTGAGCAGGAAGCACAGGGCTTCGCCGGCGCCCGCGATCAGGATGCCGGCGACCGCGGGGCCGACCAGCCGGGCACCGTTGACCAGCGAGGAGTTCAGGGCAATGGCGTTGGTCAGGTCTTCGGGGCGGTCGAGCATCTGGACGAGGAAGGACTGGCGCGCGGGCATGTCCAGCGCGTTGATGAATCCGAGCAGGAGCGAAAGCGCCACGATGTGCCAGACCGTGAGCCGGCCGGAATACATCAGCCCCGCCAGCATCAGGGCCTGGGCCATCGCCAGCACCTGCGTCCCGATGATGAGGCGGTGCCGGTCCACGCGGTCGACGAGCACGCCGGCAAAGGGCGCCATCAGGAACGTCGGAATCCGCGCGGAGAACCCGATGAGGCCGAGCAGCCAGGCGCTGTGGCTCAACCGCCAGACGAGCCAGGCGACCGCCATCATCTGCATCCAGGTGCCGATCAGCGAGATGCCCTGGCCCATGAAGAAGAGCCGGAAATTCCGATGCTTCAGCGACCGGAACAGCAGGGGGAAGCTCATGGACTATGCGGTCCTGTCGGGTTCGGGCGTCATGGTGCCAGGCCGCTGGCCGGCGGGGGGAGGAGGCGGGCCCAGGGCTTGGGGTCGAGGCGGTCGAGGGTTTCGCCGCGGGCCAGGCAGAGCAGGGCGGCGGCGAGGCAGAGCCGGTGCGGTTCGCCGGCGGGCACCGGGAAGTCGCGGGTGTGGCCGTCCCCAAGCGCGAAGTGGACGGGCGGCTGGCCGGCGGCGGCGGCGCCGGCGTCCCAGGCGGCGGTGACGTGGCCCGCGCTGCCGGCGACCCGGAGCCGCAGCGAATCCGCCGCGCCGGTTTGCGGACTCCGCAAACGCAGGGCGATGGCGGTGCCGTGCGGAGTCCGCAACTGGCTGGCGGCCCCGGCGGCGGCGGCGGCGGCCGGAATGGCGGCGCCGGCATTTTCGGGGAGGTCGCTGCCGGTGAGGAGGGCGAGGAGGGTGAGCGCTTCCTGGCGGCGGCGCGGGGGCGGGGCGTCCAGCGCCAGCTCCAGTTCGATCTCCCGCAGCTCGCCGAGGAGGCCGGCGGTGGTCAGTTCGGCGACGCGGTTGACGGCGGGCAGGAAGCTGAGGTGGTGGGCGACGTAGAGGTGGAGGCGGGCCTGGCGCAGGGCCCGGCGCAGCTTTTCGGCCTGGCGCGCGTCCTGGGCGGCGTCCGGCAGCAGCAAAACCCCGCGGCAGAGGCCCGCCAATTCCGGGATCAGGCGGGCGACGGCGCCGCCGGGGAGGCAGGGGACCAGCAGCAGGTCCGCGCCGCCGCAGTTTTGGAGGGCTTCCCGTGCGCCGTCGGCCGGGCAGGCCAGCGTTTGGACGCCGGTGAGCTGGAAGGCGGCCCGGAGCCAGGGATTGGCGGGTTCGGCGGCGGCGAGGTTGGCAGTGGCCGCGATGAGCAAGTGGGGATGATTGGCCGGCATTGCCCGCAAGCCTTTCGGGGATTGACTTCTTTCCGTCCGAATGTATCTTCATTGTAGATACACCCTGGAAAGGAAGCGACATGACAACTCGGGTTCAGAAGTGGGGTCACAGCTTTGCCGTGCGCATTCCGTGCGCCATCGCCCAAAGCAGCCAGTTGACAATCGGTGCCGAAGTGGATGTGGAGTGGAAGGATGGGGCCATCCTGATTGTGCCGGCAAAAGGGAAAAAAACCAGCCTTGCGGATCTGCTCAAAGGCGTCACGAAGGACAATTTGCACGGCGAGGTTACAACCGGCTCGCCCATCGGATCGGAGGTGTGGTGATGTCCTATGTTCCAAGACGGGGGGATGTGGTTTGGCTGACCTTCACCCCCCAAGCGGGGCATGAGCAGGCAGGCCACCGGCCGGCATTGGTCCTGTCACCGGAACCCTACAATCGCAAGACCGGCCTCGCCATCTTCTCCCCGATCACCAGCCAAGTCAAAGGCTACCCGTTTGAAGTGAAGCTTCCGGAAGGGATGAAAGTTGCCGGGGTTGTCCTGTCGGACCAAGTGAAAAGCTTGGACTGGCGTGCCCGCGGGGCTGCGTTCTGTTGCGCGGCCCCGCCGCAGATGGTGTCCGAAGTGTTGAACAAACTCGGGGCTCTCCTTGACACATAGGGACACATAGGGGTCACACCTACACTTTCAATCCCAACTTGCCGATTGCCTTCTGAATGGCCGTGGGCGTAACCCACGGCTACCATTCCACGGCGAGCAGGGTGCAGTTGATGCCGCTGCCGATGCCGAGCAGGGCGAGCTTGGCGCCGGGGGTGAGGCGGCCGGCGGCGGCGGCGAGGGCGACGGTGGCGGGCAACGAGGCGGAGCCGCAGTTGCCGAGGGTCTCGACGGTGGCGAAGTCCTTGGCCGGGTCGAGGCCGAGGGTTTGGTAGAGGCGGTCGCGGTGGGCGCGGCCGACCTGGTGGGTGCAGACGAGGGCGGGGGTGGCTTCGTCCCAGCCCAGTTCGGCCTTGAAGGCGGCCCAGGTTTCGCTGGCGACTTCGACGCCACGGCGGAGGAGTTCCTCCGAATCGGTCTGCATCAGGGGGCGGGCGCCGGCGCCCATCCCGCCGTCGGCGGTGCCCTGGCAAAGGTGGCTGTAGGCGGTGTTGCAGCGGCTGGCGCCGCCGAGGAGGCGGTGGTTGGCGCGGCTGCGGCCGGCGTGGGTGAGGAGGACGGCGGCGGCGGCGGAGCCGATGGTGAGGGAGGCGAAGGCGTTCTTGCTGGACTGGCGGGTGAGGGTGGTGTCGGTGTTCAGGTGCTCCAGGGTCGCCTCCAGGAGCGGCCGCGAGTTTTCGCCGGTGACGACCAGGGCGCTGGCGATCTGGCCGAGTTCGATCATGCTGGCGGCGGTGATCATGCCGGAGAGCACGCCGAGGCAGGCGTTGGAGATGTCGAAGTTGAGGGTGTGCGGGGGGAGGGCGAGGCGGCGGTGGACGGCGGTGGCGGTGGCGGGTTCGAGATAGTCGCGGCAGACGCCGCAGTGGAAGAGGGCGTCGATCTCCGCCGGGGCGAAGCCGGCCTGGTCGAGGGCCGCCTGGCCGGCGCGGGCGGCGGCCTGGCTGGGGAGGAAGCCGGCGGGCCAGACCCGGCGTTCGCGGATGCCGGTCATCAGTTCCAGGCGGCCGGCGGGCAGGCGGAGCCGGTGGTAGAGCGGTTGCAGGCGCGCTTCGAGTTCGGCGGAGGTCAGCCGTTCCTCGGGCAGGGCGCAGGCGAAGCTTTCAATGCGGACGCGGGAAAAGCGCATGACGGGGGAGTTTCGATTGCCGAGTTTCGATTTTCGATTGCCGAGTTTCCAGTTTCAAATGCGGACTCCGGTGGAACGGCGGCGGGATAGCATAATCCCTGGGCGGGCAGTTGAAAACTCGGTCCCGATTCCGCCCCCGATCCCGCGGAGGGCAAGCCCACAGGCCGGAATGGCTGTGCCACGTTCCCCGTCGCCGCCGGCGCCGCGCTGGTTCAGCCAAGGCAACGCTCGGGGATCCTCAGAGCAGGGAATAGGGGTCGATGTCGACCGCGACGTCGAACCCTTCGCGGCGGTGGTGGGCGGCGAAGGGCTTGAGCAGGCGGCTGAGTTCGAGGATGCGGCCGGTGCGGAGCAGGAGCTGGTAGCGCCAGAGGTCGCGGAGACGGGTGATCTTGCAGGGCATGGGGCCGGCGGCGAGGGTGTCGGCGGGCAGGCGCGGCTGGAGCGCTTCGGCGAAGGCGAGGGCCTGTTCGCCGAGCTTGGCTTCGTCGGGCCCTTGGAAGCGGATGCGGACGAGGTGGGTGGCGGGGGGGAACTGGAGCGCCTCGCGCGTGGCCAGCTCCTCCTCGGCGAAGGCGAGGTAGTCGTGGCGCAGCGCGTGCAGCAGCACCGGATGGCCGGGGGTGTAGGTCTGGACGAGCACGCGGCCGGGGATGTCGCCGCGGCCGGCGCGGCCGGCGACCTGGACGAGGAGCTGGAAGGTGCGTTCGCCGGCGCGGAAGTCGGGCATGTGCAGCCCCATGTCGGCGGCGAGCACGCCGACGAGGGTGACGTTGGGGAAGTGCAGCCCCTTGGCGATCATCTGGGTGCCGATGAGGATGTCGATCTTGTGCGCTTTGAAGGCGTTGAGCGTCTTCCGGTAGGCGTCGCGGGTGGTCATGGTGTCCGAATCCATGCGGGCGACGGTGGCGCCGGGGAAGATCTTCTGGCAGACGCTCTCGATCCGTTCCGTGCCGTGCCCGGTGTAGCGGATCTCCTTGTCGCCGCAGGCGGGGCAGGTGGCGGGGGCGGCGGTGACCTCGCCGCAGAGGTGGCAGGTGAGGCGGCCGGCCTGCTTGTGGTAGGTGAAGCTGGTGTTGCAGTGGGGGCATTCGGCGACGTAGCCGCACTTGGGGCAGAGCATCTGGGTGGCGTAGCCGCGGCGGTTGAGGAAGAGGATCGTCTGTTCGCCGCGGGCCAGCCGTTCGCGCACCTCCGTCTCCAGCCGGTGGGAGATGATCTGGGGGCGGCCGCGCTGCATCGCCTCGTCGCGCATGTCAACCACCTCCATGACCGGCATGAGCTGGCCATCGATGCGCGACGGCAGGCTGGCCAGGCGGTACTTGCCGGTGCGGGCGTTGTGGAACGACTCCAGCGCCGGCGTGGCGGAGCCAAGCAGCACCGTCGCGTTCTCCAGCCGGCCGCGGACGACGGCGACGTCGCGGGCGTTGTAGCGCGGGCTCTCCTCCTGCTTGTAAGTCGTCTCGTGCTCCTCGTCAACCACCACCAGCCCGAGGCTGGTGACCGGGGCGAAGAGGGCGGAGCGGGCGCCGACGACGATCCGGGCGCGCCCCTCGCGGATCCGCCGCCACTCGTCGTAGCGTTCGCCGTCGTTGAGGCCGCTGTGGAGGACGCTGACCGTGTCGCCGAAGCGGCCCCGGAAACGGTCAACGGTCTGCGGGGTGAGCGCGATCTCCGGCACGAGCAGGATCGCCTCGCGCCCGGAGTCGAGGCAGGTGGCCATCGCCTGGAGGTAGACTTCGGTCTTGCCGCTGCCGGTGACGCCGTGGAGCAGGATCACCCCGGCCTGGGGTGCGGCCATGCTGGCCAGCACTTGGTCGAGGGCCTGGCGCTGGTCGGGGGTCAGCGGCAGCGGCGCGGAGGGGAGGGTGACGTCCTGGGCAAAGGGGTCGCGATCCACGGAACGCTCCTCGATGGCCACCAGTCCCTTGGCCGCCAGCCCTTCGACCACCGCCGGGGTGACGCCCGCCGCCGCCGTGAGCTTGCGGAGTTCGCAGTCCGTGGTGTGGGCGACCAGCGCCCGGAGCACGGCGGCGCGTTTCTGCGTGCCTTTTTTGGCTTCCAGCGCCGGCAGCACCGCCGCCAAGTCCACGCCGGGCGCGATGCTGACGAAGCGGCGGAGCTGGCGTTTGAGCGTGCCCTTGCGCACCACGGCGGGGATCAGGGCGCGCACCGCCGCCTCGCGGGCGCAGCAGTAGTAGTCGGCGATCCAGCGCGCCAGCCGGATCAGGTTCTCCGGAATCCGCTCCTGCTCGTTTTCGAGCCCCCGAATCTCCTTCAGCGCCGCCGCCGGCACGGTTGATTCCGCCGCCAGCCCGACCACGTAGCCGACGCGCTCGCCGTGGCCGAACGGCACCAGCACCCGCGAGCCGGGCTGGACGCGCCCCAGCAGCCGCGCCGGGATCCGGTAGTCGAACTCGCGGTCCAGGGTCAGGTTGACGACCACCCGGGCAATGGTGGGGGATTCTTCTGGCATGGCGGAAGTATAAACCCGAATCATCGCCGTTCCATGGGCGGCCCTGTCCGGCGAACGTGGCACAGACATTCCTGTCTGTGAGCCGCAACCCGCGCCCAACAAAAATCATGAAACTGCGGGGACGGCTGACACGCCCCTGGGAGCGCCGCGCCCACAGCGCGCGAAAAGAAGGGGGCGAAAAGGGGACAGGCGAATTCCCCCAGTTCATTGGAGGGCGGGCGCTCCGCGCCGCCCAGAAAATCGGGGCACCGTCCCCGGTGCCTCCATGCGCCCCATGGCGGTTCAGGGCCGGCCGCCCGTTGCCGCGGAGTCCGCATCCCCAATCGGCAATCCCCGATTCCCAACCACTCCCCCGGCCTTCTGCCAGGCCGCCGGCGGCTGGCCGAACTGTTGGCGGAACCTGCGGATGAAATAGTTCGGGTCGGCAAAGCCCGCCGCCGCCGCCGTTTCCTTCACGCCGTGCATGCGCCCGCCGAGCAGCCGGGCGGCGCGTTCCAGCCGCCAGCGCAAGTGCAGCCGGAGGGGCGGGCAGCCGAACTCCTGGCGGAAAAGCGCCGTGAGGTGGCTGGGTGAGGCCGCCGCCCGGCGGGCGAGTTCCGGCATGGCCAGCGTCCGGTCCAGGTTGGCTTCCAGGAACGCCACCGCCCGTTGCAAGGCCGGGTGCCGGGAACGGGTTTGCCGCAGGTGGTGTTCCTCGCGGTTGATTTCTTCCAGCAACGCCAGGAGCAGGGCGTCCAGCACCGGGCCGGCCTCGGCGGCGGCGGGGCCGAGGTACAGGTCGCAGATCTCATTGAACAGCCGGCCACAGAGGCCAGCCACCGGCACCTGGAGGGTGCGGGCCGTGGGGTCGAACCGGGTGGCGGGCGCCTGGAAGACCAGGTAGATGTCCCGCGTGAATTCATAACTTCGGTGGTACTGGTCGGCGCCGCGCGGCAGGACGTAGAGCGTGCCGGGGCCGCCCTCGAACCAGAGGTCGCGTCCGGCCGACATGGCGCAGCGCCCCTCGGTCACCAGGATGATCTCGTGCCCTTCATGGGTGTGCCAGCCGACGTCGCCCGTGCCGGCGAAGCGTCCCGCCGAGAGCAGCCGGCAGGCGGCCGTGGCGGGGCCCTCCGAACCCGCAGGCTTTTCTGGTTTCATCGGTTTGTGCTGGTTTTTCATTGTTTCATCCCTTTCCGATCCGACACCTTCGTTGTAATGTATCTTCATCATTCGTGAAATTCGTGGATGCTGTTTTTTTGGTTCCGGCAACTCGAAAAAGGAAAGGAAGGCGCCATGTCGCACCATGTCCCCCGCCGATTCCGGCAAGCTGAAGGCAAAGAGAAGAGAAAGGAACGCCCCATGCCGCACCGTACCCTGAACCTGACCCTGGCATCCTCCCTGGCCCTGACGGCCGCCGCCGCCCTGCTCGCCACCCCCGCCGCCCTGGCCGGAACACTGAGCTGGGATCCCGGTCTGACGCCCCTCACGCCAAGCGGCGGCGACGGCACGTGGGATCTCAGCACCACGGCCAACTGGTCCAATGGCGCCACCGACGTTCAATGGACCGACACCACCGGCGGCACTGACACCGCCACCTTCGCCAACACGGCCGGCACGGTCACCCTCGACACCACCCTGGGCGCCCGGGGCTTGCAGTTCTCGACCACCGGCTACTCGGTCACGGGCAGCGGCACGTTGACCCTGGGCGCTGGAGGCATTGATGCGACCAGCCTCACCAGCGGCACGACCACGCTCGGGTTCAGCAA
>JBAZOO010000047.1:0-15548 GCA_041648735.1 Lentisphaeria bacterium
CACAAGATGCCGGCGGCGGGTGTCACGCCTATAGCCAAGCACGCCAGGGCAATAAATCAAGTCTCTCCCTATGGTTTCAGGCCGCCGTGCCGGTGGCTTCGCTGAAGCGTGAACTCCAACCCGGGCCGGCCGCCAAAACGGAAACCATTGGCATGGGCGGGGCGGTCAGTTCTCTTCGCGCAGGGCCTGGGCCGGGGAAAGGGCGGCGGCGAAGAGGGCGGGGACGACGGCGCCGGCGATGCAGAGCAGGAGCGAGACGACAGTGATCACCCCCAGGTCGGCCGGGGTCAGGTAGGCCGGGATCTGGCTGAGGTGGTACAGCTCCTTGGGGAAGACTTCCACCCCCATGACCTTGCCCAGGAGCCAGGCGATCGGGTTGCGGAAGCGCACGACCAGCAGGCCGGCGCCGATGCCGAGGCCCGTGCCCAGCACGCCGATGGCCGCCCCTTGCAGGAGGAAGATCCGGGCGATGGCCAGCCGCCCCATCCCCACCGCCTTGAGGATGCCGATCTCCTTCGTCTTCTGCACCACCACCGTGATCAGGGTGCCGGCAATGCCGAAGGCGGCGACGATGACGATGAAGAAGAGCAGGAAGAACATCAGGTTCTTCTCCACCTTCAGGGCGCCGAAGAGCTGGCGGTTCGCCTCCTGCCAGGAGAGCAGCCGGTAGTCGAGGAACTGGTCGGCCAGGGCTTGGAGGAAGCCGTCCATGGCGAAGGGGTCGGGGACCTTCACCTGGATGGAGGTCGCGCTGTCCAGGGGCAGGCCGAAGAGGTCGGCGGCCTGGTCGAGGTGGATCAGGACGATGGCGGAGTCGAAGTCGTAGACGCCTTGGGAGAAAATGCCGGCGACGGTCACCTCCTCGGGCAGGTAGACCGTGTCGCTTGGCCGGATCTCCACCTGGCCGTCCGGCCGCCACTGGATGTTCTGGGTGAGCTTGGCCGGGGCGTGGATGAGCAGTTTCGAGCCGAGCTTCAGCCCCAGTTCCTGCGCCAGCTCCCGCCCGACCAGCGCCTCGCCGGGCTGGATTTCGTAGCGGCCGGCGAAATCGGGGTTTTCGAGGCGGGTGACCTGCCGGTCCAGCTCCGGGCGGATGCCCTTGAGGAACTTGGGGGTGATCCGGTCGCGCACCTGGAGCAGGACGGGGCCGTCGATCACGGGCGAGCCGTGGCCGCCCAGCTTCTCGATGGCGGCCAGGATCGGCGCCGGGTCATGGATGGCCGCGGGGCGGTCCGGCTGGAGCGAGAGGGGCGGATAGACTTGGAGGTGCGCCTGCATGTCGAGGATGCGGGCGCGGATGTCGCGGTTGAAGCCGGACATGATGGCGCTGACGATCACCAGCAGCGCCACGCCGAGCACCGGCCCGAGCACCGAGAGCAGGGTCAGGAACGAGACGAAGGTCCGCTTCGGGCGCAGGTAGCGCAGGGCGAGGAGGAGGTCGGCGGTGGGCGGCAGGTTCATTCGACGGTGACGCTTTTGGCGAGGTTCCGCGGCTGGTCGATCGCGCAGCCACGGAGCCGGGCGATGTGGTAGGCCAGCAGTTGCAGGACCACGGCCACGGTGACCGGCGCCACCAGGTAGGAGGTGCGCGGCACCGCGATCAGGTGCTGGGCAACCTTGCCGACGGCGTTGATCGTCTCGACGTCGCCCTCGGTGACAATGGCGATGACGGGGGCCTGGCGCGCCCGGCACTCCTGGATGTTGCCGAGCATCTTTTCCTTGCCCGGCGTGTCGGTGGCGATGGCGATCACCGGCACCGTTTCCTCGAGCAGGGCGATGGGGCCGTGCTTCAGTTCGGCGGCGTTGTAGCCTTCGGCGTGGATGTAGCTGATTTCCTTGAGCTTCAGCGCCCCCTCCAGCGCCACCGGATACATGTGGCTGCGGCCGATGAAGAAGCAGTTCTGGATGTCCTTGTAGGCCGCCGCCAGGCCGGCAATCTCGTCATTGAGCTTGAGCGCCTGTTCCACATACTCCGGGATCCGCTGGATCTCCTTCAGGATCACCCGCCCCTGCTCCCGGGAGAGGCGGCGGCAGCGGCCGAACTTGAGCGCCATTTGCAGGAGCACGGCCACCTGGCAGGTGAACGCCTTGGTGGAGGCGACGCCGATCTCGGGGCCGGCATGGAGGTAGACGCCGCGGCCGGTTTCGCGGGCGATGGTGGAGGCGACCACGTTGCAGAGGCCGGCCACCAAGGCGCCTTTCTGCTTGGCCTCGCGGACGGCGGCGAGCGTGTCGGCAGTCTCCCCCGACTGGCTGACGGCAAGCACGAGGTCATGCGCGCCGATGATCGGGTTGCGGTAGCGGAACTCGGCCGCCTGGTCCAGCTCGGTGTGCAGGTTCGCCAGCTCCTCGAAGTAATAGTCGCCGACCATTCCGGCATGGAGCGAGGTGCCGCAGGCGACGATCACCAGCCGCTGGATGCTGGCGAGGTCGCGCGGCTCCAGGTTCAGCCCGGAGAGCTTGGCCGTGCACTGATCCTCGTCCAGGCGGCCGCGGGTGCAGTTCCGCAGGGCGTCGGGCTGCTCGAAGATCTCCTTGAGCATGAAATGCTCGAAGCCGCCCTTTTCCGCGGCCTGCGTGTCCCACTCGATCTGGGCGACTTCCCGGGTGACGGGGACGTTGTGGATGTTGCGGATGTCCACCTTGTCATGGCGCACGACCGCCACGTCGTCGTCATCGAGGTAGATCACCTTCTGGGTGTGCGAGACCACGGCGGCGGCGTCGCTGGCGATGATCGTCTCGTTTTCACCCACGCCGATCAGCAGCGGGCTGCCGCGGCGGGCGACGACCAGCAGGTCCGGCTCCTTGGCGGCCATCACGGCGATGCCGAAAGTGCCTTCGACCAGGCGCAGGGCGGCGCAGACGGCGCTGAGCAGCGACCCCTTTTCCGTGTAATACTCGCCGACCAGATGGGCGAGCACCTCCGTGTCGGTCTGGGAGAGGAAAGTGTGCCCCTTGGCCTCGAGCTGGCGGCGCAGCCCCGCGTAGTTTTCGATGATGCCGTTGTGGACCAGGGCGACCTTGCCGCTGTTGTCCAGGTGCGGGTGGGCGTTGGCGTCGGTCGGGGCGCCATGGGTGGCCCAGCGGGTGTGGGCGATGCCGATGGAAATCCCTTCCTGGAAGGCCGGCGGCCACTCCTTGTAGACGCAGTCGGCCAGGACTTGCACCTTGCCGGCCTTCTTCAGGATCTCGAGGGTGCCGTTGCGGATGACGGCGAGGCCGGCCGAATCGTAGCCGCGGTATTCCAGCCGTTTCAGGCCGTTGAGCAGGATTTCGATCGTGTCCCGGTTGCCGACGTAGCCAACAATGCCGCACATGGCTGTGACTCCTTGAAGAAACTGCACAGACTCCCCTTGGCCCGGCCACGGGGCAGAACCCGCCAACTATAGTTCTGGAACCGGGATTCGGCATCCCGTCCCCTGGCGCGGCTCGCGCCGCGCCAGGGGACGATTCGCCAAGGCAACCTCATGTACGAAAGCCGTGGCGGCGGCGCAAACGTCATTGTGCCGATTACATTGTCAGGCCACGGCCCGCCACTTCGTGGGTGGGGCTGAACCGAGCGAGGCATGCGCCATGCGCCCCCTTTTACCTGTCCCCAGCCGGGCCGGCCGCCGGCCGCCGGCCTTCACCTTGATCGAATTGCTGGTGGTGATTGCGATCATCGCCGTGATTGCCGGAATGCTGCTGCCCGCCCTGGGCAAGGCGCGGGAGAAGGCGCGGGCCATCGAGTGCAAGGGCAACCTCAAGCAGCTCGGGCTGGGCGTGGCCATGTACCGCCAGGACTACGAGGAGCGGATGCCGCCGTGGATCAGCACGCTGTTCCCGGACTACATCGAGGCGGAAGGCAGCTACCATTGCCCGGATGACGGCAATCCCCCGAACACCCCCGACAACCAATGGAACCCGCGGCTGACGATGCCAGGCGACCCCTTCGCGGAGGCGTTCGACCGCCCCGGCAGCGTGGGCAAGTACGGCAACAACCCCAACCCGGCGGTGCATCGGATCAGCTATTTCTACGAGTGCTCCGAAGCGACCTGCTCGTGGAGCTACAATGGCGTCACTGGCACCTGGGGCGAAGTCAAGGCGGAGCAGCGCAAGGAGTATGACGAGTCGCTCTTCCCGATCATCCGCTGCAGTTGGCACCGCCGGCCAGCCAAGGACGGCCCGGTGTTCAACGTCTCCTGGCTGAGCAACGTCTTCGAGAGCAAGGACAAGTGGGAGGATGGCGTCTGGGTGCCGTGACCGCCGCCGGCTGGGGGACGAACGGGTTTGCTTCAACCACAGGGCTTCGACCATGCAGAAACAATTGCTCGGCCTGCTGCCGCTCCTGCTCCTGACGGTCTCCTGCCGGCACCTCGCGCCGGAAAGCCCCCCCGCCGCCGCCACCCCCGAGGCCATGGAGCGGCAACTGAAGCTGGAACGGGCCGCGGAGGACCGGCGCACGTTGGAGCAGGCGACGGCGCTGCTCGCGGACGCGCGCCTGGACGAGGCGGCGGCGCTGGCCCAGGGGCTGCTGGCCGGCGGCAGCCCCTGCGCCGTGGACGCGGGGCACCTCCTGGCCGAGGCCGAGCGCCGGCGGGCGGTGAATGCGCAGTCGCGCTACCCCAGCCTCTCCGAGAACCTCGCCCTCGGCGAGGTGACGGAGCGCGGGCGGCTGCCGGCCACGTATGGGCAGACGCTGGTCATCGCCAAGGGGCGCGATCTCCAGGAAGTGCCGGCCGGGCCGATGGAGAAGCTGGTCAACAAGCCGGTCAGCATGCAGCTCGAAAACGCCTCGGTCCGCGACATCGTCATGGAGCTGAGCAAGGTGGATGGGCTCAACATCGTCGCCGACCAGGCGTTGACGGGCGACGCCGCGGCCGGCGGCCCGGCGGCCCTGACCATCCAGGTGAAGGATGTGCCCTTGCGCGAGGTGCTCAGCTACATTGCGCGCAACCTGGGGATCGCCTTTTACCTCAGCGACAACGTGGTCTGGGTGAGCAAGGCGGATCCGAGCCTCGCCGGGCCGCAACTGGAGACGCAGATCTACAGGATCCAGCGCGGCTTCATTCCAGAGGGCGTCGCCGCCAGCGACGGGGCGGCTGCGGCCGGGGGCGGCGCCCAGCCGGCGGGCGGGGGTGGTGGTGGCGGCGGGAGCGATGATGAGCTGCAAGTGGCGCTGGACACCGCGCTGGCGCAGAGCCCGCAGGGCGCGTCCATCTCCATCTTCCGCAGCCGCAACCTGCTGCTGGTGCGCAACACCCGCGAGAACCTGCGGCTGGTCGAGAAGATCCTCAAGGAGTTCGACCAGGAGCCGAAGCAGGTGCTGATCGAGTCGCGCTTCGTCACCGTCTCCCAGAAGGAATTGAAGGAGCTTGGCACCAAGATCAACAGCCTGAAGATGAGCAAGGCGGCCGGTTCCGACGAGTGGGTGACCTCGCTGGTGGCCGGCAACAAGTTCCCCGTGGGGCAGTTGGACGCCACCGGCACCAGCGTGACCCTCGCCGGCATCCTCGGCGAATATTCCTACGAGGCAGTGCTGGCGGCGCTGGACAACATGAGCACCTCGAAGACCCTGAGCGCGCCGCGGCTGACCGTGCTCAACAACCATTCCGCCTCGATCCACAAGGGGCGCGACCTCTATTACTGGGAGGAGTGGGAGGCGGACACCAACACGGTGACCACCGACGGCAGCACCTATCCGGTCGCCAACCCCCGCCCCTCCGGCACCCCGACCCGCGAGAAGCTGGGCATCACCTTGGACGTGAAGGTCAGCGTCGGCAACGACGGCAAGACGGTCATGCTCGCGCTGGCGCCCAAGGTCTCGTCGCTCCAGGGGTTCTTCACCTATGGCACCTCGAACAACCCGGATCCTGGCGCCGGCGGCAACGGCACCACCCCGCCGCCGGCCGACGGCGGCACCCAGGTGGTCGGCTACCAGTTGCCGGTGATCCAAGAAAGCTCCGTCACCACCGCGGTGGCGGTCAAGAGCGGGGAGACGGTCGTGCTCGGGGGCACCTTGGAGAACACTGACGAGGTGAAGGTGGAAAAGGTGCCGTTCCTGGGCGACATCCCGCTGCTGGGCTGGCTGTTCAAGCACAAGTCGCGCCGCGCCGAGCCGGAGCATCTTTTGATTTTCGTGACCGCCAAGGTCATCAGCGGCAGCGGTGAATTCGTCGAGGTCCGGGAACCCCAGTGATGCGGCTCTGGAAACGCGAACAGGTTGTCGTCGGCCTGGATCTGGGACAGGCCACGGCCAAGGCGGTGGCCTTGCGCCAGCGGGAGCACGGCGCCCCCGAGCTGGTGGGTGCCCTGTGCCTGGATTTCCGCGCGGAAGGGATTCTCGGCCCCGAGGAATTGCGCGGCCATCTGCCGAAGTGGCTCAAGGGGGCTGGGTGGGCCGGCTGGGAGGCCGTCGCCGCCCTGCCGTCCCATGCCGCCATGATCCGCATCCTGGATTTTCCGCCGGTCAAGGACGCCGGGATCCTGGAGCGGATGATCGAGCATGAGACGCAGCAGGTGGCGGGGCTCTCCGAAGAGCTGTTCGTGCATGGGCACGTCTGGCAGCCGCCCCGGCGCAACCATCCGAACCCCGTGCTGCTCGCCAGTTGCCGCCAAGCGCAACTGGAGGAACAGGGGGAGGCGCTCGCCGCCGCTGGCTTGCAGTTCCAGGGCTTCGGCGTCGCCGGGCTGGCCCTGGCCAACGCCTGGCTCGCCCTGAACCCCGCGGCGGCGGAGGCCGCGCCGCCCCAGCTCTTGTTGGACATGGGGACGGCGGGGACGACCTTGGTCGTGCTCAGCCGGGGGCAGGTGACCCATCTCAGCGTGCTCCCGGTCGGCACCAGCCGCTACGTCCAGGCCCTGGCGCGCCACGGCCAGCTTGAGGAAGAGGCGGCGGCGGCGCGGTTGCGCGGCGGCGCGCTGACGCCGGCGGAGCTGGCGGCGCTCGCCCAGGTGCATCGCCTGGTGGAGGCGGAGCTGCGCGGCGAACTCGACCAGTGGCGGCTCCAGGAAAAACCGGCCTTCGACGAGAAGGAGCCCGGCTTCATCGGCCTCTGCGGCGGCGGCGCCGGCCTGCCGGGGCTGGCCGACGCCTTGGGCCGGGCCTTCGCCTGTCCGGCGCAGCCCATCGGCGTGAAGACGGGCGACGGACCCGCCGATCCCGCCTTCCTGGTCGCCTATGGGCTGGCCTTGCAGGGGCTCGGCGCCGCCCGGATTCCCGTGGCGCTGGCGACGGAGCGGCAGCGCCGCCTGTTCCGCCGCCACCGGAACTTCAAGTTCGCCTTGGCGGCGACGCTGCTGTTCAGTTTCTCCTTGATCCTGCTCTTCGCCGGCCTTTTCCGGCGGACGCAGACGGAATGGGCCGCCCTCGAAGCGCGGCGCCAGGAGCTGCAACGCTGCGCCGATCTCATCCCCGAACTGCAACGCTCCACGGAACGGCTCGATTCGCGGGAGCGGATGATCATCCCCCTGGCCGCCAAGGCGAACCGCTACTGGCGCTTTCTTGACGCCATTGCCGCCGTCGCCGCCGCCAAGGGTGAAGGCGATTGGCTTTTCTATCTGGGCGACAGCGACAGCTACCGGGCCGGCGCGGCCGCCGCCGACGGCGCCCAGCCGGAAGCCGCGGCCAAACCGGCGGCCCCTGGCGGCCTTCGCGGGGCCGGCTTCCCCCTGGCGGGGCTGCCGCTGCTGGGCACGGCGGCCGGCGGCGAGGGCGGCGAGGGCGGCGGAGGCGGTGGGGAGGCGGAGTTTGGCGAACGGCTGGCGGCGGAGGCGGTGGCGCCGTTGCGGACACTGGTGCTCTTCGGCTACACGGTGCAGCCGGAGCGCTCGATCCGCCCCGTCAAGGCGATCCAGAACAAGCTCAATGCCGCGGGGCTCTTCGCGGGCGTCGATTCCCTTGCCCAGGCGGTTGACCGGCCCGCCCTCTTCCAGCCATGGCAGGAGTTCCTGGCCCGCCGCCCCGACCTCCGCTTCAACGCCTTCCCCTTCGCCCTCCGCCTGCCCTTCGCGACCACCGACATCCGCCCCCCCGCCGACGAGCCCCGGAAGGAAGGCAAGCCATGAGCATGACCGGCCACCGCCTGACCTATCGCGACCTGGCTGGGCTCGCCCTCTTTTCCACCCTCGCCTTCGCCGCCGCCGGGTGGATTCTCCTCCAGCCCCGGCGGAACGCGGTGGCGGAGGCGCGCGGAACCGTCCACGAGCTGCAAAACCGCCTGGCCGAGAGCGGCTACCCCCTGGATTCCGAACGGCTGGCCAAGCTCGCCGAGGAGAACCGCCGGCGCGCCGAAGCCCTCTCCCGGCAGTCGGACGAGATCCTGCGGCAGGCCACGGCGCTGTTCGACCGCCGCATCAAAACCATCTTCGAGACCAACGCGAAGTTCCGGAGCGAAGTCTCCCGCCTCGATTTCCAGGACGAGTTCACCCGCACCGAGGAGGCGTTCCGCGGCCGCGGCATCCACCTTGCCGAGGGCGTCTCGAACCTCAGCATGAACTCGGCCGCCCCCAACTACCAGCTCGTCCTCCAGGTCTGGACGCTCAAGGAGCTGGTGGACCTGGCCGCCGGCAGCGGCCTCACCATTGCCCGCGACCCGTTGGTGCGCGTGGCGGTGCCGGGGGAGGGGGGCGACCGGCCGGCCGCGAAGCTTTCCGTCCGGCCCATGCGCGCCTACACGATCCACAAGGGCGGGCGGCAGCCGTATCTGCTGGAGTTCCCCGTGCGGCTGACGGTCTGGGGGCGGCTGGAGAACCTCTGCCGGTTCCTGGAATCGCTCCAGGCGGGGGGGCGCTTCCTCCCGGTCAGCCGGCTCGAAATTCAGGTGCAGGCGCAATCGGTGGAGCGCGGCGGTTCCCCCGTTATGGAGGCCACCTTCGAATGCAGCTCCTTCTACCGCCTGGATGAAGGGGAGGCGGAGGCGGCCCGCCCGGGCCGGGAAAACCGGGCTTTGCCGCATGGCGCGTGATGGGGAGATGACCGGATGAGCAAAAGCATGAGCCAATGGCGCCGCCGGCTCCAGGACCAGTGGGAATTGGCGCTCCTGGGCGCCGCCCTGCTGCTCTTCCTGGCGCTGGCGCTCTCGTGGCTGGCCGGCTTCTGGGAGCTGCGGGGGGAGCCGTTGCCGCAGCGCACCGCCCCCGTCCGCCAGACCCTGCTCAACGAGGGGACGTGGCACCGTTTCCGCGAACCCCGCGCCTTCGGGCGCGTCACCGGCGCGGCATGGCTCACCGACGCCCTGAAGCCGCCCGTGCGCCCGCCCCCCCAATTCCGCCCTCCCGCCGGCAGCGGCGGCACGGCCAGCCCGCCCCCGCCGCCGCCCCCGCCCCCGCCACCACCACCACCACCCCGTACCCGCACCCTTGAATTCTTCGGGGTGATGGCCGGGCTGACGGGAACCCCCCGCGCCCTGGTCCGCGACCGCGAGTCCGGCCGCACCCAGTTCCTCCGCGAAGGCGAGAAGGACGGCCCCCTCGCCGTCCTCCGCATCCAGCCCAGCGGCCTGACCGTGCGCGACGCCCGCGGCGCCGAGGTCCTCCTCCCCCTCAACCAACCGACCAAGGTGGCCGTGGAATGAACGACCCGGCCGCCACTCCCCCCCCGCCCTCTCCGGCCCCCGCGGCCATGCCGGGCGAGCTTCTGGAACTGCTGGCCGCCCGCGGCGCGCTCACGGCGGAACAGGCCGACCTCGCCCGGCGCCGGAGCCGGCGCGCCGGCGTCCCCGAGCACCAGGCCGTCCTCGACCTCGGCTTCGCCTCGGAGGAGACGGTCTACCGCGCCCTCGCCGAATTCCATCTCCTGGAGTTTGACGGGCTGGCCAGCTTCCGCATTCCCGACGAGCTGCTCAAGAAGGTTCCCGCCAAGCTCGCCTTCCACTACCGCTTCGTGCCGATCGCCATGGACCGCACCACCCTGCGGGCCGCCTTCGCCACACCGCCCAGCGTGCGCGACCGCGAGAACCTGCGCCTGCTCCTCGGCCTCCGCCTCGACCCGGTCATCGCCACTCCCGCCACCATCTTGCGCACCCTCAAGCTCGGCTATGGCCTCGGCGCCGAAACCGTGCTCCAGATCCGCCAGGACCGGGCCGGCGAAAGGCGGGGCCCCACCGTCACCTACGAGGATGCCGCCGGCCAGGACCTCACCGCCGCCGCGGCCGACGCGGAGACCGCCTCGATCATCAGCCTGGTCAACCAGATCCTGGTCGAGGCGCTCGAACTTGGCACCACCGACATCCACCTGGAGCCGTATCCCGGCGGCGTCAAGCTCCGCTACCGCATTGATGGCATGTTGCGGGAGGTGCCCACGCCCCCCGGCATGAAGGAGCTGCACGAGGCCATCGTCACCCGCCTCAAGGTCATGGCCAACCTCAACATCGCCGAACGCCGGCTGCCGCATGACGGCCGCATCCGCGTCCGGATCAACGAGGAGAACTTCGACCTGCGCGTCTCGATCCTGCCCACCCGCTTCGGCGAGACGGTCTGCCTGCGCATCCTCAACCGCGAATCGATCTTCCTCGAAATGGAGCAGCTCGGCCTCACCAAGCAGCAGCTCGCCATCCTCAACCACCTGGTCGGCCTGCCCCACGGCATGATCCTGGTCACCGGCCCCACCGGCTCCGGCAAGACCACCACCCTCTACGCCGCCCTGGCCAAGGTCAAGAGCCGCAGCCCCGAACGCAAGGTCATCACCGTCGAGGATCCCGTCGAATACGAGCTGGAGGGGCTCACCCAGATCCAGATCCGCGCCGAGATCGGCCTGACCTTCGCCGCCGGCCTGCGCTCCATCCTCCGCCACGACCCCGACATCATCCTCGTCGGCGAAATCCGCGACGGCGAGACGGCCGAGATCGCCATCCGCTCCGCCCTCACCGGCCACCTGGTCTTCAGCACCCTCCACACCAACGACGCCGTCGGCGCCGTCAACCGCCTGGTCGACATGGGCATCGAGCCCTACCTGGTCGCCTCCTCCATGGTCGCCTCCCTGGCCCAGCGCCTGGTCCGCCGCATCTGCCCGCACTGCAAGGAGGAGGAGGCGCTGAAGCCGCACCTGCGCCAGGAAATGGCGCGCTCCCTCGGCCTGGCCGAGGGGGAGGTCCGCGCCTGGCGCGGCCGCGGCTGCGTCGAGTGCAACCAGCTCGGCTATCGCGGCCGCGTCGCCATCCTCGAAGTCTTCCTCCTCGACGAGGCGGTCCAGGACATGGTCAGCCGCCACGCCTCGACCATGGAGCTGCGCGAAGCGGCCCGCCAGCGCGGGATGCGCTCCCTCCGCGACGCCGGCTGGGAGAAGGTCGCCCAGGGGCTGACCACCGTCGAGGAGGTCGCCCGGATCACCAGCAACTTCCAGCTCGCCTATGACGCCCAGGAGGAGCCCCCCTCCGCCTGACCCCCCGCCCCCCTTCGTTTGTCGCTTCCCTTCCGCCTTCCCCCTTCCGCCCCCATGCCCGAGACTTGCCCCATGCCCCCGCCTCCGCACTGCCGCGGCGCCGCCGAAGCCGCTGCCGCCGTCGCCCCCCTTCAGCCGCCCACCGGCATCTGGAGCGCCAAGACGGTGCTCACCCCCGCCCAGCGCCTCCGCTACCTCCTGCTCCTCGCCGCCCTCGCCGGCTTCCTGCTCTGGGACTACAAGGTCGCCCTGGCCCTGCTCAACTTCGCCGCCTGCGCCTTCTACGGCTTCGCCGTCTTCTACAAGGCCCGCTGCGTCACCGCCTCCCTTTTCCGCCCCGCCGACCTCAAGGTCGCCCCGGCGGAGATCGCCGCGCTGCCCGACGCGGAGCTGCCGGCCTACACCGTCCTCGTCCCCCTCTACAAGGAGGCCAACATCGCCGCCCGCCTGGTGACCGCCCTCGGCCAGCTCGACTATCCGCCCGCCAAGCTGGACGTGCAGTTGCTGGTCGAGGCGGAGGACACCGAGACCGCCAGCGCCTGCCGCCGCGCCAGCCTGCCGCCCCACATCCGCCTGGTCATCGTCCCCGACGGCCAGCCCCGCACCAAGCCCCGGGCCTGCAACTACGGCCTGGGCCAGGCCCGCGGCGAGCTGCTGGTCATCTACGACGCCGAGGACCGCCCCGAGCCCGACCAGCTCAAGAAGGCCGCGCTCGCCTTCCGCCGCCTCCCCCCCGCGGTCGCCTGCGTCCAGGCCAAGCTCAACTACTACAATGCCCGGCAGAACTGGCTGACCCGCTTCTTCGCCCTCGAATACAGCGTCTGGTTCGACCTCTTCCTCCCCGGCCTCACCCGCCTCGGCGGCCCGCTCCCCCTCGGCGGCACCTCGAACCATTTCCGCACCGGCATCCTCCGCCAGCTTGGCGGCTGGGACCCCTACAACGTCACCGAGGATTGCGACCTCGGCATCCGCCTGGCGCGCAAGGGCGACCGCACCGTGGTGCTCGACTCCACCACCTGGGAGGAGGCCAACTCCCGCCTCTGGAACTGGGTGCGCCAGCGCTCCCGCTGGGTCAAGGGCTACCTCCAGTCCCACTTCGTCCACACCCGCGGCTTCCTCGAACCCTGGCGCGACCTCGGCCTGCGCGGCGGCGTCGGCTTCCTCACCTCCGTTGGCGGCCAGGTCATCACCCAGCTCCTCAACCCCCTCTACTGGGGCATCCTCATCGCCTGGTGCCTCCACCCCTGGCAGCTCATCTATCTCGACCGCGGCGCCGACGGCCGCTACGGCGCCTGGTCCGTCCTCTCCTGGGTCTTCTTCGGGATCGGCCTCCTCCTCTTCCTGGCCAACTTCCTCCTGATCGGCGTCAACCTGGTCGCCTGCGCCCGCCGCCGCTGGTGGTTCCTCGCCCCCTACGCCCTGCTGGCGCCCTTCTACTGGGCCTTGATCAGCTTCGCCGCCTGGAAAGGCGTCCTCCAACTGCTGTGGAAGCCGTTCTACTGGGAAAAGACCGTCCACGGGCTCGACGGCCTCCCGACGGCCAGCCCCGCGGACTCCGCACCCGCGCCCACCGCCGCCCCCGGCCCCGCCAAGCTCCTCCCGGCCGACGAGACCCCCCGCTGACCACCCCCTCCAAGCCAGAATCATTCACCACAACGGCACGAAGGACGCGCAGCCCGATCGAAGTTTTCAAGTTGTGTGGATTTGTGTAGATTTGTGGGAAAAGATTTGAACCCCCAAGGTCACGCATGACCAATCGCCTTTCCCGTCCCTGGCACCATCTCGGCCTGCTCCTTGCCCTCCTGGCCGGGAGCCCGCCCGCCCGCGCCCAGGCGGCGGCGGCGCCCGCCCCCGCCTTCGCCGCCGAACTCGTCGGCTTGCCAGCCTTCGTCTATGCGGCGGACGAATTCAACTTCTCCCTGCGGCTGGCCAACCGCGGGGCCGCCCCGCTGCCGGTGGCCGTCGAATACACGCAAGGCGCCGCGCCGGCCCGGCGCTTCGAGGCCGAGGTGCCGCCGGGCGTCGGGAGCGCCCCTGGCGAACGGCTGCTGGTGGTCTCCAGCCAGCTCCCGGCGGCCGTGGACTCCCTGCCCGCCGCCCTCGTGGTGCGCCCGCCCGCCGGCGGGGAAACGCTCTGGCGCGAACTCTTCAGCTTCCGCGGCCTCCGCGGCGACCTCGCCGGCCTGGCGTGGCGCGACGACGCCCTCTGGACCGCCGATGGCCACCGCGCCGTCCTCGTCCTGGAACCCGAGGCCGAAGCCAGCTACCGCCGCTGGAAGCCCTTTCGCGACCTGCTGAAGTGGGTTGGCCGCGGCCGCGCCACCCGCAGCCTCTGGGCACCGGAGTGGATCCGGGACGCCTATCGCCAAACGGCCGCCGCCGGCCCGGCGCCGGCCGGACTGGCGGCAACCGCCACCGGCGAGGCGTTCCTCAAGGTTGACGGGGTGGTGCCGGCGGGCGGCCCCGCCATCCTCGTGGCCGCCATCGGCAGCGACGATGCGGCCCTGCGGACTCCGCACCACGAGTTCGCCCGGGCGGTGGACGCGGCGCTCGACCGGGCGCGGCTGCGGAATCCGCGGCTGGAGCTGGTCATCGTCACCCCGCCCCCGGTCCCCGTCGAGGAAAAGGTGACGGCGGCCTATGCTGAAATCCTCCGCCGCCTGGCCCGCGAGCACCACGCGCGGCTGGTCGACTTGCACGCCGACTGGCTGGCCCGCGCCGACTGGCACCGCTTCTACGCTGTTGATGGCGACCCGGCCCTGCTCGGCCGCCGCCCCAACGCCGAAGGGCTGGCCGCCATTGCCGCCGCCCTCAACCGCGCCTTCGCCCCCTGACCCCAAAACCGGCACCACGAGCGCCGCGGAGCGGCGCTCGTGGTGCCGGTTTTGGTTTTACAGGGCATTAACCTATCCCAGCGAAGGCGCCCCCGATCCCGATCGGACGGGGGGGATGGCGCATCGCCTTCGACCCGCGGCGCGACGAGAATCCCCATGGGCGTCAATTACTGAGAGGAATTTTGCTTTCAGGGGGCGGATCGGACGGGGGGAATAACCGCTTTTCAAACAGCGGCTCCACCACTCGAACGACGGCGTGATGCACCACGCGGTCACGGAAATCGGCTGCCGCCACCAGTCGTTCTTTCGGCTCATAGATCCGGAAATAGTGATAACCGCCATGCCGGCAGGTTCCTTCCAACAGCTCAGTGTGCAAAGCAACCAGTTCCTCCTCCAGATTCGCGAAAAACCACGCGGCGGGCACCTTTCCCCGTTTCCCGCGCATCGCGGCATAAGCCGCCGCATGGAGATTTTCAAACGAGCAGACCTGTTCAAAAAGATGCTTATGCCGCTTCATCGCTTCGCTCTTCAAAATGTCGAATAGCAAACAAGGAATATTGAATGATGAAGGTGCTTCGACATTTCTTGTTCAATATTCGTTATTCGATATTCCCGAGGCTCTTCAGCCATCCGCCGGCCATCCGCCCGCACTCCGTCAGGTGCTCGCAGGCATACTCATACTGCCGAACACTCAACAACTGGCGTTCCTTAGCCATACGCGCCAGCCAGCGCAACACGGCCAGTTCAAGATTCACCTGCGCCAGCAACTCCGCCTTGCGCCGTTTCGGCGCATACGCCGCCTCCACCAGCAGTTCCAGAATTCTCAGCGTTCGATCCGCCAGCCGTGTTCCAAAAACAAACCGCTGGTTTTTCGGAAAACTGTCCACCTTATCCAGCAGCCAGTTCGCCGTCTCGTGCCACTTCACCAAAAGAACCGGATCGTTATGTTGAGGATTCATAAAAAACGGGCCGCTGCGCGGCCCGGATTTTACTTGTCCGCCGTAGCCTTGGCGTAGGTGGAAAAGTGTAAAAGAGTTAAAGGTTAAAGACCGTACGCTTTGCGGATGCGACGATAGCCTGTAACGACCAGACCGCCCAGCACGAGCGAAAGCACTGTGGCCGGCTCAGGGATTGCAACGACGCGGAACCCGATACTGGCGTTCTCATACGACGGAACGTCGGCGATGCGATACGACGAACGCAGGGTGCCCTCACCGAGGTCGTAACTGCCGCCGCGGATCACGCCGCTCGAAGCTTCCATCCATTCCCAGACGTTGCCCATCATGTCATAGGTGCCGTTCTGCTCTTCCCCGCCAAAACCCGTCGTCCATGTGTAGTTCGGGCTTCCGTTCACA
>JBAZOO010000048.1:0-15295 GCA_041648735.1 Lentisphaeria bacterium
GATGGCTCTCGATGGCTCTCGATGGCTCTCGATGGCTCGCGATGGCTCGCGATGGCTCGCGATGGCTCGCGATGGCTCTCGATGGCTCTCGATGGCTCTCGATGGCTCTCGATGGCCCTCGATGGCCCTCGATGGCCCTCGATGGCTCCCGATGGCTCCCGATGGCTCTCGGGGCACCGACGCACCGGGGACGGTGCCCCTGCTTTCTTGGCGGCGGCAAAGGACGCCCGGACACCACCACCATTCCCTGCCGGCCACTTTTTTTTTGGCCCGGCGGCTTGACGCCTCCGGCGGTGGCGGGTATATTCCCTTTTTAGAAACCGGTTTCTATGGCCGCGCGACCGCGGCACCGCACCACGCCCCAGCCCGAACCACAGAGAAAGAGCAAGGAGAAGACCCATGCCAACCCGCAACCGCAACCGCCAGGTCACCGCCACCACCCTCACCCTGGCCATCCTCGCCGCCAGCCCCGCCAGCATCCTCGCCGCCAACCTCTACTGGGACGCCAATGGCACCACCGCCGGCGCGGGGGATGCCCCATCGGGCACCTGGGGCACCAACAGCTACTGGAACTCCGACGCCACCGGCGGCGGCGGCGGCTCGTTCACTCCAACCACCACCGGCGACGACACGCTGTACTTCACTGCCGGCGACTCCAGCAACAACACGACGAGCGCCTATACCGTCACCGTGGACGGCACCCAGTCGGCGCTGGGCCTCAAATTCCAAAGCATCGGCGCGGCCACCATCACCGGCGGCACCATCAACCTGGGAACCGGCGGCATTGACATCCCCAGGAGCGTCGCCCCCGGAACGAACAACCAGGCGGGGGTCACAATCAATTCCAACATTGCCCTGCAAGGCAACCAGACATGGTCCAGCAATAGCGCCAACGCCACCGGCTTTGTGGTAACTGGCAGTGTGACCGGCACGGCGAACCTCACACTGTCGCAGTCCGCCAATCGCCCGTTCAACCTGACCAACAGCGTGAACCACACAGGCACCCTGACCGGCACGGGCAACAACACCAACGGAACCATTGATGTCACCGGCAACATCGGTTCCAATGTGACCGACGTGATCGTCAACGGCACCACCACGCTTCGTCTGAGCGGCAACAACAGCTACTCGGGCAACGTCACCGTCGGTGGCACCAACTTCGGAATCGCCCGATTGACTATCGGCAGCAACACGGCGCTGACCGCAGGCAGCAACGTGACCCTGACCGCGACCACCGCCACCGCCACCAGCACCCTCAACCTCGGCAACGGGGCCAACAGCTACGATGTCACCGTGGCCGGTTTGAATACCGACGCCACGACGGGCAGCAACATCGTCACCAACAACAGCACCGGCACCGGCACCGGCACGCTGACGGTCAATCCCGATGGCGCCGCCGCCCCCGCCGACTCCACCTTCGGCGGCATCATCCAGGACGGCGCCACCGCCAAGGTCGCCCTGACCAAGGCGGGCAGCCAGACGCTCACCCTCACCGGAACCAACAGCTACACCGGCGCGACCACGGTCACCGGCGGCAAGCTGCTGGTCAACGGCACGCACGCCAACAGCGCGGTGACGGTCAACGGCGGCACCCTCGGCGGCAGCGGCACGGTGGCCGCGGTCACCGTCAATGCCGGCGGCACCCTGGCGCCGGGCAACAGCATCGGCACCATCAACATCACCGGCAACCTCAGCCTGGCCGGCGCGCTGGATGTCGAGCTGGGGCGCGACACCGGCACGCCGACCAGCGACCGCACCAACGTCACCGGCACGGTCACGTTCAGCGACGGCGCCGACCTGAAGCTGACGCTCTACTCGGGGCTGGACAACGCCGAGCTGGGCGACATCTTCTACCTGGTCAGCAACGACGATTCGGACGCCATCACCGGCAAGTTCACCAAGCTCAACGGCACCGCCACCCCCCTGAGCGAGGGCAGCCTCTTCGACTGGAACTCGCGGCAGTGGCAGATCACCTACCAGGCCAACTACGACAGCTCCTCCTTCATCGGCGGCAACGACCTGGCCATCCAGGTCGTGCCCGAGCCGGCGGCGTTGGCGCTGCTCTGCCTCGGCGGCGTCGCCCTCCTCCGCCGCCGGCGGAATGGCTGCGCCTGAGCCTCAAGCGTCCCGCCGCCACGCCAAGCCGCCAGGTTTCCGGCGGCTTGGCGAACGGCGCCTGGACGCCGCCCCATGAGTCCAATAAGTCCCATTAGTCCCATGGGGCAAGCCCCCCCGCAGTCCAATGCCCAACACCAGCGCCAACCCAACCACCGCCCGCCCGATCACCTTGGCCGCCCTGGCCAAGCGCTGCGGCGTCGCCAAGTCCACGGTCAGCCGGGTGCTGAACAACCATGCGGACCACTTCTCCGTCCTGCCCGAGAAACGGGAGCGCATCCTGCGGCTGGCCCGGGAACTCAACTACCAGCCCAACGTCACCGCCCGCACGCTCAAGGCCCAGCGGACCGGGATTGTTGTCATCCTCGGCTTCACGGCGCAGATGCACGAAGGCCCCAGCATCTATCCGCCGCTGATCAGCCGGACGGTGCATGTCCTGCAGAAGGCCGGCTACCACGCCTGCTCGGGCTTCCCCCATCCGGAGCGGGGGGTCAATGCCATGCTCCCCTGGAAGGTGGACGGCGTGATCGTCGTCCACTCCCGGCTGCGGGGGAACTTGCAGGAAGTGGAGGCCGCTGGCATCCCCTACGTCACGGTCAACCGCGAGGCCGGCCCGCACGGCTGCGCCCTGCTGCTGGACGAGCCGGGCGGCATGCGCCAGGCCCTGGACCATCTCTTCGGCCTGGGGCACACCCGGATCGCCTACCGCAACGGCACCGGCGTGCTCCAGCACTACAGCGTCAGCCAGCGGCACAAGGCGTTCCTGGATGGCTGCCAGGAGCGGGGCGCCCCGCTCCTGCCAGGGCATGACCTGCATGCGCTGGAGCCCCTCCGCTACTGGCAGGAAATCGTCCTGCCGAACCGGGCAACCGCCATCCTCGCCTATTCCCATGTGGAGGCGATGGAACTGCTTTTTGCCGCCCAGCGGCTGGGGATCGAGATCCCCGGGCAGGTCAGCCTGATCTGCTTCAACGACGTCTATCCCTGCGCCCAGCTCGTCCCCGCCTTGACGGCCATGGCGCCGCCGCTGGCGGAGATGGGCACCGCCGCCGGCGAACTCCTGGTGCGGATGATGGCCACGGGCGAAAGGCCGGCGCCGCCGGTGCTCCGCTTCCAGGAACGGCTGGTGGTGCGCGAGTCCACCGCGCCGCCGCCGCCGCCGGCGGCAGAGGCAACGGAGGGTTTGCGCCATGACTGAAGCCCGGGAAAAAAGGCGCCGCTGCCGCGGTGCCGCCTTCACCCTGATCGAGCTGCTGGTGGTCATCGCCATCATCGCCATCCTGGCCTCCCTGCTGCTGCCCGCCCTCTCCCGCGCCAAGGAAATGGCCAAGACCGTCGCCTGCAAGGGCAACATGCGCCAGGTCGGGATCAGCGTCATCGGCTTCACCGGCGACTATGACGGCTATCTCCCGGTCTTCACCGGCGACGGCAAGACGGCCGGCCACCGGGAGGAGCTGTTCCCGGCTGACGCCAACATGACCAGCATGGCCCACATCTATCGCTGGTTCACGAATTTCCCCCCCAACGACAACTGCTTCTGGAACTACTACGAGCCGGTGAGCAAGCTGATGTGCCCCGCCCATCCGCGCCGCGAAGCCATCCTGGCCGACGTCGGCGGCTGGGACGGGAACTGCTATGTCGTCTCGGAACGCTTCTCCCGCTGGCAGGTCGGAGCCAAAGGGCAGACGCGCCTGGACAGCCTCAGCCCCAACAAGCTGATGCTGCTCGACCGGACGGACCGGACTGGCACCACATCCTATTTCTTCCGTGCCATGTACCCTGGCTCCCCGGGGAACACCATCACCGACCAGGTCGGCATCCACCACGGCGGCACCAATGCCATCTTCTTTGACGGCCATGCCGACTTCTTCCGGTTCAACCACTATCCCCTCAACTTCAACGACCCCCCTTTCAAGCAGGAGAATTTCTGACCAATGAAAACCGCATTCCGCCTCCTGGCCGCCCTGGCCCTGGCGCTCTTCGCGCTCCCCGCCCGGGCCGCGGCCGACGCCACCACCGCCCCAACCCCCAATCTCGGCTTCGAGGATGGCCACCAGGGGTGGGCGTTCAATGACGACGTCTCCACGGTCGCCGCCGAGGCCGCGCACACCGGGGCGCAGGGGCTGCGGGTCGCCCTCGCCGAACCCCGCCCCACCGGCTCCTCGGTCATGGGCGGCAAGTTCCCGGTCACGCCAGGGCAGGAAATCACCCTTTCCTTCTGGGCCCGGGCGCCGAAGCCGATGGGCGCCGTCTACGTCTACTTTTACGACGCGGCCGGCAAGATCCTCCCCGACCCCCAGACCAAGGGGCGGGGGCCGCGGCTCCGCGCCGTGGACCAGGCCGACGGCAACTGGCACGAATACAACTTGAAAGTGCAAATCCCCGAGCGGGCGGCGCACCTCGCCCTCTGGCTCCACGCCTGGAGCTCGACCACCGGCACCATGGACTTCGACGATTTCGCCCTGGCCGGGCTCGCCCCCGACGCCGTGCCGATCCCCCCCGTCCAGCGGCCGCGGCCACCGCCACCGCCCAAGCCCGAGGAAATCCCCCCGCGCAAGGTCCCGCCGGTCATCATCCTCAAGTTCGACGACGTGAAGCAGTTCAAGGGCATGGTTTTTCCGTGCTGGACCAAGCTGGCGGAGTATCTCCAGTCGCGCCAAATCAAGGGCAGCTTCGGCGTCATCTGCCAGAGCCTCGAAGAGGCCACCCCCGAATATGTGGAATGGATCAAGCGGTGGCGTGACTCCGGCCTGGTCGAGTTCTGGTTCCATGGCTGGGACCACGCCACCCACGAAGTGGATGGCGTCAGGTACAACGAATTCAACAAGCGCCCCTACGCGGAGCAGAAGGAGCGCTTCGACAAGGCCCAGCGGCTCGCCCAGGAGAAGCTTGGCTTCGCCTTCGAGACCTTCGGCCCGACCGGCGGCGTCGGCAACGGCCTGTTCGACGAGAACACCGTCAAGGTGATGGCCGACGACCCGCACCTGAAGGCCTGGCTCTATCCGCAGCCGCTCGACAAGGCCGGCCAGGAACTCGAAGCCGCCGGCAAGGTCACCATCCTCGACCGCGTCTGGGCGGTGAACCTCGAGGCCGGCGTCGGGGCGCCGGACTTCAACCGCTTCCTCGCCGGCTACGCGCAAAACCTCACCCGCGACTATTTCGTCCTCCAGGGGCATCCCGCCGCCTGGGATGACAACCGTTTTGCGGAGTTCGCCAGGATCCTTGACTTCCTGGTCGCCCAGAAGGCGGTCTTCATGACCCCCATGGAATTCGTGAACTCAAGGAAAGGCGGCGCCGGGAAATGAAACGATGGCTCCCGTTCCTGTTGTTGGCGGCAGCTTCCCTCCAGGGCGCGGCGGCGGCGCCGCCACCACCACCTGCGCCAACGCCGGAGCCCTATTTCGCCCGGCTGGCCGCGGAGTTCAAGCCCATCGGCACGGCCCGCTTCATTGGCGGGACGGACGAGGCCGAAACGCTGGCCGGCTTCCAGGCCGGCGGCGGCGTGGAAAAGTTCTTCCCCAGCGCCGATCAAGCCCCATCCTTGATCCTGGGCGAGGTCGCGGCAGTCGAGGGACAGCCCTTCACCAAGAGCCGCCAGCTCACGGTCGCCGCCAAGCCCAAGGTCTACTGGGATGCCCAGTTCCGCCTCCCCAGCCGGGCGGCCGCCAAAAAAGGGGAGAGCCTCCTGCTGGTCTTCTGGGCCCGGGGGAAAAAGGCGCCGCAGATCGTGGACGACGGCGCCGGCGCGGCCTTGCAAGCCTACGTCCGCGCCCGCATCGGCAACCTCCCCAAGAACCGGGCCAGCAATTTCTACGACTGCAAGATGCTCACGGAAAAATGGGAGCGCCACTACATCAAGACCGGGCCGCTGCCCCAGGATTTCCCCGCCGGCACCCTGGAGCTGGTGGGGATGGTCGGCCACAAGGAGCAGGCCGTCGAAATCGGCGGCCTCGCCTGGATGGCCTTCCCCGAAGGCGCCGCCCTCGACCAGATGCCCAAGCGCAGTTGGGATTACGCGGGGCGCGCCCCGGACGCACCCTGGCGGCGGGAGGCACAACGGCGCATCGAGAGCTGCCGCAAGGGGCCCCTGGCCATTGAGGTCGTGGACGCCGCCGGGAAGCCGGTCCCCGGCGCCGCCGTGGCCGTGCGGATGAAACAGCACGCCTTCCACTTCGGCACCGCCATCTCGGTCGCCGCCTTTGCCGGCAAGCAACGGGGGATGACCCCCGAAGACGTGGCCAGCTACAAGGAAATCTCCTCCCGCCACTACAACGCCATCGTCCTGGAGAACGAACTGAAGTGGACCTACTTCGAGGGCGGCCGCCAGGATGGCTGGCGGGAGACCAAGGGCTGCCTCCAGTTCTACCACGGCCAGGGGAAGCGCATCCGGGGGCATGTCCTGGTCTGGCCAACCGTCCACCGGCTGCCGAAGGCGCTCAAGGAGAAGGTGACGGCGGAGCCGGGCCGGCTTGGCGAGATGGTCCGCAACCACATCATTGAGGAGGTCTCCGCCTTCAAGCCGTGGATCCACGACTGGGACGTGACCAACGAGACCGACGTCAACCGCGACTTCATGGACACCCTCGGGCCGGAAGCCATGGCCGGGTGGTACCGCACGGCCCGCGCCGCCGCCCCGGAGGCCATGCTGACCTTCAACGAGCCGGCGTTCGGCCCCGCCGGCATGGAGATCGGCAGCTTCCCCGAACGGCTGCTCACCAGCCAATGCCGGGGCTGGGTTGACTACCTGATCCAGCAGGGCGCGCCGCTGGATGCCCTGGGCGCCCAGGCCCACGGCGCCCCCGTCGGCAAGGAGTTTGCGGGGAAAACCGGCCCGGAAGGGCTCTGGGCCTACTTCGACCATCTCGCGGAGCGCTACGGCAAGAAACTGCAATACACCGAGCTGGACGTCGCCATCGGCGACTCCACCGACCCCGACCAGCTCGCCTACCAGGCCGACCTCCTCCGCGATTCCATGACCGTCGCCTTTGCCCACCCCGCCTTCATCGCCATCACCCAATGGGGCTTCTGGGAGGGCGCCCACCATGCACCCTCCGCCGCCCTCTGGACCAGGGACTGGCAGCTCAAGCCCAACGGCAAGGCCTACCTCGACCTGGTCTTCAAGCAGTGGTGGACGAAGGCCGACCTCACCACCAGCGCCGAAGGCCGCTGCACCCTCCGCGCCTTCTACGGCGACTACGAAATCCGCGCCACGGCCGGCGGCAAGGAACAAACCGTGACCTGCCGCTTCGCCCCAGGCACCGCCGCCCCCGTCCGGCTCCGGCTGGACTAGTGCCCGGTAAAACTGAAACTTCCACCACGGGCGCCGCAAAGCGGCACGGGCCGCCGCGGCGCCCGTGGTGAATAATTCAGGCTAAGGAGCTGAACCCATGCCAAAGAAGATGGCTGCCGCCCTCCTGGCCCTCCTGCTTGCCGCCGCCACCACCCTGCCAGCCGCGCCGCTGCCGGCCTGGCTCAAGGTCGGGGCGCACGGCGAGCTGCAAGTGGACAACGCGAAAATGGCCATCGTCCACCACGCCCTGGATTGGCGGGCCAAAGCCCAGGATGCCGGCGCCGTGGTGGCCGCGGCCGGCCATCCCCGGACGGCGGGCGCCGCTTGGCGGCTCGAGGGGACGCTGGCGACCGCCGCGGCGGAATCCTTCCAGTTCGAGCAGGAACTCGCCCCGGCCGGCAACGGCGGCATCGCCTATGCGGCCTCCGTCGCCAGCGCCGGCGGCATCCCGACCCAGTCGCTGGCCCTGCAAATCGCGCTGCCGGTGGCGGAGATGGCCGGCCGGAGCCTGCTGGTTGACGGCACCCCTTTCCTCCTGCCCCCCGAACCACCGCCCGGCCAGGCGCAGCTTCTCAGCCGCGCCAATGTCCAGGAACTCAGCATCCCCTTGGCGGCGGGACGGCTGGTCCTGGCGGGGCAGTTCCACCTGCTGATCCAGGATGGCCGGAAATACCACGGCACCGCCTACACCCTGCGCCTCGGCTTCCGCCCGCACACCGGCCTCATCAAGGAAAGCCGCCAGGCCCTGAACCTTTCCTACCGCCCCTACGCCGCCACCCCGATCCCGATCGCCAACCAGGCCAACATGGGGTTTGCCGACGCCGTGGCGGAAGACGGAACCGGCGGCTGGACGGACCAGGGGCCGGAAAACGACCTGCGGATGCTCCCCACCGGCCGGCTCCTGGCCAGCGGCGTGCCCTTCGACATCATCAACCCGGCAACCAATGGCGGCACCTCATGCCTGGTGCTGGCCGGGCCACGGCGGGAGAGCTTCCCCAAAAGGGCGGAAATCCCCCTGGCCGGCCAGAGCTTCAAGCACCTCTACCTGCTCCACGCCCTGGCCTGGCCACCCCAGGGTCAGACGCCAGTGGGAACCCTGAAGCTCAGCTACCAGGACGGCACGGCCGACGTCCGCCAGGTGGTCGCCAACCGCGACGTCGGCAACTGGTGGGCACCGGCGGCCTGCCCGGGGGGGGCGGTGGCCTGGACTGGGGAAAACCGCAACTCCTACGTGGGGCTTTACCTGACCCGCTACGAAGTGGCGGACAAGCCCGCGGCGGCCCTGACGCTCGAAAGCGCCGGCAATGCCGTCTGGATGGTGGCCGGCATCAGCGCCGCGAAGGAGGAAATCCCAGTCCGCGCCGCCGAAGCCCCGGCCTACATCGTCGCCGGCCCCGACTGGCTGCCGGTCGCCAACCCCCAGGAGACCGAACCCGGCAGCGCCATGGATTTCTCCTTCCTCCTGGACGCACCGGCCGGCAAGCACGGCCAGCTCCTGGCCAAGGGCGAAGAGCTGGTCTTCGAAAACCGGCCGGAAACCCCCGTCCGCCTCTACGGCACCAACCTCTGCTTCACCGCGAATTTCCTCGACCGTCAATGGGCGGAGAAGCTGGCGGAGCGGCTGGCCACCTTTGGCTACAACTCCGTGCGCTTCCACCACTTCGACGGCATCCTGGCCGACCCGGCCGCCGCCGCCAGCACCAGCTTGGACCAGCACCGCCTGGACCAGCTCGACTACCTCTTCCACTGCCTCAAGCGGAAGGGCATCTACATCACCATTGACCTCTACATCTCCCGCACCCTGCCGGCCGGGGAGCTGCCCGAGGTCAAGACGGCGCTGACCACCCAGGAGTTCAAGGCGGCGCCCTTCGTCCTCGACTCCGCCATGGCCAACTGGAAAGCATTCAGCGCCAACCTGTTGAACCACGTCAACCCCTACACCGGCATGGCCTGGAAGGAAGACCCCGCCCTGATCGCCATCAGCCTCATCAACGAAGACCCGATCACGGCCGTCTGGGACAAGAACCCCGTGCTCCAAGGAATCTATGAGGCGCGCTTCGCGGAATGGCTCGCCGCCCAAAAGCTCCCAGCCGCCGAGGCCGCCGCCAACCGCGGCAGCCTCTTCACCCGCTTCCTGCTGGAAACCTACCGCCGCGGCTACCGGGAAATGGCCGCCTGGCTGCGCGCCCTCGGCGTGAAGGCCCTCCTTTCCGACGCCAACATGCAGGCCACCGTCCCCCTGGCTTTCTGCCGCCAGGACTTCGACTATGTGGACAACCACATCTACTGGGACCACCCGCACTTCCTGGAGCGGCCCTGGAACCTCCCAGCGCGCCTCGCCAACCGCAGCGTCCTGAAAAGCGGGGCGCCAGCCCCGGGGCGGCTCTTCCCCTCCCGCCTCTTCGGCAAGCCGTTCCTGGTCACGGAGTTCAACTCCGCCTATCCCAGCTTCCGCCGGGCCGAAAGCGGCCTGGTCACCGGCGCCTACGCCGCCCTGCAAGGGTGGAATGGCCTCTACCGCTTCGCCTATGCCCACAGCGACCTGGCGATCCAGCAGGACGCCGCCGCCGGATTTTTCAACACCGCGAGCGATCCCATCACCAGCCTTTCCGACAAGATCGGCCTCCTCCTTTTCCTCCGCCAGGACGTCGCGCCGGCCACCACCGCCATCCCCTGCGTGCTCAGCGAAACCCACTTGACAAACCCAGCCCTGCCCAACGACTTCCCCGCCGCCACCTGGGAAGCCGGACTTGCCGCGAAAGTGGGGACCCTTCTCTGGAAAGAAGGCACCACCCTGCCGGCAAACACCGCCGCGGCGCTGGGCTTCGACCCGGCGCTGGCCGGCAAGCTGGACGTGCCCTTCTTCCCCCTCCTCCCCCGCCCCGGCCAGGAAGCCGCGGCGCCGCTGGCGGCACTGGCTGGCGCCGGCCTCCTCAAGGGCTGCGATCCGGAGCACGGCATCTTTGAAAGCGCCACCGGCCAGATCCGCCTCGACCAACGGCGGGAAACCCTGGCGGTCGTCACCGACCGGAGCGAGGCCTTCGCCCTGCCCGGCAAAACGGCCGCCAAAGGCCGCTGCCTCGAGGTCGCCAACAATGCCGACGGCCCCGCCGTCTTCTTCGCCACCGCCGTGGACGGCAAGCCACTGGGGGAAAGCCGGCGCATCCTCCTCCTGCATCTCACCGATGTCCAAAATTCCCAGGTCAAATTCCGGGACGGCAAAGCCATGACGACCCTGGAGAAATGGGGCCGCCTCCCCCACCTCGCCCGCCGCGGGAGCGCCCAGATCAGCCTTTCCACCACCGGTCTGGGGACGGCAAACAGACTGGGGACGGCAAACAGACTGGGGACAGCAAACAGTCTGGGGACAGCAAACAGTCTGGGGACAGCAAACAGTCTGGGGACAGCAAACGGACTGGGGACAGCAAACGGCCTTTCCACCACCGGTCTGGGGACGGCAAACAGTCTGGGGACAGCAAACGGCCTTTCCGGCCTGGGGACAGCAAACGGCCTGGGGACAGCAAACGGACTGGGGACAGCAACCGGACTGGGGACAGCAACCGGACTGGGGACAGCAAACGGCCTGGGGACAGCAAACGGACTGGGGACAGCAAACGGCCTGGGGACAGCAACCGGACTGGGGACAGCAACCGGACTGGGGACAGCAACCGGACTGGGGACAGCAACCGGACTGGGGACAGCAACCGGACTGGGGACAGCAAACGGCCTGGGGACAGCAAACGGACTGAACGGCCTGGGGACGGCAAAGCTCTGGGCCCTGGACTTCGCGGGGAAACGGATCGCGGAACTCCCAGCCAAGGCCGAAGGCAACACCTTGCGCTTTGCCGCAACCACCGTGCTCCCCTCCGGCAAGGTCTGCATGGCCTATGAACTGGCCGCCGAGTGACCGCCCACCCCGGCGGCCGGCGCCGCCCGTCGCCCCTTCTCCTGGAAAGACTTCCGCCGATGGCCGCCCCCCTCCCTCCCCACGTCGCCCCGCCGCCCGATTGGGAAAACCCCTTGGTCTTCGGCATCAACAAGCTGCCGCCGCGCACCGACGCCTGGCCCTGCCCGGACCTGGCCGCCGCCCGCGCCGGCAGCTATGACCAATCCCCCTGGCTCCTCTCCCTCAACGGCCGCTGGCAGTTCCAGTGGGCGCCGACCCCCGACGCCCGCCCCGCCGACTTTTGGCGCCCCGACTTCGACGCCGCCGCCTGGCCAACCATCGCCGTCCCCGGCAACTGGGAAACCCAAGGCTACGACATCCCCATCTACTCCAACTGGCGCTACCCCTTCAAATGTGACCCGCCGCGCGTGACCAGCGAGCCCGACCCGCGCTTCACCGCCTTCACCCACCGCAACCCCGTCGGCGCCTACCGCCGCACCTTCACCGTGCCGGCAGAGTGGCCCACGGCGCACCGGGTCATCCTCCACTTCGCCGGCGTCCGCTCGGCCATGTACGTCTGGGTGAACGGCCAGAAAATCGGCTACAGCCAGGACTTCTCCCTCCCCGCCGAATTCGACATCACCGCCGCCCTCCGCCCCACCCCCGCCGCCAACACCCTCGCCGTCGAGGTCTACCGCTGGTGCGACGGCTCCTACCTCGAGGACCAGGACATGTGGCGGCTCAGCGGCATCTTCCGCGACGTCTTCCTCTATTCCCTTCCCGCAAACCACTTCCGCGACATCCAGCTCTGGCCGGAACTGGACATGGCCGGCCGCGACGCCACCCTCAATGCCGCCTGCGAACTCCGCATCCCGGCCGCCGCCACCACCGCGGCCGCCGGCGCGGCGGGCTGGCATGTCCACCTCCACCTCTTCACCCCGGCCGGCGAACCCGTCGCCGGCAATGCCCCGCCCCTCACCCTCACCCTGTCCGTGCAGCCGGGGACGGACCCGGACCGCTTTGCCGCCGCCGGCGCCCTCGCCATCCGCAACCCCTTGAAATGGAGCGACGAAACCCCGCATCTCCACCGGGCCGTCCTCGAACTCCGCGACCCCGCCGGCCAAACCGTCGAGGCCCGCGCCCTCAACGTCGGCTTCCGCAAGGTCGAACTGCGCGACCGGCAGCTCTGGCTCAACGGTGTCTCAATCAAGTGCAAGGGCGTCAACCGCCACGAGTTCGACCCCGACCACGGCCAGGCCGTCCCCCCGCCACGCCTGCTCCAGGATCTCCGACTCATCAAGCAGGCCAACCTGAACCTCGTCAGGACCAGCCATTACCCGAACGACCCGCGCTTCTACGACCTCTGCGACCGCCTGGGGCTGCTGGTCATGGACGAGGCCAACGTCGAAAGCCACGAACTCGGCTACCACCGGCGCACCCTCCCCGGCGACCTTCCCGAATGGCGCCCGGCCGTGCTCGACCGCCTGCGGCGCATGGTCGTCCGCGACCGCAACCATCCCTGCATTGCCCTCTGGTCCCTCGGCAACGAAGCCGGCTACGGCGACGTCTTCCCCGCCATGTCCGCCGAGGCCAAGGCCCTCGACCCGGAAAGGCGGCCGGTCCAGTACGCCGACATGAACCTGGCCGCCGACCTGGACAGCCAGACCTACCCGACCCCCGCCTGGCTGATCGAGCATGTGGAGGGCCGCGCCACCCGCAAGGGCGAACAGGGACAGATCTCCCACGAGGCGCAGCACGGCCCCTATCCCGCCGCCAAACCCTTCCTCATGAACGAGTACGCCCACGCCATGGGCAACAGCCTCGGCAATTTCCAGGACTACTGGGACGTCATCGCCAGCCATCCCATGCTCCTTGGCGGCTGCATCTGGGAATTCTGCGACCACGCCCTCCGCCGCACCGACGCCCAGGGCCGCCGCGGCTACGCCTATGGCGGCGATTTCGGCGACTTCCCGAACGACGCCAATTTCTGCATTGATGGCCTCGTCGGGCCCGACCGCTCCCCCAACCCCCACTACTGGGAAGTCCAGAAGGTCCACCAGTGCGCCAAAGTCCTGCCGCTCCCCGGCGACCCCGGCCAGATGCAAGTGCTCAACCGCCACTACTTCCTCAACCTCAAAATCTACGAAGCATCCTGGCAACTCCTGCGCGACGGCGGCGCCGCCGCCCGTGGCACCCTCGGCCGCCTCGACATCCCCGCCGGCGGGGAAAAAATCCTTGATCTGCCTGGGATTCAGGATGCCATCTCTGCGGCCGAAGGGGAACATGTTCTCCGGATCGAGTTCCGCCTGGCCACAACCACCCCGTGGGCCGACGCCGGCACCCTTCTCGCCTGGGATGAAATCCCCGTCGCCGGCGCCTGGCAACCACGCCCGCCCACCCCAACCAGCCCCCTCCACCTCACCCGCGCCGCCGCCGGCCGCCTGCTCATCACCCCCACTTCAACACCCAGAATCCAGGACTCCGATACGCTGCTGGAGTTCGCCGCCGGCCGCCTCGCCCGCTGGACGGTCGCCGGCCGCCCCTTCCTCGCCGCCCCGGCCGAACTCAATTTCTGGCGCGCCCCCACCGACAACGACCGCGGCTGGGGAATGCCCACGGAACTGGGGGCCTGGAAACGGGCCGGCCCCGACGCCGAACCGGAGTCCGTCACCGCCGTGGAGACCGCCGATGGCCTGCTCATCACCAGCCACTTCCGCCTCCCCGCCGTGGCCGGCCGTGCCACCCTCGCCGCCCTTCTTCGCAATCCCACCACCCTCGACTTGCGCCTCCACCTCGACCCCACCCCCGGCGGCCCGCGCCACATCCCCCGCGTCGGCCTGCAATTCACCCTGCCCGGGGCGTTCCGCCGCGTGGACTGGTACGGCCGCGGCCCCCACGAATCCTATTGCGACCGCCAGACCAGCGCCGCCCTTGGCCACTACCGCTCCACGGCCGATGACTGGGCCTTTCCCTACATCCGTCCCCAGGAAAACGGCAACCGCACCGGCATCCGCCGCCTGCGCCTGGCCGCCGCGGACGGTGCCGCCCTGGAGATCGAGACCCTCGCCGACCCCCTCGAAGCCAGCGCCTGGCCCTACACCCTCGCCGACTTGGAAGCCGCCACCCACGTCGAAGAGTTTCCCGTCCGCGACACCATCACCCTCAACGTGGACTGCGCCCAGATGGGTGTCGGCGGCGACAACAGTTGGGGCGCCCGTGTCCACGATGCCTACATGCTCCCCGCCGCCCGCCCCTACGACTGCGCCTTCCGCATCACCCTGCAGCAGCCCTGATTCCCGATTGCCTTGCCGGTTTTCGAATGCCGAATGGCGGGCGAGGGGATGGCTGGCGAGGGGACAGGCAACTGTGGCGAGGGGACAGGCAACTGTCGGGCGAGGGGACAGGCAACTGTCGGGCGAGGGGACAGGCAAACTGCGGGCGAGGGGACAGGCAACTGTGGCGGCGAGTGGCGAGGGGACTGGCAACTGTGGTGGCGAGGGGACAGGAAAACTGTGGCGGGGACTCCCATGGACAAGCGCGGGCGTGGGGACAGGCAAGCTGTGGCGCGCGGTGGCGGTGACTGGTGGCGGTGACAGCAGAAGCCAGGGCCAGCCCCCCTCTGTCCACGGTGTCCACAATGTCCGCAGAAGCACAGACCCGTACGAGCACAATTGACGCATACGGTTCCTCGGTGTCGAAGTTTCGCCAGGCGCTGGCAATCGCTCCATCGCCGATCCGCGGATTGATGAAGTCGCGCAGGACGGCTTTGGGGCGCGAGGGGACACACGGGGACAGGCAAACTATGGCTGGGCAGGTGGCGCAATATTTTCCCGGCGGCGCATCGCGGGGGCATGGAACCGCCGCGTTAGTGCCTACGACGTGGCGGAAGGCGGGCATTGGCTAGCCAAGTGGGTGGCACAACGGCTGGCAGGCCGCGGAAATGACGGAAAGCGACCCGACGGCAGCGCGCTCCGCCGCGCCTTTCACGCCGAAGGGCAGCGGGA
>JBAZOO010000049.1:0-13696 GCA_041648735.1 Lentisphaeria bacterium
CGCCCGCGACCTCGTGCGACTCCTTCGCCATGGCATCGGCCAGAGGCGACGGGAGCCAGGCGGAGCCCCAGCCGTCGCCGCTTGAGTTTTGCCAATGTCCAGGCAGGGGCGTTGCCCCTGCCTATTGTCCCACCGTCCCGCTGGGACGGGGACATGCTTCGTGTCTTCGTGAGTGAAGGGACTGGTGGGCTTGGGGACTGGGGAAAATCCCCCCGCTGGAGTTCACACTTTAGTGTGGGACCTGCCGTCCAGCCAAAAAACTCGCAGGGCGGAAGATGGGCCGTCCAGAGGAAACGCCACCGCCACCAACCAGCCCACGCTGAAGTGTGGGACCTGCCGTCCAGCCAAAAAACTCGCAGGGCGGAAGGTGGGCCGTCCAGAGGGGGCGAGGGGACAAGGGGCCAATGCCCCACCAGCATTTCGCTGGACGGCAGCGGGCCCATGCGCGGCCGCGCTTTGGGAAAGCGGTGTACGAAACCGGCGGTTCCGGCGCATCTCCCCCTGAAAACCTCCCCGCGACGGCCGCCGGTTTCAGCCGTGGCGGGAAACGGGATCGGCAAAGCCGAATTCATGATGCAGGAGTTCCCCATGAGCAGCACTGAGACGCCCGCCCCCACCCCCAGCTTCAGCATTGACGACGCGGACGACTTGGCCGCCGTCAAAAGCCTGAACGAGGCCTATCGCGTCATGACCGAGCAGGTGGCCAACCGGATTGTCGGCCAGCAGGCGGTGATCGAAGAGCTGTTGATCGCCATCTTCTGCCGCGGCCATGCGCTGCTGGTGGGGGTTCCGGGCCTGGCCAAGACCTTGCTCGTGAGCACCCTGGCGAAGGTGGTCTCGCTCAGTTTCAAGCGCGTCCAGTTCACCCCGGACCTGATGCCGTCCGACATCACCGGCACCGATGTGCTGGAAGAGGACCGCACCACGGGCCGGCGCGTCTTCCGCTTCCTGCACGGCCCGATCTTCGCCAACATGCTGCTGGCGGATGAAATCAACCGCACCCCGCCCAAGACGCAGGCGGCGCTGCTGGAAGCCATGCAGGAGCGCCAAGTCACCGTGGGCGAACAGAACTTCGCCTTGCCGGATCCCTTCTTCGTGCTCGCCACCCAGAACCCCGTGGAGCAGGAAGGCACCTATCCGCTGCCGGAAGCGCAGCTTGACCGCTTCATGTTCATGATCCACGTGAACTACCCCACCGCCGCGGAAGAGCTGGCGATCATGAAGCAGGTCAGCGGCCGGCATGAAACCAAGCTGACGCAGGTGCTGAGCGGCGACGACATCCTGCGCCTGCAGAAAATCGTCCATCGCGTCCCCGCCGCCGACCATGTCTTCGAGTACGCCCGGGACGTGGTGCGCGCCACCCGCCCGCAGGAGCCCGGCGCGCCGGAGTTCGTGAAGGAACTGGTGCAATGGGGCGCCGGCCCGCGCGCCAGCATCAATCTCATGCTCGGGGCCAAGGCCCGCGCCATTCTCCACGGCCGCTACCACGCCACCACGGAAGACGTGCGCGAAGTCGCCCTGCCCGTCTTGCGCCATCGGCTGGTGGCGACCTTCAACGCCGAAGCCGCCGGCATCAGCGCCGACCAGATCGTCACCCGCCTTCTGGAAACCATCAAGCCCAAAGGCGAAGAGGCGATCCGCTAAGCCGCCCGCCATTCCGGGTCATCATGCCGCCCACCACCCCAACCATCCCTGAATACATGAACCTGCTGGACGCCGCGGCGCTGGCCAAGGTGCACCGGCTGGAATTCATTGCCCGCGGCGTCATGGAAGGCTTTGTCTCCGGCCGCCACCGCAGCCCGGCGCGCGGCTTTTCCGTCGAATTCGCCGAACACCGCGAATATGCGCCGGGCGATGACATCCGCGACCTGGACTGGCGCGCCTACGGCAAGTCCGACCGCTATTACATCAAGCAGTACATCGAGGAAACCAACCTCCGCTGCACCGTCCTGCTGGACGCCTCCGGCTCCATGGGCTACACGGGCGGCCTGGCCGCCCGCCGCCACGGCCAGCCCCTGAGCAAGCTCGACTACGGCCGCTACCTGGCCGCCACCCTGCTGCATCTGCTGATCCACCAGCAGGACGCCGTCGGCCTGGTCACCTTCGATTCCAAGGTGCGCCGCCACCTGCCGGCGCGCAGCCGCGCCAGCCACCTGCGCGTCCTCCTCGAGGAGCTGCAACTCACCCAGGCCGGCGAGGAAACGGCGCTGGCGCCCGTCATCCACGGCATCGCCGAACAGCTTCACCGCCGCGGCTTGATCGTGCTCATCTCCGACCTCTTCGACGACCCCGGCGCCATCCTTAACGCCCTGCACCATTTCCGCTTCCGCAAGCATGAAGTCATCCTCTTCCACGTCATGGCCGAAGAGGAGATCACCTTCCCCTTCGAGGGCTGGAGCGAGTTCACCGACTTGGAAGTGGCGGGGAACCGGGTTGAAATCAATCCCAAGGCGTTGCGCGCCACCTATCTGGATGAAGTCCGCACGTTTGTGGAGAAAATCAAGAAGGGCTGCGGTGAAATGGCCGTGGACTATGTGCCCTTCTCGACGAAACAGGACTTCGACGCCGCTTTGGCAAACTACCTGGCCAACCGCGGCCGGATGGTGGGGGCATGACCTTCCTTCACTTCAGCATGTTGGCCGGCCTGGCGCTGGTGGCCCTGCCGGTGGTGATCCACCTCTTGAACCGGCACAAGGCCAAGCCCGTGCCCTGGGCGGCGATGCGTTTCCTGATGGCTTCGCTGCAAGCCCAGCGCCGCCGCCTGCTCCTCGAGGAAGTCGTGCTTCTGGCGCTGCGCTGCCTGCTGGTCGCGGCCGTGGCGCTGGCCATGGCCCGGCCGTTCCTCCCCAGCCAGGCCGCCATCCCCTGGGGAGTGATCCTGCCCCTGTTCATGGGCGCCGCCATCTGCGCCGGCATCGCCGCCGCGGTCGGGAAAAATCTCCGCCTCCGCCGCCAGCTCCTGCGCGCCAGCGCCCTGCTGGCGCTGGTCGCCATCGCCGCCGCCGCCCTCGAACAATGGCTCCTCCGCCGCCAGTGGCTGACCCCCGCCGGCGAACGCGCCATCGTCATCATCGTGGACGGCTCCGACTCCATGCGCCTCCTCGTGGACGGCCGCAGCAACTTCCAGCATGCCGTGGACGAAGCCAGCGCCGTGGTGGACACCCTCAAGCCTGGCGACACCGCCGGCATCATCCTCGCCGGCCCCCAGCCCCGCGCCGTCGGCGCCACCATGTCCTCCGACCGCGCCGCCCTCAAAGAAATCCTCGCCCACCGGGATTTCCAGCCCCCCGGCGGCAGCATGGGCGTCCTGGAAGCCTTCAACGCCGCCGCCACCATGCTGGCCAACGCCCGCAACCCCGTGAAAAAAATCCTGCTCATCACCGATGGCCAGGCCGTGAATTGGGATCCGCAAAGCCAGCCGCGCTGGGCCTACCTCGCCCAGAACCTGCGGGAACTGGATCCCCAGCCCAAAATCCTTTGCCGCCTGCTGCCCATGCCGCTGACGGTGCGCAACGCCGCCATCGCCGGCGTCGCCCTCTCCCGGCAGATCATTGGCACGGACCGCCCCGTCCACTTCGCCGTCACCGTGCAAAACCCCGGCGCCGTCCCGGTGCAGCCCAACGCGGTCGTCTTTGCCATCGATGGCCAGCCGGAAAAGCGCGAGCCGTTCCAGAAGGAATTGGCGCCCGGCGCCGCGGAGACCCTCCGGTTCGAGTACCAATTCCCGACGCCGGGGCGCCACCTGGCCACCTTCCAACTGGTTTACAAGGATGACCTCGAGGCCGACAACACCGCCATCCGCGCCGTGGACGTGCTGGACCGGCTCCCGGCGCTCATCGTGGATGGCGCGCCGTCCACCCGGCCGCTGGACAGCGCCGCGGCTTTGATCAAAGTGGCGCTGGCGCCCGTGGCGGGCAACCCGGATCCCAGCCTGCGCCTGCTGATCGCCCCGGAACTCCTGGCCGCCGCCGATGCCGCCGTGATCGGCGACCTGGCCAAGTATCGGGTCATCATCCTCTCCAACGTGCCGCGCCTGCCCGGGCCGTTCGCCGACCGCCTGACCGAGTTCGTCCGCGGCGGCGGCGGGCTGCTGCTCATCCCGGGCAACCAGACCGACGCCGAGTTCTACAACCGCCTGCGCACCCGGGCCGGCGAGCCGTTCCTGCCCGCGGTCTTCGCCGGCCGGCGCGGCGCCGCCGCCAAGCCCGCCCATCTTGACCTCAAGAGCTTCACCCATCCGGCGCTCAAGCTCATCGGCGACGCCGGCCAATCCGACGCCGCCGGCGTGCTCGTCCAAGCCTGGTGGCGATTGCAGCCGGACGCCCAGGACAGCGCCGTCCGCGTCTGCGGCCGCCTCGACACCGGCGAACCGTTTTGGGTCGAGCGCCAGCTCGGCCGCGGCTTCATCCTGGCCGCCGCGTTCAACCTCGACACGCTCGACAGCACCCTTCCCGCCAGCAAAAGCTACGTCCCCCTGCTCCACGAACTGGTCCACTATCTGGCCGCCCCCGCCGCCGCCGAACCCAATCTCCGGCCCGGCGAGGAAATCGCCTTTGAGCTGGCTGCCGGCGGCGGGCCGCGCCGGATTGACAGCCGCACGGCCGTCCGCGCCCAGGCCGCCGGCAGCACCAAGGAGATCGTCGTGGAAACCCCGGCCGGCGGCAAGGCGACCGGCACCATCACCACGGTCAACGATCAGGCCATTGTCCGCTTTTCCGAAACCCTCGCCCCAGGCTTGTACCGCCTCCAGCTCCCGCCGGAATTCAAGCCGGCGGCGGGCGGCGGCTCGCTGCCTTTCGTCGTGGCCAGCCCGCCCGGCGAAAGCGGGTTGAAAACCCTCACCGACGCGGATTTCGCCGCCTTCCGCAACCAGGTGGAGATTTTCCCGGCCAGGGCGCGCGCCGAAATGCTCGCCGCCATCGGCGGCGGCATCCCGGGCGAGGAAATCTGGAAACCGTTGATCCTGGTGGCGCTGCTGGCCGCTTTGGCCGAGGTGGCGTTGACCCGCTGGATCGCCCTGCAACGCCGCCTCCACGCCGCGGAGACGGTGACGCTCACCACCCCCGCCGAAGACCTCCAGGCGTTCGGCCGCAAAGCGCGGGAAATGATGAAGCAATGACCTTGGAACCCTCCATCCCCTTCCCGTTTCCGCCGGCCACCGGCCCCTGGCTGTTGCCGGTGGCCGGCGCGGTGGCCCTCACCGCCCTCTGGGTCTGGCTGCACCGCCGGCTGCCGCCGGCGCGCCGCGCCTGGGGCCGGGGCGCGCAGTTCCTCCTCCGCGTCGGCGCCGGCTTTGCCGCGCTGACGGCCTGGGCCATGGGCCTGCAACACCTTCTGTCCTTCGCCACCAAATGGCCGCTGCCACTCCTTCTCCTGGGCGGGGCGCTGGCCGTCGAGACCGTCCATGCCCTCTACGGGCTGGAACGCCAATCGGCGCCGCCGCCAAGCGGGGCCTGCCTGGCGCCGCTGCGCGCCACGCTGGTGCTGCTGCTGCTGTTCATGCTCTGCCAGCCCGTCAAGACCTTCACGGTCCACCGCAAGCTCGACCGCTACGTCGCGGTCCTCCTCGATGGCAGCGCCTCCATGCGCATCGCGGACACCGGCCTGCCGCCCGCGGAACGCCTGCGCCTGGCGGAATTCCTCGGCCTGGGCAAGGTCCGCCGGATTTTCACCCTGGAACGCACCGCCGGCGACCTCCGGGCGGCCCGGCGGGAAATCCAGGCGCAACTCGACAACCTGCCGCCCGCCGGCGCCCTGGCCGCGGCGCCCGAAGGCCACGCCGCCCGGATGCAGAAAAAAACCAAGCCCCTGGCCGACACCCTGCGCCGGGTGCAAAAGAACCTCGCCGCCAGCCGCGCCGCCCTGGCCGCGCCGGCCACCGGTGGCAACGCCACGCCCGATGGCGGCCTGCGCAACCGCCTGAACGCCATCGTCGCCACCGTTGACGGCGACATCCTGGCCCGCTGCGACGAGGCGCTGAAAGCGCTCGCCGAGGCCGCCACGGCCAAGCCCGGCCCGCCAACCGTGGACGCCCTGAAAAAAGCCCAGGAAACGCTCGCCCGCGCCGTCACGGCCATGCAACAAGCGGAAGCCGCTGTCACCGCCGCCGGCACCGAGCTTGACCTCCTGGCCTATGCCGCACTCCCCGCCGAAACGAAAAAGGCCGTGGATGCCGTCGCCGCCATGAACCGCCTTGAGCTTGCCGCCAAGCTCCTCAACCAGCCCGGCGGCCCCGGCGCCGGCGGCGGCCGCCAAAGCCTGCTCGACCGCCTCGCCGACGACTACGGCCTCAAGCTCTACACCTTCGCCGGGGCGACCGCCGAGACCAGCCTGAAGAAAATGCGGGCCGCCGGCGACGGCAAACCGGCCGCCGCCCCCGCCGCCGGCGAGGGACGGGAAAGCCAGGCCACCGACCTCGTCGCCGCCTTCCAGAAGGCCATGGGCGACATTCCCGCCGACCAGTTCGCCGGGGTGCTGCTGCTCAGCGACGGGCGCCACAATGCCGCGGGCTCGGCCGAAGAGATCGCCCGGCGCCTCGGCCACCTGCAAATCCCCGTCTGCCCCGTCAGCTTCGGCAGCAGCACCCATCCGCCGCGGGACGCCGCGATCGCCGGCGTCGAGGCGCCGGAGCTGATCTACACCGGCGACCGCTTCGTCGCCAAGGTCGAAGTGAAACTGGACGGCCTGGCCGACCAGGACGTGGTCATCCAGCTCCGGAACGGCAAGGAGGTCGTGGACAGCCGGACCCTCAAGGCCGGCGCCGACGCCAGCCGCCAGCAGATCGAGCTTGGCGCCAAGCCGAAGGTCGCCGGCTTCCACTCCTACACCGTCGTGATCCCGCCGCTGCCGGGGGAAGTCACCACCGCCAACAACCACTGCGCCTTGCCGGTCACGGTCAGCGACGACAAGCTCAAGCTGCTGCTGGTGGACGGCCGGCCGCGCTGGGAATTCCGCTACCTCAAGAACCTCTTTGCCGGCCGCGACCCGGCCGTCAGCCTCCAGTACCTCCTCCTCAATCCCGACCGCGCCGAAGGGCAGGCGGAACCGGCGAAAATCGCCGCCGCCGCCGCGCGGCCCGCCGGGGAGTGCGAAGCCACGCTGCTTCCCGCCACGGAAGAGGAATGGCTGAAGTTCGACGTGATCATCCTTGGCGACGTTGACCCCAAGGCCCTGGGGGAAGCCGGCCAGAAGGCGCTGCGCCGCTTTGTCGCCACCCGCGGCGGCACGCTCGTGGTCATTGCCGGCCCGCTCTTCATGCCCCATGCCTACGCGGGAACGCCGCTGGCGGAGCTGCTGCCGGTGGTCTTCACCGCCGGCACGCAGCCGGTCACCGGCGGGCCGGAAGACAGTTTCCGCTTCGAACTCACCCAGGAAGGGCGCAGCCATCCCATCATGCAGCTTGCCGCCGCCCCGGAGCGGAGCCGCAACCGCTGGAACACCCTCCCGCCCATGTATTGGCGGCATCCGTTGCGCGACACCAAGCCCGGCGCGGCCGTCCTCGCCTATGCCCATCCGCTGCTGGCCCCGGACTTCCTCCGGGCCGCGTCCACGGATGAAATCCCGTCCGAGACCGTCCTGCGCCAGCGGCGCGAGTTCGAGCGCGCCAACGCCCTGCTCGTCGCCCAGAATTATGCCGGCGGCCGCGTCCTCTTTGCCGCCGCCGACCAGTCCTGGCGCCTCCGCTACCAGTCCGGCGACACCTATCATCACCGCCACTGGGGGCAAATCCTGCGCTGGGGCACGGCGGACAAGCTGCTGTACGGCGCCGCCGGCGTCCGCGTCGGCACGGACAAATGCCGCTACGCCCCCGGCGAGCCGGTCCGGCTCCGCGCCCGGCTGTCGCGCGCCGACTATTCGCCGGTCACCAATGCCGCGGTCTCCGCCGTCATCCGTGGCGGCGACGGCGCCGCCAGGCGCCACAAGCTGGCCTTTGTCCCCGACTCCGCCGGCCTTTACGAAGCCCGCGTGGATGGCTTGCCCGAGGGCGACTACACGGTCGAGCTGGAGACCAACGCCAAGCTGGAGGGCAAACTCCCGGCCGGCGCCTTCGCCGTGGTCAGTTCCCTCGCCGCCGAAATGGTCGAGCTTGCCCCCGACACCGGCCTGCTCAACCGCCTGGCCACGGCCACCGGCGGGGAACTGCTGGAACCGGCCCGCATCCAGGAAGCCGCCACCCACTTCGGCCCGCCGTCCCTGGTGCAGGAGGAACGCCGGCAATACGATCTCTGGAACTCCTGGTTCCTGCTCCTGGCGATCACCGCCGTCGCTGGCGCGGAATGGGCGCTGCGCAAGAAAGCGAGCCTGCCATGACCATGCCTGACCCCAACCTCTCAACCCGTTCCGGCGCCGTGCCGGAAGCCATCGCCAAACTGCTGCGCCGGCTGCTCTTCCGCACCCGCCTGGTCATCTTCCTGCGGGGAATCTGCGCCGTGCTCGGCGTCGGCATTGGCACCGCCCTGGCGGCCATGGGGCTGGATTTCTGCCTGGTGCTCTTCAACGCCTGGGAGCGCTGGACCCTCTCCGCCGTGCTTTACGCCTGCGTCGCCGGCGCCGGCTGGCGGTTCCTCGTCCACCCCCTGGCACGCAGCTTCACCCCGGCCGGCATCGCCCGCATGATCGAGGCCAACCATCCGGAAATGCAGGAACGCCTCAGTTCCGCCATCGAACTGCTCACCAGCAAGGATGCGCCAGATTTGCGCGGTTCGCAGGTGTTGATCCAGGCGCTGACGGATGCCGCGGTCAAGGACGCCGCCCTGATCAAGCCGCGCCAGGAACTCTCCCTGCGCGCCGCCGCCCGCCCCTTCGCCTTCGCCGCCGCCCTCCTCGCCGCGCTGGCGCTCCTGGCCGCCGCCTGGCCGGCCCGCACCGGCTTCCTGCTGACCCGCGCCGCCGCCCCCTTCCTCAATCTCTCCAACCTCGCCGCCCGCGATTTGACCGTCACCCCGGGCGACATCACGGTCGCGCACGGCAATCGGCTCGACATCACGGTCGCCACCGCCCGCCTCGAGCTGGCCACCATCACCCTGCTCCGGCGGCAGGCCGACGGCCGGGAAAGCCGCGACGAGATGGCCCGCGTCCCCCGCGCCGGCGGCCAGCGCCAGCGCCAGCTCTACACCTACTCCATTCCCATCCTCGACAAGGGCTTCCAGTACCGGATCCTCGCCGACCATGCCCTGACCCGCCATTATACCGTCAAGGTCGAAATCCCCGCGGCCATCCACCAGGTGGACCTGAAGCTCGACTATCCGGAGTACGCCCACCTCCCGCCGAAACTCGAAGCCAACAGCTCCGGCGCCATCTCCGCCTTGGCGGGCACCCGGGTCACGCTCACCGCCAAAGTCAGCAAGCGCGTCCTCCAGGCCGAGATGCAAATTGCCGGCCAGGCGCCGCGGGTCGTGGCCGGCACGGCCGGCGCGGAGGAGGCGGACGGCAGCATCCCGTACCGCTTCGAGTTCCTGCTCGAGCCGGGGCTGGCCGGCATCTACAGCCTGCGCTTCAAGGATGATTTCGGCTTGGAAAACAACCGCTTCGAACGCCCGGTCCAAGCCCTCCCCGACCTGCCGCCGACCGCCACCCTCGACCCCAGCCGCCGCGAACTCCGCCTCACCCGCGGCGACCGCCTCCCCGTCGCCTGTGCCGCCACCGACGACATCGGCCTCGCCAATGTCGTCATGCTGCTCGAAGCCGACGCCACCACCCTGCCGCCGCGCCCGTTCACCCTCACGCCGGACAGCGGCGCCGAGGCGCCCGCCAGCAAAAGCTTCGCCGGCACGGCCGTCATCAACTTCGCCGACGACGCCTTCAAAACCGCCGCGCGCGTCACCGTCCGGATCCGCGCCGCCGACCATTGCCCAGTCGCGCTCAAGGGGCCGCAAACCGGCCTTTCCGACCCGCTCGCCATCATCTTCGACGACCAAGCCAAGCCGTTCAAGGAACAGGCACTGGAGTTCCAAGTCGAGCAGACCCGCAAGACGCTGGAGCGCATCCGGGACGACCTCACCCGCGCCGGCGAACGCATGGAACCGATCCGCGCCACGCTCGAAAAGGAAGACCCCATCCAGGAACAGACCGCCAAGACCATTGAAGAAAACCGCGGGGTGATTGCCGACGCCAACCGCCAGTTGCATGAACTCGCCGACAAGAACGAAGGCGGCTTCTTCGACGCGCTGCCCAAAGACCTCCGCCAGATCGCCGACGAGCCGGTCAACCGCTCCCAAAGCCAGCTCGGCCAGATCAAGCTGGCCGACAAGCAGGCCGACCGCGTCGCCCTCGCGGAAGGCACCGCCACGAACCTGAAAAAAGCCGTGGCGGACCTCAACGCGTCGTTGAAAAAGCTGGACACCGCCGCGCGGGAGACCAAGACCGCCCTGGAGCTGGAGGCGCTCGCCACCAAGCAAGCCGCGCTCGCCCACGCCAAGGCCGAGGCGCCGCCGCCCCCAGCCCCGGCCGCCGCCGGCACCCCCCCGGAAGCCACGCCGCCGGATCCCGCCGCCGCGAAGGAAAACGCCGAATGGCAGCGGCAGCAGGAAACCGTCGCGGCGCGCGTCGCGGAACTGGTCAAGCACGATCCCGCCGCCGCCGCCAGCCTGGCCGAACTCAACCAGAAAAAGGCCGAAGCAATGGCCGGCCGCCTCCGCGAACTCGCGGAACGGCAGACCCAAGCCGCCGCCGCCGCGCCGAACGCCTTGCGGCAGACGGCCCAGGAACAGGCGGGCATCGCCGCCGAAGCCCAGGAAACGGAAAAAGAGGCCGGGCAACTCCGCGACCAGGCCCGGAACACCACCCCCGATGGCACTCAACCCCCCGCCTGGGATGAGGGACGGATCAACCAGCCGCTGAACCAGGCCCGCGAACAGGCCGCCACGGCCGCCAACGGCCTGAAAACTCTGGCCACGGCCGCGGAACAAGCCCGCGCCAAACCCGAAAAGCCACTCCCGGCCAGCCTGGCGGACGACACCCAAAACGCCCAGCGCCAGGCCGCCGAGAATTTCAAGCAGGCCGCCGCCGGCCTGGAGGCCATGGCGGCCGGCTTCCAGCAACAAGCCGCCGACCTGCGCAAAGCGGCCGCCGCCGCCGCGGCGGCCGCCGCGCCGCCGCCACCGGGGCCACCACCCACCGCGGACGGACAGCCGGGAACGCCAACCCCGACCCCCGCCGGCCCGGCGCCGGCGAAGCAGGCCCAGGCCGCGGCAATGGCCCAAGCGGCCAGCAAAACCGCGCAGGCGGCCCAAACCCCTTCCGCGGCAACCGCGCTCCAGGCCGCCCAGGCCTTGCAGGCCGCCGCCGCCGCCGCCGCCAGCCAAGCCATGCAGGGCCAGGCCACCACCCAACCGAAAAACGCCGCCGGCATGATCGGCGCCATGGCGGCGGCCGGCCCCAGCTCCCGGCAACCGCGCTCCCCGGACGCGGCCGTGCTGCTCAAACGCTTCGGCCTGCGCCTCCAGGATTGGCAACGCCTGCCCGGCAGCCTGCGCGATGAAATCCTCCAGTCCGCCGTCGCCGACGGGCCGGAGGAATACCGCCCCCTCATCAAGCGCTATTTCGAGGAATTGTCAAAGCAGGCCCCATGACCATGCCACGATTTCCCACCCTCCTCCTCGCCGCCGCCTTGGCCGCCGGCGCCCCCACCCTCCTGCGGGCGGACACCGCCAGCGAACAGGAAGAAAAATTCCAGAAGGCCTGCGACGCCGCCATTGACCGCGGCCTTGCCCGCCTCGCCCAAAACCAGCAGCCCGACGGCTCCTGGGCGGGCGCCGGCCCGGAATATGCCGCCGCCTACACCGCCCTCCCCGTCATGGCCTATCTCGCCCGCGGCTATACGCCAAACCTGCCGCCCTATGGCGACCGCATCAACCGCGGCATCGACTGCCTCCTGCGCCGCCAGCAGGCCAACGGCCTCTTCTCCGCCAACATGTACGCCCATTGCATCGCCACCCTCACCCTGGCGGAAGTCTCCGGCATGGTGGACGCGGAGCGGCAGGCCCGGCTCGATGCCGCCCTGCCCAAGGCGCTCAAGGTCATCCTCGACGCGCAGCGCGTCCCCAAAGGCAACGGCCATCAGGGCGGCTGGCGCTACAGCCACCAAAGCAATGACAGCGACATCTCCCTCTCCGGCTGGGCGCTGATGTCCCTGCGCGCCGCCCGGGCCAATGGCGCCGGCGTTCCCGCCGAGGCCATCGACCAGGCCGTCCAGTTCATCCTCCGCCTCCGCAACGCCGACGGTGGCTTTTCCTATATGCCGGGCCAGTCCAATTCCAACCTCGCCCGCACCGGCGTCGGCCTGCTCTGCCTCGAACTCACCGGACGCCACCGCGACGACCTCACCCGCAAGGCCGGCGATTATATCCTCGCCAACTTTACGGGGAGCGTGCAAAACGAAATCTTCTACTACAGCGTCTATTATTGCGCCCAGGGCATGTTCCAGCTCGGCGGCGAAGAGTGGGACAAGTTCGCCCCCATGCTCTACGACCTGCTCCTCAAATCCCAGCAGCCGGACGGCTCCTGGCCAGTGCGCGGCCAGCATGAAACCGCCTATGGCCCGAACTATTCCACCGCCATGGCCATCCTCGCCCTCAGCGTCACCTGCCGCCAGCTCCCCATCTACCAGCGCTGATCCCCCCTGATGGTCACGAGGGCGCGAAGGCACCGGACGCCGTAGGGGACAGGCGAGGCTCCTCGCTCCTCGCTCCTCGCTCCTCGCGCTCGCGCTCGCGCTCGCGCTCGAAAAACTCGAAACTCGCGTGGCGCCGTGGGGACAGGCGAGGCTCCTCGCGCTTCGCTCCTCGCTCTTCGCTCTTCGCGCTCGCTCTTCGCGCTCGCGCTCGCGCTCGCGCTCGAAAAACTCGAAACTCGTGGGCCGCCTTCCCGCGCCTCGCGCTCGCGCTCGAAAAAACTCGAAACTCGCGTGGCGCCGTGGGGACAGGCAAGGCGCCTCGCGCTCGCGCCCGAAAAACTCGAAACTCGCGGGCCCTCTTGCCCGTGCCGCCTTCCCGCGCCACCGGGGAGCTTCAACCGCCAACTCCCGCCAATTGTTTGCGGCCTGCCCCCAGGGTGCAAGACAAACGTGTCGGTCGGCAATTTGGGCGTTTCAGGCTGCTGGAAAGGCGGCAGGCCTGGGGGACAGGTGAATTGCGGCCCGCCCCTCCCGCGCTTCGCGCTCGCGCTCGCGCTCGAAACTCGCCGGCTTCGCCACCGCTCCCCGAGCCACAGACAAGAATGTCTGTGCCACGTTCCCCCGAGGCAACGTCGAACATTGACCGCCGAACGTCCAACGATGAATGAGGGGACAGGAGAAAGCGCCTCGATCGCGAGGTTTCGCACGGAGCACACGGAGAGCGCGGAGGCGGAAGGGTTTTCTCCGTGGGTTCCGTGTGCTCCGTGCGAAGCTCCCCTCCCGCGCTTCGCGCTCGAAGCTCGCCGGCTTCGCCACCGCTCCCCGAGCCACAGACAAGAATGTCTGTGCCACGTTCCCCCGAGGCAACGTCGAACATTGAACGCCGAACCTCCAACGATGAATGAGGGGACAGGAGAAAGCGCCTCGATCGCGAGGTTTCGCACGGAGCACACGGAGAGCGCGGAGGCGGAAGGGTTTTCTCCGTGGGTTCCGTGTGCTCCGTGCGAAGCTCCCCTCCCGCGCTTCGCGCTCGAAGCTCGCCGGCTTCGCCACCGCTCCCCGAGCCACAGACAAGAATGTCTG
>JBAZOO010000050.1:0-12992 GCA_041648735.1 Lentisphaeria bacterium
GCGCCCGGGGCTTGCAGTTCTCGACCACCGGCTACTCGGTCACGGGCAGCGGCACGTTGACCCTGGGCGCTGGAGGCATTGATGCGACCAGCCTCACCAGCGGCACGACCACGCTCGGGTTCAGCAACCTGACACTGGCCAGCGGGCAGTCGTGGAACGTCGGCGGCGGTGGGACCCTCGCGGTCAATGCCGCCGTGGCTGCCCATACAACCGGCGTCACGCTCGCCATCAACAACAGCACCTCCAACGGCAGCGGCGTCTATTCCAGCACCAGCCTCGCGAACACCAATGACATCCTCGGCCCCTGGGCGAGCTACGGCTCGGGAACGTCCCTGAAATATGCCACCATCAGTTCCGGCACGATCTCCGGCCTCACCGGCACCACCGCGGCAAACGCCGCTGAATTGACCGACACCACCGGCACCGTCAACTATGATCTTGCCAGCGCCGCCGGCACAACGCCGGACACCGTCTCGGCCAACACCATTCGCTACACCGGCGCCGGGTGGCAAACCCTCGCTCCGGGTGCCACGTCGTTCACCATCAACGGCCTGATGAATGCCGGCACCGGTCTGCTGACCGTCGGCACGAATCCGATCACCATCGGCGCCAATAAGGAGTTGGTCATCCTCGGCAACACCCAAGCCATCACCATCACCAGCGACATCCTGAATAACGGCGGCGGCGCTTCCGCGGTGACCTACAACGGCGGCGGCACGCTCACCCTCACCGGTGCCAAGTCGTTCACCGGCGGCCTGTTCGTCACCGCCGGCACGGTGACCGGAAACAACGCCGGCTCGTTCGGCACCGGCACGATCACCCTGGGCGGCAGCGGCAACGTCACCTTCGCTCCTGCCCAAGTCACTACGACCAACGCGATCAGCCTGACGCCCGGCGCGACAGGTACGATCAAGATCACCGCCGGCGGCAATGGTGCAGCCACCCTCTCGGGACCGATTAGTTTGAACGGCAGCGACCTGACCCTTGATCAATCCGGCGGCAACGGCTCCGGCGGACCGACCATCACCGGCGGCATCACGGGAACCGGCAACCTGATCCTCAACAACTCGGGAGCGTACGACCATATCTACATTACCACCAATGCCGTGGACAACGTCGGCACCATCACCAATCAGGGCGCCTTTGGGGGCAGCGTCAACAATATCTCCGCCAACATCGGCGCCAACGTCACCGACATCACCCAGAACGCGGCGCTCCAGCAGATGACCCTCTCCGGCACGAACACCTACACCGGCAAGGTCCTGGTCCAAGCCGGCATCCTGGACTTCGCCAAGAAAGCGTCCCTCTACAACGGCACCACCGCGAGCTGGACGGTTTCAAATATTGACGTGAAGTCCGGCGCGACACTCATGGTCGGTTACTCAGGAGGCAGCACTTTCCTCGCGGCCGATGTCGATACCCTGCTGGACGGCACCCACCTCGGCGCCTCCACGGCCTCAAGCGGGCTGGAATCCGGCGCGTTCCTGGGCCTCGACATCAACCAGGGAGGTTTTGGCGCCGTCTATACGTATGGCTCCAACATCGTCAATCCGAACAGCGGGGCCAATGTCCTGGGTGTCAGAGTGTCGGGAGGAAGCTCGAATATCCTCAACTTCACGGGAACCGGCAGCAGCTATACCGGCGCGACGATCCTCGGCGGCGGCGCCAACCTGCGCGTCAGCAAGCTCGCCAATGGCGGGGTCGCGAGCAGCGTCGGCGCATCCTCGAACGCGGCGTCCAACCTGGTAATCGGGCAGAGTTCGTCCCTGACCTATACCGGCAGCGGTGACAGCACGGACCGCCTCATGACCCTCGGCCCGACGGGCGCGTTCTCCGTGATTGGTCCCGCCATTATCAACACTGGCACCGGCGCGCTGAACTTCGATAACACCGGTACCGTGCTCTTCACCGCCGCCGTGCCGCTGTTCTGCACCCAGAACTTCACCCTCGGCGGAACCAACACCGGGAGCAACACCTTCGCGCCCGTTATCGGCGACAACGGCGCCAGCGCCCTCAGCTTCATCAAGAGCGGCGCCGGCACCTGGACACTCTCCGGCGCGAACAGCTACACCGGGGCGACGGACGTCAACGCCGGCAAGCTGCTGGTCAACGGCAACCAGTCCACGGCCACCGGCGTGGTCACGGTCAAGAACACCGCCACCCTCGGCGGCTCCGGCACCCTCGGCGGCGCGGTGACGGTGCAGGCCGGCGGCAAGCTCGCCCCCGGCACCAGCCCCGGACAACTGACCGTGGGCTCCCTGACCCTGACCTCCACCGGGGCGGGCTCCACCACGCAGATGGAGATCGGCGGCGCCACCCTCGGCACGGGCTACGACAACGTGACGGTCACCACCGCCGCCGGCCTGACCTATGGCGGGTTGCTGGACATCGTGTCCTATGGCGGCTATGACGTCGCCGCCCAGCCCGGGGACTACACGCTGTTCTCCTTCACCGGCGGCTACGCCGGCGAGTTCGGCACGGTGACGGTCGACGGCTTCAGCCTGACCGGTGCTTCCGGGGTGTGGAGCGGCACCAACGGTGGCATGACCTACACCTTCACGGACAGCACCGGCGTGCTGCAGGTCGTGCCCGAGCCGGCGGCGCTGGCGCTGCTGCTCATTGGCGGGGTCGGACTCCTCCGCCGGCGCCGGGGACCTGCCGTCCAGGCAGTCTTCGCCGGGCGGTAGACCTGCCGTCCAGGGACCTGCCGTCCAGGCAGTCTTCGCCGGGCGGTAGACCTGCCGGCCAGGGGAGTCACGGAGTCATGGGGTCACGGCGTCAGGAATTGCCGGGGCCGCCGGCCCGCTCCAGGGTGGCACCGGGGACGGTGCCACCCACTTCCGCCACCGTCATGGGTTCCATGAGTCCCATGAGTCCCATGAGTCCCATGAGTCCCATGGGACCAATGACCGATCCCAAGGGCCGCCCTTGCGGCCCCGAGGAAGAATATTCGTGGAAATTCGTGCAATTGGTGGATAGCATGAGCCGGCGTTTCCCCTTCACCCTGATCGAGCTGCTGGTGGTGATCGCGATCATCGCGATCCTCGCGGCGCTGCTGCTGCCGGCGCTGACGGCGGCCAAGGATGCGGCGAAGCTCGCGGTTTGCATCAGCAACAAAAGACAGGTCGGCATCATTTTCGGCATCTATCTTGCCGACAACCCGCTCCTGGCGAACAACAGCTACACGATGGCGCCCTCCTATAAAAGCCACTATTGGCGGACCTTTTATTGGGATGGCGGCTACCTGGACAACCTGGATGTCACGATCTGCCCCAACTACAAAGAGGCAAACCGGGCGAACAAGCCGACCCAGGTCGGCCGCGAGCGCGGCTACGACGGGATGTCCGAGTTCAGCGCCAATCCCGCCTATGCGGAAAGCGGCTTTAGGTGTAGCATTCCGTGGAACGGCGGATACTTCACTGGCGTCCGGATGGAAAGGGTTCAGCGGCCCGAGAACGTGGTGATCCTGGGGTGTACGTCATCCCAGGCCGGCTCGTATGGCCCCTACCAGCAATGCGGTGGGGCGGGGGTTCGTGCCCTCGGTGGCTTCACCTATGGCGGCGGCGCGGCGACTTACCCGTGGCTGGCGCATCGCGGGAAGGCGGCCGTCCTTTTCCTGGACGGCCATGCGGAGGGCGCCATCCGGACGCGGCTTACGGACGAGGTGGACAATGGCCTTACCACCACCGGATCGAAAACCGGCTTCCAGTTCATCCTGAATCAGGACGAAATGCTGATGACTTTCCCGTAACCCGGAAAAACGCCGACCCGTTTTTTGTCCACGAAACCCACGAAACAACACGACACAAACAAAAACCGTTACCTTGAATTATTCATGACCATCGCCCATTGAATGTTCGTAACCAATGAATAATCGAATCAATCCTGATCGCCTCATGAAGAGATCTGGCTAAAGCTTGCAAACCATTTCCTGTACTTTCGTGGGTTTGGTGGGCAAAAGGATTTGTGGGGATTTGTGAAGATTTGTGGGGAAAAGTTTGGCGGGGAAAACCGAACCGGCAAGGAGAAGGCAAGATGCACATGAACCGGAACCGTGGCCAGATGTGGAAGATGGCGGTGTTGGCGCTGGGCCTGCTGCTGGCGGCATTGGGCGGCGGCATCGGGCGGGCGGCCGAAACGCCGGCGCCCGCGGCGCTGCGCCTCCCGGCGATCCTCAGTGACAACATGGTCTTGCAGGCGGACAAGCCGGTCAGGATCTGGGGCTGGGCGCCGCCGGGGCAGGCGGTGACGGTGAAAGTCGGGGGCCAGGAAAAGGCCGCCACCGCCGGGGCGGATGGGAAGTGGCAGATCACGCTCGCGCCGCTCAAGGCGGGCGGCGGGCCGCTGGAAATGACGGTCGCCGGCGGGGGCGCCACCCTCACGGTCAAGAACATTCTGGCGGGCGAAGTGTGGCTCTGTTCCGGCCAGTCCAACATGGCGGTCCCCCTGTGGGAGGCGGCCAACGGCGCCGCGGAAATCCGGGCGGCCACCTACCCGAAGCTGCGCCTGTTCCTGACCCGGTTCCACGCGCCGGACCAGCCCGCGGACGACCTCCAGGGCAAGTGGGTGGAATGCAGCCCGGCGACGGCCGGCGGCTTTTCCGCCGTCGCCTATCTCTTCGGCCGGGAACTGCACCAGGCACTGAAGGTTCCCGTCGGCCTGATCCAGTCGGCCCATGGCGCGACCGCGATCGAGAACTGGATCAGCCTCGCCGCGCTCCAGGCCGAGCCCAGCCTGAAGTCCATCGTCGAACGCCATGCTGAAATGCCCAAGGACTCCAAAGGCTGGGATCCGCAGCTTCCCACCGGCCTGTACAACGGCGAAATCGCCCCGCTCACCCCGTTCGCCCTCCGCGGCGTCATCTGGTACCAGGGGGAATCCAACGCGAGCCGCGCCGCGCAATACCGGACGCTTTTCCCCGTGCTGATCCGCGGCTGGCGCCAGGCCTGGGGCGAGGAGCTGCCCTTCTATTTCGTGCAACTGGCCAACCTTGGGCCTGCGCCGGCGCAGCCCGGCGAGTCGGACTGGGCGGAATTGCGCGAGGCGCAGGCCCTGGCCCTGGCCCTGCCGCACATTGGCATGGCCGTGGCCGTGGACATCGGCGAGGCCGGCAACATCCATCCCAAGAACAAGCAGGAGGTCGCCCGCCGCCTTGCCCTCTGGGCCCTGGACCGGACGTACGGTCAGAAGCGGGTGTATTCGGGGCCGCTTTACCAGGCGGCAACGGTGGAAGGCGGCAAGATCCGCGTCCGTTTCAACCAGGTGGGCGGCGGCCTGGCGGCCAAGGGCGGCCCGCTCAAACGTTTTGCCATCGCGGGGTCGGACCGGAAGTTCGTCTGGGCCGATGCGGTGATTGACGGCGACAGCGTGGTGGTCGCGAGCCCGGCGGTTTCCCAGCCCGTCGCCGTCCGCTACGCCTGGGCGAACAATCCCGAAGGCTGCAACCTTTATAACCAAGAGGGGTTGCCGGCCGCGCCGTTCCGCACCGACACCTGGCCGGGCATTACGGCGGGCGCCACCGGCCCGAAACCCACCGGCAAGCGCTGGACGCCGCCGCCGCCCGTCGTCGTCGCGCCCGCCGCCCAGTTCACCGGCAACACCCTCGAAGTGGCCCTTGGCAAGAGCGTCGCCCGCTCCTGGGACGATGTCCGCGCCACCGATTACGTCTACGCCCCGAAGCAGGAGTTCCTCCCCGCGCCCCGGGAAACGCATCTCTGGCTGCCCTACGGCAACGCCCGCGGCCTCTACCATGAAGCCGTCGGCCTCGAGCTGACCGATCCCGAACCCGGCGCGCCGCCGGCCATGGTCAGCCGCGCCGCCCCGGCCCACCTCACCCTCAAATTCCACTTCGACCGCCCCATCGCCAGCTTCCGCTTCGCGGCCGGCCCCGCCGAGTTCCGCCCCACGGACGCCGCCGCGGTCGCCGGCGTCGAGTACAGCACCGACGGCAAGAGCTGGACCACTCTCCGCGAAGTCAGCGGTGGCGGAAACAACCTGGAACTCAGCAGCGCCAAGCAAAAAACCACCGGCCTCAAGACGCAGGACCTCTATCTCCGCATCTACACCCGCGACAAAGCCAACCCCGGAAGTGCCAAGGCCGACGGCGCCCGGCTCAAGGTCCGCATGGGCGGCGACGTCGCCTGGGGCGACGCGTCCTACACCTTTTTCCAGGCCCAGTGGCAACTCTGGGTGACACCGGCCGAGTGACAACGGCCGTGGCATCCGCGGCAATGAGCAATCGAATCAATCCTGGCCGCTTCATGAATCGATCAGGCTAACGGAAGATGACGTCATGACCACGATCCCATATCCGCGCCCGGTTCCTGTACGGCATGATGTTGACGTGTTCGTGGCGGGGCGTTGCGTCAGCACGGACCGCCACATCCAAGGCTCGCTGTTCGGGAAAGCGGTGTAGGGTCACGAAGTCACGGAGCACGGAGTCAGACCGCAGTTCCCCTTCTCATGGCATAGATGCAAGGTAGCCTGAATTATTCACCACGAGCGCCACGGAGCGGCGGTTGCATAGGATCGTCCCGTAGGGACAGGACACCACACGCATGCTGTTGAAAATCAAGTTTTGCCCTGACGCAGCATAGGAGAAAAAAATGAAGGTTTGGGTTCCGTCTTCGGAAGTCGAAGTCCTGGCCGAGGCCGACGTGGTCGTCTGCGGCGGCGGGTGCGCCGGCGTTACGGCGGCGGTGTCCGCCGCGAGGCATGGTGCTTCGGTGGTTTTGCTTGAGCGCTGGCCCAGTGTCGGCGGCATGGCGACCAACGCGCTGGTCAATGGCTGGCACCGCAGCGACCGCGAGAAGATCGTCATCAACGGCCTGGTCGAGGAGGCCACGTCTCGGGCCGAGAAGGAAGGATGGATGGCCCGCGACGTCCGCTATCCCCGCGACAACTGCACCCACTGGTTCCAGCCGGAGGGGATGCGCATCGTCTTCCAGCGGCTGCTGGACGAGGCCGGCGTCCGCACCCTCTGCCACTTGGTGGCGGGCGAGCCGGTGGTGGAAGGCAACCGCATCACCGCGGTGCTGGTGGACACCAAACGCGGCCGCCGGGCGGTCACGGGGCGGATTTTCATTGACGCCACGGGAGATGGAGATGTGGCGGCGAAGGCCGGGGTGCCTTTTTCCTTTGGGCGCAACGAGGACGGATTGGTCCAGGGGATGACCCTGATGTTCAGCCTGTGGGGGATTGACCCCGAGGCGCGCCGGGCCGGTGGCGGTGATGCCGCCGTGGAAAAGCTGCTGGCGCACATGCGCGAACTGCGCGATGCCGGAAAATTTCCGCCGTTCAATGAAGCCAATGGCGGGCATCATCTCCGCCATGCCTGCGACCATGACCTTTGGAACATGCTGCCGGTGAATGGCAATCCCCTGGATGAGGGGGAACTCACCCGGCTTACCGTGCTGGCCCGCGAGCGGCTGGTGCAATATCTGAAGCTGTGGCGGGCCGAAATGCCGGGGTTCGGGAAGGCCGTGATCAACCAGACCGCGTACGCCATGGGAATCCGTGAAACCCGGCGGATCCACGGGCGCGTCACCCTGGACCGGGAAATGGTGGTTGGCGCCCGTAAGCAGCCCGACGCCATCGGGCACGGGAATTGGTGCATTGACTGCCATGACCCGAAAGGGACGGGTTCCACGACCTATGTGGACGTCGAGGATCCCGCCGGCGCCAAGGACCGGCTCGCGCCCGGCACGAGCTACCACATTCCGCTGGGGATGTGCCTGAACGACCGGATCGCCAATTTGGGCGTGGTCGGCCGCTGCGCCTCGGCCACCCATCTCGGGCTGGCCTCCGTGCGGGTCCAGACCCATTGCATGGTGATGGGCCAGGGGGTTGGCACGGCGGCGGCGCTGGCGCTGGGCGCGGGGCGCGAGCTGGGGAAGGTTGAAATCGGGATGCTCCAGAGTACGTTGCGCGCCGATGGGGTCTACCTCGAAGATGTTCCGGCGCCGTGACGGCGCTGGGGCAGGGAGCTTCCGTGCGCGAAGAGATTCATGACAGGCAGCATTCCATGGATGGCCAAAGTTTCATTCGGGAACCCGCGCGCGACGTGCCGGTGGCGCATGAGTGCGACCTGTGCGTGATCGGCGGGGGCTGCACGGGCGTCTTCGCCGCGGTGCGCGCCGCCCGTCTCGGGCTTGCCGTCGCGCTGGTGGAGCAGAACATCATCCTTGGCGGCATGGCGAGCGCCGCCCAGGTCAACGAGTGGCACTCGCTGCACGACGCCGCCGGGAAGCTCCAGGTCATCGGCGGGCTGACCGCCGAAACCCTCGACCGCCTCCGGCGGCGCGGCGCGGTGCGCGACCATGCGCACCGGCACTGCGGCCCGTGCTTTCTTTTCAACAGCGCCGAACTCGCCCTCGAATTGGACGCCCTCATCCGGGCGAACCAGATCCGCCTGTTCCTCAAGGCCATTTGCGCCGGCGCCGTCCGCGCCGGCAACCGGGTGGAAGCCGCCATCATCGAGGACAAGTCGGGGCGCCGCGCCATCCGCGCCCGCCTGTTCATCGACGCCTCCGGCGATGGCGACCTGCTGCGCCGCGCCGGTTTCCGCGCCTGGCAAAACGAGGTGCTGCAGCCGGTGAACTATCAGATGCTCGCCGCGGGGCTGGACCGCCTGTCCGCAACGTCCGAGAGGAACCTCTGGGAACGGATCCGCCATCGCGCCCCTGATTTCGCCTGGCCCACGGCAAACGCCAATCCCTGGATCAACCTCTATCCTGCGCCCGCCGACCTGCGCAACGTCTACGGCCCGCGGCTGAACGGCGTGGACGCCTCGGATGCCGACCAGCTCACGGCCGCCGTCATCGAGGGACGCCGCTGCCACCGCGCCCTGCTGGACATGATCCGGGAGGAACTCAGTCCGGAGGTGGCCGCCGTCGCCTTCGCCCATGCCCTTGGCATCCGCGAGAGCTGGCATGCCGCCTGCCGGCACCGCCTCACGGTTGCGGAAGTGCTGCATGGCGTCCCCTTCCCCGACACCATTGCCCGCGGCACCTATCCCGTGGACGTCCATTCGCCTGAGGGCACGATCCTGCGCCATCTGGATGGGCGGGAGGAGGTCCTTGGCAAAGACGGCCGCATGACCGGAAGGCGCTGGCGGGCCGAGTCCGCCGAGAATCCGCCTTTCTACCAAATCCCCTACCGCAGCCTCGTGCCCGAGGAAGCCGAAAACCTGCTGGTTGCCGGGCGCTTGCTGGACGCTGACCGCGAAGCCTATGGCGCCGCCCGCGTCATGGTCAACCTGAACCAGACGGGCGAAGCCGCCGGCACCGCCGCCTGGCTGGCCCTGGACAGCGGCCGGCCCGTCAGCCAGATTGACATGGGAAAGCTGCGGGCGGCGCTGGCGGCGGGAGGCTCGCCCGGGTTGTGACCTTCGGCGCGCAACTGAAGCACACCCATGCCGGCGCGTGACGCTGGCCGAAACGGCGCCGGACCTTCTGGCGCGGGAATACTGATGTCCGAAAAGTGGCGGCGGCGCGGGCGGACAGGGAAAATACCAATTTTGGTTTGACAATGGCCAGATTGGTGGTAAAATGTGGTTGTTGACCAGCCAGCGGAGCAGACCGGAATGGGCAAGGCCAAGCAAGTCTCCCAAGTGATCGAAGAGCGCATCGCCAATGCGGACCACCTCCTGGAGGGGCTGCCCAGCGAACGCCGCCTCGCCGAGGAATTGGGCATGAGCCGGACTACGGTGCGCGCCGCCATCAAGCGGCTGCTGGCGAAAGGGGTGCTGGCCCGCGGCGGCAACGGCCGCCTGGCGGTCGGCCAGGCCGGCAATGGGCAGGGCCTTAAAACCATTGGCCTGCTGATGCCCGTTGGCGGCTCGCCGGACATGGAACTCTGGCGGCGTGGCGTGGCCGGGGCCCTGGAAGGCTATGCCGTCACCCTCCGCCCCGTGACCTATGCCCACTTGGGCGATGCCGCCATCGCCGAGGCCCTCGCCAATTTTGACGGCGCCTTCTTCATCCCCCCCACGCAGGACCTGCCGCGCTGGCTGCTCGCGATGCTCCAGGAGGCCAGGGGGCGGATCGTGGTCCTGGACCAGGACGAGACGGCGGCGGGGCTGCCTTCGGTCATCATGTTCCCCCCGGCCGCGGAGCGCAAGCTCCTCGACCATCTTTTGGCCTTGGGGCACCGCCGGATCGATTGCCTGATCACGCAGCAGGACAACGACCTGGAGCACGGCCGCGTCGCTGCCTGGCGGCAGTACCTCGCGGAAAAGGGGCTGGCCGGACAACTGCGCGTCCGGATGACCGAAAGGCCGCTGGAATCGGGGTACGACCTGATCCACGACACCCTCGCCGAAGGGCGGCCGCTGGCGGAGGCCATCTTCTGCACCAGCGCCCCGGCGGCGGTCGGGGCGATGCGCGCCCTCCACGAAGCCGGGCTGGAAATCGGCCGCGACGTCTCGGTCTGCGCGGTCAACGACGAGGGGATGGGGCGCTATCTCCTCAAGACCCTGACCGCCCTGGAATCGCCGCCGCGCGCCCACTACCTGCGCCAGGCGGTCGAATGGATGCTGGGGGAAGGCCCCTGGGAAGGGCCGCTCCTGGTCCAGCCGGACGAGGTGCCGCTGTTCGTCGGCGAATCCACCGGCCCGGCGACGGGTTCCGGCGCGGTGTCCACGAACTCCACGAATTTCCATGAAGGAAAACGAGGAATGGTCCCCGCCGCGGCTCTGCGCCGCGGCGGGAGGAAAACCCGAATTCGGGGCTGACACCAATCTTGCCCCGTTGTTTCTGGCCCAGCAGCAACCCGAAAAGGAAAGGAAGGCACCATGCCGCACCATGTCCCCCGCCGATTCCGGCAAGCTGAAGACAAAGAGAAGAGAAAGGAACGCCCCATGCCGCACCGTACCCTGAACCTGACCCTGGCATCCTCCCTGGCCCTGACGGCCGCCGCCGCCCTGCTCGCCACCCCCGCCGCCCTCGCGGCCAACTTCACCTGGGATGGAAACGGCTCCACGGCGCCCAATCCCAATGGCGGCACCGGCACGTGGGATCTGGCCAACTCGAATTGGTGGGACGGCGCAAGCAACGTCGTATGGACCGACACCAGCGGCACGGCCGACACCGCCACCTTCGCCAACACGGCCGGCACGGTCACCCTCGACACCAGCCTCGGCGCTTTGGGCCTGAACTTCACCACCACAGGCTACACGATCAGCGGCACCGGCACCATCAGCCTTGGCGCCAGCGGCATTGACGCCTCCACTCTCGCCAGCGGCACCACGGCGATCAACACCAACCTGGCCTTGGTGGCCAGCCAGACTTGGAACGTCGGCACGGGCGCTCTGATCACCTCCACCGGCGTCATCTCCGGCTCCGGGTTTGGCATCACCAAAACCGGCGCCGGGTCACTCACCCTCAGCGGCACCAACACCTTCGACGGCGGCCTGACCGTCAAGAGCGGCACGGTGACGCTTAACAATAACACGGCTGCCGGCAGCGGCGCCATCACCCTTGGCGACACCAGCGGCAGTGCCAATGCCACGGTTGGCGCGGTCTTCACCGGCACAATAGCGAACGCCATCAATGTGGTGGCAGGCAGCACCGGCGTGCTTACCATCGACAACAGATCCGGTAACGGTGCGGTAGTCACCTTCACCGGCGCCATCACCCTCGCCAACGATGTGACGCTCGCGAAATCCACCGGCGACAGGAATTCGGTTACCTCGGGCGACATCACCGGCACGGGCAATATCACGATCAAAAATGCCACCGTGGACCAAACCCTCACGCTGGGCAAAATCGGCGGCAGCTATAACGCGATAGGCTCCATCACCAACCTCAGCACGGCGACAGGAGGGGCAACGGTAGCCATTTTGTCGGACATCGGTGGCAATGTTGTCAACATCACCCAGAATGGTGTGACAAAAATGATCTTAAGCGGCACGAACACCAACACCGGCTTGGTTTCTATTCAGGCCGGCGTGCTCGACTTCCAGAAGGCCGTTTCGCTTTACAACAACACGCCTGGGAGTTGGACGGCCGCCAACATCGATGTGAAATCCGGCGCGACCCTCGGCCTGGGGCTGGGCGGCCCGGGCGCCTTCGCCTCTGCCGATATCGATACCATCCGGACGAATCTGGACACCGCAACCCCGGGCCAGGGTTTCGAATCCGGCGCGTCCCTCGGCATCGACACTACCGGCAATAACGCGACCTATGCCTCCACCATCGCCAACCCCAATGGCGGCGCCAACGTCCTGGGCTTCGTCAAGCTCGGCGGCAATACCCTCACCCTCTCCGGCCCGAACACCTATACCGGGCCGACGCAGATCACAGGCGGCGCCTTGAGCGTCGCGTCGCTGAACAGTGTTTCCGGCGGCACCGCCAGCAGCAACCTGGGCGCGCCGACCACCGTCGCCAACGGCACCATCAACTTCTTTGGTAGTTCGTTCGGCAACGGGCAACTGACCTACACGGGCGCCGGCGAGACCACTGATCGCGTGCTCAATTTGTCCGGCGGCGGGCAATATACCGCCACCCTCGACCAGTCAGGCACCGGTCTGCTCAAGTTCACCAGCGACATGACATTCGCCGGCGCGTCGGGAAGCAAGATTCTCATCCTGCAAGGCAACACCGCCGGCACCGGCGAATTCGCCGGGGCGATTGGGAACAAAGACGCCAACAACCTAACAGTCGTCCGCAAGGCCGGCACGGGCACCTGGACACTCTCCGGCGCAAACACTTACACCGGCACGACCAGCGTCAACGGCGGCATCTTGAGCGTCGCGTCGCTGAACAGCGTTTCCGGCGGCAGCGCCAGCAGCAACCTGGGCGCGCCCAAGACCGTGCCCAACGGCACCATCGCCGTCGGCAGCGGCGTTACGGCTGCCACCCTGCTTTACACCGGCGCGGGTGAAACCACCGACCGCGTCATCAACCTCGCAGGCACCACCGGCGGGGCAACGATTGACCAGTCCGGCACTGGCCTGCTGAAGTTCACCAGCGCCTTCACCGCCACCGGCGGAG
>JBAZOO010000051.1:0-12023 GCA_041648735.1 Lentisphaeria bacterium
GTCGCGCTCCGCGTCCATCACGGCAATGACATTGGCGTGCTTGATCCGGCAGGCGAGCTTGGCCTCGCGCATGAAGCGTTCGGCGAACTGCGGGTCGCGTCCGGCGATTTCGGGCGGCAGCACCTTGACCGCCACCGGCACCTCGAGCGTCTGGTGCCGGGCCAGGTAGACGGCGCCCATGCCGCCGCGGCCAAGTTCGCGCTCGATCTTGCACTTGCCGAGGGTCTGGCCTGGTTCCAGCCCGGCGAAGCCGCCGGCCCCGGCCGGCTTGGCCGGCTGGGGCTGGGGCTGGGTGGCGGCGGGTGGTGCGCCCGCGGGTTGGCTGCCAGTCGGCGGCGGCGCGGCATCGGCTCCGGGAAGGGTGACGGCGGTCGGCAGGGTGCGCTCGGCCGGCTGGTCGGCGGCGGCTTCTGGACGGGGGGCGCTCATCCGGATCCTCCTTCAATTGGCAATCGGCGCAAACCATAGGCGGAAAGCCCGGGAAATGCAAATGCCGCGGCCCCGCGGCCTGGCGGGCCGAGACGGATTTGCCTGCCGTGGAGCGCCAGCGTTGCGGGAGCTGCCGCGCGCACCGGGCGCCTGGTTCCATTGAACCGGCTGCTGGCTGGCCGGGTGAGGGGTCAGCCGCCGGCGTAGCGGCCGCCGGCCGCGCGGCCGCCCAGCGCCCGCTCCAGGCGGACGGGCAGGAAGCGGTTGGCCGCCGTGTCCGCCGGGGCATCCAGCACCGTCACCTCCAGGAACTGTTCCGAGGTGCCGCGCCAGCGGCCGGCGCCGTCCCGGCTTTCGGTCAACACCTGCACGGTCTGGCCAAGCCGGCTGGCCACGTAGCTTTGGGCGAACCGCTCGCCTTGTGCCTCCAACGTCCGCACCCGTTCCCGGCACTCCCCGGCGGGGATCTGGCCGGGAAGGGTGGCGGCGAGGGTGCCGGGGCGGGGGGAAAAGCTGAAGACATGAAGGTAGGCGAGCGGCAGTTGCCGCAGCTTTTCCAGCCCCGCGGCGAACAGCTCCGCCGTCTCGCCCGGGAACCCGGCGATCAGGTCGCTGCCCAGGCAAAGGCCGGGGAGGCGCCGGATCGCCGCCGCCACCTGCTGGGCATACTCGGCGAACGTGTAGGGGCGGCGCATGAGCCGGAGGATCCGGTCATCCGCGGCTTGCAATGGCAGATGCAGGTGCGGGCAGATGCGGGCTGGATGCGCCGCCATCACCGCGACCACCGCCGGCAGGATCGGCCCGGGCTCAAGCGAACTGACCCGCAGCCGGAACTCGCCCGGCAGCGCCGCCAGCGCCGCCAGCAGCTCCGGCAGCCGCTTCCCGCCGGAGTCGTAAAGCCCGGTGTTGATGCCAGTGAGGACGATTTCCCGGGCGCCGCGCTCCAGCAGGGTGCGGACTTCGCGCAGGGTGTCGGCGAACTCGCGCGAGCGTGGCCGGCCGCGCGCCGCGGGGATGATGCAGTAGCTGCAATGGACGTCGCACCCCTCCTGGATCTTGAGGTTGGCCCGGGTCTTCTCCCGGCCGCCGGCCACGCCCGGGAAGCGGAAGCCCGGTTCCCGGGCGGCGGCGGCGGCGGCTCCGGAGTTTTGGCTTTCGGCCGCTGGCGGCCGGAGCCGTGCCGGGAGCCGGTCGAGCCAGGCGTGCTTCTCCGGGTTGGCGACGACCAGGTCGGGGGCGCCGTCCGCCGCCCACTGCTCCGCGGCGACGGTGGCGTCGCACCCCGTCAGCACGATGCAGGCCTCCGGAAAACGCCGGCGCGTCCGCCGGACGAGGTTGCGCGTCTTGGCGGCGGCCGCCGCCGTGACCGTGCAACTGTTGATGACCAGCAGCTCCGCCGGCTCCTCCCAGGCCACGATGCGGAAGCCGGCTTGGCGCAACTGGTCCGCGAGCAGGCCGATCTCCGCCTGGTTCAGGCGGCAGCCGAGGGCGAACAGGGCGGCGCGGGGGGCGGCCGGCGGAACGGCGGCGGAATGGGGCATTGCGGTGCGGGTGGGGGGGGGGGGGGGGGGCCGTGGTTCGAGGTGGCAAAAAAAAGGGATTGCCAAACACAGCCATTCCACGGTGGGTGAGTTTGTAAGTAGAGAAGGGGCGGGCACAGCGTACGTTCTTTTTACCACAACAGGAGGTACGTCCATGACACCGATCCGCCATCAATTTACCATTCTCAAGCAGTTGTGCGACTCTCAAGCAGTTGTGCGACCTTCTGCCCCCGCATTTGGTGCCGAAACGACGTCTGCGACACCCTGGAGAACCATGGCGGTGTGCTGACGCCGATCCGGCATGCGGCACACGGGGAGAAAGGTTCGCACGGAGCCCACGGAGGCCACGGGGAAAACCTCGATCCATCGCCTCCGCGTTCCCCGTGGCCTCCGTGCGAAACCCCCAGCCGCTTTCCTCTGTCCCCAACGCACCCCCCCGATGCGGCACACGGGAAGAAAGGTTCGCACGGCGCCCACGGAGGCCACGGGGGGAGTTGGGGACAGGCAAATCCGCCCACACATGAGGGCGGGCGTCCCCGACCGCCGCGGTTTTGCGGTTCGCCGGCGGCTGAGGACATCCGCCCGCCATTCGATCACACCCCGTGGCACACACGGCTAGGATCGCGGGGACAGGAAGGCTTAGGGACAGGTGAAGGCTTAGGGACAGGTGAAGGCTTAGGGACAGGTGAAGGCTTAGGGACAGGTGAAGGCTTAGGGACAGGTGAAGGCTTAGGGACAGGTGAAGGCTTAGGGACAGGTGATTTGCGCCCCCCATTTTCTTGTATGTTCCCCCGATGCGGCACACGGGGAGAAAGGTTCGCACGGAGCCCACGGAGGCCACGGGAAAACCTCGATCCATCGCCCCCTGGCCGCGTCGCGGCCCAAGCCGGGATTTGACTGTCGCCGAACGAGGGGGGGGACGCCGCCACCAACGGAAAGGTCATGCCCCCCGCGCTGCCGGTGCCGGCGAAGGCCGCCGGGCGTCACCGTTCCAGGGGCTGGTAGGGGAGGGTAAGGTTGGCGAGGGGTCGGGGGGTTGGTTCCAGCGGGGTGCCGTGGAGGTGCGCCTCGGCTTGGCGCAGCACCTCCGCCAAGATGGGCGTCATGAAAAAGGGTTGGTTCGTGGCGGGGTTGGCCGCGGTGGCGTGGAGGAAGCTGGCGACGCGGGCGAAGTGCGGTTTGGCGGCGGGGTTGGCGCGGGCGGCCGCGGCGAGGCTGAAGATGGCGTTGGCCAGCACGATGTCGGCGTCGAGCTGGGGGCCCATGGGCGTTTGGATCACGGGTTGGGTGCATTGCACCACCAGGCGGTCCAGGAGTGGCCGGGGCGCGGGCTGGAGGCGGGCGGCGGCCCAGGCGGCGGCGGCGCGTTCTTCGGCGGTGCGGACGCTGGTGGGTGAGGTCTGCTTGAGACATTCGAGGAGCGGTTGGGCGAACTCCGGCCGGGGGTGGTGGCCCATGGCGACCAGGGCGGCCAGGCGCACGGGCGCCTCCGCGTCCGCCATTGCCAACTGGGCCAGGACCGGTTCCGAGCCGGGAATGCGGAGGCGGCCGAGGGCCTCGGCGGCGGCGGCGCGGACGCGGGGGGAGGCGTGGGCGGCCTGGGCCAGGATGGGGGCGGCGAATTCGCCGGGGCGGCCGAGGCGGCTGAGGGCGAGCAGGGCGGCGGCGAGGTTTTCCGGCGGCTCCGCCGGCCGTGCCAGTTGCGCGGCGATGGCCTCGCGGGTGTCGTCGGCTTGGCTGGCGGCGAGGACGCGGATGGCGTGGAAGCGGGCGTGTGGGCTGTCGCCGGCCAGCGTTGCCAGCAGGGCCGGCTTCAGGCCAGGGGCGGCCTTCCAGGCGACGAGCAGCGCCTCCGCCGCCTCGCGGACCGGTGCCGTGGGGGCGGCCAGCCGGGCGGCGACGGCTTGGAGGTCGGCGGCCGTCCCGGGGCGGTGCTGGCGCAGGGCGGCGAGGGCGGCGGCCTGGACGGCGGGATCGGGATCCGCCAGGATCTGGAGGAGCAGGCGGGTGGCTGCCGCATCCGGCCGGCGGCCCAGGCTTTCGGCGAGGGTGAGGCGGATCGCGGCGACGGGATCCCGGCGGAGCTGTTCCGCGGCGGCGGTGGCGGCGGCGAGGGTGAGGTGGTCAAGTTGGGCGGCGGCGGCGCGGCGGAGGGGTGGCGCGGCGGTGGCGGCCACGGCGGCCTTGAGCCAGTCGGCCACGGCGGGGGTGAATTCGGTTTGCAGGCAGCCTTCGAGGGCGAGGGCTTGCAATTCCGGTTCCGCCAAGGTGCGGCCCGTCAGCAGCAGCGGCTGGCCGGCGAGGGCGGGGCGGGCGGCGAAGGCTTGCCACAGTGCGAGGCGCACCGGTGGCGGCGCGGCTTTGGCCAGTGGCCGGAGGCGTTCGCCGGTGGCTTCCGGGAGGCGGGCATAGAGCCGCACCGCTGCGGCGGCGACCGCCGGCGCGGGGTGGTGGAGGAGGGCGGCCACGGAGTCGCGGGGGGTGAGGGCTGGCGGGAGATGGCCGAGCTGCTGGAGCAGGGTCGCCAGCACGGCCGGATTTTTTTCGGCGGCAAGCTGTTCAATGAGGAGTGGGGCGGCGTCCGGGTTGGTGGTGGCCGCTTGGCGCAGGCCCACCAGAATCCGGGCGCGGACGGCTGGGGCGGCGACGCGCAGCCCTTCGCGGGCCTTGGCCACCTGGGCGGTGGAGAGGGTCAGGGTGGCGGGCGCGTCCAGGTCCGCGCTGGTCAGCGGCCGTTCTGCCCACAGCGGCAGCCAGATGGGGAAGAGCAGTTGGGCGGCGGCCAGGAGCGGGGCGACCAGATCCATCATGGGGCCTCGGGGGTGATGGCGGTGGACGGGCGGGGCGAGGGGGGCGCGGTTCAGCGGCGTTCGCGGAAGAGGTGGTGGACGCGCCAGGCGGAGAGGAAGAGCAGCAGGGCGGCGAGGGAAGCGAAGGCGATCAGATGGTTCTCCCAGAGGCGGTTGCCGAAGAGGCTCGGGAGCTGGGCCAGGGGCGACTTGTCCTGGGTGATTTGCAGCGCCGCCACGAATGGATTCAGGCTCAGCACGGCCGTCTTCAGTCCGGGGCCGATCCGGTTGCCGAAGGGGATGACGACGAGGCTGCCGGCAGTGAGCAGGAGGGAGAAGGCGTAGCTCACGGCGGTGGCGGTGCCGGTGTCGGGCGCGAAGGCGCTGGCGCAGAGTCCGCCGGCGGTGAGCACCAGGCAGGTGGCGAGGAGCACGCCGGCCCAGGCGGCGACGCGCCAGTAGGCGGCGGTGCTTTCCAGGTAGACCAGGGAGAGGAAGACGGGGAGGCTGCTGAGCAGGAAGATCATCACATACATCCAGGAGGCCTTGAGCTTGCCGGCGACGACCCGCAGTGGCGAGAGGGGGGAGAGGCGCAGCAGGAGGATGGTGTCGCTGCTCTTTTCGTCGGTGATGCTGCCGCTGGCGACGGCGGGGGCGAGGAGGGCGACGACGCCGAGCTGGAAGATGATGGCGGCGCCGCGGATGGTGTCGGCATCGATCTGGGTTGCGTACTGCTGGGCGATGAGGATCAGCAGGCCGATGCTCATGGCCATGCAGGCGGTGAGGGCGCGGATGATGAACTTCGGGTTGCCGAAGATCTTGCTGCGGAGTTCGGCGACGAAGACGGGGTTGCGCCAGGCGGGGATCGGCTTCTTCCGGCGCAGCGGGTCGATCAGGTAGAAGGGGAAGCCGAGCTTGCGCTTGATCGTCGTCTTGGTGTCGGCATACAACTGGCGGGTGGTTGCTTTCCGGCTTTGGGGCGGGTTGAGCACGAAGCGGGCGAACACGAGCAGGAAGAGCACGGCCAGGGCGCCCATGCCGGCGAGGTGGAACTGGAAGACGCGGCCGGCGTCCATGCCGGTGACGGCGAGTTCGTAGGACTCGGTGAATTGGAGCGCGAAGAGCGCCTCGAAGGGGCTGAGGGCGCGCAGCTTGAGGAGGAACGGCTGCCAGGGGGAGGCGCCCATCAGGACGGCGGGCAGCCAGGTGGCGCCGGCGAGGGTGGCGACCCCCGCATAGGTGATCAGCAGCGCGGCGTAGCTGCGGCGGCAGAGGGCGCTGACCGCCAGCCCGAGCAGGCCGTAGACCAGGGTCGCCACCGCGATGACCGCGCCCGCCCGCAGCAGCGTCGCCAGGCCGATGCCGCCGCTGAGGGCGCAGATGGCGGTGATCGGCAGGGTGAGGAGCAGCAGCAGCAGCGGCATGCCGAGGGCGCCAACGAGTTTGCCGGCGAGGATTTCGCCGGGGGTGAGCAGGGAGGTGGCGAGCATGGCGAAGGTGTCGCGCTCCCGTTCGGCGGTGATGCTGCTGGCGGTGAAGCCGGGGGTCAGCAGGATCATGAAGGTCAGTTCGGCGCCGAGGAAGAGGGAGAAGATTTCCGCGCTGTTGGCGTCGGAGAAGATCCCGGTGCGCGGCCAGAGGGCGAGCAGGAGGGCGCCGAGGGCGAGCAAGGTGGCGGCGGCGACGGCGGCGCTCTTGCCGTTGCGGGCGGCGGCGCGGAATTCGCGGCGGAGGATGGGGTTGGCGAGGAGGTTGGGCATGGGGTTCCTCGGGAAGCGGCGGCGGGCGGGCGGCGTCAGCCTTTTTTCTGCTGGCCGGTGACGGAGAGGAAGACCTGTTCGAGGTCAACCTGCTCCTCCTTCAATTCCATGACCCGGACGCCGGCTTGCACCAGCTCGCGGTTGAGGTTGGCCACCGCCGCGCGGGGGGCGGCGAAGGTCAGGTGCAGTTCGTTGCCGGAGAGGGAGAGCTCCTGGACTCCGGGGAAGGCGGCGCAGACGGCGCGGGCGGCGGCCGGATCCGAGTCGACGCTGAGGGCGAGGCGCAGCTTCTCCTGGACTTGGCGGGTGACCTCCGCGACGGTGCCGAAGGCGAGCAGCTTGCCCTTCTCGAGGATGCCGATCAGGTCGCAGACGGTGGCCAGTTCAGGGAGGATGTGGGAGGAGAGCATGATGGTCTTCCCCAGTTCGCGGAGGCGGAGGATGGTCTGGCGCATTTCGATGCGGGCGTAGGGGTCGAGGCCGGAGGCCGGCTCGTCGAGGATGAGCACCTCGGGGTCGTGGAGGAGGGTCTTGGCCAGGCCGATGCGCTGGTGCATCCCCTTGGAGAGGGAGGAGACCTGGTAGTCGAGCATGTGCAGGGCGTTGGCCAGCTCCAGCACCGAGCGGATGCGCCCCTCGCGCTGGCGCGGGGGGAGGTGGTAGGCGGCGCAGAAGAAGTCCAGGTATTCCCAGACGCTCATCTGGTCGTAGACCCCGAAGTTGTCCGGCATGTAGCCGACCAGCCGCTTGATCTGGGGGAGGTTCCGGGGCAGGACCTCGAGGTTGTTGATGAAGGCGCGGCCGGCGGTTGGGCGGAAGAGGCCACAGAGCAGCTTGATGGTGGTGGTCTTGCCGGCGCCGTTGGGGCCGATGTAGCCGAAGATCTTGCCCTTCGGGATGTGCAGGCTGAGGTCGTGCAGGCCGCGGCCGCCACCGAAGTCGCGGGAGAGGTTTTCGATGCGGATCATGGGTGGGTCACCAGGTTCGGGTTGCCGGGTTGCCGGCGGCTTCGCCGCGGACGGAAACGTCCAGGGCGAGGATGCGCCAGCCGTTGACCCGTTCGCTGTCCAACGGGTTCGCCAGGGGCGCCTTTTGGCTCATCTCCAGCTCAAAGAGGAAACGGCCGGTCAAGGGGTCGAGCAATTCCGCCGGCGGCTGGCTGAAGCTGAACTCGCCGTCCTTGAAGACGCCGGGCGCCGCCGGTGTCCGCGGGTTGTGGGAGAGGAGCCGGGCGGTGACGGCGACGTTGCCGCCGGGATTGGCCAGGTCCAGCCGCAGGCGCACCGTGGCCGGGCGCAGCGGCAGCAGTTCGGGCGGCAGCCGGGCGGCGAAGCGGTAGCTTTCCTTGGGCGCCCGCAGCACGGCCTCCTGCCAGGCGCCGTCGCGGTGGAGCAGGCGGGTGCGGGTGTCGCCGGGTTCGAGGCGGATCAGGTCGGGGGTGATGAGGAAGCTGTCGGCGGCGCGTTCCAGGTTGGCCGGCACCAGGTCGATTTGGTAGCGGTATTCGGACCAGGCGTCGGGCGCCAGTTCGAGGAGGGCGGCCCGTTCTTGGGGGATGGGGCGGAGCAGGGCGACGCAGGGGGTGGCGAGGTTCAGGCTGGCGAGCCAGGCCTCGACGCTGGTGAGGGTCGGGTCGGCCTGGACCAGCCCGGCGGCGGCGCGCGGCGCGTCGGCGAGCCGTCCCTCCCGCAGGGCCAGCCGGCGGCTGCCGGCCGGGAGGAGCAGGAGTGAGTGCTGGCCGGGGCGCAGGGCGGCCGGCGGCGTCCACGGCCGCAGGCGGCAGCCGTCGCGGTCGCTGCGCAGCACGGGCAGTTCCGGGGCGGCGGGGGTGCCGCCGCCAGCCGTGCCGGCGAGCCGGAGGCGGAAGATGCGGGGGCGGAGGGGGGCGACGGCGAGGGCGTCGAGCCGCTGGCGGTCGTCCGTGCCCATGCTCACCCGCAGGGGGGGGCTGAGCGTGGCGGCGGCCTGGGTGCGGGTGGGGCGGACGAGCGGATAGAAGAAGGCTTCCTGCTCCGGTGGGGCGGCCACGGTGGGGCGGGCTTCGGACTTGCTGAAGAGGCTGCCGGTGGCCAGCCCCCCGAGGTCGGCCCCTTCCCAGACGTTGACGCTGACCGCGGTCATGCCGCGCGGCGGCTGGCTGGACACCAGCCGGCGGGAGGCGGCCAGGATGGCGAAGGTGAAGAGCAGCGCCGTCAGCCCGGCCGCCGCCCAGCCCGCCGTGTGCTTGCGCAGGCGGAAGGCCAGGAGCAGGAGGAAGGCGAGGGTGCCGAGGTAGGCCGCCAGGATCAGGCGGATGACCTGGACGGGGGGGATGCGGAACCCCTGCAACTGCTGGAGCAGGGCGTCCATGGCGCCGGCGCCGGCGCCGTCGGGCGGCCCGGCGGGGATGTGGGTGAGAAGGTGATTCCACAGCGGTGGCGCCAGCGGCGGATCCGCCTGTCCGGCCTTGAACGGGTCGAACCCGAGCATCAGGACGTGGCCGAGGCCAGCGCGGCGGCACCAGGCGGCGGGGCGGCCGTCCCAGGCGAGGGTTGTGGGGTTGGTGCCGGGGGTGGGGAGTGGTTCCAGCAAGGTGAAGCGCGGGGGTGGGAGCGGGTCGCCATGCGCGTCCCGGCCGGCGGTGGGGCTGGGGGGGAGGCCGAGGCCGGCGCGGAGGCCGGCCGTGCCCTCCACGAGCCGAGTTGCCGCGGGAAATGCCGGCAGGAGGTCCTGGAGCGGGGAGCTGGCCAGGGCCCGGGCCGTCTCCGGGTCGGCGAGGAGCAGGGTGCCGCCCAGATGCACGAAGTCGCGCAGGGCCTGCTGCTGGGCGGCGGCGAGCTGGTCCAGCCGGGGGCGGGCGAGGATGACGGCGACGGCGGCGCCATAGCCGGCGGCGCTTTCGGGCGCCTGGGCAGCCTTGTAGAGGTTGAAGCTGACGGGGGCGAGGAGCCCCTTGGTGCGTTTGGGGTCGGCGATTTCGCTGTAGCCGGCGAAGTCGGGGTCGTCATTGAGGATGGCGAGGCAGAGGCGGGCGCTGCCGTCGAGCTTGGTCAGCGCCTTGGTCCGGTCGAGCCGCCGGCCGTCCTGGAGCAGGCTGACCTGGTAGGATTCGCTGCGGGCGGTGAAGACGGGGAAGCGGTCGCTGAGGGCGGCGCGGGGGCCGATGCGGACCGTCTTGCTGTAGACTGGGGCGTCGGCCACCCCTTCCGCCTCGACCTGCACGGTCACTTCGGCCGCCACGGGATCCGGGTTTTCCACCGTGAACTGCAAGTAGGCGACGGTTTCGGCGCTTCTGGGCGGCACGAAGCCGGCCTGGAGGACGGCGCCGCGCAGGATCGGGGCCGCCGTCGCCGCGCTGCCCGCCGCCGCCAGGGCGAGCAGGAGCAGGGCCAGGGATCGGGGAAGCTGGATTGCCTGCCGGATGGTCATGTCGCGTGTCCGCGTCCGTGGTTGCCTGGCGCGCCGGCGGGCGCGGGGCCTTCCGTCATCCCAGGGTCTGGAAGCGCGCACCCCGGCTGGCGGGGCCGGCCGGGGTGCTGAGGGGGGGGGTCAGGTGCGTTCCAGCTTCAGTGTGCAGGTCGGCTGGTCGCAGACTTCGGCGGGGCCGAAGTATTGGATCGGGCCGGGGTAGACGTAGTCCGTCTCGACTGCCCAGCGCCCGCGGGCGGCGGCGAAGGCCTGGAACGGCTTGCCGTCCAGCTCCACCAGCGCCTTGCGGATCACGGGCACGTCCTTGCCGTGGCGCCGCTCCAGGTTCATCAGCATGGTCAGGGGGATGCCGCCCGCCGTCCAGGCCGTCGCCGGCTGGGCGAGGTTGCGGACGCTGGCCATGTAGCCGGTCTTGCCCGCCGCGACCAGCGCCGCCGCGGTGTAGCCGAGGCTGTAGCAGTAGTCGGCGTCGAAGTTGGAGGGGGCGGCGCAGCGCCCCTCGTAGCCGAAGAAGTGGTTCTGGGCGCTGAACTTGCCGCTGTAGCTGCCGGCCTTGGCCAGCGTCTTCAGCTCGCTTTCCACCATCTCCATCAGCAGCTTCTCGGTCTCGATCCGGCTGACCTGGACGTTGCCGTGCGGGTCGCGGTCCATGATGAGCTGGGCCTGGATCGCCTTTGGCAGGCTGCCGTAGACCGGCTGGGCTTCGGCACCGAGCTTGCCGAGGACGAAGGCGATGCGGGCGTCAATCCCGTCGAGCCGCTCGTAGGCCGCGGCCTCGTGGGCGAGCAGGTCGTTGAGTTCGGCAATCAGCTTCTTCATTTCCGGGACGAACTCGATCAGCCCCTCGGGGATCAGCGCCACGCCGAAGTTGCACTTCCGCTCGGCCCGGCGGGCGACCACGGCGGCGATCTGGGTGACGATCTCCCTGAGGGTCGTCTTCTTGGCCGCAATCTCCTCGGAGACCAGGCAGACGTTGGCATGGGTCTGCAGGGCGCATTCCAGGGCGATGTGCGAGGCGCTGCGCCCCATCAGCTTGATGAAGTGCCAGTATTTCTTGGCGGAGTTCGCGTCGCGCCCGATGTTGCCGATCAGCTCGCTGTAGAGCTTGGTGGCGGTGTCGAAGCCGAAGGAGGTCTCGATCCATTCGTTCTTCAGGTCGCCGTCAATGGTCTTCGGGCAGCCGACCACCTGGATGCCGGTCCGCTGCTGGAGCATGTATTCGGCCAGGAGGCAGGCATTGGTGTTGGAATCGTCGCCGCCAATGACCACCAGGGCGGTGATGCCGTGCCGCTGGCAGTTGGCGATGACCTTGGCGAACTGCTCGGGGGTTTCGAGCTTGGTGCGGCCGGAGCCGATGATGTCGAAGCCGCCGGTGTTGCGGTAGGCGGCGATGCCGGCATCGTCGAAGACCTGGTACTTGTCCTCGATCAGGCCGCTGGGGCCGCCGAGGAAGCCGAAGAGTTCGTTCCGCGGGTTCACCGCCTTCAGGCCGTCGTAGAGCCCGGCAATGACGTTGTGCCCGCCGGGCGCCTGGCCGCCGGAGAGGATCACGCCGGCCTTGAGGGGCTGGGCGCCACCGAGGCCGGCGCCGGCTGCGAAGGAGACCAGCGGCAGGCCATAGGTGTTCGGGAAGAGCGCCTTGACGGCCTCCTGGTCGGCCACCGCCTGGGTCGCGGCCCCGGCCGTGGCGGCGACGGCCATGCCGTTCTTGGCGAAGACGGTGGGCAGTTTGGGCTGGTAGCCGGCGCGGGCTTGCTGCAAAGCGGAAATTTCGGCCATGGTCGGAAAATGCTCCTTGCGGATGGATTGCAACTTTCGCCGCCGCGGGGAACCTTCCCCCCGCCGCCGCGGAAAAGCTTGGTCAACCTAATTCCGGCCCGGTGATTTTCAACCGTGGCCGTGGTCCAAGGGACTGGTGCCGGCGCCGCTCTGACGAATTGCGAGTTTGTCCCGCTGATTTGACCTGAAACTAGTACACAGTAAAGTTTAAAGTTGCGGATAAAGACGCTTCAGCTTGATGCGGGCATCGCTGGTGGTGAACCGCCATTGGATTTTAGCGTTGCGGTTATCTCGGCAGGTGTTCCAGGCCGCGGCTT
>JBAZOO010000052.1:0-11396 GCA_041648735.1 Lentisphaeria bacterium
GCTCGTCCCCCCTCTTCTCAGACCCGGACCCCGAGGCCCCCACCCACTCCCGGAACTCCCGCTCCGCCCGGATCACCGCGCGGTCGAACTTCTCCGTCCCGGGCCCGGCGGCCACGGCCGCCAGCTCGAGCTTGACCGGGGCCGGGGCGGGCGCCGCCGCCTCGAGCCGCCAGCCCACGTGGTTCTGCTTCCCTGCCGCGTTCTCACCGGGCAGGATCGTCGAGTGATGCATGGTGGTGATGTGGACGAAACTCCCAGGGGTCGCGTCATCGTTGGTCGTCCGCCACTTGTCGGCACTGATTCGCTCGGCGTGCATGCGCCCGTTGGGCGTGACGATCTTACTGCCCACCGGCAGCACGTCCACCTCCGCCCGGCTCAGCCGGGGCTTGCTGGCGAACGGCTCCGCCACAGGCGCCGCGGGCGAGGCCGGCGCTGCCTTCGCCGGCTTCACCGCCTGCGCGCCCGCCGGGGTGAGCGCGAACCCCGCGTCCCCCAGGGACACGAGTCCCCGCGCGAACAGCTTGCCCAGAGTTACCTTCACCGCCGGACTGGGGTGCTTCACCGGGCCAGCCTGCAACGACTCGAGCGCCGCCCGCTCCTCCGGCGTCAGCTGCGACTCCGCCCGCGGCGCGGGCTCCGCCTGCTCCTCCGGATCCTCGGTCTTGTCGTGGATCACCACCTTGGGCTTGCCGTGTACCTTGTCGTCCCAGGGGATCGTGTGCGCCGCGTCCGCCCATCGCCCTCCCCGCGGCCCGATGAACAGCATGGCCTTCTCCAACTTCCGCTCCCTGGGAACGGTGATCCGCAGTTCGCCCGCCATCGGTGTCTCCCTCTGCTCCGCCCTCGACCGCCAGAGGGCCAGCCCCCGTTCCCCCAGTTGCTGGCGGGCCACCGGGTCCAGCCCGGGCTCCCCGTCCACCAGGCAGGCCATCCAGGCCTGCCGGAACTTCAACTCGTCCCCCTGGCCGGTCGTCAGCCCGTCCACCAGCCGGGACAGGCGCTGCCCGACCGCCAGGTCCAGTCCGAGGTCCTTCACCACCGCCTGGGGGGTCAACATCGGCCGAGCGCTCGCCCGCTCGGCCGCCGCCTGGGTGGGCGGGGTGGTGGCCAGCCGGAGCGCGTCCTGCGCCTGCTGGCGGGCGAGCTCCACCTGCTCATCCCGAAGGCCACGAGGCACCTGCCCGGGGATCTGCCAGCCGGCGAACTGGGGGGCGCCCATCATGGCCTTCTCCACCGGCTCGCCCAGCATGCGCTTGTAGATGCCCATCACGTAGGCGTAATCCAGGGCGTGCCCTTGGGCAGCCGCGCGAGCCTTCGCCTTCTTCCACAGCCGTTCCTGGGCAGCCGTCCTGACCACGTTCACGGGCATGGCAGCCCCCCGGGCCCCACCAGCAGCCCTCGGGGGACCACCACCCGATCCCCCGCAGGGGTGAACACCGCGCACTCGGTCGGGCAGATCTCATCCCGTGGATCCCAATTGCGGGGCTTGCACTGCAAGAAAACGCAGCCGATCCACTGGCCGAACGGCACTCGCCCCCCCAACCGGCGGACTTCCTGCTGATACACCCATGTCCGCCGATATCTCCATCTCCACCACCGAGGTGTCCGCTGGCCGCCATCGCCGAACTGGGGTTCCGTGTAGCGCATCAGCTTGTCCTCCCCGGCAGGGGCGCGGAGAACATGGCCGCCAGGCGCTGGAACTGCTCCGCCACCTTGGGGTGGACGAACACCACCGGCGCCCCGTGGGTGCACTCGAGCCCGGAGGCCACCCGCCGGCCGCACGAGCACACCCGAATGTGCGTGTACTCCAGGTCGCAGGGGGAGAAGAGGTCAAGGGGGGCCGGGGTGGGAGTGAGGAGGTTCCCGCCTGGGGGTTGCATCCGGTCCGCTTCCATGCGGGGAAGATGCCCGATCCTGAGCAGGATGTCCAGAGGTCAGCCCTGGTGCGCGCGCTCCAGCCCCCCCACCCGGTCCTCCAGGGCGGTCAGGCGGGCTTCCAGGCCGAGCCGCCCCCGGGGACGACCCTGGATCCGGTCCTCGAGCCCGGCCGGCCCCAACGTCTGCAGCAACCGGCGCCAGCGAAAGAACGACCCCCAGCTCACCCCCAGCTCGGCCAGCCGGGCCTTCTGAGCTCGGGTGGACTTCAACGCGGACACCTCGTCCACGACGGCGCGGCGCACGCCCGGGCTGTACCGGTTCCGGTTGTTCACCACCCGCCCTCCGGGTCCAGCAGCATCCGCTCGGCCACCGGTCCGACCAGCAGCGGGTACGACCGGTCGATCGCGACCAGCATCGCGCCCGCGCACAGAGCCTCCCGCCCCACGCACTCGACCAGATCGTCATGCCAGAGGCTGAGCGCGATCCGCTCGTACCCGAACTCCTGCCGGACCGTCATCGTCACCTGGCAGATCTGCGGGTCGCGCACGAACAGCACGCCCCCATGCGCGCACACCATCGGGTCGCACAGCCGCCCCATCGAGTCGGCCAGCAGGTCGCTCACCTCCCCGCAGGTGGCCAGCAGCAGGTCCTCCTCCCTCTCCGTCGGGTCGCAGGCGGGCAGCAGGCAGGCCAACAGGACGAACACCAGCGCGGTCTTCAGGATCTTCATGGGGCACCCCTTCCGGTTCGGACGTTCCATCAATCCCTCCCGCCGTACTTGTCGATCAGCGCGCGCACGGCGCGCTCGCACGAGCCGGCGACGGTCGAGCCGGCGACGGTCTCCATCGCGCACTGGATCGTCGCTTCCTCCACCCGGTGCTCCAGGCCGGCCCGCGAGCCCGCCCGACTGTACTCCGCACACGCCGCGCCCATGCTGCCCGCCAGCGCCCGGAGGTCCTCCAGCAGGTGGCTGACCCCCGGGGCTTCCCTGGCGGCCTGCTGGCCCAGCGTCCCGCCGCGGGCCAGGTCGGCGACCATCATCGCGTAGTTGGCCACGTCCACCGCCTGGCCGAAGATGTTCGCGGGCGCCTCCTGCGCCATCGCCCGCCGGAGATCGGCCACCTCCTGTTCAAGCCGGCCTATCAGCTCGAACGGGCGCAACTCGCCCCAGCCACCCTTCCAGTCGTTCTCCCGGAGCTTCCGCTCCATCACCCGGGCGAACTCCAGGACGCACGGCCGGGGCTGGAGCTCCGCCCGCACCTGGAAGTCCAGGGAGACCGTGGAGCCCCCTGGCTCCTCATCGGGCCCCGCGGGGTCGAACCCCACGACACACGTCCGGGGCTGGAGCTCCTCCGGGGGCAGGGCGGCGCGGGTGATGCCGGCAACCGTGTAGCTCCCCGCCTCCCCCTCGGTCGCCGGGGGCTCGAACCCCAGGACCTTCGCCGCCTGCGCCCGCCCCTCCGGGGTGTCGAGCGGGATCGACAACTCCTGCCCGCGGGCTACCGCCTCCCTCTCCCAGGCCGCTTGGCACGCCTCGACCAGCGCGACCCGCAGGGCCTCCAGGTTCTCGTCCGGGGTGCCGACCGGCCGGAGGTCGTTGAACACCCGCAGAACCTCCTGCTCCGTCAGGGGGCAGGCGCAGTTGCCAACCACCTCCATCGACCAGGCCACCTCCCACAGGTCCGGGAAGGTGGCCACCCCGGCCGCGCACTGGTTCAGGTAGTTCTCGGGGATGCTGAAGAACGCCTGCCCGCGCTTGCCGCCCTCGTGGTTCCAGTCCAGCAGGAACCGACGGCGGCCCCGTTCGTCCGGGCCCTCGTCCAGGTACGTGATATCCGCCTGGTAGCGCATGGTCACCCCTCCTCCGCCAGCTCATCCGCCAGCGCGTCCGCCGATACGTCGGACTCCAGAGCCTGCTTCTCGATCTCCGCGGTGCACCCCGGGTCGCCCAGCTTGACCCCGCGCGCCCGCAACTTCCCCGCGGCGTCCTTGACCTGGCAGGTCTGCTCATCCATCTTGGACACCACGCCCGCCAGCTTGATCGCCCGGCTCACCCGGCTGTTCGCCTGCCCCTTCGTCCACCCGTACTTGCCGCGCAGCTCGCAAACCAGCAGAGCGCGCACCTGGTCGACGGACAGCCCGCGCTGCAGGTGGACGCGGACCAGCATGACCAGCGCCATCTGCGCGGTGGGCAGCTCCCGCATGCCGGCCAGGTCCTGCTGGGCCGCCTTCACCGCATCGAGCGCCTCCCTCGCCTGCTGAGCGAGCGCGCCCGACCGGGAGCACACCACCCGGTGGAGCACCTTCTCGGCCGCCCCCAGGGCGGCCAGCACCTTCTGCTCGTTCATGCTTCACCAACGGTAGGCCCGACCGTGATCATGGAATCCGCCGTCAACCCGGCGCTCGCCAACATGCACCCCTCGCACAGCAGGGGCTCGCCGTCCTCCCCGTAGAAGTCGCACGCCGGCGTGCACTCCGCCTCGAACCCGCACTTGGCGCACCGGCACTTCTGATACCGGATATCCCCGTCTCGGCGAGTGTAAACTTTTTCGCTCATGGATCCCTTCCCTTTCCGGGCGCTCCCCGCGCCCTCTGGGCTCTCGCCCGGTATCCTCTGCCGCCAGCGGCAGCAGGGGGCGCCGGGCCAGGGCGCCGTGGGTCAGCGGGTCTTGGCGCAATCCGAGCACCACCTGTGCTTGGGGTACATCGTGCCCGCGGCCGTGGCCTGCCTGATGCTGATGGCGCGCTCACGGAAAATCAGGCAGCGCTCGCCGGATTTGATCTGACGGTTGCAGCGATGGCAAGTGGTGTCCTTGGTGGCGGTTGCGTTCAGCTTGCTCATCGTAGCCTCCTGGGTCTGGGTGGTGGTGGTGTTCATCATGGTGTTAGAATACCCCCGGGCTACCACGTTGTCAACATTTATTTTTGAGACAGTTGAACAGGCGCGGTTATTCAGGCTTTTTCACCGCGGTCTGGTCGGCCACCAGCGTGGGCGGCATCCCCCCGGCCGGCACGCCCCAACCCTGCTGGAGCTCCCACAGGGACTTCCCAACCACCGGCGGGGGAGGCGGGGGCTGGCTGGAGGCCCACCGCTGCGGGGCAGGCTGGCCGATCACCACCCCCTGCTGGCCGCCCAGCAGGGGCACGCCCTGCACAACCTGGGAGCCGGGGGGGATCTGGCCGGCCAGGCCGGCCGCAGCCAGGGCCACGTCCTCCGGGCTCATGCCCGACCCCATCGTCTCCAGCCCCATGCTGAAGCTGAAGGCGCCCATCCCGATCGCCATCTCCGCCAGCCAGCAGTTGTGGACAGCAAGATCTTCCACCACGTACGACTCATCCCCCTCCACCTGCAGGTTGAACACCTCCCCGTCGTAGTCCTCGAGGGCTACCTCCGCGAACCGCACTACCACCCCGTCCTTCTCCGGGATCGATCGGACGTTGGCTGCCTGGTCCCGCTTGCCGGCCAGCGGCTTCCCACCCCACCTGGCCAGCTCCACCGGATTCATCCCCGACCGCAACAGCCGCCGAGTATCCTGCGCGTGCAAAGTAATCTTCCAGGCGACTCCTACATTGGAAAACCGGCAGAACTCCGGGGAGAACCCTGCTTCTCGCAACGTCCAGAGCATCTGATCCCGCAACCGCTGCGAAATCGTCACCGCCTTCAAGCAATGCGCGTGCAGGCAGCCATCCCCCACCAACCAACCCCGAACCACCTGCAACCGCAACGCTAGCGGCCACCCCATCCAAGAATCAGGCATCCCCTTCGACCTACCTGCCCCCATCTGCTTGAACCAACGGGCCCCCGGTACCGTCGACATCCAAGCCGTCATCCCACGATAGCCAGCTTTCCCCCGGTATTTACCTTCGCTGCGCCCTACCCCTAGATCGTCCCCATGGAGTGCAGAAAACTTGGCGGTCCCCTGAGCGAAAAAGAAGTCCCGGATGTACGTTTCCCGCTGGTGAAGTCCAAGATGGATCTGGTGCCCACCCGTAGACCCCTCAGCCAGGTAGATCCCCACCAGAAAAGCGAAGTCTTCGTCCACCCGCAGCTTCCTGGGCACCCTGCGATCCGCCCGCCACCAGATAAAATTTTCGTCCTTCTTCCAGCAGTTACCCCCACGGGAACTCCGTCTGAAATCTACGAAATCAGCCAGATCGAATTCGACAGGTGCCGCCGGCCAACGGGGAGTAGGCATCCAACCGTAGTCCCCTGACAACTTTCTCCCCGCTCGAACCGAACGCGATTCCCGAAATTCCCAGCTGGTGGGGTCAGGCACAAGCCGGTTGGTCCTATCCCGGGTGAACGCCGGCCGCGCGGAATAGATCGGGTGCTCCGGGGTTATTCGGAACGAACTTCCACCCGATGCACGCACCCGTAGGATCGGGCCGGCATGCCTTCGCCGCTGGACGGCCAGAACCCGGCCCCAGTTCCCCCGGTGGGTCAGCACTCGTTCCCCAACCTGCACGAGCTCGATGGGCTTTTTCCCCGCCGTCGTGGTCACCAGCGCACCCGGGGCTACACACGCCATCGGCAGGTCGTCATGGTCGGCCAGGCTGACCACCCGCCCCTCCTGCAAGGTGAGGGCGGTCATCTCGTGCATCCACCGGTTGGTCAGCTCCACCGACCGTTCGTCCCCTCGAGGGATCCGGTACTTCCGATTTTCGAGCAGAATCCGAATGCTGGGCACACCCTTCTCCAGCGCGTGCTTCTCCACCCCCGTGTGATGCAGCTTGATCGGCAAGTCGGTCGTGCGGATCAATTCGTCCCCGAAGATCCTCTGCGCCTGGTTGGCCTCCAGCAGCATCAACCCGGGCTGGTACAGGCGCCCCTGCTCGTTCAACAGGCTCAACTGCGCCTGGTAGGACAGCCCGCGCTCGTGCCGGATCTCCAGCAGCCACCGGTTGCCGTGGTCGTCCAGCCCGAGGGTGAAAATCACTGTGAAGTCCGCCCCGATCTCCGCGGACAGACCGAAGTCCACCCCCTGGAAGACCGAGACGATCCCCCGCTCCCGCCAGAACTGCAGGGGCAGCCCCAACCGCATGAGCGGCTGCTCCACCGGGTCGCCCACGAACAACCTGGAGGGGAACAAGCTCAGGTCGTCCGCCAACGCCTGCACCTGGAACTCCCGGGCGAACCGGATGGGCCCGATCTCCCGGTCTCGCTTCCAGTGGAGCTGGGCCACCGTGTACCGCTCGGGGAAGAGCGCGACCTCCACCTGCTGCCCACCCGGGCCCGGGGCCAGGCGGAGCGCCGGGTACTCCCGGTAGGTATAGGCCGGGGTCTTCCGCAGCGCCCCGTACAGGTCGGTCACCGCGAACGGCGTGCCGACCACCACGATCCGCCCGCCCGGGGTCACCATGTTGCTGATCGCGCTGAAGAAATAATCGATCTGCCGCTGCCGGGTGGTCGGCGAGTAGATCGTCTCGTCGTTGATCCCGTCGTCAACCACGATGTCCTGCGGGTGGCCGCCGCGGATGCGCACGCCGAACCCTCGAGCCCGGATCCAGTAGTTGTTCGACAACTGGAGGTTGTACCGCGACCACGCACGCTTCCGGTCCCCCGGGGGAACCAGGTACTTCAACTGCGGGTTGTTCTCCAGCTCCTGCCGCACCAGGTCCAACTTCTCCGCCGCCTGCTCGGCCGTCGCGGACAGGATGTAGATCTGCCCGCGCCCCCCGCTGACCGGCCGGTGCTGATACGCCCTCCACAGCGGGTAAGCAAACGACCAGTAATGACTTTTCCCGTGGTCTCGGGGGGCCAGGATGCAGATCCGCGTGTGCTGCTGGATCAGCTGCTCCCACTCCCGGTGGAAGTCCCCGACCAGGAACCGGCCAGTCAACACCTTCTGCGCGAAGTAGATCAGGCTCAGCCGGGCCGCCCGCTCGTGCGCGCTCATCTCCGAGCCCGCCCGGTCCCCCTCCTGCTCGTACGCACCCACGAACTCCGACCCGCCCCTCCCGGCCGCGCCGGCCACCAGGTCCTCCCCCAGCACCTGCACCACCAGCGGGCCACCCGAGTCCAGCACCTCCGCCCTCGAGCTCGGGCTGACCCGCCGGGTCAACCCGGCTAGGATGCCCGCCAGCATGCCCGCCGGCCGGCCAGCCCGCCCAGGCGCCCCAGAGGGTGGCTCCTGCCCCGCGGGCCCCGCCTGGGCCTTCCCTGCCCGCGGAGACCTCGGTTTAGAGCTCGCGCGCCCGGAAGACCGACTGGAAGGATGGACTGCGCCCCCGGAGGGGGCGCGGTGGGTGTCCTTGGGTTGGTCCGTCGGGGTCGTCGTGGGCGGGGAACGTCGGGGCATGACCGGAAGGTACCCCACCTGCGGCAAGATGTCCAGGGCTCCCCCGCCGCCAGGTGTTGGAGCGTCCCTTGTCTAGGATAGCCCGGCACGGCCACGCGCGGGCGCGTGCGCGAGGGCTTCGAGGGGGGAGCTGCCAGCCCCCGCCCCCTCCTAATTCCCCTTTTCCTAGTCCTGATATCCGCACATCATACCTCAGAAATCTGAGGGGCATCCTACGCGAACGTGGGAAACCTCCTAACCCCCCGCGCCCGACCGCGGCTCACCCAAACATTCCGATGCATGCCACAGCTGCCGTTCCGATCCCGAACGTACCTTGCCCAACCAGTTCCCACCTCACCTGCCCAGCCACAACCTACCACCCTAGCCGCATCTGCCTCACCCAAACACGCCATCCATACCCGGCCTGGACTGCCAGCCCATGCCCTACCCGGGCTCACCACGCCTCATCTGCCCTGCTCACCACCCCTCACCAATCCCGACCTAAGCTAACCCGGGCTGCCTTTCCATGTCCGTCCAGTCCTTTTCCCACCGTTCCCGGTGCTACCGGCCGCGGTCAACCGCATCTCCCGGAGCAATCCCGGCCACGCCAGACCCGTCCTTGTCTGCCAGGCCGATCAGCACCATGCCCAGCCTTACCACACCTCACCGGTGCTGCCGAACCATGGGAAACCCGTCCCGGCCCATCCTAGCCTCAACTGCCACGCCCTCCCCGCCTTCCAGATCCATCCAGATCTGCCTTCCAGCCCACGCCCAGCCGCTGCTAGCCCACCTAGCCGTGGCTGCCAAACCTGTTCTTGACCCGCCCAACCTGGCCGTGCCACGGCACCCGACTACTCACGCCCGCTGGAAGCGCCCCCAGCCGAGGGCGCTCGAGCGCTCGGGACGGCCCTCGCAGATGCCCACCCCCCAGCCCGCCTGGTCGACGAGGGCCAGTAGCTGCTCCCGGCTCACCAACCTGGGGTTGAACTCAATGCGCACCCGCAGCTGCCAGTCCGCGTACTCCGGCCGGTAGCGCAGGTCGCGCGTATTCATCCCGATGGTCACCGCATCCTCGCGCATGACCGACTGCGCGGGATCTCCCTTCGAGGTCTCGATCGGGATGAACATGCCGCCCGGGCAGGTCACCGGGTCGACGAACAGGGACTGCCGAAGGGCCACCTTCGTCAAGTCGGAGAAGGCGGTGGCCGCGGTGATCAGCGCCTTCTTGATGGCCGTTACGGGCGCGCACTCCCGTCCCTGCCCGTCCACGTAGCGAGCGGCCAGGTATTCCTCCTGCGGGTTGCGCGCACCCTTCGCCGCCTTCGGCTTCTTCTGCTGCTTCCCCCGGATCTCCTCCTTCGCCTTCTCCCCGAAGTTGTGGATCACCAGCGGGCTGCCCGGGCGCCCCCTGAGCGTGAGCTCCACGCTCTCCGGCCGGAACTCCACGTTCGCCACCTGCTCGGCCTGCTTCTTCGGCGTCATCTTCGGCTCCTTCCCCAGCGGACTAGGTGCCCAAGGTAAATTCCCCGGGCCTTCGGCGCCGCCGGGCTCTCATCCTGGTATAACGCACGGAACGCAGGAGGTGCTGAGAAGGGAAAGGGGCGGGCCCGCCGGTTGGGAGGGCCCGCCCCTCGAGGGAGCGCGCGCACGCGCTCGTGCGGCTAGTGGACGAGCTTCCAGCGGGTGAGCAGGGTGTGCAGCTGGCTCCACCTGGGCTTCCGCTGGAGCCCGAGGGTGGCGAGCAGGACCTCGCCCATGGCCAGGTTGACCTTCTCCACCCGCACCTGCCGGCCGTTCTCCCGCGGGTCCCTCGACATGTAGATCTGGCCCTTCTTCACCACCGCCAGCTTCTTCGTCTTCTTGATCATCGTCGTCTCCCTCCAGAATGGGGGTCGCCTCCTGAGCGCTCCCCGGTGGTTGCCGTCCGTTCCCCTACCTGAGCCCGGTCGAGATGTGGGCCTGGGCGACCGCCAGGCACCGGGCGGTCTTCATCGGCAGGTTGACCGCGCCGGCCAAGACATTCCCCTGCATGTCCTGCCCGGGCTCCATCGCGTTCCCGATCGCCTCCTGCGCGGCCAGCAGGCAGGCGCGCTGGTGCAGGACGAGATCCCGGAGCTCCCGTTCGGTCAGCCGGAAGAGGGGAACGCACTCCACCCGGCGGCGGACCATCACGGTATACCCGGAGGCCAACCTGCTCACCTCCATCTCCGCCCGGCCCCGGCGCTTCCTGCCCCTCTTCTTCCTGGGGAGGGTCACCGCCATCTGCTTCACCTGCTTCGCTCTCGCCATCTTTCTACGCCTCCTCTCCCCCGCGCAGGGGGTTCACCACGGAAACGATATTCCCCGCTCGAATGTTGCGCCGAACCCGCAGCGTGCACGTCCGAACTTGCAGCAGGTCATCCTCCGCCGGTAGCCGTGCAACCTCCCGGAAAGCCTCCTGGGGGGAGAGCAGCTCGAGCGCCCGAGACAGCCCGGTGTCCAGCACGACCTTCATCAACGGGCCGAACTCCTTGACCCAGGGCTCATACAGGTCTTCCGGGAGCAGGACGATCTCCGGCAGATGGCCGGTCGCCTCCCAGCACTTCCGGCAGGCGTTCACCACCCGGCCCGTCAGTTTCTTCAGGTCGACCATCACCCGGAGCTCCCCGGCAGGCCCACGGTCGCGCGGAGGAAGCGCTCGACCGCCTGGGCAGCCCGCCGGTACGGATCCCCGTAGACGAACGACCAGCCCATCTCCCGGAACCATTCGTCCAGCTCCCGTACGTGCTCCGACATCTCCTGGAGGGCGCCCTCATCCAGCCGGTGCTGCACCTGCAGCCGGTCGATCTCCTCCGCCGCCGTCCGCGCCTGCTCCACCAGCGTGTCCTTGTAGCCGGCCGCGGGGATCAGCACACGGTAGGCATCCGACATCTGGTTTCCCAGCTCGGGCCGGCGCATAGGTCTGACCGCGCACCACGTCCAGGCAAGCTCCTGCGAGCGCGCGCTCGGGATCCTACGCCCGCTCTGCACGTGCGCCCCCAACCTCAGCCAGTAGGAGGGGTACCAGCCCGCCCTGGAAGCCAGCGCCGGCCAGTCGTTCGGAACAGGCTGCGGATCCTCCTGCGCCGGCGGCACGCCCGGCCGGTCGATCCTGTTTTCAACATGGGGGTCACCCACCCTTCTCGCCCTCAGTCAGCAGAAACACATGCCGCGCGAATTCCCCACTCCCCGCCGTCCCAACGAAGCTGGCCTTCTCATCCC
>JBAZOO010000053.1:0-10812 GCA_041648735.1 Lentisphaeria bacterium
GCCGCCAGACTTTTCAAATAATTGATAGTAACTACAAAGAAGGATTTGCCAATTTTACGCACGACGGAAATGGGGGCCGTGCGGGGAAAATATTTTCCCCGAGACCCATTTGTCAAAGTTGGGCTAGCCGGACTTCGCCGCCACGGAAAATTCGGTTGGGGTTTCGCGCGGCGGCCATGGCGAGCGCGGCGGGGGAAGGGTTTTCCACCGTGGATGGCCCTGCTTTATTTCAAATGAAAAAGCGGCCGGCATGTCCCCGTCCCGGCGGGACGGGGGGGGCAATAGGCCAAGGCAACGCCCCGGCAGTGGCTAAAGAATTTGTGCTTTCGTGTGTTTCGTGGGCAAAAAAGGTTCTGGGCTCTCCTGCCAATCCGTGGGAGTCCGCGGCCCGCTTCAGTCCAGGATGCCGCCGGTGATCCGCAGCCGCTCCTGGACAGCTTTCACCGGCACCTGGGCCATGGCGCAGCCGCGTTGCGCGGCCAGCGCCGCGGTCACGCCGGCGGCCTCGCCGGTGGCCATCACCGAAGGGGCGACCCGGAAGGAGGACATCGCCTCGTGCGTTCCGGAGATGCAGCGGCCGCCGACGATGAGGTTTGGCGGGCCTTCCCGCGGCACCAGGCAGCGCCAGGGGATGTCATAGTGCCCCGTGCCGCGGATGCGCTGGAGCGTGGTCTGTTCGGAACCGGGCTCGTGAATGTCCACGGGATAGGCGCATTGCGCGATCACGTCGTCGAACTGCCGCCCCTCCACCACCTCCTGGCCGGTGAGGGTGCAAAGCCCGGAGATCTGCCGGGTCTCGCGCACCCCGATCTGCCGCGCCAGCTCCACCAGGCTGGCGTTCTCGAAGCCCGGCAGATAGGTGCGGAAAAAGCGGACCGCCTCGTCCACCTGTCTTTTCCCCTCGGCTTCGGCCGCCGCCAGCAGCGCCGGATTCGTCGGATCCTGGCAAAAGACCCGGCCGAAGTTGACGGTGCCATACTCCCGGCGGCCCGGAATGCTGGTGATGGAGACGATGTCCTTGCGCGGAATGGTCAGCTCGCCGCGGTCACGGGCCCGCCGAATCCATTCGCCGATCCGGGGTTCGCTCCAATTGACAAAGACCACCTCGTCGCCCGTGGCCGGGTCAACGCGGAAGCCCAGCGGCATTTCCTGCTTCACCTTTCCGATGTTGATCGGGCCGACGGTGAAGCAGTAGGTGAGCGGCATGACGGCGTGGTCGCCGGGGCGGCCGAAGGCGCAGGGGACGCCCGCCTGGGCGGCGACCACGGCGTCGCCCGTGGCGTCCACCACCGCGCGGGCGGCCAGCGTCTCGCCGCCGGCCAGCTCCAGCTCGGCGGCGGCGGCGGCCTGGAAGCGGCCGGCGTGGAAGTTGCGCCCCAGCAGGACGGTCACCCCCGCTTCCCGGCAGAGCGCGGTGGCTTCCTCGACAAAGGCGTCAGGATTGTAGGGCTCCATCCAGTCGTCGGTTTCCAGTCCCGTGAAATAGATGGCCTTCCGCGCCATCAGCCGCCGGCGCAATTCGCCGAAGACGCCGCCGATGACAATTCGGCGCACGACGTTGCGCGTGCCGATCTCCTCCCCGACGTTGGCCTTGTGCGCGTGGCAGAAGTTGTTGACCAGCCCGGCGGTGCCCATGCCGCCCAGGAGCGGATGCCGCTCGACCAGCGCCACGCGCAACCCCATCCGGCCGGCGGCGACCGCCGCGCCAATGCCCGTCGGCCCGCCACCCACGACGGCAATGTCAAAGGCTTGCGATTTCTCCATCGGTTTTGATTTTCCCATTGCCCGCGATTTTTTTGTCCCCGAATCCAGACGATTTTTATTCGTGACAATTCGTGAAGATTCGTGGATAAACGCTTTCGTGTATTTCGTGGACTATTTCTCGAGCTTTTCCACGGTCACGCTCTGGAGATAATAGTTGTTGAGCTTGTTGCCCCCCGAGTCGAGGGAGAAGCTGTACCCATACATGCCGACGAACTGCGCGTCGGCGATCTCCCAACTCTTCGTGTGCCACCGCTGGTTGTCCGGCACGGTGAACCAGCCGTTGGCGGTTTTATAGCCGCCGCGGACAGGCGCTTCATACATGAGCTTGAACCCGGCGTTGTCATTGGCTTCGTTCCGGCGGACAACCACCGTGATCCGGATCGGCGTGGGCGTGGAGGAAAGGAAATTCGGATCCACCATGAACATGTTCCCGCCGGGAATCTCGCCGGCGCGCGCCGAGCCGCCGTAGGCGAGGACATCCGCGGCCACGGCATCGCCCGCCTGGGTATGCAGACCATTTTCCACCGTCTTTTCTCCGAAGGTGATGGAAACCGATTCCGCATTCGCGTAATCCCCCTCCCACGGCAGGGGGTTATTCTTGTTCGCCTTGGCCTGCGCCACCAGATTGGCCGGCGCGTTGACGACGATGACCGGGGCCTTGGTCAGCTCAAGCTTGCCCGCGTCAAAGGCCTTGCCCGTCAGGGGATCGCCGAGCGAGACCATCTGGCCAAAATCAACTTGGTCGGGGATGCCCTTGTACGCCCAGGTGACCAACACGGTCCCTTGGGCGCCCTGAAAGACGAAGCCGTAGTGCTTGCCGTTCAGCAAGACCCAGCCCAGATAGGCGGGCTGCGGTCCGAGATGCCGGATCATCTGTTGCATGGCCGTGTACGTCAGGCGCGGTTTGCCGCTGGCATCCAGCAGGCCCATCGCGCCGCTGTCGCCGTCCATCCCCTCGAACCAGTTGATGCAGGCGACGCCCTGGGCGAGGCCCATGGTGTAGGCTTTGACCAGGCCCTGGGCCGCGATGTCGGCGCCCATGCCGTAGTCCTTGCCCACGGGGCTGGAATCCACGCCCAGTTCCGTGAACCAGACCGGCGCGTCCACCTTGGCCGGATTCACCCGGGCCAGCATTTTCCGGACCGTGGGGACGATGTTCATGTAGAGCGCCTCGGTCCCCTGGTTGCGCAGCACGCCGCCGAGAACCTCGTACGGATGCAGCGTGAGGTAGTCGAAATGATCCCTGGCCCCGGCCTGGATCGCCTGCTCCAGATAATTGATGTGGGCGGACTTGGCCGCCAGCCCCACCATGCAGTCGGGGTCGGCCGCCTTGGCGGCATCGTAGGTGGCCACCATGAGTTTGGCGTAGTCCGCCGCCGTCTGCTCCTTGCCGGTGAAATTGGGCGGCTCGTTCCAGACCTCCCAGTATTTCACCTGCCCCTTGCAGTGCCCGACCACCGCCGTGACATATCGCGACCATCCCGCCAGATTGTTGACGGGCAGCGTGCCGGGCAGGTCGGCCTTGTTCCACGAAGGACTGCCGATGAAGACGCCGCCGGTTTCGATTCCGTTGGCGGCCAGGCATTGCAGCCGCCGGTCCACCGCCGTCCAATCCCACTCCCCTTCCCGCGGCTCGACCGATTGCCAGTGGACGCGGCAGTTCCGGTTGACCTTGATGCCGATCGCCGCCATCTGCGGAATCCACTTTTCAGGTGTTTGCGCGGTCTTGTAGTCCCCGCCAATGCCGAAGGGGCTCGCGGGCGCGGCGGGCGCGGTGGCCGGGGAGGTGGCGGGGGCGGCGCCAAGCGTGGCGGCAAACGCCAGCGCCAGGGGGAGGGAGAGCGTCCGGTCCATCAGTGAGTGCCCCTTGCTTTTTTTTGTCCGCGAACGGCGCGAACGGCGCCGTGAAAAGATTCGGATTCGTTCGTGGGTTTAGTGGGCTTAGTGGGCTAAAAGTCTAGGGGAACCAGGTCGGCGGAGAAGAACCGGCGGGGCTTTGTCGCCGTGTCCCGATAGAGTTCCGCGGCGGTGGCGGCCGCGGCATGCCCGTCGTAATAAGAATGCACCGCCCGGTTGCCGTGGATGGTCTGGATGCGGGCACCATAGGGCGGGTTGGAAAACGGCTGGCCCCTGGCCTGGAAAACCCCGATCATGTGCCCCAACTCCGCCGCGCCGGCGAAAGACGGGTGAACCGAGGCGGTGTCCGCCAGCATGACCAGGCTGGCGGCCTTTTCGATCCTGGCAAAGAGCACCGGCCGCCAGCCGAGGCCAGAAGGAACTGCCGGATCGAAGGGGATCCAAGGATTGAACCCCAGGCTTTGGTCGTCCATGTACATCCCATAGCCCCGCATGGTGGTGGAACTGCCCGGCCAGCCCAGCCAGGTGGAATAGTCCCTGAAGTCCTTGGCGTAATACTTGTTGGCGGGGCAGCCCAGTGCCCCCGGGCTTTCCATGTACCGCGGCCCATTCGCGCAGTAGGCGCCGGTTCCGGAAATGAACTCCAGCCAGAAGCGGTAGAAACTTGCATCGCCCTTGCCCCAATAGGCGGGAATCTTGTCGTCGAAGTCGGCGGCATAGGTGAAAATCCCGACCGCGCACTGCTTCTGGTTGCTGAGGCAGGCGGCCTGCTTGGCGGCGTCCTTCGCCTTTTGCAGCGCTGGCAGCAGCAGGGCGGCCAGGATTGCGATGATCGCAATCACCACCAGCAGCTCGATCAGGGTGAATTGGGAACGCCGGGGCATGCTATCCACCAATTGCACGAATTTCCACGATTTTTTTCCCCACGGTGCCGCAAAGGCGGCCCTTGGGATCGGTCATTGGTCCCATGGGACTCATGAGACTCATGGAACCCATGACGGTGGCGGAAGTGGGTGGCACCGTCCCCGGTGCCACCCTGGCTCTTCCTTCAGGCACCATCTACCGCCCGGCGAGTTTTTTTGCCTGGACGGCAAATCCCTGGCCGGCAGGTCTACCGCCCGGCGAAGACTGCCTGGACGGCAGGTCCCCGGCGGCGGCGGAGGAGCCCGACCGCGCCGAGGCAAAGCAGCGCCAAGGCCGCCGGCTCCGGGACGACCTTGATCGCCAGGTCGTTGCCGCCGGTGAAGGAGGAGCCGTCGTGGTTCGCCGCATAGGTGATCTGCCAATCCTGCGAGTTCCAGGAGAAGAGGCTGCCCTCGTTGAGGGTGGTGTCGGTGCCGTTGAGCTTGGTGAACTCGCCGGTAATCACATCCGAACCGTCGTTGCTGATCAGGTAGAAGATGTCGCCCACCTCCGGGTTGGTGAGCCCGGCGTAGAGCGTCAGCTTCAGGTCGGCGCCGCTGGTGATCCCGACCGTGCCGGTGACGTTGGTGCGGTCGCTCGTCGGCGTGCCGGTGTCGCGCCCCAGCTCGACGTCCAGCGCGCCGGTCGCGCCGATGCCGAGGTCGCCGGTGTTGATCGTGCCGATGCTGTTGCCGGGCGCCAGGCTGCCGTTGACCGTCACCGCGCCGCCGATGGTGCCGGAGCCGCCGAGGCTGGCACCGCTGGCAACCGTCACCGCGCCGGTGGCCGTGGACTGGTTGCCGTTGACCACCAGCTTGCCCTCGTTGACGTCCGTCGCGCCGGTGTAGCTGTTGTTGGCGGAGATGGTCAATGTGCCGCTGCCGGTCTTGGTCAGGCCGCCATTGCTCAGGAGGCCGGAGAGGATGGCGTCGGAGCCGGTGCCGGGATTGGTCGCGCCGGCATCCACCTGGATGGTGCGGGCGGCCGCGTTCAAGTCGATGGCATTTTCGAAGGTCACCGTGCCGTTCGAAACGGTATTGCCGAAAATAAGGGTCTGGCCGGACTGGACGAAGTTGGCCTGTCCCCAGGCCAACGCCGCGCCGCTTCCTCCGAAGTTGACGGTCAGATTGTTTGCCGCGTTCCCCCACGTGCCGTTGGTGCCGTAGGCGAACAAGCCTCCTCCGAGAGAGGTGCCCGCGGCCCATCTCACGCCCTCGGTGGCACCGAGCGCGCCGGTCATGCTGCCGTTGCGTCCGAGGACAGCGGTCGTTGCGCTGGTGGTGCTGCCCAAAGTAGCCACCGTGTTCACATTCCACGTGCCGCCAACGGCCAGCGCGCCATTGGCGATTGTGAAGGTGTTAGCGCTGCCACGCGTGAAGTTCCCCGTGACGATCATCGCGCCCGTCCCGCTCTTCGTGAATGTCCCCCCGGTCGCCGAGTAGCTGGAGAAGGTGGTTTTCGCGTTGTTTATCGTAATGACGTGCCCAACGGCGGTTTGGGCAAGGCCGCCGAAGGTCAGGTTGCCGGTAGTCGTAGTCGTCGAGCCAAACCTCAGATCATTCTCGGCGATGCTGAGGTCGTTCGTGAGAACCCGGTCGGTGGCGTCGGCGGCCTGAACCGTGACCGCTCCGGTGGTGGAGTTCAGAGTCACGAGACCGCTGCCGAGGGCGGTGTCGCTTCCGAGCACCAAGACAAAGGTGTTGGCATCCACCCACTCAAATCCACCGCTGAAGGAATTGTTGCCCAGCAGCCTGAGAGTCCCCGCTCCCGTCTTGACCAGCTTCGTGGCGCCCCCGCCGGACTGGGTCAGATCGCCCGAGAGGATCGCCGAGCCCGTTCCGCTGATATTTCGGGTCACCGCGCTGGCGGAATCGTTCAGGTCGATCGAGTTCTTGATGTCAACGGTGTTTACCGTTCCCCCATTGAGAATGAACGAACCGGTGCCCGTGGACGGCGAGAAGAACTCCGATCCCCAGACGAGCGTCGTGGGCGAGCCGGTTCCCCCGATGGCGATGGTTTTGAGCGTGTTGGCCGTCGAGGCAAATCCGGTGCTGGCATTCGCGCCGCTGGCGACAAGCTGCACTTGGTTCGTTCCCGAGCCCAGCGAGCGGACGAACGCCGTTGTGGTATTGGGATCGTAGGCGCCGCCCGACAGCAGGAGGTTCTGGCTGTTCAAGCCGGTGCCATCCAATGCCCGCAGGATACCCCCGGCGACCGTTGTCGTGCCGGTGTAGGTGTTCGCCCCGCCGAGCGAGAGGATCCCCGTGCCGGTCTTCGTCAATCCCGCGCTGCCCGAAATCTTCGCGCTGATCGTGGCGACGCCGGTCGCCAGCAGGCTGGTCGTGATCGTCGGCGTGGTGCCGTCGAGGTTCAGAAATGAGCTCGCGTTCCCCTGCTGAATGGTGTAACCGGACGTCGTAAAGTTCACGGCGTTGGCATTCACCGTCAAACCACTCAGGATCGTGACGGCGCCCGCCGTCCCGCCGAAATTCGCCGTCATGTCGCCCACGGTGTTCGTGTAGGTCTGGAGCGATCCCACATCGCTGTCGAGCCGCCACAAGGAGGAGGTCGTATCCCAGGTGCCGACTCCGCCGGTTCCCCCGGTTTCGCCGTTGGCGTCCCAGAACAGGTTGGCCGCGAGCGCGGCGGGGGTGGCGAGCAGGGCGGCGAGGCCGGCGGCGGCGGTCAGGGCGAGGGGACGGTTGACAGGGTGGTGGCGGTGGTTGCGCTTCCGCATTGGGGGGCTCCTTCTTTTCATTAGCTTTGGCTTGTCCTGCTGCCCTCTCCTGCTGGCCGGCCAGTTGCCCCGGCGGGGCGAGGGTGGGCATGACATGGATTGTTGATTACCATAGGGGCTGGGGGCGTGGTTGACAAGTTTTTCGGCGGGCGAGTTTGCTTAACATTAAGCAACTGGACGGCCCACTTTCCGCCCTGCGAGGGATCGCCTGGACGGCAGGTCCCACACTGAAGTGTGAACTCCAGCGGGGGCGGCTCGGGTTGGAGTTCACGCTTCAGCGTGGGCTGTTTGGGGCCGCGGTGTTTCCTCTGGACGGCCCACTTTCCGCCCTGCGAGGGATCGCCTGGACGGCAGATCCCACGCTTCAGCGTGCGGCTGTTCTGGGCGGCGGTGTTTCCTCTGGACGGCCCACTTTCCGCCCTGCGAGGGATCGCCTGGACGGCAGGTCCCACGCTTCAGCGTGTGGCTGTTCTGGGCGGGGCTTCCTTTCCGTCCGCCTACTTTCTTTTCGCCGCCCGCGGAAGTAGGTGGCACCGTCCCCGGTGCCACAAATCCTTTAGCCCACAGCGCCGCAAAGCGGTGCTGTGGGCTAAAGGAGGGCGCGGGGGAGGAGCAGGGTGCGGCCCGGATGCCAGGTGCCGCGGATGAGCAGGTCCGCGGCCACGGCGGGCACGCCGAACTGGCGGCTGCGCATGAGGGCGACGACCTGTTCCACGGCGGTGGCGCCGATCTGCCGGCGGTTGGAGCAGATGCCCGCCCAGTCGGCCACGTCGTCGTCGGTGGCCAGGAGGACGACGCCAATCTCCTCGGGCACGCGATGGCCGGCCGCCGCGAGGCACTCCACGAGTCGGCTATCGAGGCCCACGACCACCTCGGGGCGGGTGGCGGCGACCCAGGCGGCGATCAGCGGCTTCGCCAGCCGCCACGTCTTGGCGGCGAGGCCGGCATAGAAGAGCGGCGGCACCTGCTCGGCCGTCGGGGTGGTGGCGCCAAAATGGCTGATGGCGGAGCGGAGGGGGGACTGGCGGTCCAGTCCCTTTTCGAGGCAGACGCCGATGCGGCGGTAGCCGGCGCGGCGCAGCATCTTGATGGCGAGGAAGAAATTGTAATGGTTGTCCTTCATGATCCGGCAGAGGCGGGGGGCGAGCAAGTCGCTTTCCAGGGAGACGCCGGCCAGGTGCCGCCAGTCGAGGTGGATATGCTTGGCGGGATAGGTGATGATAGCCCCTTCGATGCCGCGCCGGTCGAGCATCCGGGCCAGGCGCGCCTCGGTCAGGCCGGGTTCATGGATCCAGATTTCCTCGAGGCGGTAGCCCAGCTCCCAGGCCCGGGCGTGGGCGCCCTCCAGGTAGGGGAGATGGAACTGGTACTTCCGCCAACTGTCCTCTTCCTCCGAGGCGTTCAGCCAGGCGATGGGCAGCAAGTCCTTGGCCTTGGCATCCCGGACAGTCGCCATCTGGGCGGCGATCCGGGGGTCGGGGGCGTAGCCGAGCCGGTTGGCGATGGCGAGGATGCGCTGCCGGGTGGCGGCGCTGACGCCTGGGGAGTGGCGCAGGGCGTAGCAGACGGCCGCCCGGGAGACGGCCGCCGCGCGGGCGATGTCGCCCAAACTGACGTTGGCAGCCTTCTTGTCCCTTTTGGCCATGGCGGGCGTCTCCGGGGGCGGCTCCAGCCTCACCACTCCAGCCGCACCTTGACGCCGGCGGCGTGCAGGCTGCGCTTGAGGTCGGCGATCCGGTAGCCGCCGAAGTGGACCATCGAGGCGACCAGCGCCGCGTCGGCGCAGCCGGTGGTCAGCACCGCGGCCAGGTGTTCCGGCTTGCCGGCGCCGCCGGAGGCGATGACCGGGATGCCGACCTGGGTGGAAACCAGCCGGGTGAGGTGGAGTTCGTAGCCGTCCTGGGTGCCGTCGGCATCAATGGAGTTCAGGCAGATCTCGCCGGCGCCGAGCCGTTCGGCGGCCTGGGCCCAGGCCAGGGCGTCCAGCCCCGTTGGCTGGCGGCCGCCGTGGATCACCACCTCGTAGCCGCTGGGGAAGCGTTCCGAGACGCCGGCCCGCTTCGCGTCCAGCCCCAGGACGATGCACTGCCGGCCAAAGGCCTTGGCCCCTTGGCGGAGGAGGTCGGGGTTCTTCACCGCGCCACTGTTGACGCTGACCTTCTCGGCGCCGGCCAGGAGCACGGCGCGCAGGTCCGCCAGCGAGGCCAGGCCGCCGCCGACGCTGAAGGGGATGAAGATTTCCGCCGCCACCCGCCGGACCACTTCGAGGAAGATGCCGCGCCCCTCGTGGGAGGCGGTGATGTCGTAGAACACCAGCTCGTCGGCGCCCTCCTCGTAATAGTGGCGGGCCATGGCCACGGGGTCGCCGATGTCGCGGTTCTCCTGGAACTTGACGCCCTTGGTGGTGCGGCCGTCGCGCACGTCCAGGCAGGGGATGATGCGTTTGCTCAGCATGGCTGGGCCTTCCGTCCGCAATTTTTTTCCCGCAACTCCACACAAACCAAAACCATTTTCAGCCCACTAAACACACTAAACCACACGAACGCTCAAGCCGTTGGGAGTTCCACCGCCGCTCCGCGGCGCTCGTGGGCTAAGGGTTTTTGCTTGCATTTGTGTGGATTTGCGCGGATTCGTGGGGAGAAAACCGGGATTTTTTCGTGGGTTTCGTGGGCTGAAACGGTTCGGAGCTTTCGTGGTGGCACAATCAAGGCTGGGGATTCCAGGCGCAGAAATTGGCCAGCAGCCGCAGGCCGGGGCGGCCGCTCTTTTCCGGATGGAATTGGAAGCCCACCAGCGCGCCGGCGGCGGCGCCGGAGGTGAATTCCAGGCCGTAGTCGGTGGCCGTCAAGGCGGCGGCGGCGGGCACGGCGGTGGGATGGTAGGAGTGGACGAAATAGAATTCGCTCTCCGCCGGGATCCCCGCCAGCACCGGATGTGACTGGAGGGGCCGGGCCGCGTTCCAGCCCATGTGCGGGATCTTGAGCGGCCGCTCCTGGTGCGGACTCCGCAGCGGCTCGGGGAAGCGCACGACCCGGCCGGGGAGCAGCCCGAGGCACTCGACGCCGCCATCCTCGGCGCTCCATTCGAAGAGGATCTGGTAGCCGAGGCAGATGCCGAGGAACGGCTTGCCGGCGGCGACGGCGGCCCGCAGCGCCGGCGCCAGCTTGAGTTCCCCCAGGTGGCGCATGGCCTCGCCGGCGGCGCCGACGCCGGGGAAGATGATCCGTTCGGCGGCGGCAATGGCCTGGGGCTCGGCCGTGACCAGCGCGGCATGGCCCAAGGCGGCCAGCGCCCGCTGGACGCTGGTCAGGTTCCCGGCCCGGTAATCCACGATCGCAATCATCGCCCGCCTCGTCGCGCCATGGGGTGAAAGCGAACAATGTAACGCCCTGCGGAAATTATGCCGCCATGGGGCGGGTTCGGAGCTGGAGTTCACGCTTCAGCGAAGCCACCGGCACGGCGGCCTGAAACCATAGGGAGAGACTTGATTTATTGCCCTGGCGTGCTTGGCTATAGGCGTGACACCCGCCGCCGGCATCTTGTGCTCGTCT
>JBAZOO010000054.1:0-10143 GCA_041648735.1 Lentisphaeria bacterium
ATACCATATCAGAATAAAAGTGCAATTCAATAAAAGTTACACATTTTAGAAAATAGCGTCGATCCGTCCGGCGGGAAGGGCCGCCGGCCCGACCCGCCGGTCAAGGGACTTTTGCCAATGTCCAGTCTGGGGCCAATGTATTGGCCCAAGCCGGCGCGGGCAAGCCCGGCTTGCGTTCCCGTCGGCGGGCGCTACATTGTTGCCCTGAATCGAAACATGGAAGCACGGACGCCATGACCACCCCCTCACGCGCCGAGTTCTGCCGCCTCGCCAACCACGGCACCCTCATCCCTGTCTGCCAGGAGACCTTGGCCGACCTCGACACCCCGGTCTCCCTCTTCAGCCGCGTCGCCGACGACCCCGGCGCCTTCCTCCTCGAATCGGTCGAGGGCGGCGAACGCTGGGGGCGCTTCTCCTACATCGGCTTCCACCCCCGCGCCGTCTTCACCGTCGAAAACGGCCAGCCCCGGCTCCGGGACGCCGCCGGCGAGAGCCGCCCCCTGCCCGTGCCGCCCGGCCAGCCGCCGCTGTTCGCGCTCCGCGAACTGCTGCACCGGGAGAAGCCGGTCCCCCTGCCCGGCCTGCCCCATTTCATCGGCGGCGCCGTCGGCTACCTCGGCTATGAAACCGTCCGCGGCTTCGAGCCGCGCCTCCCCGCGGCCAAGCCCGCGCCCGCCGGGGCGGCGGTGCCCGAGGCCTGCTTCCTGCTCATTGACCAGCTCGCCATCGTTGACAACGTCCGCCACACCCTGAAGCTGGTCGTCTGTGCCCGGCCGCGCGAGCACGCCTCCCCGGAGGCCGCCTATGACGACGCCTGCCGGAAGCTGGCGGCGATGGCGGCGCGGCTGCGGAGTCCGCAACCCGCCCCGGCGCCGGGGCGCCACGCCGAACCGCCGCCGGTCAGCTCCAACCTGACCCGCGAGGCATTCACCGCCGCCGTCCGCCGGATCAAGGAGTACATCCAGGAGGGCGACATCATCCAGGCCGTCTTCTCCCAGCGGTTCGAAACCAAGCTCACGGCGCCGCCGCTGGACCTCTACCGCGCCCTGCGCCTGATCAACCCCTCCCCCTACACCTTCTTCCTCACCGTCAACGGCGTCCGCCTGGTCGGCGCCTCCCCCGAACTGCTGGTCCGCCTCACCGGCAGCACCGCCGAGACCCGCCCGATCGCCGGCACCCGCCCCCGCGGCCGCGGCGAACAGGAGGACGTGGCGCTGGCCGACGAGCTGCTGCGCGACGAGAAGGAGCGCGCCGAACACGTCATGCTGGTCGACCTGGGGCGCAACGACCTCGGCCGGGTCTGCGCCGCCGGCTCGGTCCAGGTGCGCGACTTCATGGCCGTCGAGCGCTATTCGCATGTCATGCACCTCGTCTCCCACGTCCACGGCCAGCTCAAGCCGGGGCTGGACGCCTTCGACCTGCTTGCCGCCACCTTCCCGGCCGGCACCCTCTCGGGGGCGCCCAAGGTGCGGGCGATGGAGATCATCCACGAGCTGGAGCCGCAGGCCCGCGGCCCCTACGGCGGCGCCGTCGGCTACTTCGGCTATGATGGCGGCATGGACCTGGCGATCACCATCCGCACCTTCCAGCTCACCGGCGACCGGGTGCTGTTCCAGGCGGGGGCGGGGATCGTGGCCGATTCGGATCCGGAGAAGGAATACGAGGAGACGGTGAACAAGGCGCAGGGGCTGATGCGCGCCTTGGAGCTGGCCGGGCGCGGCCTGGAGCTGGCGTGAGCGTCCTCCTGCCCGCCCCGCCTTGACCCCGGCCGGATCGGCGATAGGGTTCCAATCCAGCGCAACGGCCGCCAGTGGAGACCAGCCATGCTGTTCATGCTCGACAACTACGACTCCTTCACCTACAACCTGGTCCAGCTCCTGGAGACCCTGGGTCAGCCGGTCACCGTGCGCCGGAACGACCAGATCACGGTCGCGGCGGTGCTCGCCCTCAACCCGGAGCTGATCGTCGTCTCGCCGGGCCCGTGCTCCCCCGCCGAGGCGGGCATCTCGGTAGCGCTGATCCAGGCCGCCTCCGGCCGCATCCCGCTGCTCGGCGTCTGCCTCGGCCACCAGGCGATCGGCGCCGCCTTTGGCGGCCGCATCGTCAAGGCCAAGCGGCTGATGCATGGCAAGACCTCCCCGATCCTCCACGACGGCACCGGCCTCTTCGCCGGCCTCAAGTCCCCCTTCGCCGCCATCCGCTACCACTCGCTCGCCATTGCGGAGGGCAGCATGCCCGCCTGCCTGGAGGTCATCGCCCGGGCCGACGATGGCGAGGTCATGGCGATCCGCCACCGGGAGCACCCGACCTACGGCGTCCAGTTCCACCCCGAATCGATCCTCACCCCCAGCGGCAAGCGCATCCTCGCCAACTTCATCGCCCTGGCCAACCGCTGAAACGGCACGGGCCGCCGCCCGGCCGTGGGCGCACCAACCCGAGGTCCCCATGCAGCCCATCCTCACCAAATTGCTGAACCGCGAAGACCTCGGCCGCGAGGAGATGACGGCCGTCATGACCGACCTGATGGAGGGGCGGGCCACGCCGGCGCAGACCGCCGCCTTCCTCGTCGCCATGCGGATGAAGGGGGAAACCGTCGCCGAACTCGCGGCGGCGGCGCAGGTCATGCGCCGCCATGCCGTGTTCATCCACACCGGCGGGGCCGGCGCGGTGGTTGACACCTGCGGGACGGGGGGCGACGGGCTGAGCACCTTCAACATCTCGACGGCGGCGGCCTTCGTCGCCGCCGGCGCCGGCGTCTGCGTCGCCAAGCACGGCAACCGCGCCGTCTCCAGCCGCTGCGGCTCGGCCGACGTCCTGGCCGAACTCGGGCTGAACCTGGAGGCGCCGGCGGCGGCCATCGAGCAGTGCATCCAGGAGCACGGCATCGGCTTCCTCTTCGCCCAGAAGATGCACCCGGCGATGAAGCACGTCGCCCCGATCCGCAAGGAACTGGGGGTGCGCACGATCTTCAACATGCTCGGCCCGCTCGCCAACCCCGCCGGCGCCACCGGCCAGGTGCTCGGGGTGTTCAAGGCGGAACTGACCGAGACCTTCGCCCGGGTGCTGCGCGACCTCGGCACGCGCCGCGCCCTGGTCGTGCATGGGCTCGACGGCCTGGACGAGATCACCATCACCGACCGCACCCGCGTCTGCGAACTCCGCAACGGCGAACTCCGCACCTATGAGCTTGACGCCGCCCTGATCTTCGGCGACTACTGCAACCCCGCGGAACTCGCCGGCGGCGACGCCGCCACCAACGCCCGCATCCTCCGCGCCGTCCTCGACGGCTCGGAGCAGGGGGCGCCGCGCCAGGTCACCTTGCTCAACGCCGCCGCGGCAATCGTCGTCGGCGAAAAGGCCGACCGGATCGAGGACGCCCTCCGGCTCGCCGAACAAAGCATCGCTTCCGGCGCCGCCCTTGGCAAGCTCCAAACCCTCATCGCCGCCACCCAATGACCATCCTGGACCAAATCATCACCCGCACCCGAGCCGACCTGGCCACGGCCAAGCAACGGCTGCCGGAAGGCCAACTGCGCCAGCGCGCCCTCGGCCGGGAACGGCCGCGCGACTTCCGCGGGGCACTCCAGGGGCGGCCGGGTGACCCGGCACGGGTCATCGCGGAGCTGAAGAAGGCCTCGCCGTCAAAGGGGCTGATCCGCGCCGATTTCGGGGTTGTCAGCCTGGCGCGGGAGCTGGAGCTGGCTGGCGCCGCGGCGCTGTCCGTGCTGACCGAGCCCCACTGGTTCCAGGGGAGCCCCGCCTATTTGCAGGCGGTGGCGGACAGCGTCACGATTCCCGTGCTGCGCAAGGACTTCATTGTCGATCCCTACCAGATCTTCGAAGCCCGTGCCTGGGGCGCGGCGGCGGTGCTGCTGATCGCCGCGGCACTGCCGCCGGCGGAGTTCGCCGCGCTCGCAAAGCTGGCGGGCGAGCTGGAGCTGGCGGTGCTCGCGGAGGTGCATGACCGCGAGGAACTCGACTGGGTGCTCACTTGCGGCGTCGAAATCGTCGGAATCAACGCCCGCGACCTGCGCACCTTCAAGACCGACCTGGCGGTGGCCGAAAGCCTGCTCCAGGCGTTGCCGCCGGGGATCGTCGGCGTCGCCGAGAGCGCCATCCGCGACCGGGCTGACCTCCGCCGCCTCCAGGCCGCCGGCGCCGGCGCCTTCCTCATCGGCGAAACCCTGATGCGCGCCGACCACCCCGGCGCCAAGCTCGCCGAACTCCTCGGCTGACCCGCCACCGCGCCGGCGATCCCGAGTCCCGAGTTCCGAGTTCCGAGTCCCGAGTCCCGAGTCCCGAGTTCCGAGTTCCAAGGAAGAGACGGCCATGCCGGTGCTGGTGAAAATCTGCGGGATCACCAATCTTGAGGATGCCCGGACCGCGGTGGCGGCCGGAGCGGACTTCCTCGGCTTCATCTTCGTGCCCGGCACGCCGCGCCAAGTCACGCCGGAGCAGGCCGCGGCGGTCATCGGCGCCCTCCGCGCCGAGGCCAAAACGGGCGGCAAAGACCTTCCCCGCTTCGTCGGCGTCTTCCGGGATGCACCACTGGCGGATATCCTCGCCACGGCCGGCCGCTGCGGGCTGGACTTGATCCAGCTCCACGGCCAGGAACCACCGGAGCTGGCCCGCGAACTGGGGCCGGAACGGGTCTGGAAGGCCCTGGCGTTGCGGACTCCGCAAGAAGTGGAGGCCGCCACGGCCTGGCCGGCGGCGGCGGTGCTGGCCGACTCCCCCGGCGGCGGCACGGGGCAGAGCTGCGACTGGGCGCTGGCGGCGGCGCTGGCGGCCCGGCGGCGGCTGGTGCTCGCCGGGGGGCTCACCCCGGAGAACGTGGCGGCGGCCGTGCGCGAGGTCCGGCCGTGGGCGGTGGACGTCGGCAGCGGGGTGGAAGCCGCCAAGGGCAAGAAGGATCCCGCCAAGGTCCGGGCGTTCGTCGTCCAGGCCCGGTGCGGTTGTGGGGACGCCGGCGGAATGCTATAATGGGCGCCACCGGCTGGAGGTGGCGGCTGGCGCGACACGGCAAAATGGGTTAAGACACAAGGGTTTCCACATGCAGACGGATGAGCTGAAGAACCGGCCGGAAGCTGGGCATTTCGGGAAATACGGCGGCCGGTACGTGGCGGAGACGCTGATGCCGGCGCTGCTGGAGCTGGAGCAGGTGTTCGAGGCGGCGGTCAAGGAGCCGGCGTTCCAGGCCGAATACCGGGGGATCCTGGCGGACTATGTCGGCCGGCCAAACCCGCTCTACCTGGCGCGGAACCTCACCGCGGAGTGCGGCGGCGCCAAGATCTACCTCAAGCGCGAGGACTTGAACCACACCGGCGCGCACAAGGTCAACAACACCATTGGCCAGGCGCTGCTGGCGAAACGGATGGGGAAGAAGCGGCTGATCGCCGAGACCGGCGCGGGGATGCACGGCGTCGCCACGGCCACCGTCGCCGCCCTGTTTGGCATGAGCTGTGACGTGTTCATGGGTGCGGAGGACATCGTCCGCCAGGCGCCGAACGTCGCCCGGATGAAGATGCTCGGGGCCCGCGTCGTCGCCGTCCACAGCGGTTCGGCCACGCTCAAGGATGCCATGAACGAGGCGCTGCGCGACTGGGTGGCGACGGTGCGCGACACCTTCTACGTCATCGGCACGGTTGCCGGGCCGCATCCCTACCCGCTGCTCGTGCGGGAGTTCCAGAAGGTGATCGGCATCGAGGCGCGCGAACAGATCCTGCGCAAGGAAGGGCGGCTGCCGGACGAAGTGCTGGCCTGCGTCGGCGGCGGCAGCAATGCCATGGGGATTTTTGCGGCGTTCCTCGAGGATGCGGCGGTCGCCCTCACCGGCGTCGAGGCCGGCGGCGGCGGGCTCCACACCGGCAAGCACGCCGCGAGCCTCAGCGCCGGCACGGTCGGCGTCCTCCACGGCTCCAAGTCCTACCTCTTGCAGGATCAGGACGGGCAGATCCTGGACACCCATTCGGTCTCGGCCGGGCTCGACTACCCCGGAGTCGGCCCCGAGCACGCCTGGCTGCGCGACGTGGGCCGGGCGCAGTACGTCGCCGTCACCGACGCCGAAGCGATTGCGGCCTTCCTGGCGCTTTGCCGGCTGGAGGGGATCATCCCCGCCCTGGAAAGCTCCCATGCCATTGCCGCCGCCATGGCCTCGGCCCGCCGCCGCCGGCCGGAGGAGCTGCTGGTCGTCAACCTCTCCGGGCGTGGCGACAAGGACTTGGCCAGCGTCGAACGCTACCTGGCCGCCCAGAAAGAGGGGTGAGGGCGGTGGCCGCTCAGCCGGTGAGGTCGCGGCTGACAATCTCGCCCGGACGCGTGCTGGCGTGGGGCCAGAACTTGCGGCCGGGATAGATGGCGGTGTGGATGCCCGTATGCACGTCGTCGCCCATGACCGTGCCGAACTTGCGCCGGCCGGTGTCCACCAACGCGCCGCCGACTTGGCTGCGGTGGTTGGCGCCGTCATGGCGCAGGTTGCCGACGATCGTCCCCGCCCCCCAGTTGCAGCCCTCGCCGATGATGGAGTCGCCGCAATAGCTGAGATGCCCGACGCTGGCCTTGGCCAGCAGGATCGAGTTCTTGATCTCGACGCCGTTGCCGACGTGGCAGCCATCGCCGATGCTGGTGTTGCCGCGGAGATAGCAGTTCGGGCCGATCTTGCAGTTTTTGCCGATCACCACATTGCCCTCGATGAAAACGCCCGGCAGCAAGCGGCTGCCTTCGCCCAACGCCAGGTGCCCTTCGACGGTGACACCGGGGCTGACCCGCCCCTGGATCGCGTCGGCCACCAGCGCCCCGACGAGGAGTTCGTTGAGCCGCAGCAGATCCCACGGGTACACGATGGCGAAACACTCGGGAATGGCGGGGATCGCCTCCGCCCGCTGGGGGTCGTCGCCCCCGGGATTGGCCCAGGCCAGGAGATGCCCCTGGGCGTCGCGGACCACGGCCGGGCCGGCAGCGACCGCCAAGGCGGCGAGCGTGGCGCCATCGAGCCAGGCATTGCCGGCCAGGAAAACCTTGGCCGCGGCCCGCTCCGCCACCGGCCGCAGGCCGGCGTCCCGCAGGAGCGCTTCCTGGTGTTCACGCAACGGCCGGTTGGCAACCGGGAACGCCGCCAGCGGCCGGGTGCAGGTCAGCGGCTGGCAGCTTGCGGGGCTGCCGGGGTCAAGGATGAAGGCGTTCATGCTGGTCGGCTCCCGTCAGCGATTCACTGGGACGACAGTGACAATATAGATGCTCCCGCGGCGTTCTGGGCGGCGGCTGCCGGCGCGTGCCCTCCCTGCCGTGCGCGCAAAGACTGACCATGCAATTTTGCATTTTAATTGCAAAATAACATGGTTGAAAATGAGTCAAGAGGCATGTATATTTGCAGTGGAAAGTGGGGGGAGGCCAACCGGGAGCCGCGGAACCATGAACTACCAGCCACGAGGAGATGCTCCCGCGGCGTTCTGGGCGGCGGCTGCCGGCGCGTGCCTTCCCTGCCGTGCGCGCAAAGATCAACCATGCAATCTTGCATTTTAAATGCAAATAACATGGTTGAAAATGAGCCAAGAGGCATGTATATTTGCAGTGGAAAGTGGGGGAAGGCCAACCGGGAGCCGCGGAACCATGAACTACCAGCCACGAGGATTGGAACGGACCCTGGCGGAAGCCGTGGCCAGCTTTCCCGCCATCATGCTCTCCGGCCCCCGGCAGACCGGCAAGACGACCCTGCTGCGCGAACGCTTCCCCCATTTCAAATATGTCTCCCTGGAAACCCCGGCGCTCCGCGGCATGGCCCACCAGGATCCCGGCGGATTCCTGGACTTGTACCGGCCCCCGCTGATTTTGGATGAAATCCAGTGCGCCCCGGAACTCATGCCATACCTCAAGGAACGGATTGACGCCAACCGCCAGGTGATGGGGCAATACCTGCTCACCGGCTCGCAAAACCTGCTGATGATGGAGCAGGTCTCGGAAACCCTGGCCGGCCGCACCGCCGTCCTGCGCCTGTATCCGCTCGCCCAGCGGGAACTGGACGACGACGCCACCCGCTCCCTGCCGTGGGCCGCCCCGCTCGAAGTGCGCGAGACCAACCCGTATGGGTTTGTCCGGCGCAAGATCTTTTGCGACCAGTTGCTGACCGGCGGCTATCCGGATGTGGCGCTCGGCAACGTCCAAAACCGGGATCTGTGGTTCGCCAGCTACATCCAGACCTATCTGGAACGGGATGTGCGCCGGTTGCGCCAGGTGGGCGACTTGGGGCAGTTCCAGAATTTCGTGAAGGCCGTGGCCCTGCGCAGCGGCCAGCTCTTGAACCTGAGCGACGTCGGCCGCGACCTGGGACTGACCGTCAACACCATCAAGGCCTGGGTTTCGGTTTTGGAGGCGTCCGGACTGGTGGTGACGCTGCGCCCCTATTTCGAGAGCCTGGGCAAACGGCTGGTGAAAACCCCCAAGCTGTATTTCACGGATACCGGCCTGCTTTGCCATCTGGCGGGGATCACGACGGCGGAACAGTTGGCGCTAAGCCCGTTCGGGGGTGCAGTCATGGAAACCGCCGTCCTGATGGAGATTGTCAAGGCCATGTCGTTCGGCGGCACGCCGCCGAACCTCTATTTCTGGCGCACCGCCAATGGGGCGGAGGTGGATTTCGTCGTGGAGGACGGGGGGCGCCTCATTCCCGTGGAAGCAAAGCTTTCCGCGACGCCACGGCCGGCAATGGCGCGCGGGATCCTGGCCTTCCGCGAGACCTACGGCGAGCGGTCAGCCCCAGGGCTGGTGATCCATTCCGGCGACCTGCCCATGCCCATGGGCAAAGGGATTGTCGCGCTCCCCTATTCCAAGTTGTAGGCGTGGCCTGGTTTTTCCGGCGCCGCCCGGCGGCGGCGTTTTCCGGGGCGCCCCATTTTGCGTTTTCCTTGGCCCGGAAGTTTGTTTCGTGCGTCCCCGAGGGACGCTGGGGCAATGGACCGGCGGTGAATGGCCGTCCGCGGCGGCAAAGGACAATGGATCGGACGGGCTGAAGGCCCAGGCTCAGCGTAGCCCAGGGCAAAGCGCAGCGCCGCCCTGGGTTGGCAACGACAATTGGCTGAAGCCGGGGGACTGGACATTGGCAAAACTCAAGCGGCGACGGCTGGGGCTCCGCCTGGCTCCCGTCGCCTCTGGCCGATGCCATGGCGAAGGAGTCGCACGAGGTCGCGGGCGGAGGGTCGCCGCATTTTGTCATTGCGCCAGGGCGAGAGGGGTTCGAAGTCTTCGGTCCGCCGGTCGTCAAAGCACTTGATGCTGGCCAGCAGGAGGCAGGAATAGCAGGCGACATGGAAAGCCGGGGCGCGTTGGATCGAGAGTTCGTTCCAGACCTGGGCCTTGCCCACTCCGAGGATGCTTTTTCCGTCACGGAAACTGACTTCGATCTGCCATCGCGCGAGATAGGCGCGGATCAGCGTTTCGATGTCGGCCAGCTCTCCTGCGGCCAGGAGGAAGGCGGGCTGGCGGTAGAGCAGTTTGCCGCCTTTGCGCAGCCGGTAGCCCAACGGCTTGATCAGGATCAGGCGCACCGGCGTGTCGCGGGTGGCCTTGGGCCAGTTGATCAGCAACCGTCCGTGACCGCCCGGCGTCGCGTCGATTTCCATCCGGAGCCGGGCAAGCTCGTGCCGGGCCATGATGCTAATGGTGTGCCTCTTGCGTGTTTCCTTGACCGCCCTCTTCTCTTCCTCGGTGGCCCGTCGTGGCGGCTTTGAGGACAGGCGCATGCAGGAACGACACCGGCACGGCCCGGCAGGGGTGCCCCTCTTTGTCGGGCATGATCATGACCGCCGTCTGGAGGAAGCGCTGGCCCTTGACCAGATTGACCCGGAAGGGTGGACGCAGCGGGTCGCGCATGTACGCCGTTCCAGGCATGCACCGTCCGGCCTTGCGCACCAAAGTGTCGTCCTGGGCGCTGACCACCGGCCCCAAATTCGTTTCCAGCGCGGCGCGCAGGACTGGGCGAAACAGGTCCTCCGCCGTCCACACCGTCTGCGAAAACAGCCGGCAGGCCGCGCTCCAATCGGTAGTGGCCGGCCCGTTGAACTCAAGGGCGCTGGTGATCGTCTTGGGATGCGCCCCGCAGAGCAACCCCACACCCAGGCCGGCCATCCGCTCCCTGGGGCGCGGGTCGGG
>JBAZOO010000055.1:0-9896 GCA_041648735.1 Lentisphaeria bacterium
CCGGCGGCTGGATCGCAGCAGGGCACCCTTCGGCTCTCAAGCCCCGGAAAAAGTAAAAGTGTAGTTACTTTTTTATCTGAGTGTTGAGAATCAACCACTTATGATGTCAAGTGTTGAACTCGGGTTAGGTTGCATTGCCCCCTTGGGGCGACGGGCCGCGGAATGTTCCCGGCTTCACGTCCTTGGGCTGTAACCTACTATAGCCTAGAGCCTAAAACGCTTCCGCCCTTCCGTCCGCCATGGGACGGGTGTGTTGTTTTTCAATTCATTTGCCCATGCTGCCTGACCGCCCCAAGGGGGCATTCCAACTTAGCCTGGGGCAACGCCCCAGAGGAAACGGGGAAAACGGAATCAAGGCTGAAGGCCTTGCCCAACAACGATCCGAATTTTTCCGGCTTTCCTTTTGTGCCTTTGCGACCGTCCGTGAATGATGCCGCCACGGTGACTGCCATACCGTCCTGCCGTCGCACCGCTTCCTCAATGCGCCCGGCGGTCCTTCATGTCCAGAAGCTTGCGTTCGGCCTTCTTGTTGATGCCGAGCTTCTCGCGCTTTTCGTCCAGCAGCGCCAGGCAGCGGGCCGCGGCCTTCTCCGCCGTCTCGCAGAGATGGAACGAGCCGCCGAAGAGCGCCTTAGTCTCCTCGTTCAGGAACTGCATCACGTTCGGCGACCCCTCGATGTAGAAGGGATGGCCCAGGATGACGTCCACGCCGGAAGCGACGAAGTAGCAGCCGATGGCGATGGCCTTTTCGGCCATCCATTCCGGGGCGACGCCGACGACCGGAACCGCGGCCAGGTCGTCGCCGAGGCCGCCTTCCAGGACGATCTCCGTGGTGGCTTCGAGCAGGCGCGAATTGTCCACGCAACTGCCCATGTGCAGGATTGGCGGGATGCCGACCGCTTCGCAGACCTCCTTCAGGCCGGGGCCGGCAAACTGGAGCGCGGTCTCCGGCGTCAGCCAGCCGCGCTTGCCCGAGGCGATGGCGGAACAGCCAGTCTTGAGCACGAGCACGTTGTTCTTGATCAGTTCCGTGGTCAGGGCATTGGTGTATTCGTCGGTCTTGGTCTTGGGATTGTTGCAGCCGACGATGCCGACCACGCCGCGGATGCGCCCTTGGATGATGGCGTCGTTCAGCGGCCGGAAAGAGGCGCGGAAGCTGCCGCCCAGCATGTATTTGATGGCCTCCACGCTGAAGCCGGCGACCAGCGGCGCCTTGGCCGCCGGGATATACACCTTGTTCGGGTCGCGGTTCTTGAAGTTGGCAATGGCGCGCTTGATGATGGCCTTGGCGGAGCCGAGGCCGTCGTGCTCGTCAAAGCTCAGGTGCGTGGCGCCGATGGTCTTGGCGATGTCGGCGGTCGAGACGATTTCGGTGTGGTAGGCCGCCGCCACCGCCGGCAGGCTTGGCATGCAGCACTGCACGTCAATGACCATCATCTCCACGGCGCCGGTGATGAGCGCCAGCTCCTGCTGGAGGAAGTTGCCGGCGACCGGGATGCCGTGGCGCATCAGGATTTCGTTCGCCGTGCAGCACAGCCCGGCCAGGGTCACGCCCGTGGCGCCCGCCGCCACCGCCGCCGCCTTGATTTCCGGATCGTTGATCGCCACCGCCAGCATGTCGGAAAGCGCCGGTTCGTGGCCGTGGACGATGATGTTGACGCTCTTCTCCCCGAGCACGCCCAGGTTCGCGGCGCTGCGCACCGGCGTCGGCGTGCCGAAGAGGATGTCGGAAGCGATGGTGCCAGTGCGCGAACCGCCCCAGCCATCGGCCAGCGACGTGCGGAAGGCGTGCAGCAGCAGGTTCCGGTAGTCATGGTCCACGCCCATGGTCGTGCGGTGCATGGCCTCGACCACCATGCGGTCCACGCCCAGCGGCAGCACGCCCTGCTTTTCCCAGACGGCCTGGCGCTTGGCCGGCGCCAGGGCGAGCGTCTTCAGCGGCGCTTCCTGGGACATGAATTCGCCCAGGAACAAATTCGCCAGGTCCAACGCCACGGCTTCCTTGGCGCGCCCGGCCTCCGCGATCTTGTACAGCCGCGCCGAATAGCGCAAGGCATTCTCGTCCTTGATCTCATAGCCGCCGCCATGCCCCTCGGCGACGTTCTTCAACTGCAGCACCAGGTGGCGGGCGTGGTCGGAGTGCGCCGCCGTGCCGCCGCTGGCCTCGCGCAGGAAATTGCGCGCCACAATGGTGTCCGCGTCCGCGCCGCAGACGCCCCGCGGCGCCTTCGGCGTGATCCGGCACGGCCCCATGTGGCAGATCTTGCAGCAGACCCCCTTCTTGCCGAACCCGCATTGGTTCTCCTGGGTGTCATACCGCGTGAAGCAGGTGTCGATGCACTCGGCCTGCGCCTTCTGGATGAGTTCGATGGAAGCGGCGTCCAGCGCCCGGTCTTCCGGCTTTTTCGGGGCCTTGTCCATGAGAGTCTCCTAACCTGCAATGATCCTGAATGATTAATCCCGGCGGCGCGAAGTCCATGACGCCGGTCTTCGTGCCGGCCTCGGTTCAATTCCCCAGCACGTCCGCCAGCAGTGCATCCACCTTGGCCACGACCGGGTTGGCGGCGGGCAGCCGCGAGAGCGGCCACCCCTGTTCCGCCTGGAGCGCAAGTTCGTCGTCATCGGGAATGCAGACGAGGAAGTCCGCCTTGAGTTCCGCCTTCAACAGTGCCAGTTCCCGCGCCATTTCCGGCCGGCGGATGCGGTTGACGACGATGGCGAGCCGGTCGTACTTGATCGCCATCTCCCGGGCCAGCGCCTGCAGGCGCGACAAGGTGTCGAGGCCGCTCCTGGAGGCGTCGGCGACCATGATCAGCAGGTTCACCTTCTGGACAATCCGCCGCGACAGGTTTTCCAGCCCGGCCTCATTGTCCAGCACCACGTACGGATAATGCCGCGAAATCTTGCCGATCGCCTCTTTCAGCACATTGTTGGCATAGCAGTAGCAGCCAGGCCCCTCCGGCCGCCCCATGGCGATCAGGTCGAAGTCCTTCGCCTCCACCAGGCTTTCGGAGATCTTCAATTCCAGCATTTCCTGCTTGGAGACGCCGGCGGCCAGCCCTTTCTTCGATTCTTCGCGGGCTTCCTCGCGGACGCGGCCGATGGACTTTTCGGCTTTCACCCCCAGCGCGCTGTCCAGGCAGGTGTTGGGATCCGCGTCCACCGCCAGCACCGGCTGGCAGCCGCGGGCGATCAGCCGCGAGACGACCAAGCTCGAAAGCGTGGTCTTGCCCACCCCGCCCTTGCCGCTGATGGCGATCAAAAAACTCATGGTGTGGCTTCGATCTTGGTCAAAATTTCCTGGAAAATGGCGCCCAATTCCGGGCCGGCGCCGGCGAGCACCGACAGGCCGTTGCGGTCAATGCGGCGGAGCTCGTCGGTGTAGGGGATGAACGCCAGGAACTCCAGCCCCGGCAGCGCGGCGGCCAGGAATTCGCGGTCCTTGGGGCCGTTGACCTTGTTGGCGACGAGCTTGACGTTCTTCAGCTTGATCTCCCCGCAGAGGCGGAGGATGCGCCGGGCGGAATCCACGGAGCGCTGGCCGGGCTCGACCACCAGGAGCATCAGATCCACGCCGCTGGCGGTGGCGCGGCCGAGGTGCTCGATGCCGGCCTCCATGTCCATGACCAGCGCCTCGTTCTTGTAGAGCACCAGATCGGTCACCAGCGAGCGGATCAGGACGTTCTCGGCGCAGGCGCAGCCGCCGCCGCCCTTGGGCACGGCGCCGAGCACCAGCAGCTCCACGCCGTTGTGCTTGACCGCAAACTTGTCCGCAATGTCCGCCACCTCCGGATTCAACTTGAAGATCTGGCCGAACTGGTTCGGCTTGGCGCCGGTGCGCTCCTCGATCAGCGCAGCCTGTTTCGCGATGGGCACGATCGCCGCCTGCGCCGCCGCGTCGAGCCCCAGCGCCGTGGCCAGGTTCGCGTCGGGATCGGCATCCACCGCCAGCACCCGCCGCCCCTGCCGCGCCATGAGCAGCAGCAGCGCGGCGGCTATGGTGGTCTTGCCCACCCCGCCCTTGCCCGACACCGCAATCTTCAGGGGTTTTGCTTCCGGCATTTTTGTTTCCGTTTTCTTCCAAGGGTCAGGAGATGGCTTCCTCCCATCTCCTGAAACCTCTGGAGGGGGGAAGCCCTCGCCCCGACTCTTAGAATCCGTATTTCTGCTTCATCCGGGCGCTGAGGAGCTGGAGCTTCTCGAAGACCTGTTCGGCGGCCTCGGGCGGCAGGGAGCCGGTGCCGCAGGACGGCGTGATCAGGGCCTGCTCGGCGATCAGCTTCTTGTCAATGCCATTGGCCGCCAGCAGGTCCATGCCCGCTTCAAGCTTGGCTTCGAGGCTTGCGACCGTCTGCTCGAAGATGGCGGCGGAGGTCGGGACCACGCCCCAGGCGAGCATGCCGCCGCGGGCCAGGTGCGCCTTGACGTGGTCGGCGTACATGGCAATGGTCTCGCCGAACTCGAACGCGTCGAAATTGACGATGTCCACCCCGGCGTCCATGAGGATGCTCCACTCGGTGTTGCCGCAGCAGTGGATGCCGGCATAGCCGCCGTCGGCATGCACCGCGGCGATGACTTCCTGGAGGATCGCGACCACGTCCTCGCGCTTGACCGAGACGTAGGTGGAGCTGCCGAACGCCGAGAGGATCGGCTCGTCAATGAAGCAGATGATGTCGTTGGCGTACGCCTTGAACTTCTGGATCTGCCAGCGGCACTTCATGGCCAGCGCCTTGACGATCATGTCGCGGAATTCGTCATTGTAATAGATGGCGCGCTTGTTCTCGTCCACGAGCGTCAGCGCGAAGCTGCACGGCCCGGTGGTCTGGACCTTGAGGAAGGGCAGCTTCGGGCCGCCCTTGGCCTGGAGCCGCTTCTCCAGGGCGTGCAGGCCGCGGGAGAACTCCGGGCTGATGGCCATGGCGGAACAGTCGCCGGTGCCGGAATCCGGATCCATGGCGGCCATGTACGCCTCGTAGAAGGTGGCGAAGCCCTCGGAGTAGTCCGCGGCGGTGTCGAAGTACATGCGCTGCTTTTCCGTGTCAATGACCGCGTTGGGCATGCCCTCGGAGTACTGGATCTCCATCTGCTCCCTGAGGCCGAACGCCGGGAGCTGCGGCCAGATCGGCGCGCCGGCGGCCATGCGGGTCAGCGACACGTCCAGGGCGTGCTCGACATCCTTGAACGGCATGCTGCCAATGCCGGTGGGCATGAATTTTGGTTTGAATGACATGGTATCCTCCGTGGTGATGCGCGGGACATGTGACATTGGGAAAACTGGAGTCGCGAAGTCCGCCGGCGGCCAACTATGCGTGGTCATTTCGGCACGGCTTTTTCCGCCGGCGCACTTCGCAACTCCCGGCTGTTAACAAGGAAAAGTGGCAGTGCCACTCTCCAGAGGGGTTCGGGGAGAGGGGAGAAGCCCTCGCCCCGATTCTTGATTCCTTCACAGGGTTTTGGCGACTTCCGCCATGGCCTTGATGTGCGCCGGGGTGGTGCCGCAGCAGCCACCGACGATGTTGGCGCCGGCCTTGACCAGGGCGGGAACCTGCCGCGCCATGTCCTCCGGCGTCTCCGGAAAGACGTCCACGCCGTTGACGTTCTTCGGCAGGCCGGCATTGGCATGCACCAGGATCGGCGTCGCCGGGCAGGCGGCACGCATTTCCCGGACGATCTCGATCATGCGCTCGATGCCGTTGCCGCAGTTGGTGCCGATGATGTCGGCGCCGGCGGCGACGCACGCCGTGGCGGCGGCGGCCGGGGAGACCCCCATCATGGTGCGGTACTCGCCCGCCTGGGTGCGCTCGAAGGAGAAGGTGCAGATGATTTCGAGCTTGGTGTTCTCCTTCGCCGCCTTGATCGCCAGCGTCGCCTCGTCAATGGCGCTCATGGTCTCGATGCAGACGGCGTCGGCGCCGCCCTTTTCCAAAGCCATGGCCTGGACCTTGAAGGCGTCGTACAGCTCCTGCTCGGTGACGTCCTCCATGACCAGCAGCTTGCCGGTCGGGCCGATCGAGGCGATCACCCAGGCCTGGTCGCCGGCGGCCTGCTTCGAGATGCGCGCCGCGGCTTCGTTGATCTCGGCGGTGCGCCCCTGCAACCCGTAGTGCTCCAGCTTGAAGCAAGTGCCGCCGAAACTGTCGGACTCGACCATGTCCGCGCCGGCCGCCACATAATTCCTGGCCACGTCCAGCACGTCGGCCGGCCGGTCAAGGCACCACAGCTCGGGACATTCGCCGGGCTTCAGCCCTTTCTTCTGCAGGAACGTGCCCCAGGCGCCGTCGGACACCAGCACCCTGCCGCTCTTGACCGCCGCGCAGATCCGCATTCGACTCATGATCGCACTCCCTTGCCTGCCAACCATCTTGTTGTTGATGCCACGCCCGGAAAAAACATCCGTGCCCCGGCTTGGACCGCATCCGCCCATCATCTTCGCGGATCCCAGACCCGTTGTCCAGACTGAATATAGAGGCCGTTTGGCCAGCTTCCATCGGATGCAATTGCATTTGATATGAAATTATTGCTGTTTGTGGCGCGGGACGGAAGCCGTCACATCTCCTTCACGAACGAGCACAACCTTTCCGATATGGCGGGCGGATGTCCTCAGCCGCCGAGGGGGGGGTGGGCACCCGCTGGAGTTCACGCTTCAGCGTGGGAGCGGAAAGCGCCCCCCGTTGGTGTCCAGCCTTTAGGCTGCGGCTTTCCGGTCCCAGGCTAAAGCCTGGACACCAACTTTCGAATCCCACGCTGAAGCGTGAACTCCAACCCGGGCCCAACCGCCGCCCGCTGAAGGCGCGGCCCCCAGCGGGGCCAGGGAATAAAGCCCCCGGCTTCAGCCGGGGGTCTGGGGGTTCCGCAGGGTTGAATTGCGCCCCAGCGGGGCGCGAGTGCTGGCCGTTCCCCGAGGCGCTGGACGGCAAAAAAACGTCACCCGCGCCCCGAAATGCGCGAGCCGCTGGCCTGGGCAAAAGAAAACCGCGACGCCTTGCGCAACGCCTGGAAGGAGGGCAACCCATGAAAAACATCCCGTTCCCCCACGCCCTTTCCCTGACCGCTGCCTCGCCACCCTGCCGCCAACCATGCCGGCGTGCTTGGCTGAGCACGGAACGGAATGTGGCCTTTATGTGGCTCTTTCGAGCTTCGGAACATAAAGAAAAACGGCACCGCATGGGGTTCCATGAAGTGCCGTTTGAGCTTGGATTGGTGGGCCTGCCCGGATTTGAACCGAGAACCAAGGGATTATGAGTCCCCTGCTCTGACCGTTGAGCTACAGGCCCGGAAAGGGGGCGCCTCAGAGGCCGCCAGTGACCTCCAGGGTCTCGCCGGTGATGTAGGCCGCCTCGCGGCTGGCCAGGAAAAGCACGGCGTAGGCGACCTCCTCCGGCCGGCCAAAACGCTGGAGCGGGACGCCGCGGCGGTATTCGGCGGCCTGCTCGGGCGGCAGGTCGGCGATGAGGTCGGTCTCGATGAAGCCGGGGGAGACGCAGTTGACAGTGATGCCGCGCTTGGCGACCTCCTTGGAGAGGGAGCGGGTCAGGGCGGCCTGGCCGGCCTTGGCGGCGGCGTAGTTGGCCTGGCCGGCAAAGCCGAACTTGCCGGAGGGGGAGGTGATGGCGATGATGCGGCCGTAGCGTTCGCCGGACATGAGCATCACCGCAAACTTGCTCATGTTGTAGGTGCCGTTGAGGTTGGTGGCAATGACGCTCTGCCAGTCGCCGGGAGACATCATGCCGAGGACGCTGTCGCGGCGGATGCCGGCGTTGTTGACCAGCACGTGGAGCTTTTCGCCGCGGTCCAGCAGCCGCTTGTAGAAGGCTTCGACGGCGGCGTAGTCGGCGACGTCGAAGCAGGTGAGTTCGAGGCGGGCGGCCGCTTCGCCCGCCGCCAGCTTGAGCGCCTCGGCGGCGGCCTCGTTGCCGGCGTAGGTGGCCATGACCTTGGCGGCACCGGCATGGAGGAAGGCGAGGACGATGGCGCGGCCGATGCCCCGGGTGCCCCCGGTGACGATGACCGTCTGTCCGGCAAAGTCGAAATGGGTCATGGGCTCCTCTCCTGCTCCGGTTCCGGTCGCGGGCCGCCCGCCAAGCCGAGCCGGAACCATGCGCCCCAGAGGTCGCGGAGGAAGCCGCGGAGTGCGGTTCCTGAATGGCTCAGGCTGGTGGCGGGAGTGGGAATATAGTGCCGGAACCGCGGCGGTTCACGGGGCGGGGGAGCGGTTATAGTAAACCCTTCGCTGGACTGGCCGCCACGCCGGCCCGGCATGCGATCCGGCAGGAGAACGTCATGAACCCGCTTGAATTGGCCACTTTCGACTTTTCCGTCCCCCAACTGGGCGCGCCGACGCTGCGCTCCCCCTTGCGGCATGCGACCTTTGTCGGCCCCCAGAACCGGATTTCCTACTACTCCGATCCACGGATCATGGATGAAATCCGCGCCGCGGGCAAGCCGTTGCCGGCCTTCGTGGAGGCGGGCCCGAGCGAACGGATCTTCCATGACCCGGCCTGGACGCGGGCGGCGATCGTCACCTGTGGCGGGCTCTGCCCCGGCATCAACAACGTCATCAAGACGCTGGTGACCACGCTGTACGAGTCCTACGGCGTCAACAATGTCTTCGGCATCCGCAACGGCTACCGCGGCCTGAACCCGGACTACCACCTGGAGCCGGTGCATCTCGACCCCGACATCGTCGACACCATCCACGAGAGCGGCGGCTCGTTCCTCGGCTCCTCGCGCGGCCAGCAGGACACGGAGGTGCTCATCCGCACCCTCGACCGGCTGCGGCTGAACATCCTCTTCACCATCGGTGGCGACGGCACCCAGCGGGCGGCGGCCGAGCTGGCCATGGCCGCCATCGAGCGCAAGCTGCCGATCAGCGTGGTCGGCGTGCCCAAGACCATCGACAACGACATTGATTTCATGGACCAGACCTTCGGCTTCGGCACGGCGGTGGCGGCGACGACGCCGATCATCAGTTGCGCCCACGCCGAGTGCAAGGGCGCGGCCAACGGGATCAGCATCGTCCGGCTGATGGGGCGCGACTCCGGCTTCATCGCCGCCTACGCGACGCTGGCCAACCCGGTGGCCAACTTCTGCCTGGTCCCGGAAGTCCCCTTCGAGCTGGAGGGTGAGCACGGGCTGCTGGCCTCCCTCGAACGCCGGCTCAAGGTCAAGGACCACGCCCTGCTGATCGTCGCCGAAGGCGCCGGCCAGGAGTTGATGCCGAAGGGGGAGACGCTGAAGGACGCCTCCGGCAACGTGCTGCACCACGACATCGGCCCGTTCCTGCGCGACCGCATCCACCACCACCTCTCCAGCCGCGGCATTGACCACGCCCTGCGCTACTTCGACCCGAGCTACCTGATCCGCGGCATTCCGGCGCAGGGCACCGACGCAATTTTCTGCCACCACTTGGCGGAGAACGCGGTGCATGCGGCGATGGCGGGCAAGACGGCGGTGGTCGTCGGCCACTGGCACAACAGCTTCACCTTGGTGCCGATCTCCCTGGCCACGAACCAGCGGCGGCGGATTGACCCGGCCAGCCAGCTCTGGCAGAGCGTCCTCGCCGTCACCCAGCAGCGGGTCTACGAACAACCCTGAGCGTCCCGGCGGCGGCGGCGCCCAGAATTCGCCTGTCCCCCAACTCCCAGCCGTTGGCGACGGGAACGTGGCACAGGCATTCCTGTCTGTGGGCTTGGGGAAATGCCACCGGGGCAAGCCGCCGGCGAGTTTCGAGTTTCGAGCGCGAGCGCGAGCGCGAGCGCGGATGCGCCGGAATTCGCCTGTCCCCAACTCCCAGCCGTTGGCGACGGGAACGTGGCACAGACATTCCTGTCTGTGGGCTTGGGGAAATGCCACCGGGGCAAGCCGCCCGCGAGTTTCGAGTTTCGAGCGCGAGCGCG
>JBAZOO010000056.1:0-7351 GCA_041648735.1 Lentisphaeria bacterium
GGGCAACGCGAGCGGCAGCGCCCGAGCGCAGCGCGGGCACGGGCCGGCCGCCAGGCCGGCAGCGGGCAACGCGAGCGGCAGCGCCCGAGCGCAGCGCGGGCACGGGCCGGCCGCCAGGCCGGCAGCGAGCAACGCGAGCGGCAATCCCGCCCCCTCCGCCATCCTTGCCCTTGCCGACCAACAGGCATTATTTGCCGGCCGGCGCCTCGACGCGCCGGAAATCCCGCCCCTCGACCGCGGCCCGCCCCCCCGTCACCCCCACCCGGCCGATCTCCGGATCGCGGACCAAGGCGGGCGTCGATCCCTCGGTGGGGACCAGGAAGCGCTCCTGGAGCAGGCGCAGGTTGAAATCGTAGACGCGATATTGGACCAGGCGTGGCCGGAACAAGCTCAGCATGTGGATGTTGCTGTTCCCATCCAGCTCGCATTGCGGCTTGAACCCGCTGATGCTGGGCCCCAGGCGCTCCACGCCATAGACCCGCCGGTCATCCTCCACGAGCAAGGCCAAGCCCCCCTCCGGCCCGTCGCGGAACTGAAGCAGGCTGAGCTGCCGCCGGCGCACCGGGGCATCCAGCGACTCGGCGGGGACGCCAAACTCGGTTTTCCAAAGGGTGACCCCGGCATTGACCTTGAAACTCACCGGCACCGACGCGTAGACCCGATCCAGCCGCGGATGTCCGGCAATCACCTGAACCTGGTAGACATCCTCCTCTTGAAGCGGGAAATGCTCGTTGAGCCGAACCCGCAGCAGCTTCTGCTCGCCGGCGTTCAGGATCAGGCCGGCCGCCGGGTTCGGGGGGAGGTTGCCGAGGGCAAGCACCAGTTGCCGCTTTTGGGAGGAAACGTCAAACCGCAGGAACGCCCGCGGGTCGTCTTCCGCAAAGATCAAAGGGGTGCCGGTATTGTTGCGGAGCGTGATTTCAAGCTTGACCGCCTCATAGGGGAGATAGTCGGCCCGGTCGGCCTTCACCTGCACCAGCAACTGCGCCCGGACGGGCAGGAGGCCGGCCAGCAGGAGGCACAGGGCAAAGACAATCCGGGGCGGCACGGACAAACGGCGGGTCATGGGAATTCTCCTGGGTGAAGGGTCAGGGAGGTGGGGGGATGGCGGCCAACAGCCCATCCACGGCCGCCAGCGCCTGCGTGGGGGTCACGTGCCCCCAGCACCGGGTTTCCGCCTGGCGGCAATCCGCCTTGAAACAGGGAGCTTCGGGGCAGTCGCCCCGAAGGACGGCCGACCGGCTCCCATACGGCCCGGTCAAGGCCGGATCCGTCGGCCCGAAAAACGCCACGGTCGGCTGGCCGGCCGCCGCGGCGAGGTGGATCGGGCCGCTGTCATTGGCGACCAGAATGCCGCAGCGCCGCAACAGTTCAAGCAGCTCAAGCACCCCGGTCTGCCCCATGAGGTTCACGGCCGGCCACGCCGGCCGCGAACGCAAGGCGAGGATCCGCTCCCCCACCGGCCGCTCCGCCGCGGTGCCGACCAGAAGGGCGGCGCCGCCGGGGTGGCGCTCCGCCAACCCGTCCAGCAACGCCGCAAAGGACTCGCCCGGCCACATCTTGGAGGGCCAGCGGGCGCTGGGGGCGACGGCCAGGAGGGGGGAACGCCCGGCCACCCCCGCCGCCCGCAACAACGCCTCCACCTGGGCCCGGACATCCGCCGGCCGCGCCAAGACGGGAAAGACGGCCGCGCCGGCGGCGGCGGCGGAAATGCCCAGCGCCTGCCGGGCCAAGGCCAAATTGCGCTCCACGGCGTGCCGCGCCGGCGGCGGCGGGCTGACGGTTTCCGTGTAGAACCAGCGGGCGCCCTCCCGCGCCTGGCGGAACCCGACCCGCCGCGACCCGCCGGCACACCAGGCAAGGAGTCCACTGCGCAGCAACCCTTGGAAGTCCAGGATCCAGTCGAACCGTTGCCGCCGCAAGTCCCGGGCGAAGGCGGCCAGCTCCCCCCAGTGCGCCGGTTGCGCCCACCGCCGGCGGCGGAACGGCAGCACCGCATCCACCGCCGGGCAAAGCCGCACCAGCGGCGCGTACTCCTCGTTGACCAGCCACGCCAGCTCCGCGTCCGGCAGCGTGCGCCGCACCAGCGCCACGGCCGGCAAGGTATGCACCACATCACCCAGACTGCTCGGTTTGACGATCAGGATTTTCACGGTGTCAAAAGGGGCGAATGACCTCAGCGGCCCAAGCTGAGCCGGTGCGCCAGCTTTTCCGGCAAGTCCGCCGCCAGGATCTTCTCCTGGGCCGCGGCAATGTCGTACTCCACCCGGTGCAGTTGGACGCGCATCTCGTCGGTGTCAAAGGTCGCGAAGGCGGCGCGCGTGTCCCCGTCCCGCGGCTGGCCGACACTGCCGACATTGATCATGTACTTGTGTCCGGGCAGCAGCTTGAGATCCTCGTACTTCTCGCTGGAGAGCCGACCGAACTTCTCGAAGACCAGCGGGACATGGGTGTGGCCAAAGAAGCAGACCTGGGTGAACTGGTAGTGCAGGCTCGCCTCGGCGGTGAGGCTTTCAAAGACATAGCCCCACTTTTCCGGCATGTCCAAGGTGGCATGGACCAAGGTCATCTTGGTGCCCAGCGTGCGTTGCAGCGGCAAGGAACCGAGCCACGCCCGGTCTCCCTCGCTGAGCTGGTGGCGGGTCCAGTCGATGGCATGGGCCGCCTGGGGGTTGAAGCCGTTCAGTTCGTCGTGGCAGGCCGCCTGCTCGTCGTGGTTGCCCTTGACAATGACCTCGGGCCCCAGGTCGCGGATGATCTTGACGCATTCGGCGGGATTGGCGTTGTAGCCAACAATGTCACCGATGCAGAGGTAGCGCTCGACCGCCAATTCCTGGCAGCGCCGCAACACGACTTGTAACGCTTCAAGATTGGCGTGGATGTCCCCTACAATGGCATATTTCATGGACGGAAAACCTGTTGGGCCAAACCGCGGCCTGCCCCCAACTGCGAGCGTTTCACGGCCGGCAAAACGCGAGGCGCCGGGCAATCATTGCAAGAAAAAAAGACCGGCCCTTACTGTATTGCCGGGCCGCCGGCCTTCAACCCGTCGCCAAGCGGAATGGACAGTTTTCGCAATCCCCGGCAAATGGCCGGCAAAAATCGTGCTGGATCTGCAAAAGCCCCTGCTGCTCCACCGCCCGCCGGGCCACTTCCCGAAGGCGGCTGGGCGGGACCAGCAGCCGATGGGCCGCCTCTTCCAGACGCCGGTTGCCTTGCAGGGGCGGCAGCTCGGCAAAGGCGGTGAACGCCCGGTCCGCCACCACCTCCTCGCCCGTCTGCCGGGCAATGGCGGCCAGGCCGGGCAACAGGACGTTCGCCAGGATGTCGCGGATCCGGCCAAGCCCAAGCCGGGCACTCCCGGCCGGTGCCGCCGTGGCGAGGGACGCCTGCTCCAAGGAACGGCGGAGCGCCGTGGCCGTCGGCGCGTTGCCCGCCATCCCCCGAAGCCACTGCACCGGCTGGCAGCGGCAAAGGTCAAGCCAAGCCGCCCCGGCGCGCAACCGGCGGTCGGGCCGGTTGCAGGGGCGCTGCAAGCCCCGCTGCCAAGCCAAGTCCGGCAGCGGCGTCCGCCCGGAACGCCACCAGCAATCCCACCATTCGCGGAGCCGCTCCCGGCCGGCCGCGGCCACTGGGCGGCGCGTCGGATCCGGCAGCAGCCCCGCCGTCCCGAGCAGGATCGCCTCCCGGGCCAGGCCGGAACCGGCCTCCCGCAGTGCGGCCAACGGCAGCCCCGCCGCCAAGCGCAGCATGGGCTCCCGGTTCATCTTGTAGCCCAGCGCCTCGAACACCCCGGCGTAGAGCGCCTGGTCGAACCCAGCCACGGCCCCGGCGCGGAGCAGCCGCTCCACCCGTTCGCCAAAACGCGCCGCTCCCGCGCGCCGCAGCAGTTCCCGCAACTCCGGATTCTCCCGCTCCGCCAACCCGAGCGCACAGCCGCCGGGCCGCACCCGGCTGGCATAGGGATAGTTCTCCTCCCATGCCTGGAGCAACTCCTGCCAGGCCCCGGCCAGATGCGGCTTCAGCGCCAGCAGCGGCAGGGGCGGCGTCCCCTCGCCGGCCACGCCATCCCAGACCACATGGAGCGCCACCTGCGCATAGCGCGGATCCCGGTCATGCCCGTGCCGGAACCAGTCGCGGGGGTCGCGATGCACCTCCACGTCGCCGGCCATTGGCTGGCCGTCCACGCAGAAGCGGGCGTGGTGGAAGTCCGGGCCGGCCGCCACGTTCCACAGCCCCGGGTACTGGACTTCCAGCCGCCGCCCGTCCGCCAGCCGGATGGGTGGCGCCAAGCGTTGCTCGTTCCAGATGATTTGCAGGAAGCGCTCGGCGCAGGCGGGGGATGCGAGGGGCGGGGACGTGTCGTATATTTCGCCATGCCCGCGCTGCTCAAGGGCTCCCGCCGCCAGCCGGCCGAGCCAGCCATCCCGGAACTGCCGATAGGCTGCCCACAACCCGTTGAAGTGGAGATCGGACATGTCGCACCTCCTGGCCACCCCCGTGGGGAACCCTGGCCCTGAACCGCGCCTCGCCACCGCCCATCCCGCCATTCACTACATACAAATAATAGCATTCATTTTGCTACTTGCAAGTGGCCTCGCATCCGGGGCCGGCGCCGCCCCACCCGCGCCACCGCCCAGCTCCGCCCGCGAAACCCCCGTGGTGGCCGCCAGCCGCCAGACCCTGCCCAGCGTCGTCAACATCAGCACGGAACGGCTGGTGCCGGTGGTGGATCCGTTCCATGCCTATTTCGCCGAGTTCTTCGGCCGCCAGCCGCCGATCCGCAAGGAGGCCGTGCCCTTGGGCAGCGGCGTCATCATCGACCGTTGCGGACTCATCTTGACCAACTATCACGTCGTCTACCGCGGCACGAGGCTGTCCGTCCGCCTGGCGGATGGCAGCCTCTACCCCGCCGACCGCCTGGCCGTGGATCCGGCCAACGACCTCGCCCTGCTGCTCATCCGGGCGCCGGCGGCCGGCCCCGAGTTCCAGCCGGTCGCCTTCGGCATTCCCGACGATCTGCTGCTGGGGGAGACGCTGATCGCGGTCGGCAACCCCTTCGGCCTGGAAAACACCGTTTCCGTCGGCGTGCTCAGCGCCCGCAACCGCACCTTGGCGGAGGGCGACCACGTGTTCAATGACATCCTCCAGACGGACGCCGCCATCAACCCCGGCAACAGCGGCGGCCCCTTGGTCAACGGTGACGGCCAGCTCGTGGGCATCAACCTGGCCATCCGCCGCGATGCGGAGGGGATCGGCTTCGCCATCCCGCTGCGCCGGATCGAGGCCGTGCTCGCTTCCTGGCTGCGGCCGGAGCGCGTCGCCACCGCCTGGTGCGGCCTGCTCCCGGAAACCACGTTGACCGACCTTCGCCACACCCGCGCGGCCATCGCCCGGGTCACCCCAGGCGGCCCCGCCGCCGCCGCGGGGCTCACCGCCGGCGACGTCGTGCTCCGGGCCAACGGCACCCCCGTCACCCGCGCCATCGAACTGAGCCGGCTGCTCTGGCGGCTGCGGAGGGGCGACCGGCTGCAACTCGACTTGGCGGACGGCCGCCGCGTCAGCTTCACCCTCCCGGAAATGCCCGACGACGTGCTGATCCGCGAACGGCTCGGCATGGAACTCCAGGAACTTACCCCCACCCTGCTCCGGGCCATGAACCTCCCGGCCAACCTCGCCAGCCGCGGCCTGGTGCTCAGCTCCCTGGCCGCCGACTGCCCGGCCGCCGCCTTGGGCGCCCAGCGTGGCGACCTCCTGCTCGCCGCCAATGACGGGCCGATCACCTCCCTGGGGGATTTCGCCCAAGCCCTGCGCCGTGCCTCCCGCGACGGCGGCCTCCACCTTACGCTCCTGAAAATCCAAGTCCGCAATGGACAGGCGCTGGCCAGGCAATACAGTATTTCCATCCCATTCCCCTGAAGCCGCGCCTGGAGGTGCCGTGAAAGGATCCACCGCCGTGAACGTGATCAATGCCGCTTTCGCCATTGGCGCGCTGCTGCTGCTGGTCGCGGGCGCCCTGACCATCTACCCCAACTACAACCGCAACAACCACTTGAAAGTTGAGTTGGAGGAGATGGACAAGGCCATCCAGGAACAGCGCCGCGTCAGCCAGCAGCTCCGGGCTGAAATCGAGGCGCTGCGGACCGACAACCAGACCATCGAACGCACCGCCCGCGAGCATTTCGACCTCTGCCGGGAGGGGGAGACCATCTACCAGTTCGAGGACGCCGGCCGCCGCGACCCCATCTCGCCGCCCCGCTGAAGGATGCCCGCCCATGCCGGACTGGCTTGACCTCTCCACGCCGCTGACCGACGCCGCCGTCCGCGCCCTCCACGCCGGCAACCTCGTCCGCCTCTCCGGAACCATCTTCACCGCCCGCGACGCCGTCCACCACTTCCTCGCCCACGGCGGCGAACCGCCCTGCGACCTCCGCGGCGCCGTCATCTACCATTGCGGCCCAGTCATCGTCGCCGACCCCGCCACCGGCCGCTGGCGGGTCACCGCCGCCGGCCCCACCACCTCGATCCGCGAGGAACCCTACCTGCCGGGGCTCATCGAACGCTTCGGCCTGCGCATGATCATCGGCAAGGGCGGCATGGGCGCCGCCACCCTGGACGCCTGCCGCCGCTGCGGCTGCGTCTACTGCCAGGCCACCGGCGGCGCCGCCCAGGTCCTGGCCGACGCCATCACCGAAGTGCGCAACGTCCACCTCAAGGAACGCTTCGGCGCGCCGGAGGCGATCTGGGAACTGGCCGTGACGGCGCTGCCGCTCACCGTCACCATGGACACCCATGGCGGCAACCTCCACGCCGCCGTTGCCGCCGCCTCCGCCAAGGCGCTGGCGGAGCTGCTCCAATCCTGACCCCCCAGGCATCTGTCCCGCAACGCCGCCACCCAAATGGCGTCACCCAGTCATTGCGTCACTGCGTCACACCCTTGCCCCTCCGCCGGCAAGGACGGTGGCGTTTGCCGGCCCATCCCGGGGCCCTCAATCCTCGCCATCCGTAACTCGCAACTCGCAGCCTTGAAGGCCGGCGGCAGGCACCGGCGGGTTGCGTCACGCCGCCGACAGAATTGTCCTGCGCCCGGAACGGCGCTCACGTCCAGGCCGGTGTGGCGGCACGTGGGGGGGCGCTGGGGGATCATCTCGGGGTTCGTCACCGCCGAGGCGCCGAGAGCGCCGAGAACAGCCACGGACTTCGCCCGGAGGTCACGGAGAACGTGGAGGGGTGAGGGAATGGTCTTTTTCCGTGGACTCCGTGACCTCCGTGCGAGCCTCAGCTTTTTTTTGCGTGGCGGTGGCCCGGGCAACTTGCCGGCGCGGGATCCAAGAAAGAAAAGTCAGTGAGG
>JBAZOO010000057.1:0-5528 GCA_041648735.1 Lentisphaeria bacterium
CCGAGACGGGTGACGGCTTCCCGCCGCCTCGTCACCGCCAGCAATCCCTCGGCCTCGACGGCGCGGGACTCTGCCTCCAACCTCGCCCCCTCGCTGGCCCGGAGCGCGGTCAGGAGGCGGGGGAGGAGGGTGCGGGCGGTGTCGCGCTCGCACTGCAAGCGGGCCACCTCGCGGCGCACTAAATCGCGCTTGCCGTGCGAAGCCAGTAGCCGCGCCGCTGTCGTTGGCTCGTGACTGTCGTCGTAGTACAGCAACTCGGGTTCGCCGCACGAATCAAGGCTCGTCACCCCCTGCAACGCCACCTCCGCCTCCCGCACCAGCCCCGCCACGTCCTCGGGCAGCGGCGGGGGCAGAAGGGCGGTCACGTCCCGGCGGTACAAGGCGCGCCAGTCGATGGGCGGCGCGCCGCACCCGTACCCCGCCCTCGCCCAGCACCGCCCGTCACGGAGCACGGCCCGCAGCCGATCCCTGTAGGCGCGGGCCTCGGCGTGTTCCTCCGGCGTCCATTGGTCGCCGCTGCCGGGAACGGACGGCGGCAGACGGGGAATTGGTCCGCGCTCCGGCAGATCCCCAGGGTCGCCCGGCACGCGCCCGCACGTTGCACACCGGTCGTCACCGGCCATCGCCAGGGCGTCGCGGGGGTCGGGGGTCGCGGTGGTGTCAGGCATGGGAGACCTCCGTAGCGTCCAGGGATTCGATCGCGGCCACGGCGACGGCAGCGACTTGGACCAGTTCGGCGCGGTAGCGGACGCGGGCGGGTGCAATCATCGTGGAGCCGTTCGCGTCCAGCGTCCGGCCGTAGCCGGCTTCCAGGATCTCCCTGCATCGCTGACACGCCTTGACCAGGTCCGCCATCGGTGACACCACGGCTTGCACCGACACGTCGTCGAACGGATCCTCTGCCGCCTCCCCGACCTCTTCCCCGAGGATGAGCATCCACACCGCGGGCGCGTGCCGCTGCACGCCCCACTTCGCGTCCTGCCGCTCGCGCTCGATCAGGACGTCCACGATCACACGGGCCTGAGCATTGCCGCCGAGCACGTTCACCGTCGCCGTTTGTCTGTCCATGCCCCCTCCCACGCCGTCAGCCGGCGTCAGCAAGCAGGCCCATCATGTCGCCCTGCACACCGCGAGCGGCGGCGGCCGCGATGTTCCGCCGCGCCTCCTCCACGTACGGTTCGCCGTCGTCTTGCCGGCCGTTGTCGCACCCCAGGAAGTGCCGTCCTAACTGCACCGCGGCCATGCCCGTTGTCCCCGAGCCGACGAACGGATCGATCACGGTGTCGCCCGGGGACGTGAACCAGCGGACGAGCCAGCGAACGTGGTCTATGTTCCGTTGGCAGGGGTGCTTGCGCTTGCGGAACGCCTGCGGTCGCGCACTCGCGCACTCGCCCGGCAGGTTGCGGTTGCCGGGGGGGGGCTCCTTGGTCCCGAAGACGAGCGCAAGGTCCGCCGACAGCAGGACCGTTCCGTAGTGGCTCGGGACGTTGTAGCGGAGCCAACACGAACGCACGTAGGGCAGCGCCCCGGGGATCGCGCTCACGATGGTCCGCGGGTCCGTCAGGCACCCGATCTGCACGACGAGACGACGGCAGAGCGCGGGCAGCATCGGAGCGACGGTGGCCCACGTTTCGACTGGGGTCCACCCCGCATTCACGGAGACGCCCACGGGCCACGGCGGGTCAGTGATCACGACGGTCCGCCGCGGGTCCACCTGCCCAACCAGAGCCGGCAGCCACACGCGCGCGTCGGCGTTGTCCACACGCCAGTTCACTTCCACCCCGCAAGCCAATCCAAGACCAAAGCCACCAACAGGCACCCGTACCCCGCCCACGCTCGCGGGTGGAGGAGGAGGCTGGCCGCGATGCCTGGCGTCATGCCGGCCTCCTCACCATCAACGGGCATGCGGCGTCGTCGGCGCGGCAGTGGTGGGTAGGCTCGCTAATCCGCAGGCTTCGCGATGCGCACTGGCCGTGGATGTAGATGGGGCCGCGGCACCCCTTGTACACGGGCTCGCCCGGCCTCCAGTCGTGGTCCGGGTCGCCGGGGCCGAAGTGATAGCACCCGAGGCATGCGGCGCGCTGCGTCCTCTCGTAGCACCACTTGCCGCCGCGCAAGAAGTCCGCGCACTCCCCGCACCGCTCCTCGCCCGCCTTCGCCCGCCGCTTCGGGTTTCCCTGTGGGTCAACGCGCATGGTCAGCCCCCGTTGCCGCTGTTGAGTTCCATCTGTAGGTCGTACGACCTGGCGCGCGCGCGGCGCATTTCGTCCAGTTCTCGTTGAGCGGTCCGCAGTCGCGCCTCTGTGTCGTAGAGACTGCCGCGCGTTTCGTCCAGTTCACGACGCGCGGCTCCCAGTTGGTACCGCAAGTCGTCCACAAGGTTTCGCCAGTCAGACTCTTCCATCTCGTCGCCCCTCCATCGTCGCCGCGGCCAGGAGCCGGAGGCGGGATTCGCAGTCGGTCTTTGCCAAGTCGAGGTTGCGGTACTCCAAGTCTGGCTTACCGGGCGGCGGATAGACCCGGCTCGCCCGCTTGAAGCCGACCAGCCACAGCGATGCCGTGACGCGCTCCCGAATCGGGTTGACTGTGACGCAGGCCCGGAAGCCGCTGATGGTTGCGCGACTGAAGTACGGCCTGTCTTCCCACTCCACCGCATCGCTACCCCCGACCGCGACCCTGGACAGCACGACCTCGCGCGCGGCCGTGCCCTTGTGCGTGTACGGCGACGCGAGATAGGTCAGGTGGTCAGGTGCCGATCCATGGTCAGGCATCAGAAACCTCCCGCCTCAGTTGCCTGGCTGCCGCCGCCAACATGCTGTCGGGCTCCTCGACTCGGAGGCATTGCGCGATCACGGGTACGAACCGGCCGCCGATGTTCGCGTGGACCTGTACAACCCGGTCGGTTTCCACGGATACGCGGATAGGCACACCGCGCAGCCGGAATTCGACTCCCGATGGCGTGCGCCGGAACTTCACCTTGAGCCGTTTCGCGATGTTGACCGCGCACGCTACACGGAACGCCGCCTGGGCACCTAACTCGCGGTCCTGAACGCTCTTCATGCCGCACCTCGCGAAAGTTGCCCCCGCACCGCCGCCTCGACACCCGGCGGCAGGGTCCACCCCAACATCTGCTGTCCCGGGCACGGCACCGGGCTCGGTAGGGGGATGCAGTCGCGGTAGATCCAAAGCACGCGATGTCCGCGGATCCGCCACTTGGAGCGCATGTGCTTGATGGCTTCGGCGCCGCTGACCCCGTAGTAGTCAGCGATGTACGGGCCGTCGGTCCACTCGTTGACCTCCACCCACCCGCAGACCACCCCTGTCCCGACGACAGCCCCGGTCACGGCGCACAGGTCGGGCAGCGGGCCGGTCCACAGCCCGTCCGGCAGCAGGTCCGTCACCAGCCCAGCGTGGATCGCGGACCGCACGCCGATGATGCTCTGCGGCGGCCGACGGCCCCGATTCTCCTCAGGCTTGTGGCCGAGCGCGACCAGGCCCGCGTACGGCTGATGGATCGTCAACGCCTTCATCATCGCGGAACCCTCCTGTTCAATACCCCCTCCACCGCCGCCCTAAGCCCGGCCTCCGCATCCGCATCCGGTGCGCAAGGTCGGCAGCGGCCTTCGCGACATCCATCAGGGCAACCATGTAAGCCTCGCGCTTCGTCATCGTCCACTCTCCCCGCCACCGCTCGGCGGCTTGTCCGGCCCGAGCATGAAGTCGAACCCGTGGCGCTTCGCCTCGTCCTCGGTCTGGAGGTAGCCGGGCACGCAGTTGTGGCAGCGGTCGCCGACGTCTTCCTCGTTGCAGAGCCCCATGACGCCGCTGGCTCCGGGCATGGGCGCGACCAGGCACGCGCACTCGCCGCTGTCTGGGTCGTACAGCCCGTCGAACCCGTGCTCGGTCAGGTACTCGGTTACGATCTGGCGAACGTTCATGGTCATGCCTCCTTGTTGCCACCACTCGGCGGCGTGTCGGCGTGCCAACCGCAGGATGTCGCGTACGGCTCTAGGCATGGCTGTCCAAGCGGCTTCGTGCACCGGCCGCCGAACCGAAAACAGTCCCTCCCACCCTCGTCAGCCGGTGCGTCCCCATCCTTGACACCACCCCCGTCCCCGGGTACGGTGTCGGCAGCCTCATCCGCCACCGCGGAAGGAGATCGGGAGCCGCCTTCGGGCGGCTTCTGCATTTCCGGCGGCCTCGACCACTGCAACGGGCACCGCTCGCCCCACGCCTTCATGCACACAGCCTGCGCCTTGGCGCCACGGTTCGAGCAGTCCTCGCCGTTCCCGCGACACGGGCGGCACTCGGACTGCTCCATGAGTGCCGTGAGCCCGCCGGGCGTCTGGACCTGGACCGTGTACGCCCCTGCCATCGCGACCGCGACGGCGAGCGGCATCTGCACGAGGTCCATGTCGTCGCCGCGATGCCGGGTGCGGCGAAGAATTAGGCGAGCCCACTGCATGATCTCGTCGCGCTTCATGGTGTCCTCTCCCCGTTCCGCGTTTCGCCCCGCGTCCCGTCCCCGTCGTCGCGGAGACCCGCCCCGCCGCACTCCCGCGCATCCTCGCCGGGACAGACGGTCGCGAAGCCGGCCGGGGGTACGGTCTTGCTCGCCAACGCCTCCAACGCCGCGGTCGCCTTCCGCACCGCCGCCGCGGTCACCGACGAGTCGCAGGCGTGGTGTGCACCCCGTGCCGCCATCCAGGTGCGGATGGCGGTCAGGAGGGTGTCGCGTTCGTGCTCCAGGCGGGCGAGTTCCTGCCGCACCTTGAAGGGCACCGACACCAGCACGTTGCCGTCGAAGGCGTGCATCGAATGCCGGCTCGGCGTCCCGTCCGGGTTGTAGTACCGCGGTTCAGTCATGGTCGGCCTCCATCGCGGCAGTCAGCGCCGCCCTCGCCTCATTCCACGTCGCGTATCGGGTCCGCCGCAGGTAGGCGTCCGTGCGACTGGACGGGATCGGCTCGTGCTCCCAGCCGCGGCGCCCGTAGACCATCCCCCGAAGCCACACCGCGAGCAGCCGCGACCCGTCCCGCTGCACACGGGCCTCGATGGCGATCACGTCGTCGGACAGGGGGCCGGTCCGCGTGTCGCCGTATTCCCATCGGGTTGCATGCAGGTCCCGCTCGTGCATGGCCGCGACCCTCGCCACAGCCTGGTCATGCGGCAGGTCCGTGGCGTTGGCGGCGGCGGCAAGCTCGCGGTAGCGGTCGCGCCAGTTGACGGCGTGGGCGTCGCAATCCATCCGCGCGCCGAATCCAGGTCGCGATGCGCCATGGCCGCCGCACACCATGACGGCACACCAGCACTTGCCCGTGCCAACAGGGGCTTCGCGGTTGCCTGGCAGTTCGGGCAACTCGTCGGCCCACGCGCGATAGTCGGCTGGCGTCGCATTCACCCTGTCGCACCGCTCGCACCGTTCCCGCTTCGTCGCCACATCAACCTCCGTGCCCGGCAGCAACGTACGCCTCGCACGCACGCCGCCGCCCGGGGTCGCACTCGCCCCACCCGCGGCGGTGTTCGCA
>JBAZOO010000058.1:0-4563 GCA_041648735.1 Lentisphaeria bacterium
CTCCGCCGGTGGCGGTGAAGGCGCTGGTGAACTTCAGCAGGCCAGTGCCGGACTGGTCAATCGTTGCCCCGCCGGTGGTGCCTGCGAGGTTGATGACGCGGTCGGTGGTTTCACCCGCGCCGGTGTAGAGCAGCGTGGCAGCCGTGGCGCCGCTGCCGATGGCGATGGTGCCGTTGGCGATGGTGATCGGCGCGCCCAGGCTGCTGCTGGCGGTGCCGCCGTTGACACTGTTGAGCGACGCGACGCTCAAGATGCCGCCGTTGATGCTCGTCTTGCCGGTAAACGTGTTCGCGCCGCTGAGAATCCACTTGCCGGCGCCGGCCTTGATGAAGCTGAGGGGGCTTGTGCCATTGTCGGTGATAATGGGCGCGAAGGTGTTGTCGCCGGTGTTGGTTCCGCCGAGAGTGAAGTTCTGGGTGCTACCGCCAGGAACAGCCCCGGTGAAGGCCACCGCGCCGGTGTTGTTGAAGTTCAACGCGCCGGTGCCGTTGTTGTTGATCGTCGGGCCGACCGAGCCCCAAGCGTTGGTCGGGCCGAGGGTCATGAGGCGGTCGGTGCTGTCGCCGGCGCCAGTGTAGGTCAAGGTTGCGGCCTGGCCGATGACGAGGTTGGCCGCGTCACTCGCTGATGCGCCGATGTTGCTCGCGACCCCGCCGTTGTCCAGCTTGCTGACACTCAGCGTATGGATGCCGGTGATAATCGTCGCGCCGGTGTAGGTGTTCAAGCCGGAGAGGACAAGCGTGCCCGGATAGCCGGCCGAGACGACACCCAGCACGTTGGCGCCGCCATTGGGGTTGGCGATCACGCCGCTGAACGTCGCGGTGCCGTACCCGGCCGGAGAGCAGTCGAGGCCGAGGAACGCCCCGGATTCCAGGCCGGTCGAGGCGGTCGAGGCGCCCAGGTGATTGCCATCGAGCAAGATCGCCAGATCGGCATCGGCCAGACCCGATCCGCCGACGCCCACCATGAAGGTCGCGCCGGACTTCACATCGATGTTGGCGGGCGTCCATTTCATGTCGTCGCCGTTGTAGAGCGAGACTTTATTGACGAAGTCCAACTGGCCGGCCAGGACGGAGACCTTGCCGGTCTGGAGATTCGTGCCGGAGATAGTCATTTGCTGCAAGGCGGAGTTCTGGACGATGTTGGCGGCATTCGTGATATTGGAACTGATGGTGACGCCGCCACTCGAAAAACTTGCCTGATTGGTGATGTTGCCGGTGATGTCCACGGCAGTGGTCTTGATAGTCGTTCCATTGCCGCCGCCCGTCAGGGCAAAAATCAGATTTCCTGTTCCGCTGATGCCGCCAGTGTAAGTGATGCCACCGGCACTGTTGCCACCGGCGTTGCTGAGCGTCAGATCGCTGCCATTGAGGGCAATTGCGCCAGTTAGTGTGGCCCCGCCGTTGCCGCCGCCGGTAATCGTCTGGGTGTGCCCCGTGTTGGCACCGAGATTGATTGCGTTGGTTACTGTAGCCTGCGGCATACCCAGTGTGGCATCCCCGCTGCCGCCCAGGGTGATCGTGCCGGTGCCGAACGAGCCGGCGTTGTTTCCGGTCACCGTGCCGGCGGTGACGAACAGGCCGCCGGTGAACGACTTGGCACCGGTGAGGGTGAGCGTGCCGCCGCCGTTGTAGGTCACCGCGGAAGCGCCGCCGCCGTTATCCACGATGTCGCTGGTGATGGTGATGCCCTGGGCGTTGCCGAGGATGACCAACTCCTTATTGGCGCCGATGGTGATCGGATTCGGGCCGACGGTCAGCGGGCCGGTGCCGGCATTCATCAGGCCGTTGATGGTGAACGACGTGGCACCCGGAGCGAGGGTTTGCCAGCCGCCGGTGTAGCGAATGGTGTTGGCCGAGACGGTGTCGGGCGTTGTGCCGGCGGCGCTGGCAAGGTCATAGTTGACCGTGCCGGTGGTGTCGGTCAATGCGGCGGCGGTTGCCGCGGTGGTGCCGGTGAGGCCGGAGATCGTGCCGGAACTGATGGTGGCATATTTCAGGGACGTTACCGAGCCGTAGCTCGCCCAGGGGCCGAGGATGCCATTGGTGTTCGCGAGGCTGGTGCTGGAATAGAGGCCGCTGCCGTTGGAGGTGCTGTTGTTGATGGCGAGCGTGACGCCGGTTGTGTGGGCAGCCACGGCGGCATTGACCGCGAGGGTTCCACCGTCGCCGACGTTCCACGACTGCCCGCTGGCCAGTGTCAGGTTGCTGAACCCGAGCGTGGTCGTGCCGCTGGTGAGGCTGGCCGCATCAATGCCTCCAGCGCCCAGGGTCAACGTGCCGCTGCCCGTGACCGAGTAGCCGGTGGTCGAGAACTGCAAGCCCCGGGCGCCCAGGGTGGTGTCGAGGGTGACCGTGCCGGCCGTGTTGGCAAAGGTGGCGGTGTCGGTGCCGCCGGTGGTGTCGGTCCATTGAACGTCGCTGACGCCATTCGACCAGTTGGCCGTGGTGCTGAGATCCCACGTGCCGTCGCCGCCGCTTGGCGTGAGGGGCGTCAGACCGGGATCCCAGCTCAGTGTTCCGGCCAGGGCGGCGGGGGTGGCGAGCAGGGCGGCGGCGGCCGTCAGGGCCAGGGAGGATGCCAGGGTCAGATTCAGGGTACGGTGCGGCATGGGGCGTTCCTTTCTCTTCTCTTTGTCTTCAGCTTGCCGGAATCGGCGGGGGACATGGTGCGACATGGTGCCTTCCTTTCCTTTGGGGTTGCTGCTGGGCCAGAAACAACGGGGCAAGATTGGTGTCAGCCCCGAATTCGGGTTTTCCTCCCGCCGCGGCGCAGAGCCGCGGCGGGGACCATTCCTCGTTTTCCTTCATGGAAATTCGTGGAGTTCGTGGACACCGCGCCGGAACCCGTCGCCGGGCCGGTGGATTCGCCGACGAACAGCGGCACCTCGTCCGGCTGGACCAGGAGCGGCCCTTCCCAGGGGCCTTCCCCCAGCATCCATTCGACCGCCTGGCGCAGGTAGTGGGCGCGCGGCGGCGATTCCAGGGCGGTCAGGGTCTTGAGGAGATAGCGCCCCATCCCCTCGTCGTTGACCGCGCAGACCGAGACGTCGCGGCCGATTTCCAGCCCGGCTTCGTGGAGGGCGCGCATCGCCCCGACCGCCGCCGGGGCGCTGGTGCAGAAGATGGCCTCCGCCAGCGGCCGCCCTTCGGCGAGGGTGTCGTGGATCAGGTCGTACCCCGATTCCAGCGGCCTTTCGGTCATCCGGACGCGCAGTTGTCCGGCCAGCCCCTTTTCCGCGAGGTACTGCCGCCAGGCAGCGACGCGGCCGTGCTCCAGGTCGTTGTCCTGCTGCGTGATCAGGCAATCGATCCGGCGGTGCCCCAAGGCCAAAAGATGGTCGAGGAGCTTGCGCTCCGCGGCCGGGGGGAACATGATGACCGAAGGCAGCCCCGCCGCCGTCTCGTCCTGGTCCAGGACCACGATCCGCCCCCTGGCCTCCTGGAGCATCGCGAGCAGCCAGCGCGGCAGGTCCTGCGTGGGGGGGATGAAGAAGGCGCCGTCAAAATTGGCGAGGGCCTCGGCGATGGCGGCATCGCCCAAGTGGGCATAGGTCACGGGGCGGAGGGTGACGGCATAGCCTTCCAGGGCCCCGGCCACGCCACGCCGCCAGAGTTCCATGTCCGGCGAGCCGCCAACGGGCATCAGCAGGCCAATGGTTTTAAGGCCCTGCCCATTGCCGGCCTGGCCGACCGCCAGGCGGCCGTTGCCGCCGCGGGCCAGCACCCCTTTCGCCAGCAGCCGCTTGATGGCGGCGCGCACCGTAGTCCGGCTCATGCCCAATTCCTCGGCGAGGCGGCGTTCGCTGGGCAGCCCCTCCAGGAGGTGGTCCGCATTGGCGATGCGCTCTTCGATCACTTGGGAGACTTGCTTGGCCTTGCCCATTCCGGTCTGCTCCGCTGGCTGGTCAACAACCACATTTTACCACCAATCTGGCCATTGTCAAACCAAAATTGGTATTTTCCCTGCCCGCCCGCGCCGCCGCCGCCACTTTTCGGACATCTAACCGCGGGGAATCGGCCCGCGGCGCTCATGGCGGGAATTCGCGGCCACCAAAGAGGTTCGACTCAAGCTCAATAGGCGACATTGCCGGCGTTGTCCCACCACTGGGTGATGCCGTTGTAGAGCCACTTGCCGGTGGTGGGGTCTTTGTAGGCCCGGACGCCGTCGGGGTTGTAGTTCGCCACGCTCCGCAGCCGCGGGCGGTCGCAGCTCTCGGCGTAGAAGACCGTCTTCGCCGTCTCCTTCGCCCGCTGCGAGGCCGGCAGCAGCAGCGCGGCGAGCACCGCGATGATCGCGATCACCACCAGCAGCTCGATCAGGGTGAAGGGGAAACGCCGGGTGATGCTGTCCACCAATTGCACGAATTTCCACGAATCTTTTTCCTCGGGGCCGCAAGGGCGGCCCTTGGGATCGGTCATTGGTCCCATGGGACCCATGACGGTGGCGGAAGTGGGTGGCACCGTCTCCGGTGCCACCCTGGCTCTTCCTTCAGGCACCATCTACCGCCCGGCGAATTTTTTGGCTGGCCGGCAGGTCCCTGGCCGGCAGATCCCCGCCTGG
>JBAZOO010000059.1:0-3634 GCA_041648735.1 Lentisphaeria bacterium
CGGCCCCCACGAGCGGCTCGGAAGTGGTACCATTCTGCGCGGTGAGGTTGGCCCCACCTTGAGCTTGCGGGATGACCGGTGACGGGGGCAGTCGCGGCGGGGCGTTGCTCTTTGGGGGCGTGTTCTTGCGGCTTCTGCGATCAACGAGCTGTTCTTCCGTGTTCTTCGTGTCTTCTTCCCCACTGTGAGTCCAAGGCGGGGGTGTTGCGGTCGGACGGGTATTCCACGCGAGGATGCCCGACATGGCCAGCGACAGGACGCGGTGGTGCTCGTGCGGCCGGGCGTACGTACCGGACCGCTACAACGCGCATCACCAGTGGGGTTGCTTCACCTGCAACGCGAAGCGGAAGCGGGAGCGTGACCGTCACCGGTACCGCCAGCGCTATGCCGAGGACCCCGTGTTCCGAGCGGGGGAGAAGGCCCGGCGTGTGGAGGCCCGACGCCAGGCCAAGGCAGACGCACGGGCTGGAGCGACGGCGCCGCCAGCGGCCCCCACCGAACCCGATCCGGCTGTGGCCGAGCTGCGCCACACGGTAACCGGCATGGCGGCACTGCTGGTCGGACAGGCTGACCCCGCGTCGCTGGGAGAGTTCATGCAGGCCTGTGCGCAGCGGGGCCGGCGCCTGGAGCCGGTGCGCGGGCTGTCGCCGTGACATTCTGGGGGTGTCACTCGCGCCCGTTCTCCGTATGCCGGGGGGTGTCACTCGCGTCCGCTATCGCCTCAACATGCTGACCACAAGACGGTTGCGGGTGTCACTCGCGTCCGCTTGGTACCGCCGGATTCCGGTCCACGGTGACCGTCAGCCGGACCCGGCATGGTGTCGGGGACCCGGCGACGGAGGACCGAGGCGATGAGCGTGGACAAGAGGCCGGTCGTGCCGGCACGGGTGCGCACGGTGCCGGGGTCGTTCAGCTGGCTGGATCACCGGCTGGTGCGCGAGGGGCACCTGGACGGCAGGTCGCATGCCGCCCTGGCGCTGTACCTGTTCCTGGTGACGGTGGGCGACTCGCAGGGGCTGTCGTACTGGAGCGAACGTTCGCTGGCGCGACGCCTGCGACTGGAAGCGACCGCCCTGCATGCCGCCCGTGCGGAGTTGGAGGCCGCCGACCTGGTGGCCTACCAGGCCCCCATCTGGCAGGTGCTGGCCCTGCCGGGAGGTGGACGATGAACCGCCTGGACCCGGTCGCCGTACGGGAGTTGCAGACCCAGGGCCTGTCCGTGCGGGCCATCGCTCGCCGACTGGGGGTCCATCGCCGCTCGGTGCGGCAGGCGTTGGCACAGGCCGCAGGACAGCCGCCGGCGTCCCGGCCCGGTCGGCCGCGTCCCTCGCTTCTGGATCCCCACCGCGTGTATATCGCCACGCTCCTGGAACGGCATCCGGACCTGCCGGCCCGGCGGGTCTGGTCGCTGCTGCGTTCGGAGCGCGGCTTCACCGGCGGCGTGACCATCGTGCGGCAGTGCGTGAACCAGTTGCGTCCGCACCAGCCCCAGGCCTACTTCACCCTGGCCTTCGCACCCGGCGAGTGTGCCCAGGCCGACTGGGGCGTGTGGGAGCGCCTGGACGTGGAAGGCACGCCTCGACGGCTGTCGTTCTTCGTCATGGTGCTGGCCCACAGCCGCATGCTGTACGCTGAACTGGCACTGGCCGAAGCGATGGAGCACTGGCTGGCCTGCCACCGTCACGCCTTCGAGTTCTTCGGCGGCGTGCCCCAGAAGGTGCGCGTGGACCGCTGCAAGACCGCCGTGACCGGCCTGGACCCGTTCGGTCGACCACTGGTCACCGCCGACTACGCGGCGTTGGCCCGGCACTACGGGTTCACCGTGGACCCCTGTGCGGCCTACTGCCCCAACCAGAAGGGCCGGGTCGAGTCCGGCGTGGGCTACCTGCGTACGGCGTTCTTCGCCGGCCGCCAGCCCTGCGCCCTGCCGGCCCTGGCGGCGGCCCTGCGCGATTGGCTCACCAACGAGGCCAACGTGCGGATGCACGGGGCCACCGGCAGGCGCCCCGCTGACGTGTTCGCCGCCGAGGAACGCAACCGGCTCCGGTCGCTGCCCCCCGTGCCGCACCCGGCCTGCGTCACCAAGCAGACCGTGGCCGACAGCCGCTTCCGGGTTACCGTCGAGACCAACCGCTACAGCGTGCCCTGCCGCTACGCCTCCCGCCACTTGGTCCTGGAGCGCCACGCCGACCGCATCGTGTTGCGCGATCCGGCCGACGGCCGAGCGGTCGCCGACCACCCCCGCTCGTACGGCCGCAAGCAGGACATTGTCGACCCTGTCCACGAACAGGGCCTGGTGCTGCGCACCCGCCACGCCGCCGACCGTCGGCTGCTGGAGGACTTCCTGGCCTTGGGCCCCGCCGCCGCGCCCTACCTGGCCGGACTGCAGGAGCGCCGCCCCGACTGGCGCAGTCACCTGCGGCGCATCTGCGCCCTGGCCGGCGTGCACGGCCGCGACGACACCGCCCGCGTCCTGGCCGACGCCCTCGAACACCGCGCGTTCGGCGCCGACTACGTGCTGAACATCCTGAACGTGCGGGCCCGCGGCCTGCCCGAGCCCGGGCCCCTGCACGTCACCCGCCGACAGGACCTGCTGGAGCTGTCCGTGCCTGAACCCGACTTCCAGCTCTACGATCCGCCCGCCCGCAACCCCGAGGAGCCGCAGCCATGACTCTGCCCACCACCCTCCACCGCCTCGGCCTGTCCTGGGCCCGCGACAACGTACAGACCGAGCTGGCCGACGCCGCCCGCACCAACCGCACCCACCAGGAGTTCCTCGAACGCCTCCTGGCCGGTGAGTGCGAACAGCGCCACGCTCGCGCCGTCGAACGCCGGCTGAAGGACGCCCGACTGCCCGGCCGCAAGACCATGGACGGCTTCGACTGGGCCTGGCCGAAGAAGATCAACCGCGACCAGGTCCGACACCTGTTCAGCCTGGACTTCGTCGCCCAGAAGGCCAACGTGGTCCTCTTGGGCACCACCGGACTGGGCAAGAGCCACATCGCCGTCGCCCTGGCCTGCGAGGCCTGCCGGCACGAGCACCGCGTCCTGTTCACCTCCGCCGCCGACCTGGTCAACGTCCTGACCGAAGCCATGGGCGAACGCGCCCTCTCCCGGGCCGTCCGCCGCTACACCGCCCCGGACCTGCTGGTCGTCGACGAGCTGGGCTACCTGCCCGTCGACCGCACCGGCGCCGACCTCCTGTTCCAGGTCTTGGGCGGCCGCTACGAACGCGGTGCCACCGTCATCACCACCAACCGGGCCTTCAAGGACTGGCCCAGGACCTTCGCCTGCGACAGCGCCCTGACCTCCTCCGTCCTCGACCGCCTCCTGCACCACTGCGAGCCGGTCCTCATCGAGGGCCGCAGCTACCGCATGAAGGACCGAATCGACTCCCACGACCCGTCGTCCTGAGTCAGACCGCTCGCCACACGGCCCCCGAAACGGGCATCCGGCCGTCGCTCCGCCACCCGGATGCCCCTTCCCCTTGCCCCTCCCACAACCGGCCCACCCACTCACCCGGGGCCAGTTCCCGCCGCTCATCCGCCGCGATGGAGCCACCGCGACCGCTCGTTTTGGTACCATTCCGAGCCGCTGTCCACAGCCTCTGCCGGTGAGCGCAGCAAGGGCTGTC
>JBAZOO010000060.1:0-3503 GCA_041648735.1 Lentisphaeria bacterium
CCGTCACGGCGCGCAACAGGACGCCATCCTTGTAAAGCGCCAGCCGCGCAAGAGTCTTGCCGGCGGCCGCCGAGGCCTTGCTGACGATGTTCACCGTATCGGAGGAGCTGAATTCATCCCCATTGGCGGGCGAGGTGATGGCCGCTCCCGGCTCCGCAAGGCTGGCTATCGTCCCTGACGCCACATTGTCGAACGTGGCGATCGCCATGCCGGCATCCCCGCTGGAGACGGCAATGCCGGCCAGCAAGGTCGCCGGCAGGCCGCTATACACTTCCGTCGCCACGATTGTCCAGGTGACCCCATCGCCGGAGCGGAAGGCGCTGATCGTATCGCCATACCGCGCCAGCTTGAGCCACGAGGGTATGCCGCGATAGGAACTTCCGATATTCGCGGCGGCGGCGCCGACGCTCGTCCGGCTGGCGGACATGGTCACAGTCGCGTTCAGGTTCACGGCCATCATCCGGGCATTCACGCCCACCCCTTCCCGCATCATCAGGCCGCAGTTGGCGCCCAACGCCGACGTCGTGGGCCAACTGGTAATACGCGCCACGATCTGGCCGTTACCGGTCAGGCTTATGCGGGTAAAATGCAGGGCGTCGTTCGCGCCAACTATTCCCGCGCCCGACCCGCTCACCGTAAATTGCCCGTCCAGGGCCTTGCCGACACCGGTCCCGGCGCCGATATTGGTGTCATACCACCCGCCCGGCAATGTCCCGCCACTCTCACCCGCCACTGCGATCGTCAGGGGCGCGGATGCCACCGTGGCGCCCTGGTTATCCGTCACCAGGGCCGTGTACACATGGTCGCCCACTCCAACGTTGTTAACCGTGGCGCTATACGGCGCCAGCGTATCGTTCACCGCCAAAACGCCGTCCTGGTAAAACGCCACTTGCTGGACTGTGCCGTCGGAGTCCGACGCCACAGCGTTCAGCGTTATACTGGCCGGCGCGGTGTTGACACCGCCGGCTTGCGGACTGCTCAAACTCACCGTGGGCAGACTGTCGGCCGGAGCCGCGCCAATGGCGACATGATCGAAGGTCGCCGCCGCCGGAGCGCCGTTCCCGCTGACGACCGCCAATCCGACATTAATGGTATTCGGCAGGTCCAGGATAGCGGTTCCCACAAACACCCAGTTCGTGCCGTCGGCGGAGCGGAATCCACTCGCCGAGTTGCCATAGCGCACCAGCTTCACCCAGTAAGGCGCGGTCACCGCACCGCCAGAGGCCAACGTGGCGACTTCCCCGTCATCGGCCCGCTGATAGAACAACGCCGAAGAGGGCGTCAACGCCATAAACGCATTGGCGGCGTCGGCGGTCAACCCGCCGCGCATCATCACACCGGCGCCGGTCCCCTGCGCGCTCGTCACCCGCGCCACGATCTGGCCGTTCCCGGACCAGCTTGTCCAGACGAACCCAAAAGAGTCATTCGTCCCGCCTACCGCATAACCGGATGAATTGACGGTGTATTTGCCGTCGGAACTCGCATAACCGGCCAAACCGGCAACCGGCGCCGCGCCGATATCCTGGAAAGTCCAGCCGCTCGGCAAGTCCCCGCTTGTATTGGCGACCACCGTAACCGTAACCGGCGCGGACTCGACCGTGGCGCCCAGATCGTCTGTCACCCGGACACAATACGTGTGATTGCCGACCGCAATGCCGTCCTGCTCGATGGCAAACGGCGCGTTTTGATCCAGAGCGATCAATTTGCCGTCCTGATAAAACGCCGCCTGGATAATCTGCCCGCCACGTCCGGTATCCGCCGTGGCGTTGGCCGTGAGCGCCACAGCGCCCGGCGCATCGAGGGTCGTCCCGGCTTGCGGACTGCTCAGGGTCACCACCGGCATGACATCGGCCGGACTGGCGCTGAGCGTCACGTTGTCGAAGGTCATCGTTGCAAGCACGCCATTGTTGCCGCTTGTCGCCGCCAGACCCACATAGAGGTTGGCCGGCAAATCCGCGAAGATTTCCGTGCCTATGAATGCCCAGTTCACGCCATCGCTGGAGCTAAATCCGCTCACCGAGTTACCATACCGCACCAGTTTCACCCAGTAGGGCGCCGTGGCCAACCCGCCCGAATTGGCCGTGGTCGCGCCATTGGTCGCAATCCGCCGGGAGAACATTGAGGCGCTCGGCGTAAGCCCCGCGAACATGCAAGGCGCATTGGCATCCAAACTCGCGCGCATCATCACGCCCGCCTTGGCGCCCGCGCCCGTGTTCTGCAACGAAGTCACCCGCGCCACGATCTGCCCGTTGCCCGTCAAACTCTTATAATCGAAATAGAACGAATCGCTCGCCCCGTCGATACCCATACCCGAAGCGCTGATGTTAAACTGCCCATCCTGGTAACTCGTGGAACCATTGATGCCGACATCCACGCTCTCATTCACGCTCCAACCGGCCGGCAATATGCCGCCGCTGACCGTGACATGCACCGTCACCACGCTCGATGTTGTGACGGCGGAGCGGTTGTCGTACGCCATGGCCGTCAGACTGTAGTCGCCCGCCGGCGCATTGTTCCAAGTTAAACTATAGGGCGCCACTGTAGATTGGCCAAGATACTTCGATCCCGCGTAAAAATACACCCGGCTGACGGTGCCATCCGAGTCGCTCGCATTGGCCGCAATCGTAATACTCGCCGGCGCCGAATAGTTCGCGCCATTCGCCGGGCCGGTCAGTGAAACCACGGGCGGCACATTGGCCGGCGTGGTCACCCCGGCTTCCGCCGTATACGCCGAATTGCCATAATAATTCCTGGCAAACACGCGATAAGTGTACGCCGTCAACGGCGCCACCGTCGTGTCCGCATAACTTGTCACGTTGGCCGCGGGATTCGCGATCGTGACAAACGCGTTCGTCGGCCCAATCCGCCGCTGAACCGCAAAGGACGTCTCATTGGTCGAATTATCCGTCCAGGAGAGATTGACCCGACTGCTGGCGGCCGCCGTGGCGTTCAACCCGGAGGGCGCCGCCGGCGGGCAGTTCACCGTCAAGAGCGCATTCGTGCTCGTCACCGTGCCCAGCGTGTTACTCACCACCACGCTATACTTCGCGCCGCTGTCACCCGAGACCGTCGCCGGATTCGTGTAACAAAACGCCGTGGCCCCGGCAATATTTACCCCGTTCCGGCGCCATTGATATTTCAACGGCGTGGTCCCGTACGCCGTCACGCTGAACCCCGCCGGCTGGCCCATCGTCACCGTCTTGTTCGCCGGTTGGACCGCGATCGCCGGCGGGGCGTTCGTCACCGTCAGCCGCGCATTCGTGCTCGTCACACTGCCCAGACTATTCGTCACCACCACGCTGAAGGCCGCCCCGTTATCGCCTATCGCCGGCGCCGGGAGCGTATAAATCGTATTGGTCGCCAGGCTGATATTAGTCCCATTCCGGCGCCACTGATACGCAAGCGGCGTCGTCCCGTACGCCGCCACGCTGAATGCCGCCGTCTGACCCACCGCCACCGACTTATTCAAAGGCTGGACCGTGATCACGGGCGCGGAGTTCGTC
>JBAZOO010000061.1:0-3337 GCA_041648735.1 Lentisphaeria bacterium
ATCACCACCATGCATCACTCGACGATCCTGCCCGGTGAGAACGCGGCAGGGAAGCAGAACCACGTGGGCTGGCGGCTCGAGGCGGCGGCGCCCGCCCCGGCCCCGGTCAAGCTCGAGCTGGCGGCCGGTCAGACCGCCCGGATGGCCACCCGGGCCGAGGTGGAGGCGGCGGCGCCCCCCGCTCCCGCGGGGCTCACCGGTCAGGAGATCAAGGCGGCGCCGGAGGGCGCGCGGATCAACGTGCGCGGGAAGGATGGCCTGAAGGCCACCCTCGTAAAGCGGGGGGACGCCTGGCACTACGAGACCGCGGCCGGGCCCGTGGGGGACTACGGCACCCAGACCGTGCTGGACATCCTGCAGGGCATCCGGGAGGAAGGCGGGGAGTCGGAGCCGGGCTGGGCGCGCATGCCGGAGGGCAAGGACAAGCCCACCCCGCCCGCGGTGACCGTGCCCGCGGGACCGGCCAAGGACCGCGCGGCGAAGACCGCACCGCCCCAGCTGGGTCTGTTCTCGTCGGCGACCACGGCGAAGGTGCAGGAGGCCCGGGAGCGGGCGCAGCAGGTGGCCAAGAAGGCCGCGGAGACGGGGAAGCCCGTTCCCCAGGCTGCGCTCGACCTGCAGGAGCAGGCCCTCGCGGAGCTCAAGGACCGGGAGGTGGATGCACAGGCGGCGACGGTCGCGCGGCGGGTGCGCGGGCTCGAGTCGAAGCGCTCTCCGGTAGAGATCAAGGCCGAGGCGGGGGAGCACGTGTGGGGTTCTCGGAAGGACTTGGCCGCGTTGGTGCATTCGGCCGACGACCTGGCCAAGCTTACCCCGGAGGAGCAGTCCAAGCTGGTGACCAAGGCCCGCTTGGTCGAGCCGTGGGAGGCGGAGGACCTCCTGGCGGAGGGTTGGGAGCCCCAGGCGGTGCTGGCCCGGCACGCGATCGAGGCGTGCATCGCCCCGGCCGCGGGGGACAGCCTCGAGGCCCGGCAGGCCTACATGAACGGGGTGGACTACTGGGCGCACACGTTTGATGCGTGCCGCACCTTCCAGGACGTGCAGGAGGCGCTGGTCGACCTCAACCGGTTGACCGACGGCCGGGTGGAGCTGGCGTCCATGGAGAAGCCGGAGCTGGACACCCTGCTCTGGAAGTACGCTGAGCACGAGGCGCAGCGGGCAGGCAAGACCCTTGCCTCACGAGAGCAGATCCAGGCGCTGTCCACGGCCTACGATGCCGCGTCGTCCATCTATCGGGATCTGCACAACACGGTTCAGTCGCAGATCAACGAGTACAAGCGGCAGTTCTGGACGGAGTACACCCACGAGAAGAGGAACCCCTCCAGTGCGGATTTCTGGGAGCGGTGGGTGGTCAAGAAGCCCCTGCCCCCGGAGCTGGTGGCCGGCCAGGAGAAGGTGGCGGCCCTGGAGGCCGCGAAGAAGCGCGCTTACCAGGCCCTGCAGGATGCTGGCGGGGACCTCATCATGCGCGCGGACGAGTCGGCCGCGGTGGCGTGGGCCAACGGGTTGCCCTCGGGGGACGTGAGCGGCATGCACATCCGCGCGGCGGATGGGTCGTACAGCATGAAGTTCTACAAGCGCGACGCGAAGCTCGCCGAGGCGGGGTGGAAGGTGGGTGGGAACCAGTACCAGCAGATGGTCGCTGCGCTCGGGGAGCGCATGGTCCGGCTGGTCAACTCCGGGCAGGGCGGTGGCGGGGGCTGGAGCTCCTTCCAGGAGAAGGCCACCCCGAAGGCCTGGCTGGACGTGCTGGCGACCGTGAAGGCGATGCGGAAGCCGAAGGAGAAGGGCGGGCCAGCTCCGACGGCCGAGGACCACGTGCAGATGATGCACGAGCACCTCAAGTCCAAGAAGCGCGGCGGGGGGAAGGGCGGCCCCGGGTGGCTGCGGGACGTGCCGGACACCGTGGTGCGCAAGGGCGGCCGGGAGATCGGCAAGAGCACGCCGGCCGAGATCGCGCGGGAGTTCGGGCTCAAGAACGTCCAGTTCGGCAACTGGGTATCGGAGGAGGATGCCAAGGTCCACGTGCCCGCGGCACACGCGGCGTTCGCCGACCTGCAGGACTTGCTGGGGGCGGACTCGCCCGGGCAGGTGAGCATGAACGGCCGGCTGTCGCTGGGCATCGGCGCGCGGGGCAGCGGCAACGCGCGGGCGCACTACGAGACGCAGGGGGAGATCATCAACCTGACCAAGATCTCCGGCGGAGGAGCGCTGGCGCACGAGTGGGCGCACGCGCTCGACAACCTGCTGAGCAAGGCGGGCAATCCGGAGAGCACGCAGGCGCACCGGTTCGTGTCCGACGGGCAGGACAAGGGCGTGGACCCCGTGGTGGCCAAGGCCTTCCATAGCGCCGTGCAGGAGATCCTACAGGGTGAGTTCTACCAGGACGCCAAGGCCATGGGGAGCGCCTACTGGCGACGGCCGCACGAGATGTTCGCCCGGGCGTTCGAGGCTTGGGCCGAGGATGAGCTGGCCCGCCGGGGGCAGGAAAACAGCTACCTGGTGGCCGGCACCAGGAAGGTGTACCAGACGCGCAAGTTCGCATCCCAGGCCGATGCGGCGAAGGGAAGATCGGCGCAGCCGTACCCCCAGGGGGCGAAGCGCGCGGCGATCGGGGAGAAGATCGGCGCGTTGGTGGCAGCCCTTAGGGAGACGGGTGCGCTCAAGAAGGCGCTTGAGGCGCTGGACGCGCGGGCGCGCGGGCCGCGCCTGACCGTCCCTGCCGGAGAGCTCCAGAAGGCTGGCGGGCCCTACATCGGGCCCAAGGGCGGCAAGTGGGAGGACCCGAAGCACACGCGGCACTGGAATCCGCAGGAGCACCAGGGGGGCGCTGCCCAGGGCGACCTGTTCGGGGAGAAGAAGCCCGAGCCCAAGCTGGAGGTGCCGGCGACCCAGCCGGAGCCTCCGGCGGTGACCGTGCCGGCCGACCAGCCCGCGGCCCTGCCCGCGCGCACGCTGGACACCATGAGCGACGCGATCGCGCTGGGCAGTCCGAGCGGCCGGCAGTCGCAGGCCTCGCAGCAGGCGGCGCAGGCCCGCCTGGGTGAGGCGCTGTTCGGCCCGGGGGGCCTGAAGGCGCCGCAGCAGGCTCAGCCCTCGACGCAGGAGGTGCTGCGGCGGCAGGCGAAGGGTCTGCGAGACCTGGCCGCCCGTGGGGTGGGCCCCCGGAAGCACCTGAAGGAGGCCGAGCGGCTCGAGGGCATGGCCGAGGAGCTGGCGGCCGTGGCCGCCGGGCCCGGGACGGAGAAGTTCGACCGCGCGGTGATCCGGGCGGAGCGGGAGTTCCGGGAGTGGGTGGGGGCCTCGGGGTCCGGGTCTGAGAAGAGGGGGGACGAGC
>JBAZOO010000062.1:0-3214 GCA_041648735.1 Lentisphaeria bacterium
ACCGCTTCCTGCAACGTGTCGCCGGCGTCAATTCCTTGACCCACGTGGACCTGCACGAGGTGTTGCAGGCCGCCCGTGACGTGAGCACCGATTTCCTGCTCCAGCTCTACCCAGAGGACGTCCGCGAGTCCATCCAGCGCCGCCTGGACAGGAGCCTGGCCCTGTCGCCCGACGACCCCAACGTCGTCCGGGCACTGCTGAACAACGACCTCCGCCTGAAACGTGTCAACCGCGCACCCCGCACCGATTTGAAAGAGAGGTATGGTGACCTATGAGACCCGTCAAAGACAAGCATCTCGCCCTGTTTGTTGGCCCGCCCGGCTCCGGGAAGACGACCCTTGCCCGGGAGCGCTACCCCGGCTATACGTTCTTTGACAACGACCGCATCATCGAAGCGGTCTGGGGCTCCCTCCAGTTCCACGCCGAGGTCAAAAACACAGCCAAGGCCATGACCCGGGCAGGCATCGAGCGAGCCCTCCGCCATGGCCTGGCCGTCGCCGTGCCTATCTCCGGGCGCACCCGGCGGGAGCGGGCCAAATTCATCGAGCTGGCCAGGGCGGCCGGCTACCGGGTGACCGTGGTCAAGGTTGCGCCGCCGGCGGCCGAGTGCCTGGCCCGCTGCAAGGCGGACCCCGCCCGGCCCAAAACCACGAATTGGGCGCCCATCATCGACCGCTGTTTCCGGGTCTGCGAGCCGGTGGGCCCCGACGAGGCCGACGAATACCTCGAAGCCTGAGCCCGGTCCACCCCCCCCCCCTTCCCGCCCCGGGGAACGAATTTCCCGGGAAATGAAACTGGGGGATTGACAATCATAGAATACTATGATATAATATGGGCATCAGGATAGAGGAGGGAACCGATGGACATTCAGCAACTTCAGCAGGCCATCACCCTGGAAGAGGGCAGCCAGCGGTACCAGTTGGCGTACTCGACGCTGGCCCAGGCAGTCCGCGAGGGCCGTCTGGAAGCCCGGCGATCGGGCAAGACCTGGCTCACGTCCCCGGGGGCCATCGAGCAGGCCATCGCCGGGGGCAAGCTCCGGCCCCGGATCCAGGACGTGCCTTTCGACCTTGTACGGGTCGGTGCCGAGTGGTGGGCCGACCTGGGGGCCGGTGACCTGGCCCGCGCCGCTGCGGCCCTCCTGGAAGCCCGGCACGGCGGGCATCACGAGGTCAGGCCCAATGGGCACGTCCTGTACTACAACGGCGCGGCCGACGAGCCCACCGGTGACGTCTTTAGCCACATGATAGGCACACTCTAGGGAGAGCGGCATGGCAACCGTCTACAAAGATTGGCTCCCAGAAGATTTTCACCCCACCGGCCCCCTGTGGCTGGTGCTGCTGGCCTCCGACCACGGCGACGACGACGTCATCCTCTGTGAGGCCGTGCCGTCTCGCGAGGAGCAGGAGGACGACCGTCAGGTGATAGGCATGATGTTCGCCGGTTACGTGGTAGCCGAAACGGCGGACGCGGCCCTACTGGCCGCCACAGACGCTTTCACGGTCGATGACATCGGTTGTGTAGCGTAACATCCAGACTCGTCCAAGCCCCCGGCACCCCGCCCGGGGGCTTTTGCGTCCCCCCATCCCCGATGCACTACTCGACATAATAACACATAATCCCCGCATACTGGGGTAGGGGGCTCAGCCCCAGTATGGGCACCCATAACCCCGGCCAGGGGAGGGCGGCCGCCGGGGCCGGCAGATCCCCTGGCCGGGGCCAGGCTGGCCCGAAAGCCCACGCCAGGACGTGCCCGGGCGCCCCGGCCTGCGAGTCGCAAACCGGCCCGGTGGGGGGCCGGAAAAAGGTCTTGACAGCGCGTGGTATTCCCCTATAATAGAATTATAGTTACTTCGTCAAACCACAGTTTGACGCGATAAAAACAAGGGGCAGGAAGTACCGGCGCCGCTCACCTCCTGCCCCACCGGTACCCATCGAAGGAGCCTGCCCCATGCCCATCCTGAATTACACGACCAAGATCCACAGCGCCAAAACCGTAGGCGAGATACAGCACATCCTCGCCCGCGCCGGCGCCCGCTCTATCAACATCGACTATGACGACCACGCTCAGCCCGTAGCCGTCACCTTCCTCGTGAACGTCACCGGCCGCCTGGTCAATTTCCGCCTGCCATCCAACTGGCGCGGTGTCTGGGCCCGGCTCAGGGATGACCCGGCCGTGCCCCGCAACCTGCGCACCGAAGAGCAGTCCCGCCGCGTCGCCTGGCGCATCGTCAAAGATTGGTGCGAAGCGCAAATGGCTATCATCGACTCTGGCCTGGCCGAGCTGACCGAAGTCTTCCTGCCCTATGCCGTCAACCCCGAAAGCGGCCAGACCCTGTTCCAGGAGTTTCAGGCCAGCAAACTGCTGACGGCCGGCGACGACCAATGACCCAAACAAGCCCCCCCACCGTCTCCGGCTCCGTCGCCGCCTTTCGCACCTACCTCGAAAGTGCCCGCTCCCGCGGCACCGCCCGCGCCTACGGCACCGGCCTGCGCCTCTTCCTGGCCTACCTCCGTTCCCAAGACCTCGACCCCGATACCCTCCCCCTGCCCCACCTGACCCCCGCCCTGGCTAACGGTTATGTCACCTACGTGTACGAGCACCTGCTCGCCCACGCCGGCGGCGACCCCGCCCGGATCCGGGAATCCACCCGCCACAGCTACCTCTTTGCTGTGGCCATGTGGTTCGAATGGCTCATCATCGAAACCCAGGCCCTCGCCTGGCCCATGACCGACTATGACACCCTCAAGAAGGCCTATACCAGGGCTTCCAAGGTCCGCAACCGGGGCCAGCTCCCGCCTGACCGCCTGCCCACGGCCGACATTGTCCAGGCCCTCCTCGACGAGGCTGCCCGCCCCCTGCAGCACGACCCCTCGACCCCGGCCGGCGACGTCCGACGCCGCCAGCTCGCCCGCCTGCGCAACGTGGCCATCGTCGAAGCCCTGCGCAGCTCTGGAATGCGCGTTGGCGAGCTGGTCCGCCTGGAGAGGAGCCACCTGCTCCATGCCACCAGGGGCGCCGCTATCAAGTACGGCAAGGGCGGCAAGGACCGCGAGGTCCTCTTCACCGCCGCCGCCTGGAATGCCATTCAGACCTATCTCAAGGTCCGCCAGGACGGCGCATCCGGCCGCCCCCTCGCTTCCCTGCCCGTTTTCGCCCGGCACGACCGCCGCTCAGGCAGCCGGGTCCTGCCCCTCACCGTCCGGGTCGTCG
>JBAZOO010000063.1:0-3202 GCA_041648735.1 Lentisphaeria bacterium
TCGGGCGCGCAGCCATGCGCGTAGTGAACGAAGCGGCGTACGAGCGCGCGACGCCGGCTGCCGCTGCTGCGGCGGAGATCGACCGACTGCGAGGTCGCGTGTTGCGTGAGCTGGCGCGCGAGAGACCGGGGCGCCACGACGTGAAGTTCGGCCGCGGCGCGCTCGCCGAGCTGCAGCTGACCGTCGGGCTCCTGCAGCTGGTCCATGGCCACGACCAGCGCGTGCGCACGACCCGCACCGAGCGAGCGATCGCTGCTCTCGGCGCGAGCGGCGTGCTGGCTGCGGAGCAGACCCAGACCCTCCAGCAGGCTCACGAGCTGCTGCGCCGCCTCGAGCAGCGCATGCGGGTCGTGCACGGCGATGACACGCACCTGCTCCAGCAGGGAGCCCCCGGGCTCGGCCCGCTCGCCCGTCGCATGGGGCTGCGCGGCCGGCCGGCGCACGAGGCTGCCGCGGAGCTCGTGCGGAGCTACCGCGACACCACGGAGCGGGTGCACCGCTGCTACCAGCAGATTGTCGGAAGCCTACTCCCCGTTTCCACGCTAGGGCGTGGAAACGGGGCGTAAGGGATCGGAATTGATCCAGAAAGGGCCGAGCGGGGTTGCACCCGCGAGGTGAAGCGTCTGCGAGCGGCAGCCCGCCGCCGTGGCCGCGTTCGGCAGCGGCGTTCGGCAGCCGCTTCGGCGGGCCGTGTTCCGTTGCTGCGGCCGACGTCCGCGTCCGAGTCCGCGTGTGGGTCGGCTGCGCCGTGAAGCGGAGAGCAGTGCACACGTCGCGCCCCGCAGGCGGTGCACGCCGTGTGCGTGGTGGCGTGGCTCGCGTCGAGACGAGGCGGTCGGCGCCCTGCGAGAGCGCAGACAGGAAGCGTCTGGGGTGGGCGTTTGCGCGCCGCAAGCCGGGGGCGAGCGGCGCGCAAACGCCCGCCACCCAGGAGGTTCCCAATGGCTCTACAGGTTCACCAAGTCGCACTAGCAGCCGTCACCGAGCTCCGGCCTGTGGTGGCGGTCATCGCGCGGCACGACCGGTCGCTGGCGCAGCAGCTGCGCACGGCAGCCTCGAGTATGGTGCTCAACATCGGCGAAGCGGAGCGCAGCGACCCAGGCACGGGTCGAGCGAGGCTTTTCAGCGCGGCGGGCAGCACGCGGGAAACACGCTCGGCGCTGGAGCTGGCCGTGGCGTGGGGCTACCTGAGCCCGGCCCTGGTGGCGCCGGCGGAGGCCGAGCTCGACCGGGTAGCCGCGATGCTGCACCGGCTCACGCACGCGCGGGCCTGAAGGGCAACGCGAGCGTGCGCGCGGCGCACGGCGAGCGTGAGCCGCCGTGGCCGTGGTACGCGTCCAAGGGCCATGATGCGCAGCGACAAGCCAGGCCGGCCGGCCCAGGAGCCGCAGGGAATTCTTCCCTTCGAGATCGAAGCGACGGGGGAGCCTGAGGACATCACGGCGCGAGCGGGGCTGCCGCTGGTGCAGGAAACCATGATGGCGCTCGGGGTCGACGAGCTGGTGCGCGAGCAGGTGAAGATCCGCGAGCGGAGAAGTGGCTACAGCGAGCAGGAGCACGTGGAGGCGTTGGTGCTGTTGCTGGCGGCTGGTGGCGAGTGCCTGGACGACCTGCAGGTGCTTGGGGCGGACCGGGGGCTATTGCAGCTGTTGGGCAAGGAGCAATGGCCGTCACCGGAAGCGTCGAGGCAGTTCTTGCATGCGTTTCACGACGAGAAGCTGCTGGCGAAAGCGCGGCGGGAGATGGAACGCGGCGAGACGGCGCTGCTGGCACCGGAGAGCGCCGCACTCGCGAGCCTGGGGCGGGTGCTGGTGGGCAGCGTGCGCAACCTACAACGCATGAGGCCAGGCAAGGTGGCGACGCTCGAGCTCGACGCTACGTGCATCGAGAGCCGTAAGCGGGAGGCAACGCCGCTGTACACCGGAGGCCGCGGCTACCAGCCGGAGGTGGTCTACTGGGTGGAGCAAGACGTGGTCGTGGCCGACGAGTTTCGCGACGGCAATGTGCCTGCAGGCAAAGGGCCGCTCGAGGTGGTACGTCGAGCCTTTGGAGCGCTGCCGGACTCGGTGGAGCAGCGCCGCTTTCGTGCCGACAGCGCGGCCTACGAGGAGCACCTGCTCAAGTGGCTGGCCGCTCCGGCCCAACGCATCGAGCGCTTCACGGTCAGCGCCGACCTGTGCCAAGAGCTTCGGTCCCGGTGCGAGGCGCTGCCCGATGCCGACTGGCATCCCTACGAATCACGCCCCGACGAAACGGTGAGCTGGAGCGAGGTGGAGTACACGCCGGGCAGGTGGACCAAAGACTCGGCGCCGCTTCGCACGCTGGTCAAGCGCATCCAGAAGCGCCAAGGGCTGCTCTTCGCCAACGGCGCCGAACGACTGTTCGTGGCCGTGGTCACCAATGACCGAGCCACCGACGGGGCCGAGCTGCTTCGCTGGCACTACCAGAAGGCTGGCCACATCGAAATCGTTCACGACGTGCTGAAGAACGAGCTCGGAGCCGGGGTGCTTCCCTGCGGCGCATTCGGCGCCAATGCGGCCTGGTTTCGGCTCTGCTGCCTGACCTATAACGTGCTGAGCGCGCTCAAGACGCTCGGCCTGCCGCCTCACCTTGCCGATGCGCGGCCCAAGCGATTGCGCTTCTCCGTCTTCCACATCCCGGCACGGCTCGTCTCGCACGCGCGCCAGCTCTTGGCACGAGCGGCCGCCGTGCTGTGCGAGGCCTGCCAGCTGCTGGCTGCTCGTGGACGGCTACGGGCGCTCTGGCGCGACCAACGACACGCGCGGCCCATGGCCGTCTTCCGCAGTGCGCCTGTGCCCGCGCCCGCCTGACCTCGCACGACCACTGCGCCGCCAGCGTAGGGCGGCCTGGGTGGAGGGCCGGGCGGCGGCTGGACGGGGACCGGCGCAGCCCGCGCCCGAGATCTCCCAGAGCATGTCAGGGGGCGCGCTTCTGGATTAACGGTCCTGGCCTCTGAGAGATGTGCCAGTAACGCCCGCTCGCCGCGTGGCGCTGTGAACATCGATTGCTTCCGAGGCGCGCGCCATGCCCCCGCGCGGGCGTAGCCGGTAAGGGGCCCCGTCAGGCCGCCGCCCGGCCCTCCACCCAGGCCGACCGGCCAGCCAGCCGAGCACTCACCAGCGATGCAATCCGCTTGCCGTGGGATCAGGGGGGCACGCGGCCCCGTGACGCTCCCGAGCCG
>JBAZOO010000064.1:0-2859 GCA_041648735.1 Lentisphaeria bacterium
GGAGGGGTGAGGGAATGGTCTTTTTCCGTGGACTCCGTGACCTCCGTGCGAGCCTCAGCTTTTTTTTGCGTGGCGGTGGCCCGGGCAACTTGCCGGCGCGGGATCCAAGAAAGAAAAGTCAGTGAGGAGGCGGGCGATGGCTCGGCGGAATCGGGGCAATGGACCGAAGCTATGGCCGTCCCCGCGACGAGGGGATGGCGCTTCCGGTCAGGCGGTGGCCCGGCGGACCTGGGAAAGGTCGCGCACCGCCCCTTTCGCGGCGGAGGTGGCCAGCAGGCCGTAGGCCTGGAGCGCGGTGGAAACCACCCGCTCGCGCCGCGGCTGCCAAGCGTCCTCCCGGCGGGCCGCCATGGCCGCGCGGCGGCGGGCGGTCTCCGCCTCGGCAACGGCCAGGTGGATGGAGCGTTGCGGAATGTCGATCACGATCCGGTCGCCATCCTCCACCAGCCCAATCAGGCCGCCTTCGGCCGCCTCGGGCGAGACGTGGCCGATCGAGAGCCCGGAAGTGCCGCCGGAGAAACGGCCATCGGTGACCAGCGCGCACTGCTTGTCCAAGTGCAGCGACTTCAGGTAGGAGGTCGGATAGAGCATTTCCTGCATCCCCGGCCCGCCGCGCGGCCCCTCGTAGCGGATGACGACGATGTCGCCAGGCTTGAGCGTGCCGCCGAGGATCAGCTCGATGGCCGCCTCCTGCGAATCGCAGACCCGGGCCGTGCCCTCGAAATGGAACAGGGCCGGATCGACGCCGGCGGTCTTGATGATGCAGCCGTCCGCGGCGAGGTTGCCATGGAGCACGTTCAAGCCGCCCTCCCGGGTGTAGGCATGGGCGAAGTCGTGGATGCAGCCGGTGGCGGCGTCCAGGTCGGCTTCCGGATACATCTGGTTCTGGGCGAACCCCTCCAGGCAGAAGCGGTGGCCGGGCGCCGCCAGGGCGCGCCGCTGCGCCGCCGCCGTCAGCTCCGGAGCGTTGCCGCGGAGGTCGTTCTTGCGGATTTGCAGCCCGATCGGGTCGCCGGAGACCGTCGGGCACGCTTCGTGGATCAGGCCGTTGCGCATCAGCTCCCCCATGATCACCGGAATCCCGCCGGCGCGGTTGACGTCCTCCATGTGGAACTGCCGGGAATTGGGGGCCACCTTGCACAGGCAGGGCACCTGGCGGGAAAGGCGGTCAATGTCCTTCATGGTGAAATCCACGCCGGCGCTCTGGGCCACGGCCAGGATGTGCAGCACGGTGTTGGTGGAGCCGCCCATCGCGATGTCCACGTTCATGGCATTCTCGAAGGCGGCCTTGGTGGCGATGGCGCGCGGCAGCACGGCGGCGTCGCCCCGCAGATACCAGGCCTGGCACATCTCGACGATGCGCGTGGCGGCCGTGCGGAACAATTCCTTGCGCAGGGCGTGCGTCGCCAGCAGCGAGCCGTTGCCAGGCAGGGCCATCCCCAGCGCCTCGGCCAGGCAGTTCATGCTGTTGGCCGTGAACATGCCGGCACAGGAACCACAGGTCGGACAGGCCCGGACCTCGACCTCACGCAGGTCGGCGTCGGAAACGCCCGGCTCGGCGGCCATGACCATGGCGTCAATCAAGTCGAGCTTGACTTCGCCCTTCGACGTCACGGCCTTCCCCGCCTCCATCGGCCCGCCCGTGACAAAGATGGCCGGAATGTCCAGCCGCATGGCCGCCATGAGCATCCCAGGCGTGATCTTGTCGCAGCTCGAAATGCAGACCAGGCCGTCGACGCAGTGGGCATTGCACATGAACTCGACGCTGTCGGCAATGACCTCGCGGCTCGGCAATGAATACAGCATGCCGGCGTGCCCCATGGCAATGCCGTCGTCAATCGCGATCGTGTCGAACTCGGCGCCGATGCCGCCCGCCGCCGCGATCATCTCCTTGACCATCTGCCCATAGTTGTGCAGGTGGACATGCCCCGGCACGAACTGGGTGAAGGAATTGGCGATGGCAATCAGCGGCTTGCCAAAGTCGCCATCCTTGATCCCGGTCGCGCGCCAGAGGGCGCGGGCCCCGGCCATCTTGCGGCCGTCAAAGGTTTGGGAGCTGCGGTATCTGCCTGGACTCATGGGCATTCTCCGGTCCGGACGGAACTGGGGGGAATTGAACTATAGACCTTTTCCTGGCTGGTGCAAAAAAAAGGCCGCCCGGGGCGGTCTGCCCGGGGCGGCCTTGGCGTCGTGGGAAATGGAAAAGGGCCGGCGACGGGCTACTCTCCCGCACTCGGAAGTGCAGTACCATTGCCGCAGAGGCTCTTCACGGCCGTGTTCGGGATGGGAACGGGTGTTTCTTCCTCGCGATGTCGCCGGCCCAAAGAAGGGAACGGCCAGATGAAGGGGATGCAGACACTGGGAAGGCGGCTTGCGCCGGGATGATGCTGATGATTCATGCTTCTTTGCCGGTCCCCGGTTGGCGGGGGCCGGAAAAAAAGGCAGTCAAGCCTCACGACTGATTAGTACCGGTCCGCTGCGGCCATTGCTGGCCTTGCACACCCGGCCTATCGACCCGGTCGTCTTCCGGGAGTCTTGAGAGCGCTTGCGCGCTGGGAGATCTTGTCTTTGGGGGGGCTTGGCGCTTAGATGCTTTCAGCGCTTATCCTTTCGCGGCATAGCTACCCGGCGCTGCTCCGTGGCGGAACAACCGGGACACCAGAGGCTGCTTGTTCCTGGTCCTCTCGTACTGGGGAACAATCCCATCAAATCTCCTACGCCCGCAGTGGATAAGGACCGAACTGTCTCACGACGTTCTGAACCCAGCTCGCGTACCACTTTAATCGGCGAACAGCCGAACCCTTGGGACCTTCTTCAGCCCCAGGATGTGATGAGCCGACATCGAGGTGCCAAACCGCG